>NZ_JBEYUN010000012.1:0-266985 GCF_040643545.1 Streptomyces sp. NPDC047117 | reverse complement strand
TCTACCGTCCTGACCAGGGTCGGAACGACCGGCCTTGTGAGCACTCGGGAGGGAGTCGGCGATGGCCTGGCCGATCGCGGAGGTTGCCCGGCGGCGGACGCGGTGTGTGGCGACAGCCGGTCAGTAGCGGCCGTGGTGCTTCTTGTGGTGCTTGCCGTGGTGGTCCGAGTCCGCGACGCAGCTGTTGCCGGCCGCGGGGTTCAGCAGGCCGATGACGTTGATGCTGTTGCCGCAGACGTTCGCGGACACATCCACCGGCACCTGGACGACGTTGCCGGACAGGACGCCCGGGCTGCCGTGGGCCTTGCCTTCCGCGGTGGCGTCGGCGAAGGAGGCGGTGGCGCCGCCGAGGACGGTCGCTGCGGCCAGTGCGGTCGCCGCGAGGGCGGTACGGATGGACATGTTCTCTCCCGTGAAGAGGGGTGCTTGTTCATGGGGAGAATGACCCTTCCCGGCGGGTTCGCCACCTGGAAAGCGCCGGTACCGCCTGATTGCAGTAGCACATCGGGCCGAACGGGGCACGGGCGTCCCCCGGTCAGCCCTGCCCGGTCGGGATGGCCAGGTACTTGTACTCCAGGAACTCCTCGATGCCGACGCGGCCGCCCTCCCGGCCCAGCCCGGACTGCTTGACCCCGCCGAAGGGGGCCGCCGGGTTGGAGACCAGGCCGGTGTTGACGCCGACCATGCCGGTCTCCAACCGCTCGCCGACCCGCAGCGCGCGGTCCAGGTTCTCGGTGAAGAGGTAGCCGACCAGGCCCCATTCGGTGTCGTTGGCGGCGCGGACCACCTCGTCCTCGTCGTCGAAGGTGAGGATCGCGGCGACCGGTCCGAAGATCTCCGTCGACATCAGCTCGGAGTCCGGGTGCACGCCGGTGAGAACGGTGGGCGGGTAGAAGTAGCCCGCGCCGTCCGGCGCCTCGCCGCCGATGACGGTCTTGGCGCCGCGCCGTACGGCGTCCTGGACCAGGCCGGCGGCCTTGTCACGCCCGGCCGCGTCGATCAGCGGGCCGACGTCGGTGCCGTCCTGGGTGCCGGGGCCGACGGTGAGGGCGCCCATCCGCTCGGCGAGGCGGGTGGCGAAGGCGTCGGCGACGGAGCGGTGCACGAAGAAGCGGTTGGCGGCGGTGCAGGCCTCGCCCATGTTCCGCATCTTGGCGACCATCGCGCCGTCCACGGCCTTGTCCAGGTCGGCGTCGGCGAAGACCAGGAACGGCGCGTTGCCGCCCAGCTCCATCGAGGTGCGGACGACGGTGTCGGCGCACTGGGACAGGAGGATGCGGCCGACCTGGGTGGAGCCGGTGAAGGACAGCTTGCGGATGTCGCCGCTGCGCAGCAGCGGTTCCACGACGCCGGCCGCGTCGGTGGTGGTGACGACGTTCAGGACGCCGGGCGGCAGGCCGGCCTCGGTCATGATGGCTGCCAGCGCCAGGCTGGAGAGCGGGGTCTGCGGGGCCGGCTTGAGGATCATCGTGCAGCCGGCCGCGACCGCCGGGCCGATCTTGCGGGTGCCCATCGCGAGCGGGAAGTTCCACGGGGTGATGAGCATGCAGGGGCCGACGGGCTGGCGCATGACCAGGACGCGGTTGGCGCCGTCGGGGGTGCGGGACATGCCGCCGTCGATGCGTACGGCCTCCTCGGAGAACCAGCGGAAGAACTCCGCCGCGTAGCCCACCTCGCCGCGCGCCTCGGCCAGTGGCTTGCCCATCTCCAGGGTCATCAGGAGGGCGAGGTCCTCCTTGCGTTCGATGATCAGCTCGTAGGCGCGGCGCAGGATCTCGCTGCGGGCGCGCGGCGCGGTGGCCGCCCAGGACTCCTGGGCCGCGACCGCGGCGTCCAGGGCGCGCCGGCCGTCCTCGGGCGCGGCATCGGCGACCTGACAGAGCTCGCGCCCGGTGGCCGGGTCGTCGACGGGCAGGGTGCGGCCGCCGGCGGCGTCCTGCCACCGGCCGTCGAGGAACAGCTGCTTGGGCGCCGCGTCGACGACGCCGATGCCGGAGCGCGGTGCGTCCGCGGCGCCCGACGGCTGGGTGCTGGTGGTCGTGGTCATGATCGGTGCCTCCCGGCGGTTCGGTGCGCGGAGCGGGCGGAGTGCGGACGGAGGGGACGGGCGGCCGGCGCCGGACGGGCAAAGGGGTACGGGCGGCCGGCCCCCTGCCGTGCGGGGGCCGGCCGGTCCGGTCGGTGCGGCGCCTCAGCGGTCGGCGCAGCCCGCCTGGACGGCGGCGGACCAGGCCCGCAGCCCCTCGTCGATCTGCTGCTCGGACACGATCAGCGCCGGGATCAGCCGGACCACGTTGCCCCACGGGCCGCAGGTCAGGAGGAGCAGTCCCTCGTCCACGGCGGCCTGCTGGACGCGGGCCGCGGTCTTGGCGTCCGGTTCCCCGTCGTCGGTGACGAACTCGTTGGCCAGCATCAGGCCGAGCCCGCGTACGTCCCCGATGGCCGGGGTCTTGGCGGCCACGTCCTCCAGGCCGGCGCGGAGCCGGGCACCCATGGTGGCGGCGTTGGCGACCAGCCCCTCCTCCTCGACCACGTCGAGGGTGGCGAGGGCCGCGGCGCAGGCCACCGCATTCCCGCCGTACGTGCCGCCCTGCGAGCCGGGCCGGGCCTTGGACATCACCTCGTCGGAGGCGGCGATGCCGGACAGCGGGAAGCCGCTGGCCAGGCCCTTGGCGGTGATGATGATGTCGGGCCGGACGCCGAAGTGGTCGTGGCCCCAGAACCGCCCTGTACGGCCGACGCCGGTCTGCACCTCGTCCAGGATCAGCAGGATGCCGTGCCGGTCGGCGCGCTCCCGCAGGCCCTGGAGGAAGGCGGTGTTGGCGGGGGTGTAGCCGCCCTCGCCGAGCACCGGCTCCACGATGATCGCCGCGGTGTCGTCGGGGTCGGTGACGGTCTGCAGGAGGTGGTCGAGCTCGCGCAGCGCGAAGCGGGTGGTGGCCTCCTCGTCCCAGCCGTAACGGGAGGCGTAGTAGTAGGTGTTCGGGAAGGGCGTGACGTGGACGCCGCTCATCAGCGGGCCGAAGCCCGTACGGACCTTGGTGCCGGAGGTGGTGAGGGAGGCGGCGGCGACCGTGCGGCCGTGGAAGCCGCCCTGGCAGACGACGATGTTGGGCCGGCCCGTGGCCTGCCGGGCGAGCCGCATCGCGGCCTCGACCGCCTCGCTTCCCGAGTTGGAGAAGAACAGGCTGTCGAGCCCCTGCGGCAGTACGTCGCCGAGCCGTTCGACCAGCTTCTGGAGCGGCTGGTGCATGACGGTCGTGTACTGGCCGTGGATCAGGGTGGCCACCTGCTCCTGGGCGGCGGCGACCACGCGCGGGTGACAGTGGCCGGTGCTGGTGACGCCGATGCCGGCGGTGAAGTCCAGATAGCGGCGGCCGTCCGTACCGAAGAGGTGGACGCCCTCGCCGCGTTCGGCGACGACGGGTGTGGCCTGGCGCAGATGCTCGGAAAGGTGGCTCATACGACAGCTCTCTCCCACGGCGTTGAGGCGGTGCGGATGCACGGTGCGGCCGGTGCCCTTTCCCGGATGGATCGGACACAGGCTTCTACTCACCTTGTGGGAGAGGGGCGGGGAGGGTCAACGACCAACGGGTTCGCCGCGCGCGGCGATTGTGGACGATGTGTCCACCGCCCGGGACCGTGTGATCGTCATGGCACCGACGGAACGGGCGGGAACCGCCGGTCAGGTGGGGGCCGCGAGGGCCGCGAGGGCGTCCAGGGCGCGCTCGGCCTCCGCGCCCGAGGCCCGCAGCACGATCTCGTCGCCGCGCCGGATGTTGAGACCGAGCAGGGACAGGACGCTGCGGGCCGGCACGGGGCGCGCGGCGGCTCCCGCGTCGGCCCTGGCGACCGTCACCTCGGCCGCGGCACGGCCCGCGGCCTGCGCGAAGGCGACCGCCGGGCGGGCGTGCAGCCCGGCGTCCTCGGTCACCACCAGGCGGCGTTCCAGGGTGGGCACGGCGGTTCCTCCCCGACGGGTGGCGGGACGGTCGGACGTTCCGGTCCTGCGGGTGCTCCCGTCGGTTCGGCGGTTCCGGTCCTGCGGGTGCTCCCGTCAGCAGGGCGGTGAGCCGCCGGATGAGGAGCTCTTCCTCCTCGGCGTGAGGGGGCGCGGGTCGACGGCGAGCCACCCCTCCGCCGCGTGGTGGCCGCGCAGGAAGACCGGCGGGGTGCCGGCCGCCAGTTCGGCCGCGAGCGTCTCCGCGTCCCGGCCTGCGCCCTCGGGGTCGACGGTCAGCAGCGCACGGTGGATGTGCCGCCCGGCCGTGCTGCTGGACCGTGCGGGTCTGCCCGCGCGGACGCCCCGCACGATCACCGACCGGGACCGGCTGGCGGCGGAGCCGGCGACGGTACGGGGGCAGGGCTTCGCGACGGAGTACGAGGAGGCCGACGGGGCGGTGTGCTCGGTGGCAGCGCCCGTACTGGACGGCGAGGGCTACCCGATGGGCGCGGTGTCGGTGTCCTCGCCGGCCTTCCTGGTGACGGAGGAGCAGCTGACCGAGTTCGCGCCGGCGGTGTGCCAAGCGGCGAGCGAGGTGTCCCGGCGGCTCTGAGCGCCGGGACACCCCGCTGAAGACGTGAGCGCGGTGGCGGTCAGCTCCCCGCCGGCGTGCGGCCGCCGCGCAGCGACGCCGAGATGTCCTCCAGGCTGCGGCCCTTGGTCTCGGGGAGCTTGCGGTGCAGGTAGGCGACGCCGAGCAGGCCGAAGGCGGCGTAGAGCCAGAACAGGCCGGTGGGGGTGAGGGCCTGGATGGTGGTCAGCACGGTGAGCGAGATGGCGAAGTCCAGGCCCCAGTGGGTGACGTTGCCGAAGGAGGATGCCTTGCCGCGTGCCGCGGTGGGGAAGATCTCGCTGTTGATCAGCCAGATCGCCAGCCCCAGGCTGGGCGCGAACGCACCGATGTAGAGGCAGAGTCCGGCGACCAGCAGGCCGCTGTGCGCGGGCTGTCCGTCGCCGGCGAGGTAGAGCGCGCCGAGCAGGACCAGCGCGAGGACGACGACGGCGGTACCGCCGAGGAGCAGCGGGCGGCGGCCGACCTTGTCGACCAGGAGCAGCGCGACGCCGGTGAGGACCATGTTGACCAGGCCGATGCCGAGCGAGGAGAGGATCGCGGCGGAGCTGGCGAAGCCGGCCTGCTGGAGCATGGTGGGCGCGTAGTAGATGACCGCGTTGACGCCGACGAGCTGGTTCGTGGCGGCGACGACCACGCCGAGCAGCACGGCCGGGCGCATGGCGGGGCGCAGCAGGTCCCGGTAGCCGATCTTCGACTCCTGGGCCGCCAGCGTCTGAATCTCGCGGATCTCGCGCTCGGCCTCCTCGTCGGTGCGCGTACGGCGCAGGACGGCGCGCGCCTCGTCGGGGCGGCCGTGGGTGAGCAGCCAGCGCGGGCTCTCCGAGAGCCGCGCCACGCCGACGAGCATCAGCAGGGACGGGACGGCGCCGAGGCCGAGCATCCAGCGCCAGCCCTGCGCCACGTCGTCGAAGGCGTAGCCGACGAGGTAGGAGACGAAGATGCCGACGGTGATCATCAGCTGGTTGAGCGAGACCAGCTTGCCGCGGCTCTCCTTGGGCGCGATCTCGGCGATGTAGGCGGGAACGGCGAGCGAGGCGGTGCCGATGGCGAGGCCGAGGACGAAGCGGGCGCCGGTGAGCACGCCGACGCCCGGCGCCACGGCGCAGCCGACGGCGCCCACGGTGAAGATACCGGCGGCGGTGAGCAGCGTGCGGCGGCGGCCCGCCGCGTCGGTGACCGCGCCGCTGACCAGTACGCCGACGATCGCGCCGAGCAGCAGGGACGCCACGGTGATCTGCTGCATGCCGGCGCTGAGGTGAAATTCGGGCGTGATGTGGAGCAGCGCCGAGGAGATGATCCCGGTGTCGTACCCGAAGAGGAAGCCGCCGAGCGCGGCGACGGCGGAAGCGCCGAGGACCGCTGCGCGGCCGCGCGTGCGCGGCGGTGCGCCCGGATCGGGCGGGAGGACGGTGTCGGTGCGGGACAAGGCGGCTCTCCTTCAGGTGGGCTGACGTGGAGTCAGCTGGTACCGGTGCGCACCGCACGCGCCGGGCCGGTCGTCCGGCGGTCCGGTGCGTACGGCTGCTCCCGCCGCCGTCCGTCGGCGGGACGGGCGGCGGGAGCCGGTGCCGCGTCGCACGGCAGCCGGAGGGGACGGTCACGGACCTCCGGCACGCGACGCTGGGTGCCGGAGGTCCGGTCGGGAAGTGACCGCCGGTACGGCATCGTGACCTGTCGAACGATTTCGCGCAAGCGTTTGCGCAAGCGCTTTTCCCGGACCCGGCCTCACGTACGATCGCGGGGACGCACAGACCGCTGAGGAGGCACGCATGGCGACCATGGCCGACGTGGCACGTCGGGCCGGTGTCTCGGTCTCGACCGTGTCCCACGTGATCAACAAGACCCGGTTCGTGAAGGAGGAGACCCGGGACCAGGTGCACGCCGCCATGCGCGACACCGGCTACATCCCGAACACCATCGCCCGCTCGCTGGTGACCTCCAGCACCAAGACCCTCGGGCTCGCGGTCTCGGCCGTCACCAACTTCCACTTCGCGGACATGGTCTCGTCGATCGACGCCACGGCCCGCGCCGCCGGCTACACCCTGCTGATAGCCGACACCCACGACGACCCGGCCGAGGAGCTGCGGGTCGTACAGAACCTCCACCAACGCCGCGTCGACGGCCTGCTGCTGGCCACCGCGGCCGGCGCCCGCGGCGCCGCCCTGCGCTACCTCAAGGACACCGGCCTGCCCACCGTCCTGATCGACCGCTGCGCCTCCGCCGCCTTCGACCAGATCGGCACCGCGAACGTGGAGTCCACGGCCCGCCTGGTCGACCACCTCGCCGACCTCGGCCACACCCGCATCGGCATGGTGGCCGGGCGGCGCGGGATCCGAACCAGCTCGGAGCGGGTGCGCGGCTGGCAGCGCGGCATGCGGCGGCAGGGCCTGGACCCGGCCAAGGAGCTGATCGTCCCCGGGCACAGCCACGCGTACATGGCCGAGCAGGTCACCGAGAAGCTGCTGCGGGGCAAGAACGCGCCGACCGCGCTGGTGGTCGGCAACAACCACATGACGCTCGGCGTGCTGCGCGCACTGTCCCGGCTGGGCCTCAAGGCGCCACAGGACGTCGCCCTGAGCGTCTTCGACGACTTCGAGTGGGCCGACCTCCTCCAGCCGCAGCTGACCGCCATCGCGCAGCCGGTGGAGGAGATCGGCGCCCGGTCCGTACGCATGCTGATCGACCGGCTCGCGGACCCGGACGGCGCGAAGCGGACCGTGCTGCTGGAACCGACGCTGGTGCACCGCACGTCCTGCGGCTGCCCCGCCGAGCCGGCGCGCTGACCGCCCCTCTGGACACGGCCGGTCCGGCCTCCTACAGTCTGCGGCGGACCGCGCCCGGATGTCGCCGGGCAACGTCCCGCGGTGCGGCCGCCATTCGTCGGCAGCGGCCACCGCGCGATCGACCGCTCAGCCGTCCGGTTCGTCGGGAGCCGAGGACGCGGGCCACCTCCCTGGTACGGCCCACCTTCCCTGGTAGCAGCCTGCACTGCGCTGCCCGACTGGAGGCACCTCATGCCCGACACCCCGCACCGCCCCGTGAGCCGGCGGAACGTCCTGACGGCCGCCCTCGCCCTGGCCGGCACCGGCGCCCTGACCACCTGGTCCACCACGCCGGCCACGGCGGCCGGACTCCGCGCGTACGACGAGCCCTTCCGCCCCCAGGTGCACTTCTCCCCCGCCCGGAACTGGATGAACGACCCCAACGGGCTCCTCCACCACGACGGCACGTACCACCTCTTCTTCC
Organism: Streptomyces sp. NPDC047117; assembly: GCF_040643545.1. Taxonomy (NCBI): domain Bacteria; kingdom Bacillati; phylum Actinomycetota; class Actinomycetes; order Kitasatosporales; family Streptomycetaceae; genus Streptomyces; species Streptomyces sp. NPDC047117. The sequence continues at coordinate 259,162 of NZ_JBEYUN010000012.1, read as the reverse complement.
AGTACAACCCGGCCGGGAACACCTGGGGCAACATGTCCTGGGGCCACGCCACCAGCCCCGACCTCGTGCACTGGGAGGAACGCCCGGTCGCCATCCCGCACGACGACGAGGAGATGGTCTTCTCCGGCAGCGCGGTCTTCGACCGGGACAACACCAGCGGCCTGGGCAGCGCGACCGCTCCCCCGCTGGTCGCCGTCTACACCAGCATGGTCAAGGCGACCGGGCGGCAGCGGCAGTCGCTCGCCTTCAGCACGGACGGCGGCGAGACCTGGACCCGGTACGCGGGCAACCCCGTGCTGGACATCGGCTCGAACGACTTCCGCGACCCCAAGGTCTTCTGGCACGCGCCGACCGCCCGCTGGGTGATGGCCGTGGCGATGGCCGCCGAGCACCGCATCCGCTTCTACGCCTCGCCCGACCTCAAGACCTGGACGCACCTGAGCGACTTCGGGCCGAGCGGGGCGACCGGCGGCGTGTGGGAGTGCCCGGACCTGTTCGAGCTGCCCGTGGCCGGCGCCCCGGGACGCCGCAGGTGGGTACTGATCGTCAACCTCAACCCCGGTGGACCGGCGGGCGGTTCGGCAGGGCAGTACTTCACCGGCGACTTCGACGGAACCGCCTTCACCGCCGATCCGCAGGACGCCCCGCGCTGGCTGGACCACGGCGCCGACGCGTACGCGGGCGTCACCTACAACGACGCGCCGGACGGCCGCCGGGTCCTGGTCTCGTGGATGAACAACTGGCTGTACGGCGAGAAGATCCCCACCGATCCGTGGCGGAGCGCGATGGGATTCCCCCGCGAACTGGGGCTGCGGGCCGCGGCGGACGGCGCGGCCGTCCTCGTGCAGCAGCCGGTCGCCGAGCTGACCACGCTGCGCCGCCGCCCCGCCCTGCGGATCGCGGGGCGCCGGATCCCGGCGGGCACCGCCCGGCTGCTGCGGGACGCGGCACTGACGTACGAGATCGAGGCGGAGCTGCGGCCGGACGGGGCGCGTCGCTGCGGCCTGGAGGTGCGGACCGGAGGCGGGCAGCGCGCCCGTATCGGCTACGACACCGCCGGCGGCGAGCTGTACGTGGACCGCACCGCCTCCGGCGACGTCGGGTTCTCGGCGGACTTTCCGGCCGTGCACCGTGCGCCGCTGGCGCTCACGGACGGCGTGCTGAAGCTGCGGGTGCTCGTGGACCGCTCGTCGGTGGAGGTGTTCGCCGACGGCGGCGCGGTCTGCCTGACCGACCAGATCTTCCCCGGCCCCGACGCCACGGGGCTGGGCACCTTCGCCGAGGAGGGCGGGGTGCGGGTCGACCGGCTGACGGTGTGGCCGCTGCGGTCGGCCTGGTGACGTAGTCCCTTCAACGCGCGCATGGCCCCTTCGACGTGACGCGGTCCCCGCGGCGACCGGGCGGGGGCGCGGCGGGTCAGCCGGCGCGGCGCCGTACGATCCACGGCACCACGCCGATCAGCACACCGGCGCCGGCCATGCCGATGCCGAGCGTCCTGCCCTGCTGGACGAGCTCGGCGTCGGCACTGCCCGCCGCCGGGCCGGTGCTGTCGGTGCCGACCGCGGCGAAGACGCCGTAACGGTCGTCACCGGCGCTGACGGCCGTCCGGTCGGCCGGGCCGGCCACGCTCTGATGCTGTCCGTAGATGACGAGGCCCCACAGAGCGAGGACGGCGCCGATGAGGCTGACGATCAAGCGGCTTCCGGTCATGCGCGACTCCCCCGTTGGACGTGCGTGCTTCAAAGACCGCCGAGGTCACGAAAAGGTTGCCTACCGGTCGGTATCACGCCGATGAGCAGGCCGGCCATCGCGGCGGCGACGCCGGTACCGACCACGGCGGGCCAGCCGCCGGCCGCCCAGGCCAGCGTGCCGGCCAGTGAGCCGAGGGCGATGCCGAGGAAGCGCAGGGTGAAGTAAACGGTGTTCAGCCGGCTGTGGGCGGCGGGGTCGAGGGTGAACAGGACGGTCTGGCAGACGGCCTGACCGCCCCAGACGCCGACGTCGAGCACGACGACGCCCACGATCAGCGGGACGAGGGCCGTACCGCCCGGCAGCATGATCAGCCAGCCCGCCACGACCAGGCCTGAGAGGACGGCCGGCGCGCCGCGGCGCCCCAGGCGCTCGGCCGCCCGCCCGGCGTACGGCGAGGCGAGGGCGCTGACCGCGGCCACCAGCCCGAACAGCCCGGTGGCGGTGGCGCCGAGCCCGTACTGGTGCGCCAGCAGGAACGTCAGCGTCGTCCAGAAGGCGCCGAACGCGATGCCGACCATCGCTCCGGAGAGGACGACCCGCCACACCAGCGGGTGCCGGACGAGCCGCGGGAGGGAGACGAGCGAGGCCCGGTACGGGGTGGTGGCGGCGGCCGGGGCGGCGGGCAGGGTCCGGCGGAGCACGGCCATGAGCGCCAGGGTCAGCACCGCCGAGCAGAGGTACACGGCCCGCCATCCGGCGAGATCGGCGAGGGCGCCGGCGTAGGCGCGGGAGGCCAGCACGCCGACCAGCAGGCCGCCCTGGACGGTGCCGACGATCCGGCCGCTGCCCCCTCCGCCGGGCGCCCGGGACAGCGCGACGGCGAACGGCGTGACGAGTTGCGGGACCGGGGAGAGCACGCCCAGGGCGAAGCCCGCCACGGTCAGCCACCACGCCGAGGGGGCAAGCGCGCAGGCGAGGAGCGCCGCCGCCGAGGCGGTGCCCAGGCCGAGGATCAGGCGGCGCCGGTCGCGGCTGTCGCCGGCCGGGACGATCAGCAGGATGCCGGCCGCGTACCCCAGCTGGGTGGCGGTCGGCACGGCCCCGAGGGCGTCGGGGGCCACGTCCATCGAGGCGGCCACGGAGCCGAGGAGGGGCTGGCCGAGGTAGACGTTGGCGGCCGTCACGGCGCTGGTGGCGGCCAGGAGGAGGGTCGGGGTGCGGGCCTGTTCGCGACCCGGAGCTGCGGTCAGTGGTGCGTTCACGTACGTCGACGCTAGGACGCCCGCCGGTGGCATACTTTCGCTGTCACGCCATCACCTGTCGAGATTGCGCCATGTACGGCAAGAGCGAGAACCGCGACGACTACCAGCACGTGCCGAGGCCCCTGGCCGCCATGGCGCGCGATCTGCCCGACGGGCACCACATCCCCGCGCACCGGCACGTCCGCGCGCAGCTGATCTACGGCACGTCGGGAGCCATCACGGTCACCACCGCGCACGGCGCGTGGGTGGTGCCCGCCACCCGGGGCGTCTGGCTGCCGCCCGGCCTCACCCATGCGATGACCTGTGCGGGGCCGGTCGCCATGCGCACCCTCTACATCGAGCGGCGGGCGGCCCTGCGCCTCCCCGACGTGCCCACCGTCGTCTCGGTCTCCCCGCTGCTGCGGGAGCTCATCGACAAGGCGACCCGGCTGCCGGTGCTGTACGACCGCGAGGGCCGGGACGGGAAGCTGATGGACCTGCTGCTGCTCGAACTCACCCCGCACCCGGTCCCGGCACTGCACCTCCCCGCGCCGTCCGACCCGCAGCTGGCCGAGGTGTGCGCGGCGATCCAGCGGCGTCCGGGCGAGCGGTGGACGGCCGCGGAGGCCGCGGCCGCCGCGCACCTGAGCACGCGCAGCCTGCACCGTCGGTTCGCCGCCGCGACCGGCATGGGTCTCGCCCGCTGGGTGCAGCAGGCCCGGCTCGTGCACGCGGTCACCCTGCTCGCCCGGGGCACGCCGGTCACCACGGTCGCCGGCGCCGTCGGGTACGCCACGCCCAGCGCCTTCACCGCGATGTTCCACCGCGCCCTCGGGACGACGCCCACCGCCTACTTCGCCGGCACGGAGGACCCGCCGGCCGGCCTGTCCTGAGCCCGACTCCGCCCCCGCCGCCCGGTTGTAGGGTCGAGGGCGCCGCCGTCGCGGAGGCGCAGGTGGCAGCGGAGCGGACGCCAACGGAGAGGGAGGGTGCCGTGATCGGCATCTCGGACATCGAGGCAGCGGCCGGCCTGATCGGCGAACACGTCGTGCGGACCCCGACGGTGCCGAGTCCGGGCCTCTCCGCGCTGCTCGGCGCGCCGGTCACCACGAAGCTGGAGCTGCTGCAGCGGACCGGTTCCTTCAAGGCGCGCGGCGCGACGGCGAAGCTGCTCTCGCTGAGCGAGGCGGACCGCGCAGCGGGCGTGGTGGCGGTCAGCGGCGGCAACCACGGGATCGGGCTCGCGGTGATGGCCGGGGTGCTGGGGCTGAAGGCGACGGTGGTGATGCCGCGGTCCGCGCCCGCCAGGGCCGTGGACATCGCGACGGCGGCCGGCGCTTCGGTGCAGCTCACCGAGGACATGGACGGCGCGTTCAAGCTGGTGCAGGAGCTGGAGGCGGAGGGCCTGACGCTGGTGCACCCCTTCGACGACCCGGTGGTGGTGGCCGCGCAGGGCACGGTCGGCAAGGAGTTCGCCGAGGACGCCGGGGAGTTGACCGACGTGCTGGTCAGCATCGGGGGCGGCGGGCTGATCTCGGGCGTCGCGGCGGCGCTGCACGCGCTCCGGCCCGGCGTGCGGGTCTGGGGTGTGGAGACGGAGGGCGCGCAGGCCATGTCCGAGGCGCTGGCCGCCGGGGGCCCGGTGCCGGTGCGGCTGTCCTCGATCGTCTCCACGCTGAGCGCCCCGGCGGCCTCGCGGCTGACGTACGAGCACACGGCGGCGCTGGTGCACGAGGTGCTGGTGGTGCCGGACCGGGAGGCCGTACGGGGCGTGCTCGACCTGGCGGAGCACGCGAAGGTCTGGGCCGAGCCGGCGGCCGGCTGCCTGCTCCCGGCGGCCCGGCAGGTCATCGAGCGGGTCGGCGACGACGCCCGGATCGGGCTGGTGCTGTGCGGCGGCAACGCCTCGCCCGGGGACATCATGCGCTGGGCGGCGGACTTCGGCCTGCCGGCCTGAGGAGCACGGACGCGGGCGTACCGCGGCGGGCCCGACCGGAGTCCGGCGGGCCCGCCGCGGTACACCTGGTGACGCAGTGTCAGTTCATGGCTGGAGCAGCGTCTTGACCATGCCGTCCTTCTTCGCCTGGAAGGTGGCGTAGGCCTCGGGGCCTTCCTCCAGCGGCAGCCGGTGGGTGGCGAAGTCCTCGACGCCGAGGACGTCCGCGTCGTCCAGCAGCGGCAGGATGTCGTCCACCCAGCGGCGGACGTTCGCCTGGCCCATGCGGATCTGGATCTGCTTGTCGAACATGGTCAGCAGCGGCAGCGGGTCGACGTTGCCGCCGTAGACGCCCGAGATGGAGAGGGTGCCGCCGCGCCGGACCGCGTCGATCGCCAGGTTCAGGGCGGCGAGCGGGTCCACCCCGGCGCGTTCGGTGACCTTCTGGGCGACCGCGCTCGGCAGCAGCCCCACGGCCTGCTGCGCCAGCTTCGCGCCCGACGTGCCGTGCGCCTCCATGCCGACGGCCTCGATGACGGCGTCGGTGCCCCGGCCGTCGGTGAGCCGGCGGATCTCGTCGGCGGTGTCCTTGCCGTACTCCGTGAGGTCCAGGGTGTGCACGCCGCGGGCCCGCGCCCGCGCGAGGCGCTCGGGCACCAGATCGACGCCGATCACCTTCGACGCGCCCCGGTGGAGGGCGATCCGCGCCGCCATGTCGCCGATGGGGCCGAGGCCGAGGACCGTGAGGGTGCCGCCGGGCGGGATGTCCGCGTACTCCACGGACTGCCAGGCGGTGGGCAGTACGTCGGAGAGGTAGACGAAGCGGTCGTCCGGGGGCCCGTGCGGCACGTTGATCGGCAGCTGGTCGCCGAACGGCACCCGCAGGAACTCCGCCTGACCGCCGGGCACCTGGCCGTACATCTTGGTGAACCCGAAGAGCGAGGCGCCCTTGCCGCGCTCCCGGACCTGGGTGGTCTCGCACTGCGAGTGCAGGCCCTTGGAGCACATCCAGCACGTGCCGCAGGAGACGTTGAAGGGCACCACGACCCGGTCCCCCGCCTTGAGCCGGGTGACCTCCGGGCCGACCTCCTCGACGATGCCCATGGGCTCGTGGCCGAGGATGTCGCCCGGTTCCAGGAAGGGGCCGAGTACTTCGTACAGATGCAGGTCCGAGCCGCAGATGCCGGTGGAGGTGATCTTCACCAGCACGTCGGTCGGATCCTGGATCTTCGGGTCGGGGACGGTGTCGATCCGTACGTCCCGCTTCCCGTGCCAGGTGAGGGCGCGCATCGCTGCCTCCCGCTCGCGGAGAGCTGTGGGTCAGGTGAGGGGCCGGCTCAGGACCGGTGGTCCTGGGCGGTGAATTCCTTGACGAGGGCGCCGTTGAAGGCGCTCAGGTCGTCCGGCTTGCGGCTGGTGATCAGGGTGTTCGAGCCGCCGGTGCAGACCTTGACCTGCTCGTCGACCCAGACGCCGCCCGCGTTGCGGATGTCGGTCTGCAGGCTGGGCCAGGAGGTGAGGGTGCGGCCGCGCACCACGTCGGCCTCGACCAGCGTCCAGGGGGCGTGGCAGATCGCGGCGACGGGCTTGCCCGCGTCGAAGAAGCCCTTGACGAAGGCGACGGCCTTCTTGTCCATGCGAAGGAAGTCGGGGTTGGCGACACCGCCGGGCAGGACGAGGCCGCCGTAGTCCTCGACCCGCGCGTCGGCGACGGCGGAGTCGACGTCGAAGGTGTCGGCCTTGTCGAGGTGGTGGAAGCCCTGGACCTGCCCGGATTTCGTGGAGACCAGCCGTGGTTCGTGACCGGCGTCCTTCACTGCCTGCCAGGGCTCCGTCAGTTCGACCTGCTCGACGCCTTCGGGGGCCACCAGGAATGCCACCTGCATGGTGTTCACGTCCTCACGGATCATCGGAAACAAGTGGGCGTTATGGGCGCCTTGTCCAGAGTTCCACGCTCACGGTGGATCATGCGTGCCGGCTGGTCCGAACGCGCCTCCGGGCTGCCCGGCCGACGTACCGCCGGGCGGCGGCGACCCGCTGTCGCAGTACCCACGGCAGCCGGGCGCACGCATGCCCGCCAGGGACGCCTGCCGCCCGGCGGTCACGGTCCGACCTCCCCGGTGGCCCGGGGCCGTGCCGTGCCGGGAGCGCCGCGGTGCGGGAGTGTGCCGGGCGCCCGCACCTTGCGCCGCAGCCGGGAACGGCCGATCGGCGCGCCGCCGGCTTCGACGGCCCGCGGCATGGGGGCGGCCTCGCGGTCGTGCCACAGCGCCGCCTCCACCACCTCGTCCACGCCGATCCGCAGCAACAGCGGGTCGGGCTCGGTGCCGTACGGGTCGCCGGGCGGGCCCGGGTGCCACAGGGCGGTGTGCCGGTCGCTGGGCGGCGGCCCCCACAGGCGCGGCGGGACCGGGCCGAAGAGGGTGACCGAGGGCGTGCCGTGCGCGGTGGCGAGGTGGGCGGTGCCGGTGTCGCCGCTGACGAGCACGGCGGCCCGTGCGACGAGCGCGGACAGTTCGCCGAACGGCAGTCCGCCGGTGAGGACTTCGCCCGGCCCGAGCCCCGCGGCCGCCGCCACGGTCAGGGCCAGGTCTTCCTCTCCCGGCCCGCCGAACACCACCACCCGCCGTCCGGCCGCACGCAGCCGCGCGGCGACCGCACCGAAGCGGTGGGCCGGCCAGCGGCGGGCCGCGGCGCCGGCCCCGGGGTGGATCACCACGGCGCCCGGCGCGGGCGAGTGGTCCCGCGGTACCGGGAGCCGGTGGTCCTCGGGGTCGGCGGCGATGCCGTACGCGGCGAGGACGCTGCACCAGCGGGTGCGTTCGTGCTCCCCGCGCTCCCAGACGCCGAGGGCCGCGGCGGGCGAGTCCCGCGCCGCGTACGCGATGAGCCGCCCGGGATGCAGCTCCGCGAGCACGTCCGCGCTGTCCGGGCCGTTGCCGTGCAGGTCGATGGCGACGTCGGGGGCCGCGCCGGGCCAGTGCCGCAGCGCGGGGACGCCGCGGCCCGGCGCCTGCGCGGCGAGCACCGCGTCCACCGCGCCGGTGGCCAGCGCCGCGTCGGTCAGGGCCGGCGGCGTGGCCAGCACGACGGCGTGGTGGGGGAAGTGCCGGCGGATGCCGCGCAGTGCGGGGACGCCGGTGAGCAGGTCGCCCAGGCCCAGCGCGCGCAGCACCAGCAGGCGGGGCCGCGGCGAGCAGGGTCCGGTGGGTTCGGCTGCGGCGGTCATGTCACACCATCCTGTCGAAGCGTACGAGGCGCGCCACGGGGGACATCACCGGTCCCACCCCCAGGTCTCGGCGACGGGCACGGTCTCCGGGCCGGGGCCGAGCAGCCCCCGTACGGCCGTGAGCACGTCGGGCGCGGTGCAGGACGCCGCCGCGATCTCTTCCGCGCGGGTGACGGCGTTGGGTACGAGAACGGCGCGGGCGCCGGCGGCCTGCGCCGCCAGCACGTCGGCCCCGATGTCGCCGATGACCACGCACTTCTCGGCCGGTACGGCGAGCCGGCGGGCCGCCTCGATCACCAGCCCCGGCTTCGGTTTGCGGCAGTGGCAGCGGGCGTCGGGGCGGTGCGGGCAGTACACCCAGGTGCCGAAGCCGCCGAGCGCGTCGTCCACCCGGGCGTTGACCAGCCGCACCTGCTGTTCGGTCAGCAGGCCACGGCCCACGCCCGACTGGTTGCTGACGACGGCGGTGGGGATGCCGGCGTCGCGCAGCAGCCGGAGCGCCTCGGGCACGCCGGGCAGTACGCGGACCAGTCGCGGGTCGCTGTTGTGGGGCACGTCCTCGATGAGCGTGCCGTCCCGGTCGAAGAGCACGGCGGCGGGCCGCTCGTGCCGCCCGGTGGGACGGCCGCCCGCGCGGGGCGCGCCGTCGTGAACGGATTCGGTCATGCGGCACCTCGCCAGGACGAGCACGCGGGTGGACGGCATCACTGGGTGTCGCCTCTCGGGACCCCTGTGTATCTCGTACCGTTCTACCGGCGACGGCCCGGGTGCGCCTGCCGAGTGCGCCCCGGAGGCCCTGTACGCACCCTGCCGACCGGGTGACCCGCCCGGCTGAACGGCACGGGGCCGCGCGTCCCACCGGCCATGATTACGTTCCGCGATTCCGGTAACCCGAGGGACAGGAACAGTCCGCCCATACAAGGAGGAATCGTGCTCAGCGCCATCGCCGACGTTCTGCGGGCCATCGGCAGCACCATCGCCGCCGTGGTGACGCTCCCCTTCCGCGCACTCGCCCGCCTCTTCGGCGGCGCCTCGCGGGGCGCGCACTAGTCCCCACGCATCCCACGCGAACCGACCCGCACGAGGAGCCCTGCGTATGACGGGTGACCAGCGAAAGACCGCGCAGGCCCTGCTGACGACGCACGGGCAGACGTACGCGGCGGAGGCGGGCATCACGCTCCGCGACACTCCGCAGCCGCTGTACCAGCTGCTCGTGCTGTCCTGCCTGCTCAGCGCCCGCATCCGGGCCTCGGTGGCGGTCTCGGCGGCCCACGAGCTGTTCGAGGCCGGCATGCGGGACGCCCGGAGCATGCGGGACGCCACCTGGCAGCAGCGGGTGGACGCCCTGGGCCGGGGCAGCTACCGCCGCTACGACGAGCGCACCGCCACCCAGCTCGGGGACGGGGCGCAACTGCTGCTGGACGACTACAAGGGAGACCTGCGGAAGCTCCGTGAGGAGGCCGGCGGCGACGTCGGCCGGCTGCGGGAGCTGCTCCAGAAGGTGCCGGGGCTCGGCCCGGCCGGCGCCGGCATCTTCCTGCGCGAGGCCCAGGCCGTCTGGCCGGACCTCACCCCGTACATCGACGGCAAGGCCCTGCAGGGCGCGGAGCGGCTGGGGCTCCCCAAGGACCCCGACGCGCTGGCGCGGCTGGTGTCGGCCGACGACACCGCTGTCTTCGCCGCCGCCCTCGTACGCGCGGCGCTGGAGAAGGACGTGGTGGAGGACGTCGAGGCGGAAACCTCCTGAACCCCCGGCCCACCGAATCCAGGTCCGCTGAGCCCGGCCGCCGCGCCGCCGGGCTCAGCGGGCCTGCTGGAACGTGTTCCGGTACGCCCCCGGCGAGACGCCGATGGCGGCGTGCAGATGCTGGCGCAGCGACGCGCCCGTGGCGAAGCCCACCTGCCCCGCGATCCGGTCCACCGGCAGGTCGCTGGTCTCCAGGAGGCGGCGGGCGCGCAGCACCCGCTGCTGGGTGAGCCAGCGGCCGGGGCTCACACCGGTCTCCTCCCGGAACCGGCGGGCGAAGGTGCGCAGGCTCATCCGGGCGTGACCGGCGAGGTCGGCCAGGGTCAGCGGCCGGTGGAGGTTCTCCAGGGCCCAGCTCTGCGTGGCCGCCGTGCCCGTCGCGGTGGGCCGGGGCACCGGCTCCTCGATGTACTGCGCCTGACCGCCGTCGCGGAAGGGCGGCACCACGCAGCGCCGCGCCACGTGGTTGGCGAGCTCGCTGCCGTGGTCGTTGCGCAGGATGTGCAGGCAGACATCGAGGCCGGACGCCGCCCCGGCCGAGGTCAGCACGTCACCGTCGTCGACGAAGAGCACGTCGGGGTCGAGCGCGACCCGCGGGAACCACCGCCGGAAGAGGTCCGCGAGCTCCCAGTGCGTGGTGGCGGCGCGCCCGTCGAGCAGCCCGGCGGCGGCCAGTACGAAGGCACCGGTGCAGATGGAGACGGTACGGGTACCGGGCCGGACCGTCGCGAGCGCGGCGGCCACCGGCTCCGGGAGCCGCTCGGTGACCCGCGACGGCGCGATGGAGGGGACCACCACGGTGTCGGCCGTGGCCAGGATCTCCGGACCGTGCGCGGAGGCGATCGTGATGCCGGACTCGCCCTGCACCGGACGGCCGTCGGGGGTGCAGGTCAGCACTTCGTAGCGGCCGTCCGCCGCACCGAAGATGCGGCTCGGGATGCCGAGTTCGAAGGGGAAGACCCCGTCGAGGGCCAGGGTCACGACTCGATGCGCGGACATGGCACGATCCTAGCGGTTGTTGGCATTCATGCCATTGTCCCGCTGCCCCGGCCTCGCGAGGCTGGGGGCATGAACGAACTCACCATGCGAGCCATCAGCCAGGACGTGCACGGCGGTCCCGAGGTGCTGAAGGAGACCGGACTCCCGCGGCCGGAGCCCGGTCCGGGCCAGGTCCTCATCGCCGTCCACGCGGCCGGCGTCAACCCCACCGACTGGAAGCACCGCGCGGGCGGGCGGTTCGTCCACCGGCTGCCCCTGGTCCTCGGCTGGGACGTTTCCGGCGTCGTGGCGGCGGTCGGCTTCGGCGTCACCCTGTTCGAGCCCGGCGACGAGGTCTTCGGCATGGTGCCCTATCCCCACGGCGTCGGCACCCACGCCGAGTACGTCACCGGGCCCGCGCGGGCGTTCGTCCGCAAGCCCGCAGGGCTCGACCATGTCCGGGCCGGAGCGCTGCCGCTGGCCGCACTCACCGCCTACCAGGCGCTCGTCGACACCGCCGACGTCCGGCCGGGGCAGCGCGTACTGATCCACGCGGCCGCGGGCGGGGTGGGCCACCTCGCCGTACAGATCGCCAAGGCGCGCGGCGCGTACGTGATCGGCACGGCGAGCGCGGGCAAGCACGAATTCCTGCGCGGGCTGGGCGCCGACGAGCTGATCGACTACCGCAGCACGGACTTCGCCGAGGCCGCCGGCGAGGTCGACGTCGTGCTGGACACCCTCGCCGGCGAGACCCTCACCCGGTCCCTCGGCGTCCTGCGCAAGGGCGGCACCCTCGTGTCGATCCTCAGTGGCGGCACCCCCGAGGACGTGGCGAAGGCGGCGGAACTCGGGGTCGGCCTCAAGGCGATGGTGGTCGAGGCCGACCACGCGAGCATGCGGGCGGTCGCCGGCCTCGTCGAGGAGGGCGCGCTGCGGGTCCACGTCGACCGGACCTTCCCGCTCGCGGACGCCGCCGCGGCCCACGCGGCCGGCGAGACCGGGCGCACGACCGGAAAGCTGGTCCTGACCGTCCGGTGAGGCACGCCGCCCAGTGACGCACGTCGGAGGGGCGGGCGGGTACTCGTACGACCCGGCAGCGCTCAGGGGATCCGCCGAGCGGGTGCGGATTACCGCAGCGGGCGGTGAGCCGGCGGCACACGGGTACTCGCCCGCCGTACGACGTTGCGTTTGCGCGATATGTGACGGTTCCGCAGGGTGGGGTGCACGGAGACAGGAACGGGCACCCGTTCCGCACCGGCCGGGAGAGCACACCGGAGTACGCACCGGCGCGATCCCGCGGAACGGCAGTCCAGGAGAGGAGAGCGGCCATGTCCGACGAGGCGATGGGTGACGAGGTCTACCAGCCGGCGGCCGACGAGGGGCCGGCCGAGCCCGACGACCTCGACATGCAGGACGCCCTCGACGAGCCGGACGCCGACGAGCAGCTGGACCAGGGGTACTCCCCGCCCGAGAAGCCCCTCGGGGTGAACAAGAAGGGCACCACGGCGAACGAGCAGCGCGCGGGCGAGAGCCTGGAGGAGCGGCTGGCCGAGGAGGTGCCGGACGTGACCCCGCCCGACGGCGACGGCATCGGCGACGCGCTGGACACGGACGGCGAGCCGATCGACGACCAGGTCGGCGAGGACCGCGCCGGGCGGATCGTCGGCGGCGACCAGGGCTATCCGGACCGCGGCCGCAACGCCAACGACGTCGTCGCCCGGGACGTGGGCATCGACGGCGGCGCGGCGGGCGCCGAGGAGGCCGCGATGCATGTCGTGGACGACGAGAACGTGACCGACGACAAGTCCCCGCCGCTGCGCTGACAGGGTAGAAAGGGGTCATGACCGAGGGCGCCGGGCAGGCGGACGACGACGTGGACGCGGTGACACGAGCGGTGCTCACCGCGTCCCAAGTGCTGGTGGCCGTCTCGGCGCGCTCGCTGGCCGCCATCGGGGAGACCGTCACGCTGCCGCAGTTCCGGCTGCTGGCCGTGCTGTCCGCGCACGGGGGCGCCAAGCTGGTGACCGTCGCGGAGCTGCTGGGGGTCAATCCTTCCACCGCGCTGCGCATGATCGACCGGCTGATCGCGGCCGGTTTCGTGCGGCGCGAGGTCAATCCCCGCAGCCGCCGAGAAACGATTCTGCAGCTGACCGAAGCGGGCCGGCGCATCGTCGAGGAGGTCACGGCGCGGCGGCACGCCGAGATCGCGGAGATCGTCGGGCGGATGCCTGCCGCGCACCGCGCCGAACTGGTGTCGGCGCTGACCGCCTTCGCCACCGCCGCCGGCGAACCCACGCCCCCGGCCGCCGGCCCCGACCCGTTCCCCCCGGGCTGGACCGCCCCGGGCGCCCCCTGACGGACGGCCCGGCCCGCCCCGACCCCGGAGGTGCGCCACCATGCCCGCCCTCGACGACACCGGAGCCGGCAACGGCCCGGCCGTCACCGCCGTACGCGGCCCGCTCGTCCGCTTCCCGGCCGACCCGTTCCGCACCGGCTCCGGCGAGGCGCTGCGGTACGTGTCCGACGGGCTCCTGATCTGCGCCGACGGCCGCGTCACCGCGGCGGGCGAGCACGCCGCGCTCCGCCACCGGCTGCCCGCGGGCGTCATCCCCGTGCACTACCCGGACCAGGTCATCGTCCCCGGGTTCGTCGACGCCCACGTGCACGGCGTGCAGACCGACGTCATGACCGCGTTCGGCGCCGATCTGACGGGGTGGCTGGAGCGGCGCGCGTTCCCCGAGGAGGAGCGGTTCGCGGACGCCGGGTACGCCCGCGAGGCCGCCGCCGTCCTCTGCCACCAGCTGCTGCGCAACGGCACCACGACCGCCCTGGTCTTCGGCTCCGTCCACCCCGGGTCCGCCGACGCCCTGTTCGCCGAGGCCGCCCGGCGGAACCTCCGCATCGCCTGCGGCAAGGTGCTCATGGACCGCAACGCGCCCGACGCACTGCTCGACACCGCGGACAGCGGTTACGAAGAGTCCAAGGCGCTCCTCGGCCGCTGGCACGGCAAGGGGCGTGCCCAGTACGCCATCACCCCCCGTTTCGCGCCCAGCAGCACCCCGGCACAACTCGAAGCGGCCGCCGCGCTGTGGCACGAACACCCCGGCACGCTCCTGCACACCCATGTGTCGGAGACACCGGACGAAGTCACCTGGGCCCGCTCGCTGTTCCCCGGCCGGGCCGGCTATCTCGACATCTACGACCATTACGGGCTGCTCGGGCCGGGCGCGGTGCTCGCGCACGGTGTGCACCTCTCCCCCGCCGAACGCGACCGCTGCGCCGCCACCGGCACCGCCCTCGCGCACTGTCCCGGCTCCAACCTCGCACTGGGCAGCGGCCTGTTCCCGGCGCGCGAGACCGCCGGCGGCCCGCGTCCGGTGACCGTCGGCCTCGGTACCGACGTCGGCGCGGGCCCCACCTTCTCGATGCTGTCCACGGTCTACGACGCGTACCGGGTGGCCGCGGTGTGCGGCGCCCCGATCGACACCGCGCAGGCGTACCACCTCGCCACCCGGGGCGGCGCCGCCGCGCTCGGCCTGGCGGACACCGTCGGCTCCCTCACGCCGGGCCAGGAGGCGGACTTCGCGGTGCTCGACCCGCGGGCCACGCCGCTGCTCGCCCGGCGCACCGCACGCGCGGAGGACATCGAGGAGCTGCTGCTCGTGCTCGCGGCGATGGGGGACGACCGCGCGGTACGCGCCACGTACGTCGCGGGGCGGCTCGCGCACGACCGGGACGCGGCGCCGGCGGGGCGGGGCGGGGGCGACCCGTAAGGCTGATACGGGGGTTTTCCCGATGGTCGCGGCGTACGGGAGCGCCCTAGGATCGTGCGGCGTCGGCCCGGGTCACGGGGGTTCCGGGCCGCGTAACAAACGATCCGGCAGGGGGAATTCATGCAGCGGCGAACGCGTCGGCTCATCTCGGTCACGCTGGTGGCCGGACTGGGAACAGGCGCGCTCGTCGCGTGCGACGCCGTGTCGGGGCGGACGTTCAAGGACGACGCCACGGTGTCGCAGAAGATCACCTCGGTACGGCTGGACTCGCGCGCGGGCGGCGTCGAACTGCGCGGCGGGAAGGGCGTCACGGAGGTGTCCGTGCATCGCACGGTGACCTACCACGACGAACGGCCGCAGGGCGCGAGCCACCGCGTCGAGAACGGCGTCCTGGTGCTGGGCGGCTGTGGCCGGGACTGCTCGGTGAATTACACGGTCGAGCTGCCGGCCGGCCTGCCCGTGTCGGGTGGGACCACGGCCGGTGCGATCCGGCTGAGCCGGGTGGGGAAGGTGAACGTCGGCACCAGCGACGGCGCGATCGAACTGGACGGCGTCAGCGGCCGGGCCGACGTACGGACCAGCAACGGCCGGATCCACGGACGCGGCCTGGCCGGCGGCCCGATCACGGCACGGACGACCAACGGCGAGATCGACCTGGCGCCCGGGCGCCCGCAGGACGTACGGGCGGAGACCTCCAACGGCGCCATCACGCTCACCGTGCCGGCCGCGCGGTACGACGTGTCCGCGCGGACCAGCAATGGTGACAAGCGCATCGAGGTGTCCGACGACCCGGACGGCCGGTACCGGCTCGACCTGACGACGAGCAACGGGTCGATCACGGTCGACCGCTCGTAGCGCGGCTCCGGCCCCGGGGGGGGCGGCAGGTCAGCGGCCGAGCGCCTTGGCCAGCTCGCCCTTGTTCATCGAGGAACGGCCGTCGATGTTCTTCTTCTTGGCCTCGGCGTAGAGCTGGTCCTTGGTCGGTCCCTGCGGGCCCATGCGGTTGCCCGACCGCTCGCCGCCGCGCTGCGGTGCGGACTTGCGGTCCCGGGTGGAGGTCTTGCTCGCGGTCTTCGACTCGCCGGTGCGGGCCCGCTCCTTGTTGACCGTACGCGCGGCGATCTCCTTCGCCCGGCCGGTGGAAGTGCCGCGCTTCTGCGCGCCCTCCTTGATGTGCTCGTACTGACGCTCGCGCTTCTTGCTGGAGCCCTGCGGCATGTCACGTCTCCTCGTGGTCGGCCTCGGCCCACCGGGAGTGCGGACCGGTGGCACGTTCCACTCCACCTCTCACCTGCGCGGCCCGCGAGAGGAGAGGGGCCGTTCGGGCACGCCGCCCGGTTCCGCTCGAACCAGCGGTACGCCTCAACTGTCCTGCCCTGCCGGTGTTCCGCCGGGGTGGAGGGGAGCTGTCAGTGGGTGCGGTACTTCTCGGCGAGGTCGGCGCGGAGCGTGAGCCCGTGTCCGGGCGCTCCGTCGGCGCCGGGCCGGATGCTGCCGCCGGCCGGGTCCAGGGCGCCGTCGAAGAGCAGGTTCTCGATGCGTACGTGGTCGTGGAACCACTCCAGGTGCCGCAGGTTGGGCACGGCGGCGGCCGCGTGCGCGTGGACGTGCGGCGCGCAGTGGCCGGAGATCTCCAGGCCCGCGGCCTCGGCGAGGGCCGCGGCGCGCAGCCACACGGTGAGGCCGCCGCAGCGCGTGGCGTCGGCCTGGAGGCAGTCCACCGCGTCCGCGCGGAGCATGTGATGGAAGTACGGCAGGGTGTAGCCGTACTCCCCCGCGGTGACGTCGGCGGTGACGGCTCCACGGACCTGGGCGAGGCCGGTGAGGTCGTCGGAGGAGACGGGCTCCTCGAACCAGGTGACGCCCTGCTGCGCGAGATGGGTGGCCATCCGGACCGCCTGCTTGCGGGAGTAGCCGCCGTTGGCGTCTACGTAGAGGTCGGTGGTGTCGCCGATGGTGCGGCGGGCCGCGGTGACGCGCTCGGCGTCGCGCCGGGTGGCGCTCCCCCACGACTCGCCGATCTTGATCTTGACGCGGGGGATGTCCTGTTCCGCGACCCAGTGCCGCAGCTGCCGCTCCTGCTGCCCCGCGTCGTACGTGGTGAAGCCGCCGCTGCCGTACACCGGTACGTCGGCCCGGCACGCGCCGAGCAGCCGTACCAGCGGCAGGTCCAGCAGCCGGGCCTTGAGGTCCCACAGCGCGAGGTCGACGGCCGAGATCGCACCGGCGACGAGGCCGGGCCGGCCGGCGTTGCGGACGGCCCGGTTCATCGCTTCGTTGGCGCCCGGCACGTCGAGGGCGCACCGGCCGGTCACCACGTCGGCCAGCTGATCGGTGACGACCTGGGCGGTGGCGGGAGCGCCGTAGGTCCAGCCGAAGCCGGTGGTGGTGCCGGACCGCACGGTGACCAGGACCAGCGTCGTGGCGTCCCAGGTGAGGGTCCCGTCGCCCTCCGGGGCGTCGGTCGGGACGGTGTGGACCGCCGTCCCGACCGACGCCACCGGGGGTTCGGCTCCCCCTTCGTGCTCGGCGGTGTTCACTCGTTCCGGCCGCCCTCGGCGCCGGGCCGGTCCTCGCGGTGCCGCTTGCCGGGCAGCATCTCCTGGACCTTGGCCTTGAGGCCCTGCTTGATCACGTCGGCGCGGTCGCTGTCGCCCTTGAGGACGGCGGTCGCGGCGGCCTCGATCTGCTCGAAGCTCGCGTGCGGCGGGATCGGCGGCACGGCCGGGTCGGTGCGGAAGTCGATGACGAACGGGCGGTCGGCGGAGAGGGCCTGGCGCCACGCCGATTCCACGTCGCCGGGCTTCTCGACGCGGACGCCGCCGAGCCCGATGGAGCGGGCGAAGTCGGCGTACGGCACGTCCGGGATGTGCTGCGAGGGCTCGAACTGCGGGGCGCCGGACATCGCGCGCATCTCCCAGGTGACCTGGTTGAGGTCCTGGTTGTTCAGGACGGCGACGATGAGCCGCGGGTCGGACCACCGGTGCCAGTACTTGGCCGCGGTGATCAGCTCGGCCATGCCGTTCATCTGCATCGCGCCGTCGCCGACGAGGGCCAGCGTGGGCCGGTCGGGGTGGGCGAACTTGGCGCCGATGACGTACGGCACGCCGGGGCCCATGGTGGCCAGGGTGCCGGACAGCGAGCCGCGCATGGCACCGCGCATCCGCAGGTGGCGCGCGTACCAGTTGGCGGCGGAGCCGGAGTCGGCGGCGAGGATCACGTCGTTGGGCAGCAGCTGGTCCAGCGCGTGCACGACGTACTCGGGGTTGACCGGGTCCGCGTCCACGGCGGCGCGCCGCTGCATGACCTCCCACCAGCGCTTGGTGTTCTTCTCGATCTTCTTGCGCCAGTCGCCGTGCTTCTTCCGCTTCAGCTGCGGCAGCAGCGCCCGCAGGGTCTCCTTGGCATCGCCCACGAGGTTGACCTCGAAGGGATAGCGCATGCCGACCATGTGCGGGTCGATGTCGATGTTGACCGCGCGCGCCTGGTCCAGTTCGGGCATGAACTGGGTGTACGGGAAGCTGGAGCCGATGACGACGAGGGTGTCGCACTCCATCATCAGCTCGTAGGACGGCCGGGTGCCGAGCAGGCCGATGGCACCGGTGACGTACGGCAGGTCGTCCGGCAGCGCGTCCTTGCCCAGCAGCGCCTTGGCGACGCCGGCGCCGGTGACGTCGGCCAGCTCCTCGACCTCGGCGCGGGCGCCGCGCGCGCCCTGCCCGATGAGGATCGCGACCTTCTCGCCCTCGTTGATGACCTCGGCGGCGTCGGCGATCGCGGGCTTGGCGGGCAGCGGCGCGTAATCGGCCATACCCAGGCTGGAGGGCACCATCTTGAACGCGTGCTTCGGCGGGGTGTAGTCCAGCTCCTGCACGTCGGCGGGGATGATGACCGCGGTGACGGTGCGCCGGGCGATGGCGGTGCGCATGGCCCGGTCGATGACGTTGGGCAGCTGCTCGGGGACGTTCACCGTCTCGCAGAAGTCGGAGGCGACGTCCTTGTAGAGGCTCGCGAGGTCGACCTCCTGCTGGTAGGAGCCGCCCATGGCGCTGCGGTTGGTCTGGCCGACGAGGGCGACGACGGGTACGTGGTCGAGCTTGGCGTCGTAGAGGCCGTTGAGCAGGTGGATGGCGCCGGGCCCGGAGGTCGCGGCGCAGACGCCGACCCGGCCGGAGAACTTGGCGTACCCCACGGCCTCGAACGCGGCCATCTCCTCGTGCCGCGCCTGGACGAACTCCGGCTTGTTGTCGGCCCTCCCCCAGGCGGCCAGCAGGCCGTTGATGCCGTCACCCGCGTAGCTGAAGACGTGGTCGACGTCCCACTCGCGCAGCCGCTGCAGGATGTAGTCGGACACCTTGATCGACACTTGGCTTACCTCTCACTTTCCGATGGGTGACGTGCGGTGCGGGCGGCGGGCCGTCCGGAGGGCGACGGCGGCCGCGGCGCCGGCGGCGGCCAGCGCGCCCGCGGTGAGCAGCCGGCCGTCGCGGGTGCTGACGGCGGGCCGCTGGGCGAGTGCTTCGGGCCGGGTGGCCGGCAGCGGCCCGTCGAGGCCGAGCGCGAGGGCCTCGGCGAGGTGCAGCGCGCGCCGCCCGGTACCGCCCTGCTCGATCTGGGTACGGCAGCTGAACCCGTCGGCGAGGACGATGTCGCTGGGCGCCGCGTCCCGGACGGCGGGCAGTACGCCCAGTTCCCCGACCTTCATCGACAGGTCGTGGTGGCCGCGCTCGAAGCCGAAGTTGCCGGCCAGTCCGCAGCAGCCCTCGTCCAGCACCTCGGCCTGGATGCCCGCCCGGCGCATCAGCTCACGGTCGGCGTCGTCCTTGAGGACGGCGTGCTGGTGGCAGTGGGTCTGCACGGTGGCGTTGCGGGCCAGCCGGGGCGGCCGCCAGTCGCCGGGCGCGTGGTTGAGCAACTGCTCAGCGAAGGTGCGGAACTGCCCGGCGAGCCGCCGGACGTCCTCGTTCTCCGGCAGCAGTTCGGGCGCGTCGGCACGGAAGACGGCCGCGCAGGACGGTTCCAGCCCGATGACCGGCGTACCGGCCGCCAGCCAGGGCCGCAGGACCTCCAGGGTGCGGCCGAGGACGTGCTTGGCGGTGCGCAGCTGCCCGGTGGAGATCCAGGTCAGCCCGCAGCACACGGCCCGGGTGGGCACGGCGACACGGAAGCCCGCGTCCTCCAGCACGCGCACCGCGGACCTGGCGATGCCCGGGTGGAAGTACGTGCTGAAGGTGTCGGGCCAGAGGAGGACGGTGCGCGGGTCGGCGGGGTCGGGTTCCGGTGTGTTGCGCGCCCGCCACCACTGCACGAACGACTCCTCGGCGAAGACCGGCGCGGCGCGCTCCGCCGCGACGCCGGCCGCGGCCTTGCCGAGCCGGCCGAGGCCGGGTGCGCCGAGTGCGGCGTTGACCAGCCGTGGGGCCGCGCGGGAGAGCCGGGCCCACAGCGGCAGCCAGCCCATGGAGTAGTGCGCCGCGGGCCGCAGCCGCCCTTCGTAGTGGTGGGCGAGGAACTCGGCCTTGTACGTGGCCATGTCGACGCCGACCGGGCAGTCGGACTTGCAGCCCTTGCAGGCCAGACAGAGGTCGAGGGCGTCCTTGACCTCGGTGGAGCGCCAGCCGTCGGTGACCGGCGAGTCGTGGTGCCCGCCGAGCATTTCGAACAGCAGCCGGGACCGGCCGCGGGTGGAGTGCTCCTCCTCGTTGGTCGCCCGGTACGAGGGGCACATCACGCCGCCGGAGTGGGTACGGCAGTTGCCGATGCCGACGCAGCGCATCACCGCGCGGGTGAAGGAGTGGTCGTCCTCCGGATAGCCGAAGTGCGTGGTGTGGCTCTCGGGGCGCCAGTCCGCGCCGAGCCGCAGGTTCTCGTCCACGCGGTGGGGCGCCACGACCTTGCCGGGGTTCATCCGGTCGTCGGGGTCGAACAGCGCCTTGAGCTCGCCGAACGCGGTGACCAGCCGCTCGCCGAACATCTTCGGCAGCAGCTCGCCGCGGGCCTGCCCGTCGCCGTGCTCGCCGGAGAGCGAGCCGCCGTAGGAGGCGACGAGGTCGGCGGCGCGGTGCAGGAACTCCCGGAAGGCGGCGACACCCTCGGCGGTCTTCAGCTCGAAGGGGATGCGCGTGTGCACGCAGCCCTGGCCGAAGTGCCCGTAGAGGGAGGGGTGGTCGTAGTCGAACTCCGCGAACAGTTGCTTGAGGTCGCGCAGATAGTCGCCGAGCCTGTCCGGCGGTACGGCTGAGTCCTCCCAGCCCTCCCAGGTCTCCCGGCCGTCCGGGGGCCGCGCGGTCACGCCGAGCCCGGCCTCGCGGGCCTTGAGCATCTTCTGCTCGCGCACGGGGTCGTCGGAGAACGCCACGTCCGGGTCGCCCTCGCCGCGGTTGATCGCATGCAGCAGGTCGCAGGCCTGCCCGTCGACGTCCTCCTGGTTGTCGCCGCTGAACTGCAGCAGCAGCCAGCTCTCGCCCTCGGGGAACCGTTCGAGGGAGTCCAGGAAGGCGTGCTCCTCGCGCATGAGCTGGGCCATCCGCCCGTCCAGCGCCTCCAGCTGGGTGGGGCGGCAGTGCCTCAGCAGCCGGGGCACGTCGTCGGCCGCGGCGCAGATGTCGTCGTACCCGAGGACCAGTATCGCCTCGGCGGCCGGTACCGGAACCAGCTCCAGCTCCGCGTGCAGGACGGTGACCAGGGTGCCTTCGCTGCCGGTCAGCGCGCGGGCGAGGTGGAACTCGTTCTCCGGCAGCAGCGCGTCGAGGTTGTAGCCGGAGACCCGGCGCGGGATGCGCGGGTAGCCGCGCCGGATGTCGGCCATGTAGCGGTCGGCGATGCGGCGCAGCCCCTGGTACAGCTCCCCTTTGCGGCCGCCGGCGGCGACGGTCTCCTCGAACTCCGCGTCGGTGGTGGCTCCGGCCCACATCCGGGTGCCGTCGTAGGTGAGCACTTCCAGGCGGCGCACGTTGTCGGCGGTCTTGCCGTACGCCTGTGCCGAGGCGCCGCAGGAGTTGTTGCCGATCATGCCGCCGAGCGCGCAGTGGCTGTGCGTGGACGGCTTGGGGCCGAACTTCAGGCCGTACTCCGCCAGCTTCCGGTTGAGGTCGTCCAGCACGATGCCCGGCTCGACGACGCAGGTACGGCGCTCGGGGTCGACCGAGACCAGGTGGTGGCAGTACTTCGTCCAGTCGATGACGACCGCGGTGTTGGTGCACTGGCCGCCCAGGCTGGTGCCGCCGCCCCGGGAGAGCACCGGCGCGCCGAACTCCGCGCAGACCGCGACCGCCGCCGCGCCCGCCCGCACGTTCCGGGGAGCGACCACGCCGATGGGCACCTGCCGGTAGTTCGAGCCGTCGGTGGCGTACGCGCCCCGGCTGCCCGCGTCGAACCGCACCTCCCCCTCGACCCGCTCGCGCAGCGCCCGTTCCAGCGCCACCATGTCCAGGTCCGCGCCGCCGGGCAGCGTGCTCTTGCGCTCGGTGAGCGCCGCCCGCTCCTCAGGGGCCATGGCCACCTCCTCGTCCGTCCCCGCCTCGCTACCGCCGTCGTTGCCGGGGCGCCCCCGGGCCGTGGCTACTTGCCGCGCCCGGTGACGAAGTCCCGCGCCCGGTCGACCAGCCCCGCTCCCGGGGCCAGCAGCTTGTTGGCGGGCGGGGTGCTGGGCGACTTGGGGTGCGGGCGGGTGGGCGCCGTCTTCTTCGCGCTGCGGATCTTCTCGCCGAGCGCGTCCAGCTCCTCCTGCGGGCAGGCGTCGCGCAGCTGCGGGAAGAGGTGGTTCTCCTCGTCCCTGAGGTGCGCGGTGACCTCGGTGCGCAGCTTGACGATCAGATGGCTGAAGTCGAGGTGTTCGGCCCCGGTCTTCTCCAGCTCCTTCAGCAGCGATTCGACCCGGCCGTGGTCGGCGATCTCCTTGTCGGCGAGCGCGTCGCCGCCCGGGACGTGCTTGCGCACGGCGGGATAGAGGTGCTGTTCCTCGGCCACGGAGTGCCGGACCAGCTCGATCGTCAGCTCGTCGGCCAGGCGCTTGCGCTCCTCCGACCCGGGTACGGCGCCCTCGATGCGTCCGAAGAGCTCGGTGACCTCTCGGTGGTCGGTGGTCAGTTCCTGGATGACGTCCCCGCCGTGCCCCATGAGTACTGCCACCTTTCGCCAGCGGCGCGACCGGTCCTTCCGGGCGCCCCCGGACGAGTTCCCGATAGCTCGGGGGCTTAACGCCGCAACTCGACCGTTCGGAAAGGATTGGGCCGAACAGGCCACTTCCGGCGCAAGACGGTGCGCCTCGGCACAAGGATGCGCGCCGGGCCGGCTCGACGGTTACCGGCCCGGCGCCTCCCATCCCATGGACCCCATGGCCCGGCGTCCGGGTCCCATGCCGCGCCGGGCTCAAACCTCCTCCTGCCGGAAATTCCCCGGTACCGGCAGGTAGGGGCGGTGCGGGTGGGGTGCGTCAGACGGTGGGGGTCAGGTCGGCGCGGCCGAAGAGCAGGGCGTATCCGCGGGGCAGCTGCGCCAGCACCCGCTCCAGCAGCTCTGCACCGAGGTGGACGCCGACGGCGGTGAGGACGGTGCTGGCGTCCCAGCGCGCTGTCGCGTGCGTGGCGCCCTCCGTGCGGGCCGCCACCCGGTCCACGAACGCGCTGGCGGTCCGGCGCCGCTCGTCCCGCACCGCCCCCGCGACGATCGCGGCGGTCTCGGGCGGCAGGGCGCCGAGGAACGCGCTGCGCTCCTCGCCGGTGAGCTGTCCCGCGAAGGCCGCCAGTACCTCCCGGACCGCCCGCTCGGCCTCCACCGTGGTCCGGTAGCGCCCCGAAGTACGCACCGCCGCGAGCAGGTCGCCGCCCATGCTGCCGCCCTTCTCCGCTTCCCCTCCATCGTCCGGCACCGGGCGGAACCCGCAACACCGGGCACGTGCCCCGCACGCCCCGTCCCCGCCCCTCCGTACGGGCGCATCACCGGCCCGGCAGGCTTCGGTCCCGGCCGGGAGGGGCACCCGTCCCCGCATGTTCCACACTTCAGACCTTCCCGGCATCGACGAGTCGTACTGGATGGCCAGCGCGGACACCACGTCGTACGTTCCGCTGACCGAGGACACCGACGCCGACGTGACGGTGATCGGGGGCGGCATCGCGGGGCTCTGCACGGCGTGGGAGCTGTCGAGAGCGGGCCGGCGTGTCGTCGTCCTCGAAGCGGACCGGATCGCCGCGGGCGTCACCGGCTACACCACGGCCAAACTCTCGTCACTGCACACCCTGGTCTACGACCGGCTGCGCCGCACCCGCGGCAGCGGCGCCGCGCTGCAGTACGCCGTCTCGCAGCAGGGTGCGGTCGAACGGGTCGCCGAGGTCGCGCAGGAGCTGGGCATCGACTGCGAGCTGGAACGGTTTCCCGCTTTCACCTACGTCCGCGATCCGGCCGGCACCGACCAGCTGCGCGCCGAGGCCGACGCGGCGCGGGAGGCGGGCCTGCCCGCCTCGTACGTGACCAAGACGGAGCTGCCGTTCGACGTGGCCGGTGCCGTGCGGGTGGAGGACCAGCTCCTCTTCCACCCCCGCAAGTACCTGCTGGCGCTCGCCGAGGACCTGCGGAGGCACGGCGGCGCGGTGTACGAGCGCACGCGCGCCACCGGGCTGCACGAGGGCTCGCCGTGCCGGGTGACCACCGAGACCGGCGCGACGGTGACCTCCCGCGAGGTGGTCGTCGCCACCCACTACCCGGTGTTCGACCGGGCCCTGCTGTTCACCCGGCTGGCGCCGCGCCGGGAGCTGGTGGTGGCCGCCCCCATCGAGGCCGACCGGGACATCGGCGGGATGTACATCACCGAGGAGGAGGGGAAGCGCTCGGTGCGCACCGCCCCCTACGGCGACGACCGCCGGCTGCTGGTCGTCACCGGCGAGACCTTCACCCCGGGCACCGGCGACACCATCGAGCGGTTCAAGAAGCTCGCCGACTGGACGGTGCGGAACTTCCCCGGCACCGAGATCGCCTACCGGTGGGCGGCCCAGGACAACGACTCCACCGACACGGTGCCGCTGGTCGGGCCCTTCCACCCCGGCGCCCGGCACACCTACGTGGCGACCGGCTTCGGGGGCTGGGGGCTGAGCGGCGGCGTGATGGCGGGTCGCCTGATCGCCGGGCTGATCACCGGGGACCCGCCGCCGTGGACCGGGCTGTACGACCCGCGGCGGCTGTGGGGACCGGTCCGCGAGGCGCCCGCGTTCCTCAGCCACCAGGCGAAGGTCGGCAAGCACTTCATCGGCGACCGGCTGCACACCACGCACGTCGACTCCGTCGCGGACATCCCGCCGGGCACCGGCGCGGTGGTCCGGGTCGGCGGGCAGCGCGCGGCGGTGTACCGGGACGAGGAGGGCACCGTGCAGGCGGTGTCGGCCCGCTGCACCCACCTGGGCTGTCTGGTCGCCTTCAACGCGGCGGAGACGGCGTGGGAGTGCCCCTGCCACGGCTCCCGCTTCGGCACGGAGGGCACGGTGCTGCAGGGTCCGGCGCTGCACCCGCTGGAGCAGCTGGACGTCGGCTCCGACGTGTAACGGACGGCGCGCGGGGAACCCAGCACGGGCACCGTCCGTCCGCCTCGCCGGCCTCGTGCATGGAGAGAGGAAACAGCTGATGAGCAGTGCTTCCCAGCGGCGGGTCGTGGTGACCGGCGCCACCGGTAACGTCGGTACCAGTGTGGTCCGTGTGCTGAGCGAGGACCCGGGGATCGACGAGGTCCACTGCATCGCGCGCCGGATGCCGCGCAGCTCGCCGGAGAAGACCACCTGGACCGCGGCCGACATCGCGGACGAGGAGTACGACCTCGCCGCCGACTTCGCCGGCGCGTCCGCCGTGGTGCACCTCGCGTGGGCCTTCCAGCCGACCCACCGCCCGCCGGAGACCTGGCGCACCAATGTGCTCGGCAGCATGCGGGTCTTCGAAGCCGCGGCCACGGCCGGGGTGCCCGCGCTGGTCCACGCCTCGTCGGTCGGCGCCTACTCCCCCGGCCCGAAGGACCACAAGGTGGCCGAGGACTGGCCGACCCACGGCTGGCCGGACGCCGCGTACTGCCGCGAGAAGGCGTATCTGGAGCGGGTCCTGGACGGCTTCGAGCGCGCCCACCCCGACATGCGGGTGGTCCGCATGCGCCCGGGGTTCCTCTTCAAGGAGGAGTCGGCGTCCGAGCAGCGGCGCATCTTCGGCGGCATCGCGACACCCGCGCAGGTCGGCAAGCTGGCCCGGCCCGGACTGCTGCCGTTCCTGCCGGACATCCCGGGGCTGCGCTTCCAGGTGCTGCACACCGACGACGCGGCCCGCGCCTACCGGCTGGCCGTCCTCGGCGAGGCCCGCGGCGCCTTCAACCTCGCGGCCGAGCCGCCGGTGGACATGGCCTTCCTCGCCCGGCTGCTGAAGGCCCGTACGGTACGGATGCCCGCGGCGGCCGCCCGCGCCGCGCTCGGCGCCGGCTGGCGGCTGCGGCTGGTGGGCGCCTCGCCGCACCTCTTCGACGCGGTACTGGGGCTGCCGTTGATGGACTGCCGCCGGGCGCGCGAGGAGCTGGGCTGGCGGCCGGAACGCACCGCGACCGAGGCGGTCGACGCGCTGCTCAGCGGCCTGCGCAACGCGAGCGGAGCGCCCACGCCACCGCTGGCGACCCGGCCGAAGACCGCCTGACGGGCAGGGTGCGCGGGACCGCTCTCGGGGTCACTGCGCCGTTGGGCCGAACTTGATCGTTCACGAGTTTTCCGGGGCGGGGTGGCGGGCACTCCGGGAGCGCCGCGGGCCGGTCACCGCGCCACCGTGCGCGGGCAGCGGACGGTCCCGGCGGCACGCAGCCCATCAGCACCGAACCTCTGGAGGAAGACATGGCCGACAAGGGGAGCGGGCCGGACAGCCCGCTGCGCGACGACGAGGCGAAGAAGCGCCTGGAGGGCGAGCTGCGGGCCAATCGTGGCATCCGGATGGAGGAGGACCACGAGCCCGAGCCCGCGGGCGAGGACCAGCCCGCCGTACGGCGCTCCCCCGAAGGGGCCTTCGAAGGCGGCACACCGCCGGGCATGACCGGGGACGACGTGGAGATCCGCTCGGACCTGGCCCGCCACCTCGACCCCGGCATCTACCCGGCCGACCGGGCCACGGTGCTGGAGTCGCTGCGCGGGAACAACGCGCCCGACAGCGTCCTGGCGCGGGCCGAGAACCTCCCCGGCGGGCAGCCGTTCGCCAACGTCCAGGACATCGCCCGGGCGCTCGGCCTGGGCGTCGAGGAACGGCGGACCTGACACAGGCCGGCGATCACCGCGCGCCCACCGCCGCGGCCGCCTTTCCCGGGCAGGAGTGCGCCGGGCCGGATCTCCCTTCCGGCCCGGCGCTTTCCCTCTCCCATGGGCCGGCCGCTCGGCCGGGATGCCGAGTGCCACACTCCCCCGCGCCCCAAACCACCGCCCCCGGACCGCCGTACGGCGCACGCCGGGATGCGGCCGCCGCCCGTACGGGGTGCGATGGGGCGGAGGAGGTGGCGATACGTGGCACACGCGGTCTGGTCCGGTGCGCTCTCGTTCGGGCTGGTCGCCCTGCCGGTGCAGCTGGTGACCGCGACGGAGAGCCACACGGTCCACTTCCACCAGCTGGAGCGCGGCACCTCCGACCGGGTGCGCAACAAACGCGTCAACGAACGCACCGGCAAGGAAGTACGGTACGACGACATCGTCAAGGGCTGGGACGCCGGGGACGAGTACGTGCTCGTCGAGCCGGACGAGCTGGACGAGATCGCGCCGGGCCGGTCCAAGTCGCTGGAGATCTCCGGGTTCGTCGACCTCGACGCGGTGGAGCCGATCTACTTCGACAAGACGTACTACCTCGCGCCGAAGAGCAAGGAGTACGCCAAGGTCTACGGCCTGCTGCGGGAGGCACTGGCGAAGGCCAACAAGGCGGGCATCGCCACCTTCGTGATGCGCAACCGCGAGTACCTCGTCGCCGTGAAGGCCGAGGACGACATCCTGGCCCTGCACACACTGCACTGGGCCGACGAGGTGCGCGACCCGCACGAGGAACTGCCGACGCTGCCGGGGCGTGCCGCACCCGACAAGAAGGAGCTGGACACCGCGGTGGCGCTGGTCGACGCGCTGACCGTCGAGTGGGACCCGTCGGAGTACCGGGACACGTACCAGGAGAAGGTGCGCCGGCTCATCGAGGCCAAGCGCACCGGCGAGTCCGTGGAGAAGGCCGAGCCCGCTCCGGAGCCGACCAACGTCATCGACCTGCGCGAGGCCCTCCAGGCCAGCGTGGACCGCGCGAAGGACCGCCGGAAGTCCGGCGGGAAGGCGAAGTCCGACGGGAAGCAGGGGTCCGGCCCGGATCTCGACGGGCTCACCAAGGCCGAGCTGTACCGGCGGGCCACCGACGCCGGCGTACCCGGCCGCTCGTCCATGAGCCGGGACGAACTGATCGAGGCCCTCTCCGGCAGCGGCTCGAAGAACCGCCGCCGGAAGAAAGCCTCCTGACGGGGCGTCAACACGACGTCACGGCAACGGTGTACCGCCGGTGGCGTTCACGATCTCCGCGGTGATGAACCCGGCGTGCTCGGACGCGAGGAACACATAGGCCGGCGCCATCTCGGCGGGCTGGGCCGGCCGGCCCAGCGGCGCCTGCTTGCCGAACTCCGCGGTGTCCGGCAGCGTCGCCGGGATCAGCGGCGTCCACACCGGGCCCGGCGCCACCGCGTTCACACGGATGCCGTCGGGGGCGAGCATCTGCGCGAGCCCCTGCGTGAAGGTGACGATGGCGCCCTTGGTCGTCGCGTAGTCCAGCAGGTGCGGACTGGGCTTGTACGCCTGCACCGACGTGGTGTTGATGATGGAGCCGCCCTTGGGCATGTGCGGCAGCGACATCTTCGACAGCCAGAACATCCCGTACAGGTTGGTGCGCAGCACGCGGTCGAACTGCTCGGTGCTGATGGCCTGGATGCCGTCCGGCTGGGACATCTGGTACGCCGCGTTGTTGACCAGGATGTCGATGCGGCCGAACTCCGCGACGGTCCGCTCGACCAGCTGCCGGCACGCGGACTCCTCACGGATGTCGCAGGCGACGGCGACCGCCTTGCGTCCCGCCTCCTGCACCAGCCGTGCGGTCTCCCGGGCCTCGTCGGCCTCCTCGGGCAGGTGGGTGAAGACCACATCGGCGCCCTCGCGCGCGAACGCCAGCGCCACCGCGCGGCCGATGCCGGAGTCGCCGCCGGTCAGCAGCGCCTTGCGGTCCGTCAGCAGCCCGCTGCCGCGGTAGGACTCCTCGCCGTGGTCGGGAGGTGGGTCCATCGGCCCCGTCCAGCCCGGGTGCTCCTGGTCCTGCTGCGGGAAGTCCGGCTGCGGGTGCTTGTCCCTGGGGTTTCGCGGCTGTCCGCTCGCGGCGCCGTTCCCCGTGTCGTGGTGGTCCCGGTGTTGCGCGGCCACTGATGCCTCCTGTTCCGCGTTGACCGTGTGCGTGGTCAGCCGCCCCCTCCGGCCGCTCCACGGGTCCCCCGCCCGACGGGCCTCAACCCATCATCGGGGCGCGCGACAGGATCGGCGACCGGGCGTCACCCGGGACACCGGGCGGAACCCGAGACCGACGGGTTTCCTTTCGTCCCGGAGCGGTACCCGGTGCCTCATGGACTTCCCTGCGGAGGCTCCCGGACGGAGAACCCCGATCGGGGTGGCCTCATGACGCACACGACGAACACACCGGACGAAGGCGACCGGCGGGGCGCCAGGAAACGCCCGGCACTGCCCGAGCTGATGCGCGCGGCACGCGCCCAGCTCGCCGAACTCACCGGCCTGCAGCCGGAGACCGTCACCCGGTTCGAGAAGACCGAGGACGGCTGGCTGCTGGAGGCGGAGGTGCTGGAGCTGGCCAGGGTGCCCGACACGATGAGTCTCATGGCGCTCTACGAGCTGGTCCTGGACCACGAGGGCCTGCTCACGGGGTACCGGCGCGTCGGTCGCTACGAACGAGCGAAAGGAAACCAGTGAGATGACCGTGGTTCCCGCTCAGCAGGAGAACGGCCGGGGAGGAGGCGGCTCCAGCGGCCTGTACGACGTCCTGGAACTCGTACTGGACCGTGGCCTGGTGATCGACGCCTTCGTGCGTGTCTCCTTGGTCGGCATCGAAATCCTCAAGATCGACGTACGTGTCGTGGTCGCGAGTGTGGACACGTACCTTCGCTTCGCCGAGGCCTGCAACCGGCTCGACCTGGAGTCCGGGCCGAAGAAGGACCCCGGCGTCCCCGACCTGGTCGGCGAGATCACCGAGTCCGGGGCCCGCGGCAAGAGCAAGGGAGCCCTCTCCGGCGCCGCCGAGACCTTCGCCGACGCCATCGGCCAGGGCCGGGAAGCGGCCGGCGGACGGAACGGATCGTCCGCGTCCAGCGGCGAGGAAGCTCCGCGTCGCACCCGGCGCACCACCAGCTCCCGCAAGAAGGAGGAGAGCTGATGACCACGTACGTCTACGGCATAGCGCACGCCGAACACCCCACGCCCGAGCAGCAGGTGCTGGGCGTCGGTGACCCGCCCCGCCCGGTGCGCATCGTGCGGGCCGGCGAGCTGGCCGCCGTGGTCAGCGACTGCCCCGACGGGCTGCGCCCCAAGCGCCGCGATCTGCTGGCCCACCAGCACGTCCTGACCGAGATGGGCAGCGCGGGGGCGGTGCTGCCGCTGCGCTTCGGCTCGCTCTCGACGGACGACGACGCGGTGCGCGGCGCGCTCGGCGAACACACCGAGCACTACAAGACGCAGCTGGCCGAGCTGGCCGGCCGCGTGGAGTTCAACGTCAAGGCGGCGCACCGCGAGGAAGCCGTGCTGCGGCTCGTCGTCGACGACGAGCCGGAGGTCCGCCGCCTCACGGAGGCCCTCCAGTCCGCCGGCGGCGGCAGCTATCCCGAGCGGGTACGGCTGGGCGAGCTGGTGGCCAACGGCGTACGGGCCCGCGAGGTGCGGGACGCGCACACGGTGGAACACACCCTGACGCCGCTGGCGGAGCAGTCGGCGCCCGGCCCCGAGGGCTCGGGCTGGCTGGTCAACCTCTCCTTCCTGCTGCCGCGCGCGGACACCGCGTCCTTCGCCGAGGCGGCACACCGGCTCGCCGAGGCGCAGCCGCACCTGGAACTGCTGGTGAACGGCCCGCTTCCGCCGTACAGCTTCGTCCGCCCGGCCCACTCGGCCGCGGACGGGGAGGCCAGGGAGCGGACTCCGGAAGGGTCGGGCCGGGGCTGATGGGGCTGCTCAAGGAAGTGCTGCTGCTGCCCGCCGCCCCTGTGCGCGGCACCGCGTGGGTGCTGCGCCAGGTCGTGGCGGAGGCGGAGCGGCAGTACTACGACCCGCAGGTCGTTCAGAAGGAACTCCGGGAACTGGCACGCCAGTTGGATGACGGTCTGATCGACGATGCGGAGTTCGACCGGCGCGAGGACGAGCTGCTGGACCGGCTCGCGGTGGCACGAGGGCAGGCACCGCAAGGACCGGCCCCCGCACAACGGACATCGCAAGGACAGGCACCACACGACCAACGGGGAACATGAGGAGACGGGTGAGATGAACAACCGGGCGGCACTGGCACTGGCCGTCGCCGGAGGATACGCACTGGGCCGCACGAAGAAGATGAAACTCGCGCTCAGCGTCGGCGGCATGGTTCTGGGACGACGACTGCAACTGGATCCGCAGCGGCTGCTGAGTCTGGTCGATGAACGGCTCAAGGCGGACCCGCAACTCGCGGAGCTGCGCGACCAGTTGCGGAACGATCTGAGCGGCGTGGGCCGCGCGGCGGCGGGCGCGTTCGTCAACCGCCGTATCGACGGACTGGCGAGCAGCCTCCACGAACGCACCCTCGGCGTCCAGGACCGGATCGCCGGCGGCGTGCTCCCGCAGCAGCGGGACGACGACGAGGAGGCACCGGACCGGGAGCCCGAGGACGCGGACCGCGCGGCGGACGACGAAGCCGAGGGCGACGAGCCGGAAGAGGAGCGCACACCGGCCGAGAGCCGCGCGCCGCGCAAGCCGCGCAAGCAGGCCGCCGGCAAGGCGACCGCTGCCCGGCGCCCCGCACGGGCCGCGGCGAAGAGCGGTACGAAGGCCGCGAGCAGGGCCGGTACGAAGGCCACGGGCAGGTCCGGGACCAGGACGGGCACCGGGTCGGGTGGCAAGGCCGGCACCCGTTCGTCGTCCGGCCGGAGCCGGGAGCGCAGCGATGGCTGACGACAAGGGCGGTGGCACCGCCACCCAGCTGAAGGACACCATCGTCAACAGCCCG
The DNA here is from genome assembly GCF_040643545.1 of Streptomyces sp. NPDC047117. Classification (NCBI taxonomy): domain Bacteria; kingdom Bacillati; phylum Actinomycetota; class Actinomycetes; order Kitasatosporales; family Streptomycetaceae; genus Streptomyces; species Streptomyces sp. NPDC047117. Next base: position 227,316 of record NZ_JBEYUN010000012.1, on the reverse strand, counting down.
GCGACCGACCGGCTCAAGGAGGAGGCCGCCGCGTTCGCCGCGGCCCAGGCCCAGCGGCTGCTGATCGCCGGCGGCAAGAAGCTCGGCTCCGCCACCACCCGGCTGCAGGACATGGCCGAGGGCAACGGCCCCGGCCTCGGCCGGATGGTGCTGGACGGCGGCCGTCGCCTCGCCGAGGGCGAGGGGCCGCTGCGGGCTGCCGTCGGCGCCGGCGCGACCGGCGCGAAGGAGCGGATCAAGGAAACGTTGCAGAAGGCGGGCGGCGGCACCCGGACGGGCACCGGACAGGGCAAGTTCGTCACCGTCGTCGAGGACACGGACGTCGGGGTGCCGGTACGTACCGCCTACGACCAGTGGACGCAGTTCCAGGAGTTCAGCTCCTTCGCCAAGGGCGTGCAGAACGTGGACCGCACCGACGACACCACGTCCAACTGGCGCGCCAAGGTCTTCTGGTCCACCCGCAGCTGGCAGGCGACCGTCACCGAGCAGCTGCCGGACCGGCGCATCGCCTGGACGGCGCAGGGGGCGAAGGCGTCCCTCAAGGGGGTCGTCACCTTTCACGAGCTGGCGCCGGAGCTGACCCGCGTCCTGCTGGTCATCGAGTACTACCCGAAGGGTCTCTTCGAGAAGACCGGCAACATCTGGCGCGCGCAGGGGCGGCGGGCCCGGCTGGACCTGAAGCACTTCCGCCGCTTCGTGATGCTGCGCGGCGAGCCGACCGGCAGCTGGCGCGGGGAGATCCGCGACGGTGAGGTCGTCGAGTCCCACGAGGACGCGGTGGACCGCGAGGAGGAACAGGAGCCGGAGTCGGCCGACGCGGCGGCGGACGAGCGGGAGGAGCCCGCGGACGCGGCGGACCAGGACGCCCCGGAGGACTCCGAGGACCTGGAGGAGCCGGAAGAGGCCTACGACGACGAGGAGTTCGGCGACGAGGAAGCCGGCGACGAGGAGGAGTACGCCGACGAGGAGCCGGAGGCGTACGAGGACGAGGACGCCGAGGACGCCGACGCCGAGGAGTACGAGGACGAGCCCGAGCCGGAACGGGTGAGGTGAGCACGCGCCCCATGTCGTATCCCGCAACCGGCGCCGGCGGCGGCGCCAACCTCGCCGACATCCTCGAACGCGTCCTGGACCGGGGCGTGGTGATCGTCGGTGACATCCGCATCAACCTGCTCGACATCGAACTCCTGACCATCAAGCTGCGGCTCATCGTGGCGTCGGTGGAACGTGCCGAAGAGATGGGCATCGACTGGTGGCGGGACGACCCGTCGCTGTCGGCCGGCGCCCGCCGCAGGGAGCTGGACCGGGAGGACCGGGAGCAGCAGGAACTGGCCCGGGAGAACGCCGAGCTGCGCGAGCGCATCGCCGCCCTGGAGGGCCGGCGGGACGCCCTGGAGGACGGAAAGGAAGAGGCACCGTGACCACGCCTCACGACAACGGCAGGCTGATGTACGCCTACGCCGTTCTCCGGAGCGGCGCGCGGCCGCCGGGCGGCCTGCTCGGCATCGGGGACGCGCCCGTGCACACGGTGGCCGAGGGGCCGCTGGCGGCGCTGGTCTCCACAGTGCCGGCGGCCGAGTTCGACCAGCCGCAGGTCCACGAACGCCTGGAGGACCTGGCGTGGCTGGAATCGACCGCGCGGGCGCACCGCCGGGTCGTGGACGAGACCGCCGCGGAGGTCGGCGTGCTGCCGCTGCGGCTGGTCACGGTGTACCGCGACGAGGAATCCGTCCGGGCCGTGCTGGCCGCGAACGCGAAGCGGTTCGAACTGCTGCTGGCGCGGCTTGACGGTCGGCTGGAGTGGGGCGTGAAGGCGTACGCCCGGGCGTCGGACGACTCCCGGCCGGCGGCGGGCCACGAGTCCGCCGCGCGGCCGGCGGCCGGCGCCGAGTCCGGCCGGGAGTTCCTGCGGCGGCGACTGCGCGATCGGAAGGTCCGGGACACCGCGCGGCAGGAGTCCGACGGGCTGGCGCGGGCGGTGCACGACACGCTGACGCAGGCCGCCGAGGAGAGCCGGCTGCACCGCCCGCAGGACCCGCGGCTGGCCGAGGCCGTCGCCGCGTCCGGCGCGGCCGACGCCGACGGCCACGCGCCCGCCGGCACCCGCGCCGCCGTGACCCGCGGCGCGAACCTCCTGAACGGCGCCTACCTGGTCCGCCGCGAGCAGGCCGGGGAGTTCGCCGAACGGGTCGGGGAGCTGGCGGCCCGCTCCCCCGCCCTGCGGATCGAGCTGACCGGTCCGTGGGCGCCGTACTCCTTCACCGATCTGCCGGAGGAGGCACCATGAGCACCCCCTCCCCCAGCACCCCCGTGGCCCTGATCGATCTGCTGGACCGGCTGCTGGCCGGGGGCGTGGTGATCGCCGGGGACCTGACCCTGCGTATCGCCGACGTGGACCTGGTGCGGGTGGATCTGCGGGCCCTGATCAGCTCGGTCAACGAGAACGTGCCGTCGCCGTTCGCCGGGCTCGCCCCGGAGGAGCCGGCCGCGGCGGATCCGCTGCGGGTGACGGGCCCCTCGCGGCCCGCCGCCACGGTGCGGGTCGAGGAGGCGGTGCGGCCGTGAGCAGGCGGGTGGAGCTGGACGAGGAGAGCGTCGAGCGGGATCTCGTACGGCTGGTGCTGACCGTCGTGGAGCTGCTGCACCAGCTCATGGAGCGGCAGGCGCTGCGCCGCGTCGACCAGGGCGACCTCTCCGACGACCAGGAGGAGCGCATCGGGATGACGCTGATGCTGCTGGAGCGCCGGATGGACGAGCTGTGCACGCGGTACGACGTGGGGCGGGACGAGCTGAACCTCGATCTGGGCCCGCTCGGCTCGCTGCTGCCGCGGGAGGAGGACCGGTAGGAGGAGCACCGGTGAGGGACCGGTGACGGGAAAGCTCCGTGGTGCCTGGCGTGCCGGGTCCCGGCGCCACGGGCCGACGGCCCCGCCGTGGAGGCGGGGCCGTCTGTGGGTTCACCGACCGGTCATCTCTTCCACCGGTCAGTGCTTGCCCATGGCAGCGCGAATCGCGTCCTTGGTGCGGTCCACCACGGCGGCCACCGGGCTGGTGACCGCGCTCTTCAGCCCGGACTCGGTGCCCGGGTGCGGGTGGGTCGGTGCCACGGCCTCGGCGGCCTCGACCGCCTTGGCCAGCCCCCGCATCGCGCGCTGGTCGGAGACCGCGCGCAGGTGGGTGAACTCGCTCTTCTCCTCCGCCTTGGCGTGCTCCAGCACAGCCGTCTTCAGCTCCTTGAAGAGGTCGATGAACTCCTGGGACTCGGTGTCCATGTCCTCCAGCCTGCTCAGCATCTCCTTGGCGCGCTTCTCTTCCTCCAACCGTTCGCCGACCACCTTCTCGCCGCCCTCGATGTGATCGCGGACGTACGGGTGGACGACCTCTTCCTCGGCCGTCTCGTGCACCGCCAGCAGGCGTACGACGCGGTGGAAGGCCGCCTTGCGGTCCTCGCCCTTGCTGTTCACGACGTCGTCCAGGAGGCGGCGGATCTGCTGGTGCTGCTGTTCGAGCAGCTCCACGACGTTCTTCTGCTTCTCGGCCATGTCGTGCGGGCCCCTCTCGTCTCGTCGTGCGGGACGGCGGGCGAGTACCCGTACCCCGACGCCCGAGACGGCCGGAACCGGCCGCACCGCGGGGCCGCGGACGGTCCGGAACCGGGCCTACCGCTCTCCGCTACACATAAGGACGAAATAAGCGCAAGATAGCCGTAGCGGCGCTTACCACTTCAGGAGACAGGGCCGCAGAGAAGAGATCGAAGGAGACGAGTCTGATGGCAGACGTCTCACACACCAGAGGCGATATCGCCAGTCACCCTGATGTTCCCGAGATGCGGGACCGGTACGCCCGCATGCTCGGCGGTCGCGACGTGGCGCTCGTGGACGGACCGGTCTTCCTCATCGGCCTGTACTGCGCCATCTCGCCGTGGACACTCCACTTCACCGCGAACCAGCCCGCCCTCGTGGCCCACAACCTCATCCTGGGCATCGCGCTCGGCCTGCTGGCACTCGGATTCACCGTCACGCCGGAGCGGATGTACGGCATGAGCTGGGCCATGTCCGCCATCGGCGTGTGGCTGATCCTCTCGCCGTGGATCGTCGGCAGCAGCCCCGACGCGGGAGTCATCTGGAACAACGTCATCATCGGCGCCCTCACCGTGCTGCTCGGGATGACCTGTGCGGGCGCGGCCGCGAAAGTCGGCAAGCGGTCGTAGCGGAGGGCGGAACAAGGAAAGGAAGCACCTCGACACCCGAACAACGGACAGCTCGGCCGGTCCGCGCGCGGACCGGCCGACGCACGGCTCCCCCGGCCTCGCTCCCGCCCCGCCCGGTGCATGAAGCGGCGGCACGCGGATACCCGGACCGGCACCACCCGGCGACGGCCGGGCGGCCCACTCCGGCGGGCGGCACCGCCGGACGGCTCCGGAACGGGAGACACAGGTGATGACAGAGAACGCGGGCGCCGGCCCCTTCCAGGAACCCCCCGTCCACGTCGACACCGCGGTGCTGGTGCTGGACTGTGCGGAGCCCGAACCGGTCGCGGAGTTCTACGCCAAGCTCCTGGGCGCCGAGCTGCCGGCCGAGCTGGGCGTCGAACTCATCGAGATCACCAGCAGGAACGGCACACGGTTGGCGTTCCAGCGGGACCACGGCGCGGCGCCGTCCTCCTGGCCCCGGCCCGACGACTCCCAGCAGGCCCATCTGCACCTGACGGTGCCCAAGGACCGCATGGACGACGTGGAGCGCCAGGTGATCGACTACGGCGGCAGCCCGATGGACTCCCCGCGGAGCGAGGGCCCCGACGAGCTGCGGACCTTCCGGGACCCCGCGGGCCATCCCTTCACCCTGCGCTCCGCGTGACCGCCCCGGCCGCCGCGCCCGCGTGCGCCGTACGTGCCGGTGCGCGAGAGTGACCACAGCGGGCACCGGCAGGAAGGGGTTGGCGTGCAGGGCGAGCGAGGCCTCACGACGTACCAGAGCAAGCGCGACTTCGAGCGGACCCGTGAGCCGCGGGGGCAGCAGGACGCCGGCGCGCCGTCCGCCGACGGCGCAGATCCGGTCTTCGTCGTGCAGATCCACGACGCCTCCACGATGCACTTCGACTTCCGGCTGGAGGTGGACGGGGTCCTGAAGTCCTGGTCGGTGCCGAAGGGCCCGTCCACCGATCCGCACGACAAGCGGCTGGCCATGCCCACGGAGGACCACCCGATGGAGTACCGGGAGTTCGAAGGGGTGATCCCGCAGGACGAGTACGGCGGCGGCACGGTCATCGTGTGGGACCAGGGGACGTACCGCCCGCTGCCGCCGAAGAAGCGCAAGGACCGCGACGCCACCTTCGCGGAGCGGCTGGAGCACGGGCACGTGACGTTCTGGATGGACGGCGAGAAGCTGCACGGCGGGTACGCGCTGACCCGCTTCCGCACGGCCGAGTCCGAGGGCCGGGAGTCCTGGCTGCTGGTCAAGGAGAACGACGAGCGGGCCGGCAAGCGCGGCGCCCCGGACCCGCGCCGGGCCAGATCGGCGCGCAGCGGCCGGACGCTCAAGCAGGTCGCGGCCGACGAGGGCACCGAAGCGGACGGGAAGAGCTAACCGTGGCGGGAGAACTGCTGGAGTCGCTGCCCGGCGCACAACGGCGGCTGCTGGCGGCCGCGCCTCCGGGCGAGGAGCTGGCAGCCCACCCCATGCTCGCGGTCCTCTCCGACCGCCGGGACTTCGACCGGGACTGGATCTTCGAGCGCAAGCTCGACGGCGTCCGGGCGCTGGCCGTCCGCGACGGGGACCGTGCGACGCTGCTGTCCCGCACCGGCCGCTCCATGGACGGCACCTACCCGGAGATCGTCGACGCGCTGGCCGCCCAGGACTGCCGGGACTTCGCCGTGGACGGCGAGGTCGTCGCGTTCTCCGGCGGCCGTACCGAGTTCTCCCGCCTCCAGCAGCGGATGGGCATCACCGACCCCGCGCAGGCCCGCGCCAGCTCGGTGGCGGTCACGTACTACGTCTTCGACCTGCTGCGGCTGGACGGCCAGGACCTCACCCGGCTGCCGCTGCGCACCCGTAAGTCACTGCTCCGCCGCGCCCTGCGCTTCGTCTCCCCGCTGCGCTTCACCCCGCACCGCAACCAGGGCGGCCCGGAGGAGCTGGCCGACGCCTGCGAGCGGGGCTGGGAGGGGCTGATCGCCAAGCGGGCCGACGGGCCGTACGTGCCGCGCCGCTCCGGCGACTGGCTCAAGCTGAAGTGCGCCCGCGGCCAGGAGTTCGTCATCGGCGGCTTCACCGAGCCGGCCGGCAGCCGCGTCGGCTTCGGCGCGCTGCTCCTCGGCTACTACGCGGACGGCACACTGCGGTACGCGGGCAAGGTCGGCACCGGCTACGACCGGGCGACGCTGCACCGCATCCGCGGCCTCCTCGACGACCGTGAGCAGGCCCGCTCGCCGTTCGGGGACCCGGTACGGGAGCGTGGCGCGCACTGGGTGCGCCCCGAGCTGGTCGCCGAGGTCGGCTTCACCGAGTGGACCAGGGACGGCATGCTCCGCCACCCCCGCTTCCTCGGCCTGCGCGACGACAAGAAGCCCTCCGAGGTCGTACGGGAGGAGCCCCGGGCAGCGTGAGTCCGGGCGGGCGGGGGCGGGCGGTCCGGCGGGTGCCGGGCCGCCCGCGTGTGTGGGGTCGCTCAGTGCACGTCGGTGACGACGAAGCCGCTGTTCACCCTGGTGGGTACGCGATGCAGCGGGATGCTCAGGTCCTGCTCCGGCACCCGGTACTCCAGCCGGGCCAGCAGGGGGACGAGCGTCTGGAGGAGGGCGAGCACGATGTCCTCGCCCGGACAGCGGTGCCCGCCTGAGACCTCGCCGCCGCCCTGCGGGATGAGGTCGTCGCGCCCCGGCTCGGCGTCCGTGAAGCGTGTCGGGTCGAAGGTGTACGGGCGCGGCCACAGCTCGGGATCGTGCAGGTACCCGTAGACGTCGAGCAGCACCATCGTGCCGGCCGCCACGGGCTCGCCCCGCCACTCCAGGTCGCGGGCGGCGAGCCCGCCGAGGAACGGCACGAAGGGGTAGAAGCGGCGTACCTCGTGGGCGAAGGCCCGGGCGTACCCGGTGTCGCCCTTGGCGAGCGGCGCGCCCTGCTCGGGCCTGCGGTGCAGCGCGTGCGCGGCGAAGGTCAGGAACCAGGCGACCGCGACGGTCGGCCGGATGACGTTGAGGATCTCCACGGCGGCCGTGTGCGGGTCCAGCGGGGCGCCGTCGGCCTCGTGGTGCCGGGCCACCTCCGCCAGCGCCGCACCGGCCGGGGCACCGTGCTCGGTGTGGCCGGGGCCGCCGCGCCGGACGTCCTCGATGCGGCGGGCCAGCCGCTCCTCCTGGCGGCGGCGGGCGCGGCGGGCCCGCCAGTGGCGCGGTCCCGGCGTCGCGAAGCCGTCCACCATGGCGACCAGGTCGTCCGCGGTCTCCCGGGCCGCCTCGTCGTCGAGCGGGATGCCCGCCCAGCCGCAGACGGTACGGGTCAGGAGCAGCGCGAACGCGTCGAAGAGGACGACCTGTGACCGGCCGGCCCAGTCGGCGCGGGCGCGCTCCCATTCGGCGGTCGCGCGCTCGGTCAGGTCGGCGATGCTCTCCCGGTCCTTGAGCAGGTGCACGAAGAGGGCCTTGCGTACGCGGTGCCGCTCGCCGTCGAGCGTGTGCACGGCGCCGCGGCCGAAGAGAGTGTCCAGGACCGGTCCCGGCAGTGCGTCACGCCGGTGGATACGGCTCTCGTCGTAGAAGAACCGCACGGCGTCGGTGCCGTGCAGCGCGATCGCCGGCTTGCCCAGCAGCCGGGTACGGACCGGCGCGCCGCCGTTGCGGCGCCGCCGGTCGGGCAGCCAGGCGTACCCCTCCACCAGGAGCGGGAGGGTGCTGTCGGACAGCGCGGAAAGGGGCGCCGCCACGCTGCTCAGTCCTCGTCCGCGCGCGGCGGGCGGGTGTGCCGGGGCCGGTCGGGGTCGCGCCGGGTGCCGGCCTCGGCGCGCTCGTCCTCGTCGACGGACTCCTGGGCGTCCAGGCTGGTGGTCAGGGGGTCGCCGCTCTCGCCGACGACGTGCCGCCGTTCCTCGGGCTCCGCCACTCGGGTCTCGGCGTCCTCGAACTCGGCCAGCACCTCCTTCGCCGCGGTGTCGCGGTCCCGGGGGTCGCCCCGGCCCGCGCCCTTCGCCGCGCTGCGGCCGTTCTCGTTCTGCTCGCTCTTCCGAGTCATAACACTCCGATCCGTCCTTACGGGGACCGTCCGGGTGCCCTTCGCGCGGGGCCTCAACTCATGATGGTGGGACACGTCATATCCGGCATCACGGGGCGCTCCGCCCGGCTCACGCTTCGTCCGCCACCTCGGCGAAGAGGCTGTTCCCGAGCCGGTCCAGCAGCTCCGCGGGGTCGGCGTACACCTCGGCGGCGCCGGCCTCCTCCAGGTCGGTGCGCGGGATCCCGCCGCACAGCAGGGCGACGGCCCGGACCCCGGCCCGGGTCGCGGCCTGCATGTCGTAGACCGAGTCCCCCACGAACACCGCCTGCCCGGCGGACACCCCGGCCAGCTCCCTGGCGTACTCCACGGGCTCGGGCGCGGGCTTGCCCTCCTTCACGTCGTCGGCGCTCGCGGTGTCGGTGATGGCGTCGTCGGCGTCGATGGCCCGGCGGAGCGCACCCAGCTCGTAGCCGCCCGCCGAGGTGACCAGGATGTTGTGCCAGCCCCGCCGGGCGAGGGCGCGCAGCAGGTCGCCGGCGCCCGGCAGCGCGGGCAGCCGGTCGAAGTACGTCCCGTACAGCGTCTTGTGCGCGGCGCTGATGTCCGCGTCCTGGCCGGTGTCCCGGTCCTCCCCCAGCACGTGGCCGATCAGGTCGTTCGACGGGCGCCCGAGCGCGTGGTGGATGGCGGTCATCGGCACCCGGTGCCCGCGCTGCCGGAACGCCTCCCACCAGGCCGTGACGTGCAGATGGTTGGTGTCGGCGAGCGTGCCGTCCACGTCGAAGAGTGCCGCGCGTGCCATGGATGTGCCTTTCCGTCCGGGGCTGCGGAGTACCCGCGTACCCGTCACAGCCTGACCACGCCCCCGCACCCTCGCCGACCACCACCGTCCGAACGGGTGAGACGGTACGGGTCAGACCACCGGTGCTGTCGGCAGCGGCAGGCCCGTGTAGTTCTCGGCCAGCTCGGCCGCTGCGTGCGGGGAGCTGGCGATGCGGTCGAGCTGGGAGATCTGCAGGCGGGTATCGAAGGGGGACTGGTCGGGGGCGGTGTGCAGGGTGGTGGTCATGAAGTACGAGAAGTGCTCGGCGCGCCACACGCGGCGCAGGCAGGTGTCGGAGTAGGAGTCCAGCAGGTCGGTGGCGCCGGTGGTGCCCCAGTCCGCGAAGGCGCGGGCCAGGACGATGACGTCGGCGGCGGCGAGGTTGAGGCCCTTGGCGCCGGTGGGCGGCACGATGTGGGCGGCGTCGCCGGCCAGCAGGACCCGGCCGTAGGCCATCGGCTCGGTGACGTGACTGCGCATCGGGAGGACGGATTTGCTGGTGATGGGGCCACGCTTGAGGCGCCATCCGGGGTCGGCGGCGAGGGCGAAGCGGGCGTCCAGCTCGTCCCAGATGCGGTCGTCGGACCAGTCGGCGGGGTCGGTGCCGTTGGGGACCTGGAGGTAGAGCCGGCTGACGGACGGGGAGCGCATGCTGGCGAGGGCGAAGCCGCGGTCGGAGTGGGCGTAGATCAGCTCGTCGGCGGCGGGCGGCGCGTCGGCGAGGATGCCGAGCCAGGAGTACGGATAGACGCGCTCGTAGGTGGTGCGCAGGTGCTCCGGTACGGCGTTGCGGGCGACGCCGTGGAAGCCGTCGCAGCCGACGACGTAGTCGCAGGTGAGGGTCTTTTCCTTGCCCTCGTGGGTGTAGCGGATCGACGGCCGGCCGGTGTCGGCGCCCTCGACCGCGTGCACCTCGGCCTCGAAGAGCAGCGGGCCGCCCTCGGCGAGCTGGAGCGCGATCAGGTCCTTGACGACCTCGGTCTGTGCGTACACCGTCACCCGCCGGCCGTCGGCGAGGGAGGGGAAGTCGAGACGGTGGGCGCGCCGGTCGAAGCGCAGCTCGATCCCGTCGTGGACCATGCCCTCGGCGTCCAGCCGGGCCCCGGCACCGCACGCCCGGAGAGCGTCCACGGTGGCCTGTTCCAGGATTCCGGCGCGCTGGCGCTGCTCCACGTACTGGCGGTCGCGGCGCTCCAGCAGGACGCTGTCGATGCCGGCGGTGTGCAGCAGGCGGGCGAGCAGCAGGCCGGCGGGGCCGCCGCCGATGATCCCGACGGTGGTGTGCATACGTCTCTCCTCGTCGTCGAGGACGGGCCCGCTCTCCGTCGTCCCAGGATGCGGGCTTGTGCAGGATGTTCGCATGGTGAAGTATTATTCACTGGCGTTCCGCAGAGTTTGCGCGCGGCGCTGCCGCCTGTCAACGGTTCACCGGCAACGGCCCAGGTCCACCGAGCCGCGGACCCGCGGTGCGGGCGGCCGTCCGCATTCCTTACGGTGTCCTGCACAGACCGCGACGGAGAGCCGATGCCACCGACCGACACCATGCCGCCCGCCGCCACCGACGAGGTGCCGGCCGAGGCCGTCACGCCGCTGATGCGCGGCATCGCCGTGCTGCGCCGGCTCACCGAGGCCGACGGCACACTCAGCCCGAGCGAGCTGGAGCGCGCCACCGGCCTCGCCCGTTCCACCGTCGACCGGGTGACCGCGACCCTGGCGCGGATGGGGTACGTACGGCTGGACGGCCGGGACGCCGTGCTCACCCCGCGCGTCATGGAGCTGGGCAACGCCTACCTCGCCGCACTGCGGCTGCCCGGCCTGCTCGGCGGGCACGCCGACGCGCTGGCCGACGCGCTGGACGAGTCGGTGTCGCTCGCGGTGCCCGACCGGGACGGCATCCGCTTCCTCCACCAGGCGACCCGGCGCCGCGCGATGTCCCTGAGCTTCCGCATCGGCGACCTGCTGCCCGCCGAGCGCACCGCGCCGGGCTCGCTGTTCGCCGCCGGATGGTCCGAGGCGGAGTGGGCCCGCTGGCGGGAGCGCCGGGCCGCCGATCCTGAGCACCGCGGCTTCCCGGCGGTACCGCCGCTCGACGCCGGCCGGGCCACGGGCGACGGCGACGGGGGCAGCGACGACTTCGAGGAACGCGCCCGGCAGGCGCGTGCGCAGGGCTGGGCGCTGGACGACCAGCTGATCGAGCCGGGACTGGTCGCGCTGGCCGTGCCGGTGCGCGCCCCGGACGGCTCGGTCGCCTGCGCGGCGAGCGTGGTGAGCCACACCAGCCGGCACAGTGCGGCGTCCCTGCGCGACACACTGCTGCCCCGGCTGCGCGAGACGGTGGCCGCGATGGAGCGGGAGCTGGTCCGGGCCCAGGAGGCGCCGCCAAAGGCGGACGTGCCGTCACCCGCGCCGCTCGCCGCCTGGACCGCCGCGTCCAAGCAGGAGCTGGGGCGGGAGTTCATCGAGTCGCTGGCCCGCGGCCTGACCGTGCTGACCGCGTTCGGCGAAGGCCGGGCCGAGCTGACGCTCTCGGCGGCCGCCGAGGCGACCGGCCTGGCGCGGGCCACCGCCCGCCGCGCCCTGATCACCCTGGAGCACCTGGGGTACGTCGCCTCCGAAGGGCGCGCCTTCCGGCTCACCCCGCGCGTGCTGGCGCTCGGCTACCCCCCGCTCTCCCGCACCACGCTCCCCCGGATCGCGGCACCGCACCTCGCCACGCTCGCCGCGCGCGTACACGACTCCGCCTCCCTGGCCGTGCTCGCGGGGGACGACATCCAGTACACGGCACGGGTCGCCACCACCCGCGTGATGAGCGTGAACATCACCACCGGCACCCGGCTGCCCGCGTACGCCACCGCGCTGGGCCGGGTGATGCTGGCCGGCCTGCCGCCCGCCGAGCGGCACGCCCGGCTCGCCCGCACCGAACTGCGGCCACTGACCCCGCACACGGTCACCGGCCCCGCCGAACTCACCGCCCTCCTCGACCGGGTCGCGGACCAGGGCCACGCACTGGTGGAGGAGGAGCTGGAGGAGGGCCTGCGGTCGCTCGCGGTGCCGGTCCACAACGGTGCGGGCGAGGTGGTGGCGGCGGTGAACGTCGCGATGCACACCGTGCGGCGCAGTGCCGAGGAATGCCTCACGGACGTCCTGCCCGAGCTGCGGGCCGCCGTGGCCGGCATCGAGGCGGACCTGCACATCGCGGGGCGCTTCACACGCGTCCCCACGTCCTGAGCGGCGCGTCGACCACCGGCAGACCGCCCCCGGCGCCTACGCGTCGCCCGTCTGCGCGACCCGCAGCAGCAGTGCGTGCAGCGTCGCGGATTCCTCGGGGGTGAGGGGGCCGGTCAGTTCGTCGGTGACGCGGTGGCTGGCCTCGTCGGTGTCACGGAGGTACGTACGGCCCGCGTCGGCAAGGACGACGATGCGGCGGCGCCGGTCCGCGGGGGCCGGGCGGCGCTCCACGAGGTGCAGGCGTTCGAGGTCGTCGACGAGGCCGACGATGGCGCTCGGGTCGTAACCGAGCCGTTCGCTCAGCTCCCGCTGCGGTGCGCCCTCGACCGTGGCGAGGTACCGCAGCAGCGCGTAGTGGCGCAGCCGGAGGCCCGATTCCTGGAGGGCGGCGTTGAACAGCTGCCCCGAGCGCAGGCCGAGCCGGTAGAGCAGGTATCCGGTGTCGGCGTGCAGCCCCCGCATCCACGGCTCGTCGGCGTCGACGGGCCTGGCCTGCGCGGCGGGCGTTCCCTGGGCGGTCATGGCGCTCCCTGTTCCGTGCCCCCGGTGCGGGGCGGTCTTTCCGGTTCTCCATCTCACCAGCGGACCCAGCATGCCGCATTTTTGATTACGAGAACAACCATTGACGTTAACAATGATTGGTCTTAGCTTCGATCACGGCGGGGCCGCCGGCCGAACCGGCCCTCGGCCCGCCCCTCACCCCTGACGTCAACACCCGTATTCCGCATGCCTGTTGAGAGGACCGCACCATGTCCGGACCCGCTTCCCCCACCCCCGTGGACCTCACCGGCAAGGTCGCCGTCGTGACCGGTTCCGGCCGTGGCCTGGGCTTCGCCTACGCCTCGGCGCTCGCCGCCGCCGGCGCTTCCGTCGTCGTCAACGACCTCGACGAGGCCGTGGCCGAGGAGGCCGCGAAGAGCATCACGGAGGCCGGCGGCCGGGCCGTCGCCGAGGCCGCCGCCGTCGGCACGGCGGAGGCGGCGGACCGGCTGGTGGCCCGCGCCGTCGAGGAGTTCGGCCGGCTGGACGTGATGGTCACCAACGCGGGCATCCTGCGCGACCGGGTGCTGTGGAAGATGACCGACGACGACTTCGATGCCGTGCTCACCACCCACCTCAAGGGCACCTTCACCTGCGCCCGGGCCGCCGCCGTGCGGATGCGGGAGCAGGGCGACGGCGGCCGGCTGATCCTGGTGGGCTCCCCCGCCGGGCAGCGCGGCAACTTCGGCCAGACCAACTACGCGGCGGCCAAGGCCGGCATCGCCGCGATGACTCGCACCTGGTCGATGGAGCTGGCCAGGGCGGGGATCACCGTCAACGCGATCGTGCCCGTCGCGGCGACCGCGATGACGGAGACCATCCCGGCGTTCGCGCCGTACATCGAGGCGATGCGGCGCGGCGAGCCGCTGCCGGAATTCCTGCGCAAGGGCGAGGGGTTCGGCACCGCCGAGGACTGCGCCGCGCTGGTGCCCTTCCTCGCCTCGGACGCCGCGAAGGACGTCACCGGCCAGTGTGTCGGCATCGGCGGCGACAAGCTCGCGCTGTGGTCACACCCGCAGGAGGTGTCGGTGGCGTACGCGGACGGGGGCTGGCGCCCGGAGTCCGTCGCGGCGGCCTGGCACACGTCCGTGGGCCGCGAGCCGCAGTCCGTGGGCATCCCCGCCCCCGTGATCCCGGAGGCGTGAGCCATGACCCGCAGCGCGATGAACGTGGACGAGCTGGTGGCCATCGACGTGCACACGCACGCCGAGGTGTCGAGCAAGGGGCAGGCTTCCCTGGACGCCGGGCTGGCCGACGCCTCCAGTGCGTACTTCAAGGTCGAGGGCAACCGTAAGCCGACGCTGCCGGAGATGGCCGCGTACTACCGCGAGCGGCGGATGGCGGCCGTCGTCTTCACCGTGGACGCCGAGTCCGCGACCGGCACCGCCCCGGTGCCCAACGAGGAGGTCGCCGAGGCCGCCGCCGACAACGCCGACGTGCTGATCCCGTTCGCCTCGCTCGACCCGCACCGCGGCAGGGCGGCCGTGAAGCAGGCGCGGCGGCTGGTGGAGGAGTACGGCGTACGCGGCTTCAAGTTCCACCCGAGCATCCAGGCGTTCTTCCCCAATGACCGGCTGGCGTACGAGCTGTACGAGGTCATCGAGGAGACCGGCGCGATCGCCCTCTTCCACACCGGACAGACGGGCATCGGCGCGGGCGTGCCCGGCGGCGGCGGGATCCGGCTGAAGTACTCCAATCCGCTGCACGTCGACGACGTGGCCGCCGACTTCCCGCACCTGAAGATCATCCTGGCTCATCCGTCGTTCCCCTGGCAGGACGAGGCGCTGGCGGTCGCCACGCACAAGCCCGGGGTGCACATCGATCTGTCGGGCTGGTCACCGAAGTACTTCCCGCCGCAGCTCGTGCAGTACGCCAACACCCTGCTCAAGGACAAGGTGCTGTTCGGCTCGGACTACCCCGTGCTCACGCCGGACCGCTGGCTCGCGGACTTCGACAAGCTGGAGATCAAGGAAGCCGTCCGGCCGAAGATCCTCAAGGAGAACGCCGCCCGGCTGCTCGGGCTCGCCTGACCCCACCGCAAGGAGAGCCGCTGTGCGCAACGAGGGACTGGGGTCGTGGCCCGCCCGCCGGGCCCGCAAGACCCCGCACCGTATCGCCGTCCGCCACGAGGGCGCGGCGACCACCTACGCGGAGCTGCACGACCGCACCACCCGGCTGGCCCGCGCGCTGCGCGCCACCGGGGTCCGGCGCGGCGACCGGATCGCCTATCTCGGCCCCAACCACCCCTCCTTCCTGGAGACGTTGTTCGCCGCCGGCGCGCTGGGCGCCGTCTTCGTCCCGCTCAACACCCGGCTGACCGGCCCGGAGATCGCCCACCAGCTGGCCGACTCGGGCGCGAAGGTCCTCCTGTACGGCCCGTCGCACGCCGGGCTCGTCGCGGACCTGGCCGATGCGGGCGATGTACGCACGTACGTCGAAGTGGGTGACGAATACGAGGAGTTGCTCGCGTCGGCGTCGGACGAGCCCATCGACGAACCGGTCACCGCCGACGACACCTGCATCATCATGTACACCTCGGGGACCACCGGCCGCCCCAAGGGTGCGATGCTCACGCACGGAAATCTGACCTGGAACGCGATCAACGTCCTGGTCGACACCGATCTGATCGCCGACGAACGCGCCCTGGTATCCGCCCCGTTGTTCCACACGGCGGGCCTGAACATGCTCGCCCTGCCGGTCCTCCTGAAGGGCGGTACCTGCGTCCTGGTCGAGGCCTTCGACCCGGAGGCCACCTTCGACCTGATCGAACAGCACCGGATCACCTTCATGTTCGGGGTCCCGACAATGTTCGAGCAGGTGGCCCGGCATCCGCGCTGGGCCGACGCGGACCTGTCCTCCCTCCGCATCCTGACCTGCGGCGGCTCACCGGTCTCGACCCCACTGATCGCCACGTACCAGGAACGGGGCCTGACCTTCCTCCAGGGCTACGGCATGACGGAGGCGTCCCCCGGCACACTGTTCCTCGACGCCGAGCACGCGGCAGGCAAGGCCGGCTCCGCGGGCGTACCGCACTTCTTCAGCGACGTACGCGTGGTAGGGCCCGGCCTGACCCCGGTCGACGTCGGCGAGCGGGGCGAGGTCGTGGTCCGCGGGCCCCATGTCATGCCGGGCTACTGGGGGCTGCCGGAGGAGACGGCGGCCTCCTTCACGGAGGGCTGGTTCCGCAGCGGGGACGCGGCCCGGATCGACGAGGACGGATACGTCTTCATCGTCGACCGCCTCAAGGACATGATCATCTCCGGGGGCGAGAACATCTACCCCGCCGAGATCGAGGACCTCCTCCTCGCCCACCCCGACATCGTCGAGTGCGCGGTCATCGGCGTGCCGCACGACAAGTGGGGCGAGGTCCCGCGAGCGGTGGTCGTCCCCCGCGAGGGCGCGGCCCTCGACCCCGACGAGGTGCTGGCCACCCTGACCGGCCGGCTCGCCAAGTACAAGCTCCCCAAATCCGTGGTGCTCGCCGGTGAACTCCCGCGCACCGCCTCCGGAAAGCTCCTCAAGTCCCGGGTGCGCCGGCGCTACGGGTCCACCGACTCCTGACCAAAGGAATGCGACATGACCGTCACCGTCAACGGCCTCGACGAACTGAAGAAGCTCGCCGGCAGCGACCTGGGCACCAGCGACTGGATCGAGGTCACCCAGGACCGCATCGACACCTTCGCCGACGCCACCGGCGACCACCAGTGGATCCACACCGACCCCGAGAAGGCGGCGCAGGGACCGTTCGGCGCGCCGATCGCGCACGGCTACCTGACGCTCTCACTGTTCATCCCGCTCTTCACGGAACTGCTCGACGTGCAGGGCGTCACCACCAAGGTCAACTACGGCTTGGACAAGGTCCGTTTCCCCTCCCCCGTGACGGTCGGCTCCCGTATCCGGCTGGCCGCCACCCTCGCCTCGGTCGACGAGGTCAAGGGCGGCGTGCAGATCGCGGTGGACGGCACGGTGGAGATCGAGGACGGCACCAAGCCCGCCTGCGTCCTGCGCAGCCTCTCCCGCTTCTACGGATGACCGCCGTGCGCGACGCCACGGACGCCCGGCAGCTGAGACGGGTCGCGCTCTCCGGCCTGCTCGGCACGGCCGTGGAGTTCTACGACTTCCTGGTCTACGGAACGGTCGCCGCGCTCGTCTTCGGCGACCTGTTCTTCCCCGCCGCCGATCCCGCCGCCGGCACCGTCGCGGCGTTCGGCACCTTCGCCGCCGGGTATGTCGCCCGGCCGCTCGGCGGCATCGTCTTCGGCCACTTCGGCGACCGGCTCGGCCGCAAGTCGATGATGCTGGCGACGATGGTGCTGATGGGCGTCGGCAGCTTCCTCATCGGGCTGCTGCCGACGTACGGCACGATCGGCGTGTGGGCGCCCGTCCTGCTGGTACTGCTGCGCGTGGTGCAGGGCATCGCCATCGGCGGCGAGTGGGGCGGGGCGACGCTGATGGTCGCCGAGCACGCGGGCGGCCGGCCGCGCGGCCGCTGGACCAGCCTCACCCAGCTGGGCGCCCCGCTCGGCACCGTCCTGTCCACCGCCGTGGTCACCCTCGTCGCCGCCCTGCCCGACGAGCAGTTCCGCGCCTGGGGGTGGAGGGTGCCCTTCCTGCTCAGCCTGGTCCTGCTCTTCGCGGGCCTCTACGTACGGCTGAAGGTCACCGAGAGTCCGCTGTTCCGCGCGCTGAAGGAGGAGCGGGCGCCGGCCCGGCTGCCGCTGCTCGACGTGGTGCGCAGGCCGCGCGCCGTACTGATGGCCGCGGGCGCCGGCATCGGCGCGTTCACCGCCCAGTCGCTGCTGACCAGCTTCATGGTCTCCTACGCGGTCGGCCACGGCTTCTCGCGCACCCAGGTCCTCACCGGCGTCACCCTCGCCTCCTGCACGGCCCTGCTCGTGCTGCCGTGCGCCGGGGCGCTGTCCGACCGGTTCGGGCGGCGGCCGGTCGTGCTGGCCGGTGCGGTCCTCTCGGCCGCCACCGCGTTCCCGGTGTTCGCGCTGGTCGACACCGGCCGCCCCGGACTGCTGATCCTCGCGCTCGTCCTGGGGCACGGCGTCGCCCAGTCCACCATGTACGGGCCGCTGGGCGCGCTGCTCACCGAGATGTTCGGCACCCGGGTCCGCTACACCGGCGCCTCCCTCGGCTACCAGACCGCGACCCTGCTCGGCGCGGGCTTCTCCCCGCTGATCGCCGGCGGCCTGCTCGCCGCGTACGGAAGCAGCACGCCCATCGCCCTGCTGCTGACCGCCGGTGCCGCCGTCACCGCGCTCACCGTGTGGCGGGTCAGGGAGACCAGCCGCGACCGGTTCGGCGCCGAACAGCACCCACAGAACCGTTCCGACCGGAAGGAGCCCATCGATGAGGTCACGTAACCAGGCGGGGCTGCTCGCGGCCGTCGCCGCGCTGCTCCTCACCGCCGCGGTGCCGCCCGCGACCGCCGCGCCGGCCGAACCCCGCCGCCTCGAAGGCACCCTGCCCTCCGGTGCCACGTACGTCATCGACACCCCGGCCCGCTGGAACGGCACCCTGCTGCTGTTCAGCCACGGGTACCGGCCCGCGGGCGCCCCGAACGAAGCCGTGGACGCCTCCGACGACGCCACGAAGAAGCTGCTGCTGAAGGAGGGGTACGCGCTCGCCGGTTCCTCGTACGCCGGCACCGGCTGGGCGGTGGAGCAGGCCGTGCCCGACCAGGTCGCCACCCTCGACGCCTTCGCCGGGCGGGTGGGACCGGCCCGCCGCACGCTCGCCTGGGGCGAGTCCTACGGCGGCCTGGTCACCACCGCGATCGCCGAGCGGCACCCCGGCCGCATCGACGGCTCGCTGTCCCTGTGCGGCCTCGTCCAGGGCGGTGTCGCCAACTGGAACTCCACCCTCGATCCGGTCTTCGCGCTGAAGACGCTGCTGGCACCCGGCTCCGGCATCCCGCTGACCGGCTTCGCCGACGCGGACGAGGCGGACCGGGCCGGCAGCCGACTCGGCAGCGTCGTCTCCGAGGCACAGCACACCGCGACCGGTCGGGCCCGCATCGCGCTGGCCGCCGCGCTGCACAACATCCCCGGCTGGAACGACCCGAAGCGGGACCGGCCCGCACCGGACGACTACGAGACGCAGCAGGCCAACCAGTACCGGGCCGTCAGCACGATGCTGGTGGACGCCGGCTTCCGGCGCCGCCAGGAGGCCGAGCAGCGGGCGGGCGGGAACATGGCGTGGAACAGCGGCGTGGACTACACCGCGATGCTCCGCCGGTCGGCCGGGTACAAGGAGGCCGAGGCGCTGTACGCGGCGGCCGGGCTGTCCCTGGACGAGGACCTGCGGACGCTCGCCGGCGCGCCCCGCATCAAGGCCGACCCCGCGGCCGTCCGCTACATGACGCGCAACATCGCCTTCACCGGCAAGCTGCGCACCCCGCAGCTGGACGTGCACACCACCGGCGACCCGCTGGTCCCCGTCCAGGTCGGCTCGGCGCACCGCCGGGCCGTCACCGCTGCCGGGGCCGACGGGATGCTGCGTCAGGGGTTCGTCGACAACGCCGGGCACTGCACGTTCACACCGGCCGAGCAGCTCGCCGCACTGCACACGGTCGACCGCCGGGCCGGGACCGGGCGGTGGGGCGACACCACGCCCGGCGCGCTCAACGCGGAGGCGCGGCGGTCCGACCCGACGACGGCGGCGCGGTACCTCGCCTTCCGCCCGGGGCCGTACCCGCGCCCGTACGACCTGGCGCATCCGGAGGACGGCCGGTAGGCGGCGCGGGCGGTCAGCGGCCGAGCGCCTTGGCCAGTTCGTCCTTGGTCATCGAGGAGCGGCCGTCGATGTTCTTCTCCTTGGCCTCGCGGTAGAGCTGGTCCTTGGTCGGGCCCTTCGGACCCGTCCCCTTGCCCGCCCGCTGTCCGCCCCGCTCCGGCGCGGACTTCGGGTCCCGCGTGGACTCCTTGCTCGCGCTCTTCGCCTCGCCGGAGCGTGCCCGCTCCTTGTTGACCGTGCGCGCGGCGATCTCCTTCGCCCGGCCGGTGGAGGTGCCCCGCTTCTCGGCGCCTTCCTTGATGTGCTCGTACTGCCGTTCGCGCTTGGCGTTGGAGCCGCTGGGCATCATGCGCTCCCTTCCTACCGCGGAACGCGCCTCGCGTTCCGCTCGGCTTCTTTCCCGCCCCGGGTTCCCGGCACGGCGGCGGTCAATCACGCCGCGCCGCCGCCTCCCAGTCCAGCGTGTCGACGGTGCAGAGGTGGGTGTTCATGTTGCGCTCCATCATCTGCAGCGCCGCGTCGGCGAGGTCCGGGTGAATGTGTGCCACGGCGTCGTCCGGGACGGTGACCTTCAGGTGCCGGATGTGCGCGTCCAGCGCCGAGTACAGCACACACTGCTCGGTGACCTGCCCGCACAGCACGACGTGGTCGATGCCCAGCTGCGACAGCAGATACGTCATCGGGGTCTCGAAGAAGATCGAGTGCCGGGCCTTGACGATGAACAGCGAGGAGTCGTCGGGGCGGACGGGGGCCACCAGCTCCGCGTGCGGCCCGGCCAGCGCGGTCTCCAGCATCTCGCCGTGGTGCGAGCGCCATTCCCCGAAGTTGTCGTTGGCGTAGATCACCGGTACGCCGTCCTCGCGGGCCCGGTCGATGAGGCGGACCACCGCGGGCAGTGCCTTGCGCACCGACGGCAGCAGCAGCTCCGCGTCCTCGTGGTCGTAGGTATTGATCATGTCGATGACGATGAGGGCGGTAGTACTCACACCTCCAGGGTTGACCGGTGGGCCGCGCTTCTCACCTCGGACACGCCGGTATCCGTCCGGCCACCGGCCCCGCGCCCGGCTCCCCCGATCGGCGGGTGTGAGCGGCATGTCGCCGGGCACCCGTCCGCACCAGGGGCAACCCTGGAGGCATTCGTCCCGACCCCCGCACCCGCTCAGCAGACGCCGACAGCTGGAGGATCCATGGGCGTACAGCGGCTGATCCGCGACTGGCCCGTGTACCGGCAGCTCACCGGCAAGGATCCGCTCGGCCGCGGACGCGCCGCGATGTCGGAGCACACCGAGCGGCTGCGGCCCCGCACGGACTCCGCCGACCGGGTGGTGCAGTCGGTCTGCCCGTACTGCGCGGTCGGCTGCGGTCAGCAGGTGTACGTCAAGGACGAGAAGGTCGTGCAGATCGAGGGCGACCCCGACTCGCCCGTCAGCCGGGGCCGGCTGTGCCCCAAGGGGTCGGCGACGCTCCAGCTGACGACCGGCGAAGCGCGGCGGCACCAGGTGCTGTACCGGCGGCCGCACGGCACCGACTGGGAGCCGCTCGATCTCGACAAAGCCATGGACATGATCGCCGACCGGGTGATCGAGACCCGCCGCGACACCTGGCAGTGGGAGTCCAAGGGCGCGCGCGTGGCCCGCACCCTCGGCATCGCCAGCCTGGGCGGCGCGACACTGGACAACGAAGAGAACTACCTGATCAAGAAGCTGCTGACCGGCCTCGGGATCGTCCAGGTGGAGAACCAGGCACGGGTCTGCCACAGCTCCACGGTCGCCGGCCTCGGTACGTCCTTCGGCCGCGGCGGCGCGACCACCTTCATGCAGGACCTCCAGCACGCCGACTGCATCGTCATCCAGGGCTCCAACTTCGCCGAGGCCCACCCCGTCGGCTTCCAGTGGGTCATGGAGGCCAAGGCACGCGGCGCGACCCTCATCCACGTCGACCCGCGCTTCACGCGCACCAGCGCCCTGTGCGACCTGCACGTACCGCTGCGGGCCGGCACCGACATCGCGTTCCTCGGCGGGATCATCAACCACGTCCTGACCGAAGGCAAGGAATTCCGCGACTACGTCCTCGCCTACACCAACGCCGCCACCCTGATCAGCGAGGAGTTCCAGGACACCGAGGACCTGGCCGGCGTCTTCTCCGGCCTGGACGAGGAACACCACCGGTACGACGCGGAGACCTGGCAGTACGCGGGCGGCGGCGTCCAGGCCCCGGCGGGCGACGTGGAACAGCGGCACGACCAGCGCCTCCAGAAGGACCCCGAGACCGGCCGCCGGCTGCACGAGGCGGCCCACGCCGAGACGCACGGCTCGGGCGGCGCCCAGGCCGAGTCCGACCCCGCACAGGACCCGACGCTCCAGCACCCGCGCTGCGTCTTCCAGATCCTCAAGCGGCACTACGCGCGCTACACCCCCGACATGGTGGCCGAGATCTGCGGCGTCCCCGAGGAGTCGTTCCTGCGCGTCTGCGAAGCCCTCACCCAGAACTCGGGCCCGGACCGCACCAGCGCCTTCGCGTACGCGGTGGGCTGGACGCAGCACACCGTCGGCTCGCAGTACATTCGCGCGGCCAGCATCCTGCAATTGCTGCTGGGAAACATCGGACGGCCCGGCGGCGGAATCCAGGCGCTCCGCGGCCACGCCTCCATCCAGGGCTCCAGCGACATTCCGACGCTGTTCAACCTGCTGCCCGGATATCTGCCGATGCCGCACGCCCACGCCCATGAGGATCTCGACACGTTCGTCACGGCGAGCCGTACGGACAAGGGATTCTGGAACAATATGCGGGCCTATTTCGTCAGCCTGCTCAAGGCCTATTACAGGGACGCGGCCCAGCCCGAGAACGACTTCTGCTTCGACCATCTGCCACGGCTCACCGGCTCGCACGGCGCGTACGACATCGTCCTCGCGCAGCTGGACGGCGCCTGCAAGGGCTACTTCCTCATGGGCGAGAACCCCGCCGTCGGCTCCGCCAACACCCGCCTCCAGCGGCTCGGCATGGCCAACCTCGACTGGCTGGTGGTCCGCGACTTCTCCCTCATCGAATCGGCGACCTGGTGGCAGGACGGCCCGGAGATCGAGTCCGGCGAACTGCGCACCGAGGACATCGGCACGGAGGTCTTCTTCCTCCCCGCCGCCTCGCACACCGAGAAGTCCGGCTCCTTCACCAACACCAACCGCTGGCTCCAGTGGCACCACGCCGCCGTCGAGCCGGCCGGCGAAGCCCGCAGCGACCTGTGGTTCACGTACCACCTCGGCCGCCGCATCAAGGAGAAACTGGCCGCCTCCACCGACCCGATGGACCGCGCGATCCAGGACCTGGCCTGGGACTACCCGGTCCACGGCGAGCTGGACGAGCCGGTCGCCGACGCCGTACTGGCGGAGATCAACGGCCGCGGCCCCGACGGCGCGCCGCTCTCCGCGTACACCCAGCTCAAGGACGACGGCTCGACGAGCTGCGGCTGCTGGATCTACTGCGGGGTGTACGCGGACGGCGTCAACCAGGCCGCCCGCCGCAAGCCGCACACCGAACAGGACTGGGTCGCCGCCGAATGGGCCTGGGCCTGGCCCGCCAACCGCCGCATCCTCTACAACCGCGCCTCGGCGGCGCCCGACGGCACCCCCTGGAGCGACCGCAAGGCGTACGTCTGGTGGGACGCCGACGCCGGCAGGTGGACCGGGCACGACATCCCGGACTTCGTCCCCGACAAGGAACCGGGGTACGTACCGGCGGACGACGCCGAGGGCGTCGACGCGCTGCGCGGCGACGACCCGTTCATCATGCAGGCCGACGGCAAGGGCTGGCTGTTCGCGCCCGCCGGACTGCTCGACGGGCCGCTGCCCACCCACTACGAGCCGCAGGACTCCCCGTTCACCAACGCCCTGTACCCCGACCGCCCGCGGTCTCCCGCCCGGCAGCTGCACTCCCGCCCCGGCAACCGCTACCACCCCAGCGGCGACGAACCCGGCGCGGACATCTTTCCGTACGTGGTCACCACCCACCGGCTCACCGAGCACTTCACGGCGGGCGGCATGAGCCGCTGGTCGCCGTACCTCTCCGAACTCCAGCCGGAGTTCTTCTGCGAGGTGTCCCCGGCGCTGGCCGCCGAGCGCGGCCTCACGCACACGGGCTGGGCGACGATCGTCACGGCTCGCAACGCCGTCGAGGCCCGTGTGCTGGTCACCGAGCGGATCAAGTCGCTGACCGTACAGGGCCGCACCGTGCACCAGATCGGCCTGCCGTTCCACTGGGGCCCCAACGGCACGGTGACCGGCGACGCCGCCAACGAACTGATGGCCATCGCGCTGGACCCGAACGCGCACATCCAGGAGGACAAGGCGCTGACCGCCGACATCCGCCCCGGCCGCCGGCCGCGCGGCCCCGACCTGCCCCGGCTGGTCGCCGACTACCGGCGGCGCGCCGGTATCACCGAGCACACCGGAGGCGAGCAGCCCGAATGACCGGCGTCTTCTTCGAAACCGGCAGCCTCTTCAGCGGCCCGGAACCGGACCCGGCCGGCGACGCCGGCCACCCCGACCCGCCCCCGCGCATGGGCTTCTTCACCGACACCTCCGTCTGCATCGGCTGCAAGGCCTGCGAGGTGGCGTGCAAGGAGTGGAACGCGATCCCCGAGGACGGGCTGTCGCTCACCGGCATGTCGTACGACAACACCCAGGGCCTCGGCGCCTCGACCTGGCGCCACGTCGCTTTCATCGAACAGTCCGCACCCCGCCAGGTCCCGGCGGAGCCCCCCGCACCGGACGGCCGTACGTCCCTCCCCCTCGCCGAGGACGATCCGCAGCGGCCCGCCGGGGACATCCGCTGGCTGATGTCCTCCGACGTCTGCAAGCACTGCACGCACGCGGCCTGCCTGGACGTCTGCCCCACCGGCTCGCTCTTCCGCACCGAGTACGGCACGGTCGTCGTCCAGGAGGACATCTGCAACGGCTGCGGCTACTGCGTACCGGCCTGCCCGTACGGCGTGATCGAACAGCGCAAGGACGACGGCCGGGCCTTCAAGTGCACGATGTGCTACGACCGGCTCGGCGCCGGACAGGAACCGGCCTGCGCGAAGGCCTGCCCCACCGACTCCATCCAGTTCGGCCCCCTGGACGAACTGCGCGAACGCGCCGCGCTCCGCGTCGACCAGCTTCAGGAGGCGGGTGTTCCCGAGGCCCGGCTCTACGGGCACGACCCGGAGGACGGCGTGGGCGGCGACGGCGCGTTCTTCCTCCTCCTGGACGAACCGGAGGTGTACGGGCTGCCGCCGGACCCGGTGGTCACCACCCGCGACCTGCCCGCGATGTGGAAGCACGCGGGCGCGGCGGCCCTGTCCCTGGCGGCCGGCGCCGCCGCCTCCTTCGTACTCCCCGCACTCCTGCAACGGAAGGGACGGCGATGAGCGGGACGACCGGCACCCGGCCCAAGGATGGCAAGGGCGGCGGGCGGCGCCGCAAGGGCGAGGAACTGATGGTGCCCCGCGCCGAGTTCGACTCGTACTACGGCCGGCCCGTCATCAAGGCACCGTCGTGGGCGGCCCGGGACATCGCCGGGTACTTCTTCACCGGCGGCCTGGCGGGCGCCGGCTCCGTACTGGCCGCCGGCGCCCACCTCACCGGCCGCCCCACGATGGCCAAGGCGATGAAGATCTCCTCCCTCGCGGCGATCTCCCTCTCCACGGCCGCCCTGGTCAACGACCTGGGCCGCCCGTCCCGCTTCGCCAACATGCTCCGCGTCTGCAAGCCGACCTCCCCGATGAGCGTCGGCTCCTGGCTGCTGGCGGGGTACGGGCCGATGGCGGGCGCGGCGGCGGCGAGCGCGGTGACCGGCCGGCTGCCGCGCGCCGGAGCCGCGGCGACCGGCGCCGCGGCGCTGCTCGGCCCGGCCGTCGCGACGTACACCGCGGTGCTCGCCGCCGACACGGCGGTGCCCGCCTGGCACGGCGCGCACCGCGAACTCCCGTACCTCTTCGCCGCCTCCGCGACCGCCGGCGCCTCGGGCATGGCCCTGGTGGCGTCCCCCACCGGGGAGAACGCCCCCGCGCGGTACGCCGCGCTGCTGGCCGCGGCGGCCGACACGGCGGCGACGACCGCAGCCGAACGGCGGCTCGGCATCGTGGCCGAGACGTACCGCACGGGCAAGGCCGGCAAACTGATGCGCTGCGCGCAAGCGCTGACGGTGGCGGGCGCGGCCACCGCCGGCCTGCTCGCCGGCCGCAGCCGCCCGGCGGCGGTCACGGCCGGCCTGGCTCTCCTCACCGGCTCGGCCCTCACCCGCTTCGCCGTCTTCCACGCAGGCATCGCCTCGGCGGAAGACCCGAAGTACACGGTGGAGCCGCAACGGGAGGCCCGGAGGCGACGCGAGGAGTCGTAGGGGCTGGGGTACGGAGCGGGGGCTGGGGCTGTTGGGGCCGGGAGGGGCGGGGGCGGGGTTGGGGCCGGGAGGGGCGGGGGCGGTGTCAGTGCCCCCGACTACTGTGTTGAGAAGGGGACCTCGTGCACCCCCATGGGGGAAGAAAGGGCGGAAACGGTCCGCCGCCCTTCCCCCTCCGCAGCCCCATCCCCCTCCCCCACCCCCTCTCCCCCTGCAGCGCCCTACAGCGCCCGCAGTTCATCCAGCAGGTTCTTCTGGGCCCAGTCGATGAACGGTTCCTGCTGGTCGCCGCCGATCTGGACCAGGGCGACCTCGGTGAAGCCCGCGTCCGCGTACTGCTTGACCGCCTTCACGTACGTCTCGACGTCGTCGCCGCACGGGAACGCCTCGGCGATGTCCTCCTTGCGTACGTACTGCGTCGCGCCGCTGAAACCGGACGGCCCCGGCAGCTCGCTGTTGACCGGCCAGCCGCCGACCATCCAGCGGAACTGGTCGTGCGCCCGGGCGATCGCCGCGTCCCGGTCCGTGTCGTAGGAGACCGGGATCTGGCCGATGCGCGGCTTGCCCTTGCCGCCGTGCTCGTCGAACTTCCGCAGCAGCTCGCTCTTCGGCTCCGTGGCGATCACCAGATCGCCCAGGCGGCCCGCGATCTCGCAGGACAGGCCGCCGGACACCGCGACGCCGATCTCCGGCAGCTTCTCCGGCAGGTCCCACAGCACGGCCTGGTCCACGTCGAAGTACTCGCCGTGGTACGTCACCTCGTCGCCGGAGAACAACGCCCGGATGATCTCGATGGCCTCCTCCAGCTTCTCCAGCCGGACCGGTGCCGTGGGCCAGCCCTGCCCGACGACGTGCTCGTTGAGGGCCTCGCCCGAGCCGAGGCCGAGCCGGAACCGGCCCTCTGCGAGCAGCTGCATCGTCGCCGCCTTCTGGGCGACGATCGCGGGGTGGTACCGGGTGGTCGGGCAGGTCACGTACGTCATCAGGGGAATGCGCGAGGTGGCCTGCGCCGCGGCGCCCAGCACACTCCAGGCGTACGGGGCATGGCCCTGCGAGGCCAGCCAGGGAAAGTAATGGTCCGAGGTGACCGAGAAATCAAAACCGGCGCGTTCGGCCAGGACCACATGGTCGACGAGTTCGCGCGGGCCCGCCTGTTCGGTCATCATCGTGTAGCCGACGTCCACCATCGTCACTCACCTTTTCGGCATTCGGCTGTTGCGGAAATTCGTCCGCGGTTCTCATTCATCGAACCGGGTACACGCTCCGTTGATGTGTATTACCGATCGATCGCACCCCCCGCGTCCCCCGAATGGCGGCGGTGATTCATGGTGAAGCGGAAGGATTCCGACGGCCGGACCCGCGTGACGGTCGTCGTGGCACTCGCGGCGAATCTCCTCATCGCGGTCGCAAAGGCTGTCGGCGGTCTGCTGTCCGCCTCGCCCGCGCTGCTGTCGGAGGCGGCGCATTCCGTCGCGGACAGCCTGAACGAGCTTTTTCTGCTCGCCGCGTTGCGCCGCAGCCGCCGCCCCGCCGACCACCGGCACCCGTTCGGGTACGGCATGGAGCGCTATTTCTGGGCGCTGCTCGCCGCGGTGGGCATCTTCGTGATGGGTGGCTGTTTCTCCTTCTTCCAGGGCATCGACGCGCTGCGCGAGGGGTCGCACGAGACCCCGAGCGGTTATACAGCCGGTCTGATCGTGCTGGGGGTGGCGTTCGTCGCGGAAGGCAGTTCGCTGGTCCGTGCGGTGTACCAGCTGCGCGTGCAGAAGGGCGGCAGCAGCGATCCGGCGCTGCGTACGGTGCTGGCCGAGGACGGTGCGGCGGTGCTGGGTGTGCTGCTGGCGGCGGCCGGGATGGTGCTGCATCTGGTGACGGGCGAGGCGGTGTGGGAGGCGTCGGCGTCCTTCGCCATCGGGTTGCTTCTGGTGTTCGTGGCGTACCGGCTCGGCAAGGAGGCGCGGGACCATCTGATCGGCGAGTCGGTCGACGCGGAGCTGCGGGAGAGCATCGAGGAGCTGCTGATGGCGCAGTCGGAGGTGGACAACGTCGCTGAGCTGCTGACGATGCGCCTCGGCGAGGACAGCTGGCTGCTGGCGGCCCGTATCGATCTGGCACCGGGGATGGACAGCGAGCGGGTGGAGCTCGTCTGCGTGCGGATCAAGCATGAGGTCGAGCGCACGTGGCCGCAGGCGGACCACGTCTTCCTGGACATCACGGAGGCCCCGGCGGGGGCGGAGGGCGCGCCGGTGCCGAGTGACGCCTCGGGAGCGGCCCACGGCTGACCGCGGCTAGCCGAGCCGGCACCTTTCCGACGCGGATCGCCCCGCCCACCGGCGAGGTGACCAACACCGGCGAGGTGACCAGCTATCGCAGCCCCGTCCCCGCGCCGGACGGATTCGCGGTCCGCGGCGACCGGGCAGTGCTGACGCGCCGGGATCACAACAGACGGTCCGTCGACCTCACGCGTGCCGAACTCGGTTCAGAGCAGGCCGGTCAAGGTGAGGGCACCGAGGAGGGTGGTGCCGACGAGGGTCCAGGCGATGTAGTCGCCGATGTGGCCGGAGTGGAGGAGGCGGAGGGGGTCGAGCCAGTGGCGGCTGCGGGTGTGCTGGGGGCGGCGTACGGCGAGGGTGGCGAGGCCGGCGGCGACGGCGGCGGAGAGCAGTCCGAGGAGGAGGCCGGCGGCGGACCAGTGCGGTGGGGTGGGGGCCACGGTGACGCCGGGGAGGGCTTCGTCGGCGGCGCTGCCCACCGCGCTGTGCAGGGCGGGCAGCAGGCCGGTGAGGAGGGCGCCGGCGAGCAGGAGGCCGGGGACGGCGAGCATGGTGGCGGGTACCCGGGTGAGTTGCTGCTCGGTTTCGGGTTGTTCGCCCTCGCCGCTGGTCTCGCGCTCCTCGTCGTGGGCGGGCGCGGTGCCGTGGCCGCCGAAGACGCGGGCGGCGACGCGGAGTACCGCTCCCCCGGTGACGGCGGAGACGAGGACGAAGAGGGCGGTGAGCCAGGGCCCGGCGGCTTCCTCGGTGACGGCTTTGCCCAGTCCGGTGCCGAACGGTGGCAGTCCGGCGAGGGCGAGTCCACCGGCGGTGAAGTAGGCGGCGGTGAGGCGGAGTTCGCGGGCGCGGCCGTGCAGGGCGTACTCGTCGATGGAGCCGTAGCGGTCGAGGAGGATGCCGGCGCAGGCGAAGAGTGCGGCTTTCACTCCGGCGTGGCCGAGGAGGTAGAGGGCGGTGCCGCCGGTGGCTTCGGGGGTGAGCAGGGCGAGGCCGATGAGGAAGAGGCCGGTGTGCGCGACGGTGGAGTAGGCCAGCAGCCGTTTGATGTGGCGTTGGTACCAGCACATGAGTGCGCCGACGGCGGCGGAGAGCACGCCGAAGGTGAGGAGGGTGCGGGTGACGGCTTCGGGCGGGATGCCGCCGGGGCCGGCGAAGACGGTCCAGTAGACGCGTGCGGTGCCGTAGAGGCCGAGTTCGACCATGACGCCGGAGAGCAGCATGCAGACGGGGGTGGGGGCGACGGCGTGTGCGTCGGGGAGCCAGAAGTGGAAGGGGACGGCGGCGGCCTTGACCAGGAGTCCGGTGAGGAGGAGGACGAAGGCGGCGAGGACGAGTGCGTCGGGGGCGCCGCGCGCGTCGAGTGCGGCGCCGATGTGGCGCATGGCGAGTTCGCCGGTGCGGGAGTAGAGCAGGCCGATGCCCATGAGCATGGCGTAGGCGCCGAGGGAGTTGACGACACCGAAGGTGAGGCCGCCCTGGACGGCTTTGGCGGCTTCGACGCGGTAGCCGGTGAGGGCGTAGGCGACGACGCCCATGAGTTCGAAGAAGACGAAGGCGTTGAAGAGGTCGCCGGTGAGGACGAAGCCGCACATGCCGGCTTGGAAGAGGAGGACGAGGGCGGGGAAGGAGCCGGCGTGTTTGCGGGGTGGTTCGTCGAAGTAGCGCCAGGAGTAGACGAGGACGGCGAGGACGAGGAGGGAGACGAGGGCCGCCGTGCCGAGGGCGAGGTGGTCGGCGTGGAGGGCGATGCCGACGCTGTGTCCGTTGCGGGGTGTCCAGCCGCCGAGCCAGTCGATGACGGGTGCGGGTGCGTGCAGGAGCAGGTGGAGGGCGAGGGCCGCGGTGGCGGCGGTGAAGGCGCAGGCGAGGGCTTCGGCGGCGGGGCGGGGGACGAAGCGGCCGGCGGCGACGAGGAGGGCGGCGCCGAGGAGTGGTGTGGCGATGACGAGCGGCAGCAGGTGGTTCATCCGCGCAGCTCCGAGAGTTCGTCCGGGTCGAGGGTGTGGTGCCGTTTGGCGACCTGTATGACCAGGGCGAGGAGGAGCGCGGTGACGGTGGCGCCGACGACGACGTCGGTGAGGGCGAGGGCCTGGACGACGGGGTCGACGACGGGGCGGGAGTGGGGTGCGATGTCGGCGAAGACGGGGGCTGTGCCGCCGTCGCGGTAGCCGACGGCGAGCAGCAGGACGTAGGTGGCGGCCTGGCAGACGGCGAGGCAGCCGACGGCGTGGATGAGGTTGCGGCTGGTGGCGAGGCCGTAGCAGCCGACGAGGAAGATCCAGGCAGCGACCAGGTAGGGCAGGACGTCCATCATGTGTGTTCGCCTTCCTCTTCGATCTCGACGGCCTGGTCCAGGAAGCGGGCGAGCAGGACGACGACGGCGCAGGCGACTTCCATGCCGATGGCGGCGTTGAGCAGGGGGACGGTGCCGCCGGAGGCGAGGGAGTTGAGGGTGCCGAAGGGCAGCACGTTGGTGAGGTAGGCGGTGCCTGCGAGGAGTCCGGCGGCGCCGGTGATCAGGTAGGCGGCTTCGCCCGCAGCGTCGCCCACTTCGAAGACGCTGAGGGGGCGGATGCGTTCGAGTGCGCGGTAGTCCACGGCGATGTAGAGCAGGTGGAGGGCGGTGGCGGCGACGACGCCGCCCTGGAAGCCGCCGCCGGGGGTGAGCTGGCCGTGGGCGACGATGTAGAGCCCGGTGACGAGGGTGACGGGGAGCAGGACGAGCGCGTAGCGGCGTACGGGGGCGGAGACGCGGGCGGGCGCGGGGGCGACCTGGTGTTCGTCGCGGGCCTGGCGGAGCAGGACGACGGTGCCGAGGACGGCGGCGAAGAGGATGGATTCCTCGCCGAGGGTGTCGAAGGCGCGTTGGTCGAAGTTGACGGCGGCGATGGCGTTGGCGGTGTGCCGGGCGAGTGCTTCGTGGACGGCGCGGTCGCCGTAGGGGTGGTGGTCGGTGCCGAAGGCGGGGAGCCGGAGGGCGGCGGCGACGAGGAGTGCGGCGACGCCGGCGAGGCCGAGGAGGAGTACCCACAACCGCTGTCGTCGGCTCATGGCCGCTTCTCCGCTTCCTTTTCGGCGCGTACCTGGTCGAGGGAGCGGCGGCGGGCCTTGCGTACGGAGAGGAGGACGAGCAGGGGGGTGAGTGCGGAGCCGACGGCGAGTTGGGAGAGGGCGACGTCGGGGGCCTGGAGGACGGTGAAGAGGAGGGTGAGGGTGAGGCCGAGGAGGGAGAGGGCGAGGGCCTGGCGGGCGGGTTCGCGTACGGCGACGGCGGCGGTGGCGGCCGCGGCGACGAGCAGCAGTGCGAGGGCGATGAGCAGGTCAGCCACGGTCGTCCGCCTCCTTGGGGCGGGCGCCTGCCAGGGCTTTGGCGGAGACGAGGTTGCCGCCGACGAGGAGGGCGCCGATGACGAGGAGTTTGATCAGGGAGCGGCCCGGTGGCTCGGCGAGGCACAGCGGCAGCAGCACGGCGAGGGTGGCGGCCACGGCGAAGGCGGTGGTGCGGGGGCCCTGCTGGGGGTCGTCGCCCATTTCGGGGCCGAGCAGCCGGGTGTAGACGAGGGTGCCGACGGGGCCGAGGAGGGCGACGACGAGTGCGACGTCGGTGTAGGGGGGCCGGTCGTAGCCGCGGGCGAGCAGCAGGAGTACGAGGCAGACGAGGAGGGTGCCGGTGTTCTGTGCGGCGACGCGGCGGCGCAGTGGTCCGGTGGCGGCGTACCACAGGACGGGGGTGATGCCGAGTGCCATGAGTGCGGCGGCGGCCGCGAGCCAGCCGTTCACCGGTCGGTCACCGCCCGCCGGGCGGCTCCGGCCGCGACCGCGCCCACGAGGGAGACGGCGGCCCCGACCAGGAGCTCCAGTGTGCCGACAGTGCTGATGAGGACGGTCCACAGGGCGAGGAGGGCGGCCCACCACATCGCCACCTCGACCGTGTCCCGCATCCGGCGCCGCGCCATGCTGCCATCAAAACACCGCATGTTCGCCCCTTCACCGTCGACGCGCTGCCCGGGTACCCGGTGTCACAGGGAGTCGCGCGGGACGGTCTCGTTCCAGGTGCGGGAGAAGACCCGGCGGTCGCCTTCGTAGCCGTCGAGGGTGGCGTCGATGTGGAAGCTGTCCTCGTCGGACCGGAGGGCCTGGCTGGTGACGATGCGGACGTCCCAGTCGTCGCGCCGGAAGCGCATGGTCCAGGTGGTCTCGCCGCGTACGGAGGAGAAGTCGTCGGCGACGGAGGTGTACCGCTCGTAGGCGCGGCGGCCGACGTCGATGCCTGCTTCCTCGTAGCGGACGAGGCCGGCGTCCTTCACGATCTCCAGTGCGTTGTGGTAGTTGACCAGGTCGCGTTTGACGTCCCAGCGCTGTTCGGCGGGGAGCAGTTGGGTGGTGGGGATCGGCGGTGTGCCTTCGGGCTCGGCGAAGGCGGGCTCGGGTACGTCGTCGGGTACGTCGTTGGGGCGTACCGGCAGGGTGAGGGCGCTGGTGCCTTCGTAGACGCTGAGCCGGACGGGGCGGGGCGGCGGCCAGGCCAGGGGCCAGTAGGAGGTGGAGAGGGAGAGGCGCAGGCGGTGGCCGGCGGGGAAGGCCTGTGCGATGGAGTTGAGCTGCACGGTGGCACGGTAGCGGCGGCCGGGTTCGAGCTGCTGGGGGGTGCCGGTGCCGTCCCGCCGGGTGAGGTTGAGCAGGCCGTAGGTGACGCGGGTGGCGCTGCCGTCGGGGGCGACGTCGGAGAGCCGGGCGGCGACCATGGCGACCGGCTGGGAGACGGAGACCTCCAGCTCGACGGTGGCGGTGCCGAGGAGTTCCAGGGGTTCGTTGAGCGGGGGGCTGTCGAAGACGAGCGAGCCGCCGTCCTCCTCGCGCTGGTCGTAGGGGAGGTCCGGGGGTGCGTTGTAGGAGGCCCACTTGCCGGCGAACTGGCCTACGGAGAGGGGGGATTCGACGGTCAGCGCGTCGCCCCGTACGGCGTCGTCGCGGGCTTCGTCCCGGGTGCCGTTTGCCGCGGCGTCCTCGTCGGGCGGGCCGATGCGGTGCCGGGTGAGGGGGTGCACGGTCTGCTTGATGCGCGGGGAGGGCCAGGTGGGTTCGCCGACCCAGCGGCCGGGGCGCTCCTCGTAGGCGGTGGAGGGCGGGACGCTCTCCTGCATCCAGGTGCGGAGCATGGGGCCGTCCATGGCGCCGTTGTCGGCGCCCTTGAGCCAGTGGTCCCACCAGCGCACGACTTCCTGGAGGTAGCCGATGGCGGGGCCGGGCTCGCCGAGGTGGGGGAACTTGTGCGACCAGGGGCCGATGAGTCCCCTGCGGGGTACGTCGAGGTTGCCGAGGAGGCGGCTCACGGCGTTGGAGTAGCCGTCCGCCCAGCCGCTGGAGGCCAGTACGGGCACCTGTACGGCGTCGTAGTTCTCGCATACCGAGGCGTGCCGCCAGTAGTCGTCGCGGCGCTGGTGGCGGAGCCATTCCAGGGCCCAGGGGCGGGTGGCCTCCAGGCGTTCGTGCCACATGTCGCGCCAGCGGTCGCCGACGACGGCGGGGTCGGGCGGGCAGGTGGCGTAGGCGAACATGGTGCCGGCCTCGGCGAGGTTGTCCGAGAGGAGTGTGCCGCCCATGTAGTGCATGTCGTCGCTGTACCGGTCGTCGGTGAAGGACGCGATGACGATGGCGCGCAGGCTCGCGGGCTGCCGGGCGGCGACCTGGAGCGCCGCGAAGGCGCCCCAGGAGATGCCCATCATGCCGGTGTTGCCGTCGCACCAGGGCTGGTCGGCGACCCAGGCGAGCACTTCTTCGGCGTCGGCCTGTTCCTGTTCCAGGTACTCGTCCAGCAGGACCCCTTCGGAGTCGCCGGTGCCGCGCAGGTCGACGCGGACGCAGGCGTAGCCGTGGCCGGCGAGGTAGGGGTGGTGGACCGAGTCGCGGACGGAGGTCAGGTCCCGTTTGCGGTACGGGATGTACTCGACGACGGCCGGCACCGGCTCCCCGTCGGAGGTGACGGGGCGCCAGATGTGTGCGGAGAGCCGGGTGCCGTCGGGCATGGGGATCGCGACGTGGTGTTCTTGTTTGGTCGCGTGGGGCAGGTCGCTCACGTACTGCATGCGGCTGCCGTGCTCCTTTCCGATTGCCGGTGTGCGCTCGCCGTGCCGACGGGCCGGGGTGTTCAGGCGGCGGTGGTCGCCGGCGGCGGGGTGCCCTCGAAGTGCCGGTTGAGGGCGGCCACGCAGCGGTCGTACTTCTCGGTCATTTCCGCGACGCTGTCGGCGCCGGTGATGATGTGTGCCAGTTCGCAGCTGTAGCTGTCCTGCTGCGAGCTCTCGGAGAGGCGCCTGCCCTCTTCCGGCACCATCTCGATCTGGACGCCGGGGATCTCCTGTTCGATGCGCTCGATGTCCGCGGGGGTGGGCACGTTCTTCACCACCGCGTCGGTGAACCAGCGGTAGTACCACTTGGCGGCCATGCGGTACGGGCCAGGTCCGGGCGTCCATCCCGGGTCCTTGCCGAGGGCCAGGGCGATCATGACGTGGTGGTTCGGTTCGCCGTGCACGTAGTGGAAGAGTTCGGCGTGCGACTGGGAGTGCCGGGGGTTGATCTCCAGCAGGTTGATCCGGTCGGTGTGCGGATCGTAGAAGAATTCGATGCTGAAGGTCGCCGTTTCCATGCCGATCTGCCGCATCACCCGTTCACTGGCGATGCGCAGCCGCTGGACGACTTCCGGTGGCAGGGTGGACGGGTACTGGTGGCGGAGGAAGCTGGAGCTGTCCGGGTAATTGATGGAGTCCAGCGTGCCGTACACGGTGACCTCACCGTCGCGGACATAGCCCTCCACGGCCACCTGAATTCCTTCGATCGCCTCTTCGGCGAGGCAGACCTGGCCGCCGACCCCGGCCATTTCCGGGGGCAGCTCCAGCTGACCCATTATGTATTCGAAGGGGCGCCCCACCCGGCTGATGCCCTGCCGGATCTTCTCGACCGCCTCCTGGAATTCCGCCTCGTCCTTGACGCCGTAGGCGAGCTCCGAGGAATAGGAGAGGGCGGGCTTGAGCCACATCGGGAACCGTACGCCCTCGGGCGGTTCCGGGTGCTCGGCGGTGAGGTCCACCCGGCCGAAGCGCGGGTGTTCGTCGATGACCTTCTGCTGCTCCAGCCGGCTCCAGTACTTGTGCTCGCACTTGACGATGGATTCCAGGGAGGTGTGGCGGGTGCCGTACCGCTCGCCGAGGATCGGGACGAGGGTCGAGCCGGGGAAGTCCCAGTAGGTCACGATGGCGTCGATGCTGCCCTCGAAGGCGTCCAGAATTCCGTACGCCTTTTCCAGCAGTTCCGGCACGGACACCTCCCCCTCCTGCAGTTCTTCGGGGGTGAGCAGGCCGTGAAATGCGTATTCGGCGGCGTGGGGAACGGCTTCCAGTTCCTTGCGGTTTCCCTCGTCCATACCGACGACAAAGATATTCTTCCTGGTCAAGGGACCTCCTCATTCCGGTCGCGGGGCCCCGGCTACCCGTCCTTCTACCGTGCACACGCGGTCCGCGTCATGGCAGACACGCGTGAAGACCGGCGCGCCACGCGCCTGCCCCGGGGATCGGCCCGCCGGGTACCCAGTACGCCGGAGTCATGCAGGTGCGCGGGAAAGTCCTGTGGCCGGATGTGATCGCCGGGGCGTACCGGATGGGCGGGGCGAAGCGGGGCAGGATGGTCCCCGCAGGGACTTCACGTCCGATGGATGGAGAGCTGACACCGTGGAATACCGCCGCCTGGGCCGCAGTGGCCTGACCATCAGCGAGATCGCGTACGGCAACTGGCTGACGCACGGTTCGCAGGTGGAGCAGGATGCCGCGACCGCCTGTATCCGTGCCGCACTGGACGCGGGCATCACCACCTTCGACACCGCCGACGTCTACGCCGAGACGCGGGCCGAGTCGGTGCTGGGCACCGCGCTCCAGGGCGAGCGGCGCGAGGGCCTGGAGATCTTCACCAAGGTCTACTTCCCGACCGGCACCGGCCGGAACGACCGGGGGCTGGGCCGCAAGCACATCATGGAGTCGATCGACGGGTCGCTGCGCCGGCTGCGCACCGACTATGTCGACCTGTACCAGGCGCACCGGTACGACCACTCCACACCGCTGGAGGAGACCATGGAGGCCTTCGCCGACGTGGTCCGCTCCGGCAAGGCGCACTACATCGGTGTGTCGGAGTGGACCGCCGACCAGCTGCGCGCGGGGCATGCCCTGGCCCGCGAGCTGAAGATCCCGTTCATCTCGAACCAGCCGCAGTACTCGGCGCTGTGGCGGGTGATCGAGTCGGAGGTGGTGCCGGCGAGCGAGGAGCTGGGCATCGGCCAGATCGTGTGGTCGCCGATCGCGCAGGGCGTGCTGACCGGCAAGTACCTGCCGGGTGCTGCGCTGCCGGCGGGGACGCGGGCCACGGACGAGAAGGGCGGTGCGACGTTCGTGGCGCGCTGGCTGCGGGACGAGGTGCTGGAGCGGGTCCAGCAGCTGCGGCCGCTCGCGGACGACGCGGGGCTCTCGCTCGCGCAGCTGGCCGTGGCGTGGGTGCTGCAGAACCGCAATGTCTCCGCCGCGATCATCGGTGCCTCGCGGCCCGAGCAGGTCACGGAGAACGTCCAGGCGGCCGGGGTGCGGCTGGAGGCCGACCTGCTCAAGGCCATGGAGGAGATCCTGGCCCCGGTGGCGACCCGGGACCCGGCACTGACGGCGGGCAATCCCGCCAACGACTGACCGCTGCCGTCACTCGGCGGTGAGGGCACGCAGTGCGTGCTCCGACGGCGACCCCGGCTCGGCCTGGTAGGTGACCAGGTGCTGGCCGGGGTCGCCGGGCAGCGCGAAGGACTCGTGCGTGAGGGGCAGCGGTCCTACGCGGGGGTGGCGCAGCCGGCGGACGCCGTGCGGGTTGCGGTGGACGTGGTGCGCTGACCACAGCTTCCTGAACTCCGGGCTGTGGCAAGCGAGTTCGGTGATGAGCGCGGTCGCCCTGGGGTCGCCCGGGTACGTGCCGGTGGACATGCGCAGGAAGCCGACGGCGTCGACGGCGATGCCCCGCCGGTCCTGGAACAGTGTGCGCATCGCCGGGTTGCGGAACAGCTGCCGGGCGAGGTTGCGCTCGTGCTGCGGGAGGCGGGGGAAGTCGGCGAGGAGCAGGTCGGCGAGCCGGTTCGTGGCGAGCAGGTCCAGCCACCGGCCGACGACGTACGCCGGGTTGTGCGCGATCTGGTCCAGCAGCAGCCGCACCGGCCGCCGGACCTCCTCCGGCCCGGCGGTCTCCGCGCCCGGCACTCCGGCGGGCCTGGCCAGGTGCAGCAGGTGCTCAGGCTCGGCCGGTGTCAGCCGCAGCGCCGGTCATTCGGTGTTCGCGTGGGCCGCGCGGGCGCGGTCGTTGTCCACCTCCAGGAGGTTCGCGAGGCGGAGTGCCACCACGTCCAGGGTCACGTGGGTCGCCTGGTCGAAGAGGCTGGACAGCGGCTGGACGCTGGCGGCCTCGCCGGCGCGGCGGTACTTCGTCGCGGCGGGCAGCAGCAGGACGGTGGCGGCGAGGGAGCCGAGCGGGGAGTCCGGTGCGGTGGTCACGGCGTGCACCTCGGCGCCGGCCTTGACGGCCTGTTCGGCGACCCGCACGGTGCCGGCGGTGGTGCCCGAGCCGGAGACGGCGACGACGGTGTCGCCGTCTCCGACGGCCGGGGTGGTGGTCTCGCCGATGACATGGACGTTCAGGCCGAGGTGCATCAGCCGCATGGCGAAGGCCCTGGCCATGAAGCCGGAGCGGCCCTCGCCGGCGACGAAGACGCGGCGGGCGCGCAGGAGGACGGTCGCGAGCGTGTCGAGCGAGGCGGTGTCGACGGCGCCGAGCACGCCGCGCATCTCGTCCTGCACGGTGTTCAGCAGGGCTGCGGTGGTGGAGAGTTCCGGGCGGTCGGCCATGGTGAGGGTTCCTTGCGTGGTGGGCTTGCGTGGTGGGCTTGTGGGGTGAGTGGGTCGGTGGGTCAGCGGCCGGCGGCCGCGGCGAGGGAGCGGGCCGCCGCTTCGGGGTCGTCGGCGGCCGTCACGGCGGAGCCGATGATGACGCGTACGGGGTCGGGGCCGGTGAAGGCCGGCAGGTCGGCGGCGGTCAGGCCGCCCGCGACGGCGACCCGGCGGCCGTGCCGCCAGTCCCCCAGGAGGTCGGCCGGGTTGCCGCCGGTGAGCTGGGCGTCCTTGCCGACGTGCGCGGCGAGCACGGCGTGGGCGGGAAGCCGCGCGGCGAGCGCTGCCCGCCGCTCCTCGGTAGTCTGCATCAGGTCGACCACGGTCTCGGTGCCGCGCTCTTCGGCGACGCGTACGGCGGCGTCCAGGGTGGCGTCCGCGACGGTGCCGAGGACGGTCGCGGAGGCGGCGCCCGCGTCGTAGGCGAGGGTGAACTCGAACACCGCATCGTCCGCGGTCTTCAGATCGGCGAGTACGGGAACGGGCCCGGCCGCCGCGGCGACCTCGGTCACGGCCCGCATCCCGAAGTGTTTGATCAGCGAGGTGCCGACCTCGATCCAGTCGGTGTGCGGCGCGACGGCCTCGGTGATCCGCACCGCCCGTGCCAGCGGCATCCGGTCGAGGGCGATCTGCAGCTGTACGGCCATGGGGCCAACTCCTTGTGTTGCTGGGGTGCTTCGGGGTGGTTCAGGCGGCGGTTCGGGAGTGGAGGAAGGCGTCCAGCCGGGCGCGGGTGGGGAGGCCGTCGCGGTCGCCGTGGCTGGTGGTGGCGAGCGCGCCCACGGCGGCGGCCCTCGCCAGCGCCGCCGCCGGGCCGAGGCCGTTCAGGTGGGCGCTGATCAGCCCGGCCGCGAAGCCGTCGCCGGCCCCCACGGTGTCCACGACCCGGACCGGGAACACCGGCTGTGCCCAGCTCCCGCCCGTGGCGTCGTACAGGGTGGCACCGCGGGCACCGTCCTTCAGGACGACACGGCGGACGCCGCGCTCCAGGTACCAGTGGGCCACGTCGGCCGGTTCCCGCGCACCGGTGAGGAGCCGGCCCTCGCTCAGGCCGGGGAGCACCCAGTCCGCGCGCACCGCGAGGTCGTTGACGGTCCGCACCATCTCGGCGCGGTCCGACCAGAGCGTCGGCCGCAGGTTCGGGTCGAAGGAGACGCTACGGCCTGAGTCGCGGGCGGCGGCGAGGGCGCGGTGGGTGAAGGCGCGGGCCGTGGGTGACAGGGCGGCGGGGATGCCGGTCAGGTGGAGGTGGCGGGCGTCGCGTACGTAGGCGTCGGCGGCTGCGGAGGGGGCGAGGCGGCTGCCGGCGGAGTGCTTGCGGAAGTACACCACCTCCGGGTCGCCCTCCAGGACGCGGCTCTTGAGCTGAAAGCCGGTACGCGCCTCGGGGTCCACGGTCACCTGGCCGGTGTCCACGCCTTCCGCACGCAGTGCCGCAAGTGCGTGGGCGCCGAGCGGATCGTCACCGACCCGGCCCACCCAGCCCGCGGTGTGGCCTAGGCGGACCAGCCCGGTGGCGACGTTGATCTCGGCGCCGGCCAGGGAGCGGGTGTAGTGGGTGACATCGGCCAGCGGTCCGGTGTCGGCCGCGACGAGCATTCCCATGACCTCCCCGAACGTGACCACGTCGAGTCGGGGCCGGGCTGCGGGAGCGGCGGTGGGGGTCAACGGGGGCCTCCGGCGCGTACGGGGGTGGTGAGGGTGCCGATGCCGGCGACGGTGGCGTCGGCGCGGCCGCCGGGGACGAGCGGGCCGTACTCCCCCGGCGCGCCGGTGAGGACGACGTCACCGGGGCCGAGGGGCAGCAACTCGCCGACGTAGCAAAGGATTTCGGCGATCGAGCGGGCGAGTCCGCCGGTCGATGCGGGGCGGAGTGGTACGCCGTCGAGGGCGAGGGCCACCTCGGTGTCGTCGGGTGCGGGCAGGCCGGTCTCGATCCAGGGGCCGAGCGGGGTGAAGCCCGGCCGGCCCTTGGCGGAGGTCCACAGCGGGTCGCTGCGTTGCAGGTCGCGGGCGGTGATGTCGTTGGCGACGGTCCAGCCGAAGACGGTCCGCAGGACGGTGTCGGGGGTGTGTCCGGCGGGTGAGGCGACGAGGACGACGGCGAGTTCGGCCTCGGCGTCGACGCGTCCGATGCCGTCCGGGAGGCGCACCGGCTCGTGGGGGCCGATGACGGAGCGGGCGGGTTTGAGGAAGGCCTGCGGCGGCAGGGCACGGTCGGCCGGGCCGGTGTTGTGTGCCATGCCGACGACGGT
Source organism: Streptomyces sp. NPDC047117 (assembly GCF_040643545.1). Lineage (NCBI taxonomy): Bacteria > Bacillati > Actinomycetota > Actinomycetes > Kitasatosporales > Streptomycetaceae > Streptomyces > Streptomyces sp. NPDC047117. Next base: position 186,909 of record NZ_JBEYUN010000012.1, on the reverse strand, counting down.
GCGCGGCTCGACGGGGGCGAGCAGCCGGACCTCGGCGAGCGGGAGGCGGCGGCCGAGCCGTACGGGTGCCCGGCCGGCGGCGCCGTCCGCCGCTCCCCCGGCCGCGGAAGGGCCGGCGAAGGGATCGGCGACCAGGTCGGCGGTGTCTCCGTCGATTACGGCGTGGGCGGTGCCGCCGGCGTGGGCGATTCGGGCGATGCGCATGCTGCTGTCAGGCGTCCTTCGGAGTGGGGACGGGCCGGGGCTCCTGGACCGCTGAACTCCGGGGCGCCCGTACCGCGAACATCAGCAGGGCGGCGAGGACCAGGCAGCCGGCCATGGTGAGGAACGAGGCGGCGGTGGAACCGGTGACGTCGTTCAGGGTGCCGATCAGGTAGCTGCCGGCGAAGCCGCCGAGCGCGCCGAAGGAGTTGATGAGGCCGACGGCGGCGGCGCTCAGCTTCTGCGGCAGCAGCTCGGGGATGGTGGCGAAGTAGGGGCCGTACGGCGCGTACATGCCGGCGGCGGCGAGGCAGAGCAGCGGGTAGGAGAGCCAGAAGGCGTCGCCGAGGAGGTAGGAGCCGTAGAAGCCGGCGGCGCCGAGCAGCAGCCACGGCCACACGTACCGGTTGCGGGCGCCGGCCCGGTCCGAGGCGCGGCTGTTCCAGAGCATCGCGGCGCAGGCGAAGAGGTACGGCAGCGCGGAGATCAGTCCGGTGAGGCCGATGCCCTCGTCGCTGCCCGCGCGGACGATGGAGGGCAGCCAGAAGACGAAGCCGTAGACGCCGAGGCTCCACAGGAAGTACTGGAGGGAGAGCAGCAGGACGTTGCGGGAGCGGAGTGCGGCGAGGTAACCGCCGGCGCCGGGCGGCAGCCGGCGCTGTTCGGCGGCGAGCGCGCCTTCGAGGGCGGTGCGCTCCTCGGGGGTGAGCCACTTGGCGTCGCGCGGGTGGTCGTCGATGGTCTTGTGGAAGACGAACGCCCAGATCAGTGCGGGGACGCCCTGGGCGATGAACATGCCGTGCCAGCCGACCCATTCGACGAGGTAGCCGGAGACGACGGTGAGCCAGAGGACGGTGGCGGGGTTGCCGAGGATGAGCCAGGTGTTGGCGCGGCCGCGCTCGCGGGAGGTGAACCAGTGGGTGATGTGGATGACCATCGCGGGCAGCACGGCGGCCTCCGAGACGCCGAGCAGGAACCGCACCACCATCAGCACGCGTACGTCCGGGATGAGTCCCTGGGCGGTGGCGAGCACGCCCCACAGCAGCAGGCACCAGACGATGAGCCGTTTGACGCTCCGCCGCTCGGCATAGATCGCGCCGGGGATCTGGAAGGCGAAGTAGCCGAGGAAGAACAGCGAGCCGAGCAGGGCCGAGACCGAGCCGGTGATGTGCAGGTCGTCGGCCATGCCGCCGGCGGCGGCCACGGAGAAGTTGGAGCGTTCCAGGTACGCGAAGCTGTAGGTCACGAAGACCACGGGCATCAGCCGGGTCCAGCGCCGACGGCTGAGGGCGGCGGCGGACGCCGGGGCGGCGGCCGGAGGCGGGGTCGACATCCAGGAGGCCTTTCTCCCGAGACGGCAGGTGGGCAGAGAGCGCAGTAGTTTTGCCACGATGCGGCAAGGGCTGCCGCAAGCTGAAAAAGAGAATGACGGGCGCGTTTCTGCCTGTCAACGGATTGTTTCCGCATGGAAGAAAACCTTGCCGCGATGCGAGAAACGATGTGCGAAACTGGCGGCATGTCCGCCAGTGCCCCCTCCCCCGCTCCGCCCTCCGACATGGTCGGCAAGGCCCTGCACGTCCTCACCCTGCTCGGCGAACGCCCGGCCGGCGTCACCCTCTCCGAGCTGGCGCGTGCCTCCGGCTTCCCGACCAGTACGTGCTACCGGCTGCTGAAGTCCCTCTCCCGGGACGGCTTCGTGGAGTTCGACGCGCGCGCGAAGCACTACACGCTCGGGCTGCGGGTGTACCAGCTCGGCCAGCGGGTCTCGCACGCGCACGGCTTCACGGGCGTCGCGCTCCCGGTGATGCGCAAGCTCGCCGAGACCTGCCGGGAGGCGGTCCTGATGTCGGTACTGGACGGGGACAAGCAGCTCTACATCCATCACGTGGAGGGCCCGCAGCAGGTGAGCGTGCGCGGCGAGCCCGGCAAGCACGGCCCGGTCCACTGCACGTCGATGGGCAAGGTGCTGATCGCGTTCGCCCCGCCCGAGGTGCGCGAGGCGCTCGTCGAGGACGTCGAACTGACCGCACTGGGCCCGCACGCGCTCACCGACCGCGCCGCGTTCCGGGCCGAGATCGAGGAGGTGCGCGCCCGGGGGCACGCGGTCGCCGACGAGGAGCACGAGCCCGGCATCCGCGCGCTCGGCGTCCCCATCCTCGGCCCGGACGGCGTCGCGCACGCCGCGCTCTCGATCGCGGCCCCCGCCTTCCGCATGCCGCTCGACGAACTCCTGGCGTTCCGCCCCGCCCTGGCGAGCGCGGCCCAGGAACTCGCCGTACTGCTCCCGCCCCGGCCCTTCTGAGACGCGCACCCGGCGGCACTAAAGCGCATTAGTAGCCGCCGGGGTCTGGCCTTCCGCATTCCTCTCTCGCCAGAATTGCCCGCGGCCCGGCCCGCGTTCGTCCGGAAAAAGGGAGAGACCCGATGCACATGACCAGACGTGGCGTGCTCCTCGCGTCCATGGCACTGTCCATGACCGCGGCAACACCGGCGTGGGCGGCGGGTTCCGCCGCGCCGGGCCGACGGCTCGCCGTCTATTACCAGACGCAGTACACGAACGGCACGTACGTCTCCCCGCTCGGCCTCACCGAGCACGGTACAGGCACAACACACGTACTGGTGGCGGCAGTTCACCTCAACGACGTGAACGGGCCGTACGCGCCGGTGCACCTGAACGACGACCCGCCGGAGGCGGCTAAGTTCGCCCCGATGTGGCGGGACCTGAAGACGATGCAGGGGCAGGGCGTACGCGTGCTCGCCATGCTGGGCGGCGCGGCACCGGGCAGCTTCCAGCGGCTGGACTCCGAATTCAGTACGTATTATCCGCTGCTGCGGGATTTCCTGCGCGCTTACGGTCTGGACGGCGTTGACCTCGATGTCGAGGAGCGGATGTCGCTCGCCGGGATCGAGCGGGTCGTCGACGCGCTGCGGGCCGACTTCGGGCCGGATTTCCTCATCACGCTCGCGCCGGTGGCGAGCGCGCTCGGCGGCGGCGGGAACCTCTCCGGCTTCGACTACGAGCAGCTGTACCGGGACCGCGGCGGCGACATCGCATGGTTCAACGCCCAGTTCTACAACGGCTGGGGCAGCATGACCGCCACCCGCGACTACGACGCGATCGTCGGCCGCGGCCTGATCCCCGCCTACAAGGTGGTCGCCGGCGCACTGACCTCCCCGGGCAACGGCAACGGCTACGTCGACGTGCCGGCCCTCACCCGGACGGTGGCGAACCTCCGCGCGAAGTACAGCGGCTTCGGAGGAGTGGCCGGCTGGGAGTACTTCAACTCCGAGCCGGGCGGCACGGCCGCACCGTGGCAGTGGGCGGCGGAGGTGTCGGGCGCGCTGTTCCGCTGAACCGCCCGACACCCGGGCAACACTGCCCTCTTGCCTCGGGGTTGTGCCGACTGTAGACACGGGACGGCGCAGCAGAACCGACCGTACCGCCGGGCCGGGCCCGGCTGAGAGGCAGGTAGCGCATGCCCCCCTCCCCGGACGGCACAGCCCCGCTCAGCGGCGTACGGGTCGTCGAGATCGGCGCCTACATGGCCGCCCCGTTCGCGGCCATGCAGCTCGCCGATCTCGGCGCCGAGGTGATCAAGGTGGAGAGCCCCGGCACCGGCGATCCCACGCGTGCCAACGGGCCGTTCGTCGGGTCGGAGAGCTCGCCCTTCCTCCGGCTCAACCGCAACAAGCGCTCGGTGACGGTGGATTTGAAGGCCCCGGAGGGCGCCGAGCTGCTGCGGGATCTGGCCGGCACCGCCGACGTGCTGGTGGAGAATCTGCGGCCGGGCGCGATGCGGCGGCTCGGGCTGGGCTACGAGGACCTGCGCGCCACCTGTCCGCGGCTGGTCTACGTCTCCGCCTCCGGCTGGGGCCAGGACGGGCCGCTGGCCCACCTGCCCGGCCTGGACATCATGGCGCAGGCCCGGTCCGGGATCATGAGCATCACCGGTGAGCCGGACAGCGGGCCGGTGAAGGCGGGGGTCCCGGTGTGCGATCTCGTGTGCGGGCTGTACGGCGCGCTGGCGGCGGTGTCCGCGCTGCGGGCCCGGGACGTCACCGGCGAGGGGCAGTACATCGACGTGTCGCTCCTGGAATCGGCGGTGTCGCTGACCATCTGGGAGGCGGGCCGCTACTTCGCCACCGGTGAGGCCGGACAGCGGCTGGGGTCCGCGCACCAGACCAACGCGCCGTACCAGGCGGTGCGTTCCCGGGACGGCTGGGTGACGGTCGGGGCCATCACGCCGCGGACCTGGAAGGACTTCGCCACCGCGCTCGGGCTGGAGGAGTTGCTCGACGATGCGCGGTACGCGACCACCACCGACCGCCACGCGCACCGCGACACACTGATCCCGGCGATCGAGGCCGTCACCGCGACGCTCGACAGCGCGGAGATCGTCGGTCGGCTGGACGCGGCCGGGGTGCCGTGCGCGCCGATCTCGACGACCGATCAGGTCTTCACGGACCGGCACCTGGCCGAGCGCGATTTCCTGTGGGACGCCGGCCATCCGCTGCTGGGCCCGGTACGGCAGCTCGGCTCCCCCATGCGGTTCTCCGCGACCCCGACCCGCCGGGACACGGCGGGGCCGGTGCTCGGCGCGGACACCGCCGGGGTGCTGGCGGACCTGGGGTACCCGGCGGAGCGGATCAGTGCGCTGATGGCTGCCGGTGTCGTGCACGGTCCGGACCACGGCCACAACGACGGACAGGAGCGCGGCGATGGATGAGACGGGCCCGGACGACGAACTGCTGGTGGACCGCCTCGGGCCGGTGCTCACCGTGACCTTCAACCGGCCCGCGCAGCACAACGCGATGACATGGCGGATGTACGAGGGGCTACGGAAGGCGTGTGAGCGGGCCGACGGCGAGGACGGCATCCGCGTGCTGGTGCTGCGCGGCGCCGGTGGGAAGGCGTTCGTGGCCGGTACCGACATCGGCCAGTTCCGGGAGTTCCGGGACGGGCAGGACGGTGTGGCGTACGAAGCGGGGATCACCGAGGTCGTGGACCGGCTGGAGTCGGTGACCGTACCGACCGTTGCGGTGGTCACCGGCCCCTGTGTCGGCGGCGGCCTGATCCTCGCGGCCGTCTGCGATCTGCGCATCGCCACGCCTGCCGCGCGCTTCGGCGCGCCGATCGCCCGGACGCTCGGCAACTGCCTGTCCATGAACACCATGTCGCTCCTGGTCCAGCATCTGGGCCGCGGGCGCACGCTCGATCTGCTGCTGCAGGCCCGGCTGCTGGACGCGGAGGAGTCGGCGGCCGCGGGGTTCGTCACCCGGGTGTGCACGGAGGACACGGTGGACGAGGCCGTCGAGGAGACGGTACGCACGCTCGCGGCGCACGCCCCGCTGTCGATGTGGGCGGCGAAGGAGGCGGTGGCGCGGCTGCGCCGGGCGGCCCTGCCCGACGGTGACGACCTCGTCTCCACCGTGTTCGGCAGCGCGGACTTCCACCACGGCGTCGAGGCGTTCCTGCGCAAGGAGCCGCCGCGGTGGACGGGGCGCTGAGGCGCCCCTGCCGCCGCGGCGCGCGCACTCTCAGAGCCACCCCGGTACGACGAAGACCGCCCAGGTGGCCAGCGGCGCGGCCACCGTCATGCTCATCCCCCAGGCCATGAGCCGCCGGAAGACCTGGTCCCGGACGGGTTCGGGGGCGTTGGCGGTGACCAGGGCGCCGCTGGTGGAGAACGGTGAGGAGTCCACCACGGACGCCGAGATCGCCAGCGCGGTGATCATGCCGACCGCGCCGACGTGCCCGCCGAGGAGGAACGGCACGGCCAGCGGGATCAGCGCGCCGAGGATGCCGGTGGTGGAGGCGAAGGCGGAGACCACACTGCCGATGAAGCAGATCAGCAGCGCGCCGAGCAGCGGGGCCTGCACCGAGGCGACGCTGTCGCCCAACCAGGTGATGGTGCCCATGCGCTCCATCAGGCTGACGTAGGTCACGATGCCGCAGACCAGCAGGACGGTGGACCAGGCGCAGCGGTCGACCGCGCCCTTGGCGGCGCTCGGCGAGAAGAGGGCCAGGACGACGGTCACGGTGAGCGCCATGAGGCCGACGTCGAGGTCGAAGAAGAGCGCGCCGACGACGAGGCAGAGCAGGCCGAGGAGGGTGAGGGCGCGCATCCGGTCGAGGGTGACGGGCGCGGCGGCGAGCGGGCTGCCGTCCGCTCCGGTGGCGGCGGGCGCGGTCGCGGGTGCGAGGGTCGCCGCGGTGCCGCCGTTGGGGTACGCGGCCGGCCGGGCCGGGGCTCCCGTACCGCCCGTCGGCCGGTCGTCGTCGGCTGCGGGTGTGCCGGGGCCGCCGGCGGTCACGTCCTGGGCCCGCTGCCCGATCAGCTTGCGTCCGCCGAAGAGGAAGAAGACGAGGACGCTGAGCACCGCGTTGAAGAGGAAGGAGGCGGCGAACAGCAGCACGGGGTCGCCCGGCAGATGGTTGCGGGCGACGACGCCGTTGGTGATGCTGCCGAAGATGCTGATCGGGGAGAAGCCGCCCGCGCTGCCGCCGTTGATGACGAACAGGCCCATGAGGACGGGGTTGATGCGGTAGCGGGTGGCGAAGCCGATGGCGATGGGGGCCACGACGCCGACGGCTGCCGGGACGACCGCGCCGACGCCGGTCAGCACCGCGGTGACCAGGAACATCACCCAAGGGATCAGTGCGATGCGGCCCCGGACCGCGCGGGTCGCGGTGTGGATGAGCCAGTCGACGGTGCCGTTGTTCCTGGCGATGGCGAAGAGGAAGGTGACGCCGACGAGGACGACGAACAGGTCGCCGGGGAAGCCGCCGAAGATGTCGTCCGCGGTCTCGCCGGCGACGGCCGTACCCACCACGAAGGCGGCCACGATGGCGAGGGCGCCCATGTGTACGGAGGTGAGGGTGGCGACGGCGAACACCACCACCAGCGCGATGATGGAGATGACGTGATCTGACACGAGGCTGCCTCGCCTTCGGTCGACGGTCATGAGGAGAGGCGCGCGCGACTCCCCTTCATGCCACGGGGCAGGCCGTGCCGACGGGCCGCCCGCCACCGGCGGCAGGCGTCGTCGGAGCGCGTCCGCGCACGCCAAAGATGTTCCGCATGACGGAACACTTCTTCCGATCCGGGGCGAGTATGTGAGCGGCGCCACACCGCGTCAAGAGGTGCCGTACGAACCCCTCAGCCCCGGCGTCCGCCCGGGAGTTGACCGAGTGCGGCTTCGACCTCCTTCGCCGCCGCGACGACCAGCGCACCGAGTTCCTCCTCGGACGTGGCGGCCATCCGGCTCGTCGGCACGTTCACACTGATGCTCGCGACCGGGAGACCGGCATCGTTCCGTACCGCCGCGGCCACCGCCGAGACGTCCGCGCGCCACTCCCCGCCGTTCGTGGCGTACCCCTGCCGCCGGATCCCCTCGATCTCGGCGCGCAGCCGGGCCGGGTCGGTGATCGTCGTGCCGGTGTAGCCGGCGAGCCCGTCGGCGAGGTAGCGCTCCACGGCGTCGTCGGAGCGCGCGGCGAGGACGGCCTTGCCGTTGGCGGAGGCGTGCGCGGGGAGGTTCTGGCCCAGCGGCAGGATGATCCGGACCGGCTGACTCGTCTCCAGCCGCTCGATCAGAATGATCCGCTCCCCCTCGGGAACGGCCAGGTGGACCGTCTCGTCGGTGCGGCGGCGCAGCTCCTCCATCACCGGTACGGCCACGTCCCGCAGACCGAGTTCACCGGCCGCCCGCCGCCCGACCAGCAGTGCCTTGGTGGTGAGGACCCAGCGGGTCGGCGTGCCCGCCGCGGGCCTGATCCAGCCTGCGGTGCGCAGTGTCGTGAGCGTGCGCTGCGCGGTGCTCTTGGGGAGCTCCATGGCCCGCGCCAGGTCCGCGACGCCGACCGGCTGCCGGGCGGCGATCTCCTCCAGTGCCCGCAGTGCGTTGAGGACGTTCTGCACCCGTTGACTCCCTCCACGGACCGCACCTATGCTCCGCGTGCCACAAGACGATACGTCGTGCCGTCTCACGGCACAAGCGTGGAAGGGGAGTTGACCGTATGACCTCCCGCACCGGCCGCCACTTCCTGCAGATCCCCGGCCCCACCAACGTCCCCGATCAGGTGCTCCGCGCCATGGCGGCACCCACCATCGACCACCGTGGCCCGGAGTTCGCCGAGCTGACGCGCCGTCTGCTCCCCGCCCTCAAACCGGTCTTCGGCACGGCGGGACCGGTGGTGATCTTTCCGTCCTCCGGCACCGGGGCCTGGGAGGCCGCCCTGGTCAACACCCTCAGCCCCGGCGACCGGGTGCTGTGCTTCGAGACCGGTCACTTCGCCACCCTCTGGCGGGAGATGGCCCTCCGGCTGGGACTGGAGGTGGACTTCGTCCCCGGCGACTGGCGCCACGGCGCGAACCCCGGGACGCTCGCCGACCGGCTGGCCGCGGACGCCGCACACCGCATCAAGGCCGTCTGCGTCGTGCACAACGAGACCTCCACCGGCGTGACCAGCCGGGTGGCCGACATCCGCGCGGCCATGGACGCGGCGGACCACCCGGCCTTGCTGCTGGTGGACACCATCTCCTCCCTCGGCTCGATCGACTACCGCCACGACGAGTGGGGTGTCGACGTCACCGTCGCCGGCTCGCAGAAGGGCCTGATGCTCCCGCCGGGCCTGGCCTTCAACGCCGTCAGCGGCAAGGCCCTCGACGCCGCGCGCACCGCCCGGCTGCCCAGGGCGTACCTCGACTGGGCCCCCGTCATCGAGGCGAACGAGCGGGGCTACTTCCCGTACACCCCCGCCACCAATCTCCTCTACGGCCTCGACGAAGCGCTGCGCATGCTCGCCGACGAGGGGCTGCCGGCTGTCTTCGCCCGCCACCGGCGGCACGCCGCGGCGACCCGGGCGGCCGTCCGCGGCTGGGGCCTCGAAGTGCTCTGCGCCGACGAGCGCGAACACTCCGCCTCGCTCACCGCCGTACTGCTCCCCGACGGCCACGACGCCGACGCCGTACGCAAGGTCATCCTCGAACGCTTCGACATGTCGCTCGGTACGGGCCTCGGCCGGCTCGCCGGACGGGTCTTCCGCATCGGCCACCTGGGCCACTTCAACGACCTGACGCTGGCGGGCACGCTCGCGGGCGTCCAGATGGGCCTGGAACTCGCGGACGTCCCCGTCGACCCGGCCGGCACCCTCGACGCGCTGGAGCACCTGCGCGCGGCGTGACCCGACGGCGGACCCGAGCCTGCGCACCCCTGCCGGCCGCCATCAGCCACTCCAACTCTCGGTATCCATTGCTCACTTGGAGCCCCGCCCATGACAGCGATCAGCGACGGCACCCCCGCTCCCCGGACCGCGGCCACCGAGGCGCCCGCCGGTCACGCCCGCGACCTGGAGCGGCGGCTGCGGGAGGACCTCGACGGGGAGGTGCGGTTCGACGAGTACACCCGCCATCTGTTCTCGCGGGACGCGAGCATGTACGCGATCATGCCGCTCGGGGTGGTGTTCCCGCGTCACGCGGACGACGTACGGGCCGCAGTGGCGGCCGCGGCGGAGTATGGCGTACCGCTGCTGCCGCGCGGCGCGGGCACCAGCCTGGCCGGCCAGACCACCGGCGCCGGGCTGGTACTCGACCTGTCCCGGCACATGAACCGCATCCTGGAGCTGGACCCCGAGGCCCGTACCGCGCTGGTGGAGCCGGGCGTGGTCCAGGACCAGCTGAACCGTGCCGCCGCGCCGCACGGCCTGATGTTCGGCCCGGACACCTCCACCAGCAACCGGGCCACCATCGGCGGGATGGCCGGCAACAACTCGGCCGGCAGCGGCTCCCTGCGCTACGGCATGACCATCGACCACATCCGTGCCCTGGACGTGGTGCTGTCCGACGCGACGACCGCCCGCCTCGGCCCGGTGACGGAGGAGGAACGCCGGCGGCGCGCCGAGGCCGCCACGCTCGAAGGCCGCCTCTACCGCGAACTCCCCACCCTCGTACGGGAGAACGCCGACGCCATCGAGGAGGGGTTCCCACGCTTCTGGCGACGCGCGGGCGGCTATCGCCTCGACCGGCTGGCCCGCGAGGACACCCCGTTCGACCTGGCGAAGTTCGTCGTCGGCTCCGAAGGCACCCTCGTCGTCGTCACCCGGGCCCTCGTCGACCTCGTCCCCGAGCCGGCGCACACCGTCATCGCCGTCGGCCACTTCACCTCCGTCGCCGGGGCCATCGGCGCCACCGAGGACGCGCTGGCCTGCGACCCGGCCGCGGTGGAACTGATGGACCGGACGATCCTCGACCTGTCCCGGCAGAAGATCGAGTACGCCTCGCTCGGCACCATCCTGCACGGCGATCCGGAAGCACTGCTGTTCGTCTCCTTCACCGGCGACGACGAGGCCGAACTCCGCGGGCAGCTGCAGCGGTTGGCCGCGCTGTGGGACCGGCACGGCCACGGCTACCACACGCTCCAGGCGGTCACCCCGGCGGAGCAGTCCGCGCTGCTGAAGGTCCGCAAGTCGAGCCTGGGCCTGCTGATGGCGGCCAGCGAAGGCACCAATCGGCCGCTGGCCTTCGTCGAGGACACCGCCGTCGACCCGGCCCATCTCGCCGACTACACCCGCCGGTTCAAGGCGGTGCTGGACCGGCACGGGCTGACGGCGGGCTTCTACGGCCACTGCTCGGTCGGCTGTCTGCACGTCCGCCCGTTCCTCGACCTCACCGACCCCCACCAGCAGAAGACGATGCGGGCCGTCGCCGAGGAGGTCAAGGACCTCGTCGCCGAGTACGGCGGGGTCAACTCCAGCGAGCACGGCGACGGACTGGCACGCAGCGAGTTCAACCGGGAGCTGTTCGGCCCGGACCTGTACGAGGCGATGCGTCGGGTGAAGCGGATCTTCGACCCGGAGAACCGGATGAACCCGGGGAAGATCGTGGACGCCCCGGCCCTCACCGACCACCTCCGCGACCCGGCCCTGCCGCCCGCGCCAGCCCTCCGCACCCGGCTGGACTTCGAGGTGGTCGGCGGCATGCGCGGCGCGGCCGACCGCTGCATGAACATCGGCCTGTGCCGCAAGGCGGACTCCGGGACGATGTGCCCCTCGTACATGGCGACGCGGAACGAGGAGGACGCCACGCGCGGGCGGGCCGGCGCCCTGGTGAAGGCGCTGTCCGAGCCCGACCCGAAGCGCGCGCTGGGCGACGAGCGGCTGCACGAGGTGCTCGACCTGTGCCTGATGTGCAAGGCGTGCAAGAGCGAGTGCCCGCTCGGCGTGGACATGGCCTCGCTCAAGGCCGAGGCGCTCTCCCACCACCACGACCTGCACGGCGTACCGCTGCGCTCCCGTGTGTTCGGCGCGATCCGCCTCCTCAACCGGCTCGGCTCGGCCACCGCACCGCTGTCCAACCTGCCCGGCCGTACCGGGGTGCTGCGCCGGCTGCTGGACCGCCGGCTCGGCATCGCACCGGCCCGGCCGCTGCCCCGCTTCGCGCGGCGGAACCTGGTGCGCTGGTTCCGTGGCCGTACCGCGGCGGCGGGCGCGCGGCCCGCGGGGACGGTGACCTGGCTGGCCGACTCCTTCACCACCTACACCGAGCCGGAGATCGGCCGGGCCGCCGTCGAACTCCTGGAACGCGCGGGCTGGGACGTCCGGCTGGAGAGCGGCGGCTGCTGCGGCCGCTCCAGCCTCTCCAAGGGGCTGCTCGACGACGCACGCGACAAGGCGCTCGACCTCGCGCACCGGATCGCCCGGTCAGCGCCGCCCGGATCGCCCGTGGTCGGCTGCGAGCCCTCCTGCGTGATGACGCTGCGGGACGAGCACCGCGCACTGCTCCCCGACGACACGGCCGTCCGGGACATCGCGCACCGCGTCCGCCAGGTGGAGGAGTTGCTGACCGAGGCGCTGGACGACGGCCGGCTGCGGCTGCGCGCCGACTCCTGGCTGCGCGGGCGGAAGCTGCTGTACCACGGGCACTGCCACCAGAAGGCGGAGGTCGGGACGGCCGCGACGGTCGCCCTGCTGTCGCGCATACCGGGCGTCGAGGTCGCCGAACTGGACGCCGGCTGCTGCGGCATGGCCGGTTCCTTCGGCTTCGAGTCGGAGCACTACGACCTCTCCATGACCGTCGGCAGCGACCGTCTCTTCCCCGCCATCACCGCGGAACCCGCTGCCACGGTCGTCGTCGCCACCGGCGTCTCCTGCCGCCAGCAGATCTTCCACGGCACGGAACGCACGGCCTGGCACCCGGTCCAACTGATCCGGGAGGCGCTGGACCCGGACGCCTGACTCCCACTTCCACTCCGCTCGCGTCACCGGCTTGACCGGTGACGCGCCGCGTGCCAAAGTCATGGCGCACGGCAAGAGCGGTGACGTCGCGAACCGTCGTTTGATCCCGGCACCTGGCTCAGGCATCAGGTCAACTCATCGAACGCGCGGAGGACTTCGCATGATCGACAGGCGTACGTTCAGCAAGTTCCTGGGGCTCGGTACGGGCACCGCGGCCGCCGCCTCTTTGGCGGGCCTGCCCGGCGCCCCGGCCGCCTCCGCCGCCACTCCGCAGGAGGCCGGGACGGGGAACGCACCCGCCACCGGCGCCGGCGGACACACCTCCTTCGCCTCGCTGAAGCAGGTCAGGGCCGGGCTGTTGAACGTCGGCTACGCCGAGGCGGGGCCCGCGCACGGGCCGGTGGTCATCTGCCTGCACGGCTGGCCGTACGACATCCACAGCTTCGTCGAGGTGGCCCCGCTGCTGGCGGCGAAGGGGTACCGCGTGATCGTCCCCTACCTCCGGGGGCACGGCACGACGCGGTTCCTCTCCGCGCGGACGTTCCGCAACGCCCAGCAGTCGGCCATCGCCCTCGACATCATCGCGCTCATGGACGCCCTCGCCATCGAGAAGGCCGTGCTCGCCGGATTCGACTGGGGGTCCCGGACCGCCGACGTCATCGCGGCACTGTGGCCCGAGCGCTGCAAGGCACTGGTGTCGGTGAGCGGTTACCTCATCACCAACCTCGAAGCGAACCTCCAACCACTGGCACCGGCAGCGGAGTACGCGTGGTGGTACCAGTACTACTTCGCCACCGAGCGGGGCCGGCTCGCCATGGAGGACAAGGAGAAGCGGCACGACCTGGCCCGGCTCGTCTGGCAGACCGTGTCGCCGACGTGGGACTTCGACGACGCCACGTTCGCGCGCACGGCCGCCGCCTTCGACAACCCCGACTACGCCGCCATCGTGCTCCACAACTACCGCTGGCGGCTGAGCCTCGCCGACGGCGAGCGCCGCTACGACCGGCTGGAGAAACAGCTCGCCACCCGCCCGGTCATCGAGGTGCCGACCGTCACCCTCGATGCCGAACGGGACCCCTTCACCGCGCCGGGCGACGGCGCCTCGTACCGCGACCGGTTCTCGGGGCCGTACGACCACCGCACCCTGAAGGGCATCGGCCACAACCTCCCGCAGGAGGCCCCCGCGGCCTTCGCCCGGGCCGTCGTCGACGCGGATCACCTCTGAAACAGCGCACACCGGCCACCGATCGACTGGAGATGATGATGGGCATCCACGACCTGGCGGAACACCACACCCCCGAACACCACGCCTCCGCGGCACGCCGCACACGCTTCGGCTCCCTGCCCGCGCGTGTCCGTTACGAGGACATGGTCGAGAAGCGGCCGGCCGCGCCGCGGGACCCGGCGCGTGACGCCTACGACCCCGAGGGCTCGTGGCGGTCCTTCGCCTGCCTGGCGGCGGATCTGGCACCGTGAACCTGCAACACGTCTTCGTCTGCGGCAATCCCGCCCTCGACTTCGCCGCCACCCTTCGGGCCAGACGTACCGCGCGGTTCGAGATGTTCGCGGCACCGGACCGGCTGGCCGCCTGGTACGTGGAGTCCGGCATCGTCGATGCCGTCTCCCCCTGCCAAGAGGCCGACGTGGTGGCGGCGCAAACCGTGCGGGAGGCCCTCTACCGGCTGGTCACGGCCCGGCGCCTCGAAGAGGACTACGACGACGGGGCGCTGGCGGTGGTGAACGAGGCGGCCCGCGTGGCTCCGGCGGCGCCCCGGCTCACCCGCTCCGGACGGTGGACGGCGGCGACGCCGCGGGAGGCACTGTCCACGGTGGCCCGGTACGGGGTGGAGCTGCTCAGCGGCCCGGATGTCCCCCTGCTGAAGGAGTGCGGCAATCCGGAGTGCACCCGTACCTACATCGACCGCTCGCGCGGCATGCGCCGGCAGTGGTGCGGCATGGAGTCCTGCGGCAACAAGATCAAGGCCGCCGCCTACCGGGCCCGCAAGAAGAGCCCCCCGGCCACAGCGTCCGGCTGACGGGGCCTCGGGGGTCGGCACGGAACCGGGTGGGAACCGCGCACCCCGTCCCCCGCGTCTGTGGCCGGCATGAGCGGGAAATCACGGATACGGACCACGGGCCACCCCTCGGACGCCGCCGGCTGCGCCGGATGCTCCCTCGCCGCCCTCGGTGCGGCGACGGCGGCGCTGGTGTGGGCGCCGCACGCCGCGGTCAGTGTGCACGGCGGATTCGAGGGCGAATCCCATGACCCGGCCGTGCTCTTCATCGACCTGCCGCTCGTTCTGCTCGGCGGCGCCCTGCTGCCGCTTCTTGTCTGGGCGCTGACCCACCGTTGGCTGGGGCGGCCCTGGATCGCGGCGTTCGCGGCCGTGGCCGTACTCGGGCTCGGGGAGTGGGCGCTCGTCGAGTGGTGGACCCCCCGAAGGCCCCCGAGCCCTGGTGACGGGCCCGGGGTCTGAGCGTCAGCGGCACTTCCTCCGCCACGTCCGGCTCATTCGGTGTCCGTCTGGACGGCACGCAGTACGGGCACACGGGCGGCCTGCCGGGCGGGCCAGGTGGCGGCCAGGACACCGACGGCGGCGGCCAGCGCGAAGAAGAGCGCGAGCCGGCCCCAGGGCAGGACGAACGGAGCGCCTTCCTGCCCGGCCACGGCGGCGAGACCGATCGCGGTGCCCGACAGCACGCCGAGCGCGGCGCCGAGGAGGGAGATCAGGAGCGATTCGAGGCGCAGGACGGCGGCGACCCGGCCGCGTTCGAGACCGATGGCGCGCAGGGTGCCGATCTCCCGGACGCGTTCGAAGACGGCCATGGCCATGGTGTTGACCACGCCGAGGGAGCCGATCAGCACGGCCAGGCTCATCAGTGCGTACACGATGTTGAGGAGCGGGGTGAACGGGCGTACCGCCTCGCGTCCGGCCTCGGCACGGTCCTGGACGAGCAGGGCCGGGTTGTCCAGGGTCGCGCGGATGTCCTCGCGGAGGGCGGCGGTGCGTCCGGGTGCCGCCTTGACGAGTACGGATTCGGTACGCGGGCCCTGTACGGCGGGGTCGGTGGGGACGTGCAGAGCGCCGAGGGGCAGGAGGGCGGGGGCGAGGGCTTCGGGGCCGTCGTAGAGCGCGACGACCGGCAGCACGATCTTCTCGCCGGTGCCTTCGACGGTGCCGGTGATCCGGGAGCCCAGGTGCCAGCCGTGTGCCCGCGCCTCCGCCCGCGTGATGGCGATACCGCTGCCGAGCCGGTCCAACGAGCCCTCGTAGACGAAGAGTTGTGCGACCCGCCCGACCGTGCGGGGGCCGACCGCGGTCGCGTCCAGGTAGTCCCCGCCGGGCAGTTCCAGGTATGCGGAGACGGTGGGGGTGACCGCGACGGCGTCCTTCAGCCGGGCGATGCGGGCCGCGGCGCCGGTGTCGAGCTCGGCGTAGTCGACGGGCGTCACCCGCAGGTCGGCGACCATGGCGTGCTCGGCCTCCACGGCGGAGGCCTTGCTGAGCGAGGCGGCCGCGACGGTGACGGCGCTCATCAGCGCGAGGCTGATCATCAGCATCGTCGCGGTGGCGGCCGTGCGGCGCGGGTTGCGGCGGGCGTTCTCGACGGCGAGCGTGCCGTGGATGCCGGTGAGCCGGGTCAGGGGGCGGCGGATCAGACCGGTCGCACCGAGCGCGACAGCGGGCGTGAGGATGATCAGGCCGAGCAGCAGGACCGCGCCGGCGGCCGTGACGAAGCTCAGGTCGTCGGTGCCGGATGCCGCGACGACCAGCAGCACTCCCAGTACGGTGACGGCCGCGCCGGCCAGGTGGCGGCGGCGGAGCGAGGCCGGGGTGGGCGGCTCGCCGCTGCGCAGGGCCGCGACGGGCGGTACGGCGGCGGCGCGACGGGCCGGTACGTACGCGGCGAGCAGGGTGACCACGATGCCGACCCCGAAGGCGGCGGCCAGCGGCAGCGGCGCGAGGACCTGGAGCGGGGCGCCGGGCCCGTCGGTGGCGCCGAACAGACGGCCCAGTGCGGTCGCGACGCCGATGCCGAGGAGGTGGCCGAGGACCGCGGCGAGGGTGCCGATCAGCAGCGCCTCGGTGAGGACCAGGCGGAGCACGTAACGGCGGGACGCGCCGACCGCGCGCAGCAGTGCGTGTTCGCGGGCGCGGGCCGCGCTGAGCATCGTGAAGGTGTTGGCGACGAGGAAGGTGGCGACCAGCAGCGCGATGGCGCCGAAGCTCAGCAGGATGCCGGTCAGCTTGTCCTCGTCGCCACCCGATGCCGCCTCCTGCTCGGCTTTCAGGTCCTGCCGGGTGACGGCTCGCAGCCCGTCCGGCAGCACCGCCGCGGCCTCGCGGGCGAGCCGCTGCTCGGAGGCGCCGTCGCGTGCGGTGAGGGTGAGTGCGGTGTAGGCGTCCGGCGCGGGGGCGAACCACCGTTGTGCGGTGCCGGTGTCGAAGAGGGTGAGGGTCCCGCCGGAAATCAGCCGCGGGTCGTGGGCGGTGACGATGCCGACCAGCCGTTCGGTGCGAGCACGGCCGCGTACGACGATGCGTACGTCGTCGCCGACGTGGTGACCGGCCCGGCGCGCTGTGGACTCGTCCAGGGCGATCTCGCCCGCGGTGCGGGGGCCGCGGCCGGCGGTGAGCGGATAGCGCGGATCGCTGCCGCCGCGTACGGCAACGAAGTTGGTACCGCCCGCCGCCTGCCGGGGGCCGACCAGTTCACCGTCGGGGCCGACGACGAAGGCGGTGCCCTCCGCCGTCCCCCGGGCGGCCGCCGCGTCCGGGAGTGTGCGCAGCCGCTTCAGCAGCCGCTCGTCGAGCGCCGGTGCCGTGGCCTTGCCGGTGTCCTCGGCGGAGGGGTCCGGCCGGACGGTCACGGACGCGTCGGGCTGGGCAGCGGTCTGCGCCTGCGTCAGCGCCGTACGCACGGACTGGGTGTAGAGGAGGGCGCCGGAGGTGAACGCCACCCCCAGCAGGACAGCCAGGGCGGGCAGCAGGAAGCGGCGCCGGTGGGCGCGCAAGGAGCGCAGTGCGGTGCGGAGCATGAGGAGGGCCTTCGGACGAGTGCGGACGGGCGGGTCGGTACGGCTGGGCTGTGGCCGGGCGGGCGGTCAGCCGGCGTGGTCGAGCGCCTTCATGCGCTCCAGCACCGAGTCGGCGTCCGGGCGCGCCAGTTCGTCGACGATGCGACCGTCGGCGAGGAAGACGACCCGGTCCGCGTACGAGGCGGCGATCGGGTCGTGGGTGACCATCACGACGCTCTGGCCCAGCTCCCGTACGGAGCCGCGCAGCAGGCCGAGCACCTCCGCGCCGGCCCGCGAGTCGAGGTTGCCGGTCGGCTCGTCGGCGAAGACGATCTCGGGCCGCGCTGCCAGGGCGCGGGCCACCGCGACGCGCTGCTGCTGGCCGCCGGAGAGCTGGTTCGGCCGGTGGTCCAGCCGGGCACCGAGCCCGACCGTGGCGATGATGTGCTCCAGCCACGACCGGTCGGGGCTGCGGCCGGCGATGCTGAGGGGCAGTGTGATGTTCTCCAGCGCGGTGAGCGTCGGCAGCAGGTTGAACGCCTGGAAGACGAAGCCGATCCGCTCGCGGCGCAGCCGGGTGAGCTCCCTGTCCTTCAGCGTGCCCAGTTCGGTGCTGCCGATCCGCGCCGAGCCGTGCGAGATCGTGTCCAGCCCGGCCATGCAGTGCATGAGCGTGGACTTGCCGGAGCCGGACGGTCCCATGATCGCGGTGAACTGCTCGCGCCGGAACTCCACCGAGACGGCGTCCAGCGCCACGACGCGGGTGTCATCGCTTCCGTAGATCTTGGTCAGGCCGGCCGCGGTGGCCACGGCGGCCGTGGCAGGGCTCAGCTGCATGGGAGAACGCTCCAGTGGGTCGGTCGGGACGCGGCGTCACGGGACCGGGAGGCGCGCCGCGGCAGGGATGCGCGGACCGGAATCGGCCCGCGATCCGATCATCCGGCGCCGCCCGCACCCGGCGGATCAGCCGTATTGCCGAGCCGGCGGAGCGGGCGGGCCGTCCGGGTCGGCCGAAAGGCCGAGGCCGGCGGCGCCCTGGCGCCGTACCGTCGAGGGCATGATCCGCACGTTCCGGAACCGCTCCGTACTCCAGCAGGCCCTGCTCTCCCTGGCCGCTGCCGCCGTGCTCGCCCTGCTCGTCGCCGAAGGGGCGAACACCGGCTTCGTGCCCACCGCGGTGGCCACCGTGCTGACCGGCACGCTGTGCGTGGCGGCCCTCGTCGTACGGCCGGTCCGCTTTCCGCTCGCGGCGGCCGTCGCGGTGACCGCTTCGGTCGTCCTCACCGTGGTCACCACGCAACTGACGCACCGTCCGGAGAACACGCCGGGCATGGTCGAGCTGTGCGCGCTGCTGCTGCTCACCGCCCGTGCCGTCCGGCTGATGCCCCTGCTGCGCGCCGTCGTGCTCGTCCTCGCCGCGGCGTGTGCCGCCGGTCTCCTGCTGCTGCGGCTGCCGGGGGCCGAGTGGCCCACGGCAGGCACCGTCCTCGCGCCGGTCGTCCTCCTCGGCGCGGCGCTGGCGGTCGTCCTGGGCCTGTACCTGCGCGTGCTCGACACCCTGCGGGAGCGCGAGCTCCTCGCCGACCGGCAGGACCAGCGGCTGGAGTACGCCCGCGAGCTGCACGACTTCGTGGCCCACCACATCACCGCGATCGTGGCGCAGACCAAGGCCGTACGGTTCGCCACCGCCTCCGGGCACGCCCCGGCCCCCGCCGAGCTGGACACCATGCTCGGCCGGATCGAGGAGGCGGGCTCCGAGGCGATGGAGTCGATGCGGGGCATCGTCTCCGTCCTGCGCACCTCGGCGGAGCCGGCCGACACCCGGCCCGGCGGCACCCTGGACCGGATCCGCCCGTTGGTCGCGGACTTCGCCCGGACCGGCCCGCCGGCGGAGCTGACCCTCGACCCGCGGCTGGCGGACCGTACGCTGCCGCCCGCGGTCACCACGGCGGTGCACCGGCTGGTCCGGGAGAGCCTGACCAACATCCGCAAGCACGGCGTCGACGTCGGCCGCGTCACCGTCGACGTACGGCTGAGTCCCGATGACGCGGGCCGCCTGGAGGTCACCGTGGCCGACGACGGACGGGCGGCCCGGCCGGGTCACCGCACGCGGGGCGACGGCGGCTACGGCCTGCTCGGCCTGGCCGAACGGATCGAAGGAGCCGGCGGGCACGTCACCGCCGGGCCGGGGGCGGGCGGCGGCTGGCGGGTCGACGCGGACCTGCCGCTGGGTGCCGAACGCCGCTAGGTGTGCCCGGTCGCGCTACTCCCAGGTCGCGGTGTCGGGGTCGATGCCGTGGGCGCGCGCACTGGCGTCGACGAGGTGCCGGAACCACGTGGCAAGGCCGGCGCGGATGCCGTCGTAGTGGGCGGCGAATCCCGGGTCGGCTTCATACATGCGGCCGAGGCACACCTGCATCTGCCTGCTGAGGGGAAAGTACGAGGCAAAGACCTCGCGGTGCCGCTCGACGAGTCGATTCGCCTCCGGGCTGCCGGGTGCCACGCCGGCGTCCATCGCCTCCCCGAGGGCGCGTTCGAAGTCGGCAACGGTGTCGGCGACGGTCTGCCATTCCTCCGGGCCGCGCGCGGCCGAGCGTTCGGCGTACTGCCGCCACTGCGGTGTGTCGCCGTAGCGCTGACGGGCCTGGGCAGGCCAGTCCGGGTTCCACCGGGGGCCGAAGATCGCGGCCTGCTGCTCGGCGGTGAGCAGCAGGCCGCGTTCGTGGGCGTCGATCATCCGGTCCAGTCCGGCGCCGAGCTGCTGGAGGCGGTCGATGCGTTCCGCGACCTGGGTGCGCTGCGCGCGCAGTGCGCCGGACACGTCTGCTGCCGAGTCGTCCAGGACGGTCCGAATCCGGTCAAGGCCGAGACCGAGCTCGCGATAGACGACGATGCGGTGCAGGCGTTCCAGGTCGCCGGCGGTGTAGAGCCGGTATCCGGCAGCCGTGCGCTGTGACGGCCGCGCCAGGCCGATCTCGTCCCAGTGGTGCAGTGCGCGGACCGTCACGCCCAGCCGCGCCGAGACCTGACCGACGGTCAGGCCATCGGCCTCTGTGGCATCATGCATGCTGCTCATTGTCGCCGTGGCCGGCGCCCGGTGCGGTGATCCCGACGGCCGCGAGGTTGCGCGCCTCCTGACTGTCCGGATCGAAGGGCTTCGCCGCGGTGAACACGATCCTTACGTTCTCGGGGGTGGTCACCGCCACATCGCGGGTGTTCCAGGGGGTGTCCCGGGGGCCGTCGACCGAGTTCGGCCGCAGCGCGCGACAGGCCTCGACGAGGGAATCGACCTGGCCGAGCACGCACGCGAAACTGATGCTCACCGCCGGTGCCCGCTCCGGCACGCTCGCCGCCGGGACGAGGAGTACGTCCTGGAACGCCCACCGGCGCAGATGCACCACCTGGCCGGGGATGCTGAACAGCTCGAAGAACCCCAGCCCCCGGGTCCAGAAGTCCACCGACGCCGCCAGGTCGCTCGTGGGGATCGTCGGGAATGCGGGCATGCCGTAGATGCCGTGGAACGGCTCCGGCGGAACGGCGTCCGGGCCGGGAGCGGGCACGGGGCTCATCTCGAACGCGTTGTAGTAGTCGCTCATGCACCCGACTCTCCGGCCTCACGCGACGTGAGGGTCAAGCCGGTCCGCGAATCCCGCTGCCGAGGGCTGTCATCATGGTCGGCATGACGATCCGGGTGCTCATTGCCGACGACCAGGAGATGATCCGGTCCGCCTACCGCATGATCCTCGACTCCCAGCCGGACATGCAGGTCGTGGCGGAGGCGGCGGACGGCGCCGCCGCGGTGGAGCTGGCCCGCTCGCTCCGCCCGGATGTCTGCCTCCTCGACATCCGCATGCCGGAGCTCGACGGCCTGGAGGCCACCCGACTGCTGGCGGGGCCCGACGTCCCCGATCCCCTGCACGTCCTCATCGCCACCACCTTCGACCTCGACGAGTACGTGTACCGGGCGCTGCGCAACGGCGCCTGCGGCTTCCTCCTCAAGGACGGCTCCCCCGCCCTGCTCACCGAGGCCGTCCGGGCGGCGGCCAAGGGCAATTCCCTGATCTCCCCCGCCATCACCGTCCGGCTGCTCCGGCACATGGCGCCGCCGGAGCCGTCCCGCGCCACGGCCCGTTCCCGTGCGGAGGCAGCGCCCCGGACCACCACACCGTCCGAACCGCTGACGGAGCGGGAGCGGGACGTCGTACGCCTCGTCGCGCGCGGCCGCACCAACGACGAGATCGCCGCCGAGCTGTATGTGACCCTTTCCACCGTCAAGACGCACCTCGGCAACGTCCAGCGCAAGCTCGCCGCCCGCAACCGCGTCGAGATCGCCGCCTGGAGCTGGGAGAACGGCCTCTGCGACGACCGGGGTGCGGACGTACCGTGACGCCGCGGGGAACCACCGACAGGAAGGGCCCGGACTCCTGGGAGCCCGGGCCCTTTCGCATCCTGCCGGAGAGGAATCAGTCCGTTGCGGGGTCAGTCTGCCGAGGGATCAGTAGATGTTGGCGGCGACGCCCGCGCCTTCGCCGCGGGTGCTGTTGATCTGCGCCCGGAGCGCGATCTCGTCGTAGACCCGGACCTCCTTCACGATCCGGCCGCCCTGGATCAGGAACTGGGACATGCCCAGTACGGTGACCGGCTTGCCCGTCAGCGGGCCGAAGTCGGGGTTGCCGCGGTAGGTCCCCTGCATCGTCCACATGACGGCCACCCGCAGCCCCGCGTACCGCTCGGCGTAGTTGGTCTGCACGTCCCGCACCTCGAAGCGCGCGTCGGGGAACGGGCCGACCATGGCCAGCAGGTCACGCTGGTAGCGCTCGGGACGGATGACGGTCCGGTCGCCGATCGTGTGCAGGAAGAGGTCCCGCGCCATGAAGTCGTTGACCTTCTGCAGCCGGCGCCGGGTCCACACCTCGTCGATGAATTCGAGGACCATCTCGCACTCGGGCCGGTAGTCGTCCGGGCGCGGCCCGCTGACGCCCTCGGCGAGGACGTCCTTCGGCGGCGCGTCGAGCATCGACCCGGTCCAGCCCTGGAAGCGCAGGGCGCGGGCCGCCTCGTCCGGGTCCTGGCCGCGCTGGAGGCACTCGGCGAGCTCGTCGCGGACGACCCACTCCTCGACCATCCGGCCCCTGCGGTAGAGGCAGTTGGGGATGGTGCGCTTGCGGATCCGGACGTTCTTGCCGTCCACGAGGTGCTCATCGGCGGAGAAGACCAGGTGCGAGCTGAGGAAGGCGTCGTCCCCGCGGGCCTCCCACACCACGTCCTCGGCCTGACCGATGTGCTGCGGCGTGCTGCCCATCCGCATCGTGCTGCCCTCGATCACCCCGTCGCGGCCGACGACGGTGCCGAGGCTCGTGTGGACGATCGAGTCCGGCTCGTAGTTGTCCACGATGTAGGAGATGTCGCGGCCGACCCAGATGCGGTCGGTGACCTCGCGGATGAAATCGTCGGGGTCCTCGTAGGGGCGGTAGGCGACGGGATCCAGTGCCATGGTGCTGTTCCTTTCCAGAGATGAATGCGTATGCATGAGGGGGTCGTTTGAGGGCTTCGGATCGGGGTGCTCGACGCGGTTCCTGACGGTGCGTCGGACCGCATGGGCGATGGCGCTCAGCGCGCGAACTTGTCCTCGCCCAGGTGGCTCCGGTACGTCTCCGTCATGAAGGAGGTCACCACGACGAGGGCCAGTACCGCGGCCGCCGCGAGGTAGACCCACACGGCGTAGATCGTGCCGAAGGAGGAGACCAGGAGCGTCGCCACGAAGGGCGTGATGCCCATGAAGATGGAGAACGAGGCGTTGTACGCCATCGCGCCGGCACTGAACCTGGTACGGGTCGCGAAGAGTTCCGCGAGGCAGACCGTCACAATGCCGGTCAGGAAGAACTCCGGGATGATGTAGATGAGTTGGCTCGCGATCGCGGCACCGAAGGTGGCCTGCTCGCCCACGTAGAAGGCGAGCGGCACCAGCACGATACAGGCGACGGCACCCATGACCAGCATCGGTTTGCGGCCGATCCGGTCCGAGAGGATGCCGGCGAGCGGCAGCAGCGGAATGAGGACCGCGACCGAGATCGCGTTGGACGCCAGCGCCATCCAGCGGGGCAGCCCCAGCGTCCCGGTCAGGTACTCGGGGTAGAAGGTGACCCAGCTGTACGACAGGATCGCCAGCATGATCGAGACGCCGCAGTAGACGAGGATCGGCCGCAGCTGGGACCGGAGCGCCTCGCGGATCGGCGCCTTGACGACCTGGGCACCGTCCGCGGTGGCGCGGACGAACTCGGGGGTCTCCTCGATGCGCTTCCGCAGCCACACGCCGACGGCGCTGAGCGGCAGGGCGATCAGGAACGGGATGCGCCAGCCGTAGGAGTCGAGCGCGTCCCCCTGGAACACCGCACTGGTCAGCGCCGCGGTGCCGGCCCCCGCGAGGATGCCGAAGAAGCAGCTGTTCGAGGCGTACGACGCGTAGTAGGCGCGCCGGTTGGGCTCGGCCCACTCCACGACGAAGGCCACCGCGCCGACGTACTCCCCGCCGGAGACCATGCCCTGGACGATGCGGATCACCAGGAGGAGCAGCGGCGCGACGAGCCCGATCTGGTGGTACGTCGGCAGCGCACCGATCATGGCGGTGGACACGCCCATGACCACGATGGTCCACAGCAGTGTCTTCTTGCGGCCCACCCGGTCGCCCCAGCGGCCGACCAGGCTGCCGCCGAGGGGGCGGAACAGGCAGGCGATCGCGATGACCGCGTAGGTGCTGAGCACCGCGACGGTGGGGTTGCTCGCGGGGAAGAAGGAGGGGGCGAGGATCGGGGCCAGGTAGCCGTAGAGCCCGTAGTCGAACTGTTCCACGAAATTGCCGATACTGCCCGCGCCGATGGCCCGGCGTATCGCCTTCCGGTTCTCGGGGCCGGCGGTCTGCGTGCCGTCGACAGCTGTGGGTGGCGCTACAGCGGACATGGCTTCTCCGTTCGCGCGATGGGGGAGTCAGAGGGGGTTCACAGGGGGGGTGAGGGGGGTGCGCGTACGCGGTGTGCATACGTATGAAATGCGATGCGCCGACACTAGAGAGGGCAGTGGGGAGCGTCAAGGGGTGTGACGCGGTCAGCGGCCGTCTTCTCCGGCTGCTTCGACAGCGGGCGCGGTGAGGGTCCGGAAGGTGTCCATCAGGACCTGCGCCGCGTTGTAGAGCACCAACTGCGCTCCGGCCCGTTCGGCGGCCCTGGCGGCGGCGGTGCCGGGCACGATGGACATCACCGCGCGGCCGGCGTCGTGCGCCGCCCGGTACGTATCGGCGATGAGCCCGTCGAGGGTCTCCTTCGGCGGGAAGCCGCAGTCCACGGCCAGGTCGGCCGGGCCGACCAGGACCGCGTCGACGCCTTCCGTCGCGACGATCTCCGGGGCCGCCGCACAGGCACGCGCCGTCTCGATCATCGCCACGACCAGGGTCTCCTCCGCGGCCGTCAGATGCTCGGCCGCGGTGACCGTGCCAAAACGGCCCGCCCTGCTGTACGTGGCGAACCCCCGCTCCCCCAGCGGTGGGTAGCGGTCCCCGGCCACCGCCCGCCGGGCATCCGCCGCGCTGTCGATGTGCGGATGGATGATCCCGGCCGCCCCCAGGTCAAGGCAGCGCAGGGCGAGCGCGGGCTCGGCGGAACCGACCCGGACGAGTACGTCGATGCCCTGCGCGGCGGCCGCGGTCAGATGGTGCTGGAGCGCCGTCATGTCGGCCGGGCCGTGCTCGCAGTCGATGACCACGTAGTCGAGGCCGGCCACCCCCGCCATCTCCACCAGCGTCTCCGACGGCAGCCGGAACAGCGCGCCGTACAGCCGCTCCCCCGCGGCCAGCCGCTGTTTCAGCGAGGGACGCGGCCGCGGTGCCGGGCGCCCCTCCGTCACGTCCGTCATCGCGCCACCATCCCCGCGGACAGGTCGATGTCGGCACCGCACAGCCCCGGCATCCGCAGCATCGCCGTCACGGCAGCGCCCACCTCTTCCTCGGTGACCATCCGGCCGAGCGCCGACCGGGACACGAACGCCGCTTCGGCCTCCTCGTAGCTGCTGCCGGTCCGTTCCGCCTCCAGCCGGAAGTTGCGTGCCATCCGGGGGCTGGAGACGGGGCCGGGCGAGAGCGAGTTCACCGTGACGCCCTGCGGGCCCACCTCGCCCGCCAGCGTCGCGGTGAGGCCGATGACCGCCATCTTCGACGCGCAGTAGGGAGTACGGCGCAACAGTGGCCGCTTCCCCGACACCGAGGCGATGTTGATGACGTCGCCCGCGCCGCGCGCCGTCATGGCGGGCAGGAAGGCGCGGCACATCAGGAACACACCGCGGACGTTGACCGCGAAGACCTCGTCCCAGTCGTCCGCCCGGATCTCGGTCAGCGGGGCCACCGGTCCCGCGATGCCGGCGTTGTTGACGAGGACCGAGATCTCCTCACCGGCGAGGCTGTCGGCGAGCGCGGCCACCTCGGACGGGTCGGACACGTCGCAGACGCGCGGGAAGACACCGGGGCCGAGCCGCGCGGCGGTCTCTTTCAGGGCGCGCTCGTTGCGGCCGGTGATCACCACCCGCGCGCCGTCCGACAGCAGGGCCTGGGTGATGGCGGCTCCCAGCCCGCTGCCACCGCCGCTGACGAGTGCGGTACGCCCGGCCAGCGGCCCCGCCCCGGCCGTCATGCGGCACCTCCAGTGTGACGCGGCAGTGTGCCGTTGCGGACGCACGCCTCTCCGGTGGGTTCGGTGGGTGGTGGACATCGGAGCATGACGGACTCTCCTCGGGAGGGGTGCGGAAAGCGGGGGTGCGAAAAACGGTGGCGTTGTGCGGGCGGTGGGCAGTGGGTGTGCGGACAGTCGGTGTTTGGACGGTGGGCGGCGAACCAGCAGGGCGATCGGGCGGTGAACCCGCAGGTCACGCGGGCCGGGAAGGCGCGGCCCCGCCGGGCGTACGGAGCGCCGGGCGGGCCCCTTCCGCCGCCGCGACCAGGGCACGCAGCGCGGTGGTGACGGGCCCCGGCTGCTGGACCGGCAGCAGGTGGCCGGCGCCGGGGACCGCGGTGAGCCGGGCATCCGGTACGGCGTCGGCGATCGCACGGTGGAAGTCCGGCGGGCACAGCGCGTCCCGCGTGCCGTACAGGACGGTCACGGGACAGCGGGCGGTGCGCAGTGTGCCGTGCGCGTCCGAGCGGGTGGCCTGGGCGGCGAGCTGGGCGCGTGCGGCGTCCGGGCCGACCCGGTACGCCATGTCCCGGTAGCGGGCGGCCAGTTCGGGTGGCGGGGCGGGCGCATCGAACATGCCGGGCAGGGTCCGGGCCACGGCCTCCTCGAAGCGGCCCTCGGCGATCAGCCCGTCCATGGCGCGCCAGGCGGCGTACTGCTCGGGGCGCGGCGCCCCCGCGTTCGTCGACATCGCGCAGAAGCCCGCGACGCGCTCGGGCGCCCGGCGCAGCACCTCGAAGCCGACGATCGCCCCGAGGCTGAGCCCCACGAGGACGAAGGGGCCGGGTACCGCCGACAGCACCTCCTCCGCCTGCCGGCCGATGTCCGGCCGGGTCAGTGCGACATGCCGGACCTGGTGGTGCTCGGGGAACGCGACGCCGGACCAGAGGCCGTGGTCGCACAGCATGCCGGGCACCACCACGAGCGGCAGCGGGCCGGTCGCCCCGTCCGGGAGTGCGGTGGACATCAGCGGCGCGCGGAGCGGGGCAGCAGGGCGTACGGGGCGACGTAGCCGTTGTGGTCGACGCCGAGACCGGCGTCGGCCGCGGCCTTGACGACCTCCTCGTCCCACTCCAGGCGCACCCGGGCGTCACCGCCGTTGACGATCAGGACGTCGCCCTCCGTCTCCCCCACGTTCCGGAAGGTGCGCCAGGCGCCCTCGGGGACGGAGAGGATGTCGCGCGGCCCCAGGCGTACGGAGACGGGGTCGGTGCGGTTCAGTGTGACCTCCCAGAGCCCGTCCTTGACGATCAGCGTCTGGGTCTCCTGCTGGCGGTGGATCGAGACGCCCTGGCCGGGCTCGGCGCGCAGCCAGGCGGCGTTGTGGCCGTGCGGGTTGTGGATCCGGGGCTCCTGGTGCAGGTCCTCGGTCATGCCGTAGCCGATGACGCAGCTCAGCCGCGCTCCGCCGCCGGGCAGTGTGCTGTCGAGGAAGGGACGGTCGGACCAGACCAGTTCGTCGGAGGCCGCGATGCGCCGCTTCATCTGCTCGGGGCTGTAGCTGCGCAGCCGGTCGATGTACTCCTGCGCCATCGGCTTGGTCAGCTCGGTGTCGGCGGGCACTTCGTCGCCGGCAACCGTGTCGATGAGCTTGTTGTCGGCCGTGAGGTACAGGCCGTGGCCCTCCGCCTCGCGCAGCACCGAGGGGCCCCAGATGATGCCGCCGGTGTTGTCCATGCCGAGCACGGTGAACATCCAGCCGTCGTCCGGTCCGGTGTTGGTGAAGCCGCGGAAGATCCAGGTGGGGACGGACGCCACGTCGCCGGCCTTGAGGGTGAGTTCGCCCTCGGTGCCGTCGGCGCCCCAGCGCAGCAGGTACTCGCCCTCGGTGCAGACGAACACCTCGGCGGTGTAGTGCAGGTGGAGGTTGTTGGTGATGCCGTTCGGCATGGCCGCGGCGCCGATCTGGAAGCCGTGCGGCAGGCGGAGGTTGACGTGCTGCCCGGAGGACTGCGAGACCCCGGGCCCGATCATCGCGTAGTTCTCCTTCCGGTCCGAGCCCGGCGTACGGCAGTCGATGAAGGCCTGGTTGCAGGAGACGAAGTCGCTGCGGCGGATCGTGCGGCGATCCAGTTCTTCGGTGGTCACGACGGCGTCGGTCACGGTCGCTCCTTCTCTCGGAATTCCCCGTGGAATACGTATGCATTGATCTGACAGCCGTGCCTCCTGCACTGTCAAGGGGTCGGCGAAGATCGATTGCAGACGTATGCTTGATGCGGTCGGGCCACGAGGCCCGACCCGAGGGCCGCCACCCGCACCAACAGGTACATACGTATACTCAGGGCCGTGCGGGACAGTGCGGCGGACCAGGGCGAGGGGATGAGTACGGGTGGCGATCACGAGTCACGATGTGGCGAGGCTGGCGGGCGTCTCGCAGGCCACGGTGTCCCGTGCGCTCCGTGACGACCACCGGGTCTCGGCGGCCACCCGCGAGAAGGTCCGGCAGGCCGCGCAGGCGCTGAACTACTTCCCCAGCGAGGCGGGACGCACCCTGTCCACCCGCGCCACGCGCCGCATCGGGGTGATCGTCACCGATCTGACGAACCCGTTCTACCCGCATGTCGTCGCCCCGCTGCACGACGAGCTCCAGGCCCTCGGCTACCGCATGATGCTGATCACCGAGCGGTCCGACGAGGCGGTGGCGGGCGAGAAGCTCCTGGACCAGTCCCTGGACGGGGTGGTCCTGGCGACCGCGACCACCGAGTCCCGGCTGCCGGCCCAGCTGGACCGCCGCGACATCCCCTATGTGTTCCTCAACCGCGACACCGGCCGGCCGGGCGGCTACGCATCCGTCGTGGACAACGAGGGCGGCGGCCGGCTCGTGGCCGGCGTACTCACCGAGCTGGGCCACCGCCGCATCGCCGGCATCTTCGGCTCGCCCAACACGACCACCGGCCGGGACCGCGAGCTCGGCTTCCGCCTGGCGCTGGCCGAAGCGGGCCTCGGCCTGCCGGACAGCCGGGTCGTCCGCGGGGCCTTCGAGTACGCGACGGGGTACGAAGCGCTCCCCCGGCTGCTGGACACCGACGAGCCGCCCACCGCCGTCTTCTGCGGCAACGACGTGGTCGCCATCGGCGTGCTGAACGCGGCCATCGCTGCCGGGCTGCGGGTACCGGACGACCTGACGGTGATCGGCTTCGACGACCTCCCGATGGCGGACTGGGAGGTGTTCCGCCTGACCACGGTCCGCCACGACCTGCGGGAGCTGGCCCGACAGGCGGCGCGCCTGCTGGTGCGCCGGATCACGGGGGAGGCCGATCCGGCCGGTGAACGCCTCGTCCTGCCGACCGAATTCGTCCCCCGGGCGACCCACGCGCGCCTGCACTGAACCGCTCGCCGGATCGCCGGTCAGCGCCGCTGCACGGTCTCGTGCCGGGCGGCCGGGTCATGGGCACCGTCGTCCGGCGATGCCGCGCCGTCGGAGTGGCCGGTGCCGCTGCCGTACTTGCGCTGGAGCCGCATGCCCATGGTGACGAGGACCGCGGCGAGGCCGAACGAGAGCCACAGTTCCAGGCGGTGCCCGGGCAGGACCGCCATGAGGACCAGCACTCCCGCGATGAACACGATCGTGGCCACGGTGAGGTGCGGGAAGAGCCACATCCGCACCTCGGCGGGCTCCTCCTGCCGGCGCCGCGTGGCGTACTGGGTGACCGCGATGACCAGGTACATCATCAGGGCGATCGCACCGCTGGACGCCAGCAGATACGTGAAGACCTGCGGCACGAGGTAGTTGGCGGTCACCGCGACGATGCCGACGACGGTGGAGGCGGCGACCGCGTTGCGGGGTACGCCGCCGGGCGAGACGGCCGCGAAGGCCGCCGGGGCGTCCTTCCGCTTGGCGAGGGAGAAGGCCATGCGGGAGGCGGTGTAGATGGCCGAGTTCAGGCAGCTGCACACCGCGATGACGACCACCACGTCCATGATCTGGCGGGCGCCGGGCACGTTCATGCGCTCCAGGACTGCCTGGTAGGAGCCGGCGGCCAGCCCGTCGGCGTTCCAGGGCACCAGGCTGACCACGAGGAAGATCGACCCGATGTAGAAGAGGCCGAGCCGCCAGACGACGGCCTTGATGGCCTTCTTGATGTTCTTCTTCGGGTCCTCCGACTCGGCGGCGGCGATGGTGACGATCTCGCTGCCCTGGAAGCTGAACATCGCGGTGAGCAGGGCGGCGAGGACGGCGATGCCGCCCTTGGGCGCGAATCCGCCGTTGCTCCAGAGGTTCGACACCCCGCTGGTGCCCGAGCCGGGCAGCACGCCGAAGACCGCGAGGAGGCCGAGGACCAGGAAGCCCACGATCGCGATGACCTTCAGCAGCGCGAACCAGTACTCGAACTCGCCGTAGTTCCGGACGGCGAGCAGGTTGGTGCCCGCCAGTACGGCGATGACCGCGAAGGTGGGGATCCAGGTCGGCACCCCGGCCATGCCACCGAGGACCTCGCCCGCTGCGATGGCTTCGATGGGGATGACGAGGACGTAGAACCACCAGTAGAGCCAGCCGATGGAGAATCCCGCCCAGCGTCCCAGCGCCCGGTCGGCGTAGGTGGAGAAGGAGCCGGTGTCGGGGTTGGCGACGGCCATCTCGCCGAGCATCTGCATGACCAGGACCACCAGCGCGGCGGCGGCCAGAAACGCGAGGATGACGGCGGGACCGGCGGTGGCGACGGCGGTGGACGAACCGACGAACAGGCCGGCTCCGATCACTCCGCCGATGGAGATCATGGTGATCTGGCGGCCCTTGAGCCCCTGGGTGAGTTCTGCTCTGCCGGGTTCGCCGGATGGCGGTGGGACGGGTGACTCATGTGGCATGGGGTGGTCCTCGGGACGTGTGACGGGCCCCGCCTCCCGGTTGCCGCGAAGGCGGGGCGGACGAGGCTACAGCTGGTCGCGCAGGGCCGCGGGGACGGAGTCGAAGGCGCCCGAACGCCGGCCGATCTCGTCGATGCGCAGGGTGGCGGTGGCGCCGTGGGCTGCCAGCCCCTCGAAGGCGGAGATGCGCTCGACGGCCGGGGCCAGCGCGGCCGTGCCTTCCTTTGCGGCGCGCTGGTAGGTCAGCGGCTTGAGGAAGCGGGAGACCGAGAGCCCGGCGTTGTAGCGGGCCGTCTTGCCGGTCGGCAGGACGTGGTTGGTGCCGGCGATGCCCTTGTCGGAGTAGGCCACCGTGGACCAGGGACCGATGAACAGCGACCCGTAGTTGGTCAGGTTGCGGAGGTAGAAGTCGTCGTCCTCGGTCTGGATCTCCAGGTGCTCGGGGCCGAGGACGTCGGACACGGCGACGGCCTCCTCGGCGTTGCGGACGACGATGACGGAGCCGTAGTCGCGCCAGGCGGCGCCGGCGATCTCCCGGGTGGTGAGGGTTTCGAGCTGCCGGTCGATCTCGGCGATGACCTTGCGGCCCAGCTCCTCGGAGGTGGTGATCAGCGCGGCCGGCGAGTTCGGCCCGTGCTCGGCCTGGCCGAGCAGGTCGGCGGCGACCCAGGCCGGGTCGGCGGTGTCGTCGGCGATGGCGGCGACCTCGGAGGGGCCGGCCAGCAGGTCGATGCCGACCTGGCCGAAGAGCTGCCGCTTGGCCTCGGTGACGAAGGCGTTGCCGGCGCCGACGAGCATGTCGACGGGGGCCTCGCCGAGCAGCCCGAAGGCCATCGCGCCCAGGGCCTGCACGCCGCCGACCGCGAAGACCCGGTCGGCCTGCGAGAGGTACGCGCCGTACAGCACGGCGGGGTGGGCACCGTGCTCACCCGAGGGCGGGGTGCACGCCACGACGGTGGGCACCCCGGCGGCCTTCGCCACGCCGACGGTCATGAAGGCGCTGGCCAGCAGGGGGAAGCGGCCGGCCGGGAGGTAGGCGCCGACCCGGGTGACGGGGACGTAGCGCTGGCCGCCCCGCACTCCGGGGGCGAGCTCGATCTCGAAGTCGGTCAGGTGCTCGCGCTGAGCGGTGGCGAAGCGGTTCGTCCGCTCGTAACCCATTTCGAGCGCGGTGCGGACGTCGGGCGGGAGCGCGTCGCCGGACTTCTTCAGCTCCTCGGCACCGATCTCCAGCTCCCCGGACCAGCCGTCGAGCTCCTCGGCGTAGGCGCGTACGGCGTCGAGGCCCTTGCGCTCGATGGTGGAGAGCATCTCCGAGACGCGCTCGACGACCTTGGGGTCGCGCTGCGCGGGAGGGCCGTCGACGGCCGGCTTCTTGAGCCACTGGAACGGGGCGAGTGCTTGCGCTTCGTGGTGCGTGATCTGCATGTCAGGGACGGTAGACGCGGCCCCGCCACAGGACTAGAGGAGTGATTCCTGGGCCTCCCACAGGGTTTCCCTATGGCTCCCTTCTACGGTTCCGGCGTCACCCGCTGCGCCTCGTCACGGAGCTCGCGGATGGTGTCCTCCGCGAGGCGGGCGAGCTCGCGGGTCGCCCGGGACAGCGGGTGGCCCCGCCGTCTGACCAGGGCGATGGTGTCGTACAGCGGCTCGGCGAAGGGCACGGTGTGCAGCCCGGCCGGGAAGCCGGGGCTGTCGATCACCGCTCGGCTGGTGATGGTGTCGCCCACCCCGGCGGCGGTGAGGTTCAGCGCCGCCTCGACACGTTCCAGCTCCATCAGCGGTTCCACCCGGACCCCGGCCAGCTGGGCGCGCTCGGCGATCTGCCGCCGGGTCGGGTCCTGCCAGCCGTAGTGGGCGTCGTACAGCACGAGGGGCGCCGCGGCGAACGCCTCGATGGTCACGGGCGCCGCGGCGCGCTCCGGGTCCGCGGTGACGTAGAAGACCTCGTCCCGCATGAGCGGCCGTACGACCAGGCCCTCGTCGTCGATGGGCAGCACCACCAGGCCCGCCTCGATCTTCCCGGCGGCGACGGCGTGGGCGGTCTCGGCGGAGTTCTGGCCGACGAGCCGTACACGGACGGCGGGGTAGCGGGCGTGGAAGGTCTGCGCGAGATTGGCGAGAAGGTAGTAGTCGGCGTTGCGCAGGACGCCGAACGTGGCGGTGCCGCCGCCCAGCGAGCCGAGGGACCGCACCGCCTTCACTCCGCTGTCCGCCGCCCGCAGCGTCTCCTGCGCGTACGGCAGCAGCTCGCGCCCGGCCGCGGTGAGGGCGAGCCGGCGGCTGCCGCGCACGAACAGGACCGCGTCGAGTTCCTCCTCCAGGCGGCGCACCAGCTCCGACACGGAGGCCTGCGCGATGTCCATGGCGCCCGCCGCGGCGGTGAAGGAGCCGAGCCGCTCCGCCTCGGCGAAAGCGCGCAGCTGATTCAGCGTCATGACGCCGCCCGCCGGGCCGGAAGGTGCAGGCCGGCGGGGGTGCGGGGACGGCGGTGGCCGTCCGGTGCGACGGCCGCACCGCAGGGTGTTTCTGTACGCATGCGCGGCACTATAGGACAACCCTGTGCACCCGCCCCGAGCGCCCGGCGGTGCGCCCTACAGGCGGCCCGACCTGTGCTCGTTCCACAGCAGCCGGCCGAGGTAGGCGGAGGCCGCCGAGGAGAAGACCTGCTCGCGCTCGCCCACCACCGCACCCACGTTCTCGGGGGCGGCCGGCACCGTCACCTTCCCGCCCTGCGCGTCGGTGATCTTCGGCGTGGAACAGCTCCGGCGGGTCGATCGCCGCGCGTACCGTCCTCGACGACGTGACGCGGGCGCTCGCCGGCTGACCGGGCACCTGACGGCCCCCGGTGGCGCGCCGCTCCGGGCCACCGGGCTCACCGGCCGCCGGACGGACCGACGGCGGGGCCGGTACGGCCGGGGCCGGTCACTCCGGCGGTCAGCCAGATTCCGTCGGGCGAACCGAACCACGGCTGCGCACCGCGTCCGTCGTAGATCACCTCGCCGCGGCGTACGGTGACGTCCGGGCGGCCGGTGAAGGTCCAGCCCTCGTAGGCCGACCAGCCGCACTTGGACCGGATGTGCTCCCCGGACAGGAACCAGGTGCGTTCGGCGTCGAAGAGCACGAAGTCGGCGTCCAGCCCCGGAACGATGCGCCCCTTGCGCCCGGCAAGACCGAACAGGTCGGCCGGTGTTGCGGAGGCCAGCCGGGCGACCCGCAGCAGTACTTCGTCGGCGGTCAGCCCGGGGTGGCGGCGCCGCATACCGGTGTGGACGGCGGTCAGCAGCTCCTGCGTGCCGGGCAGTCCGGGTGGTGCGTCCGGCACTGCCCGGACCTTCTCCTCGATGGTGTGGGGCGCGTGGTCGCTGCCGATCGTGGCGACGCCGCCGGCCATCAGCGCCGCCCACAGCCGGTCCTGGTCGTGGGACGTGCGGATGGCCGGGCTGAGCCGCAGCCGTGCGCCCAGCCGCCGGGTGTCGGAGGCGGAGAACGACAGGTGGTGTGCGGTGACTTCGTGGGTGAGGGGCAGTGCGGCAGCTGCCGCGGCACGCAGCAGGTCGGACTCCTCGGCGGAGGAGACGTGCACGACGTGCGCCGCTGTGCCGTGCCTGCGCACCAGCTCGATGACGCGGGCCGCGGCCACGATTCCGCCGCTGCGCGGTCGGCGGGACTCGTAGGACTCGTAGCTGTCCGGCGGGGCCAGGAACGCGTCGAGCAGGGTGAACACCCCGTCGTCCTCGGCGTGCAGGACCAGGCGGAGGCCCCGCTCGGCGGCGATGGCGAAGATCCGGTCCAGGGCCTCCGGGTCACGGATGACGTGCGGTGCGGTGTGGTGCCCGGTCATGAACACCTTCACCGAGGTCGCGTGCCGCGGGGTGAGGTGGCGGAGGTGGTCGACGGTCGCCTCGGTCACCCCGAAGTGGAAGCGGTAGTCCACCAGGGAGGTGCCGCCGATGAGCGCGGCCTTCCCGGCGGCCTGCTCCGGATCGGTCAGCGGGGGTTCGGTGTTGGGCATGTCGATGACGGTGGTCACGCCCCCTGCCGCCGCCGCCCGGCTGCCGTGCTCCCAGTCCTCCTTGTGGGTCAGGCCGGGGGTGCGGAAGTGCACATGCGAGTCGATCACACCGGGCAGCAGATGGCGGCCCGCGGCGTCCAGTACGGACCGCGCGGCGGGCCGGGCGTCCGGTGCGGTCAGCGCGGTGATGCGGCCGCCGTCGACCGCCACGCCGGCGCGGAGCACACCGTCCGGGGTGACCACCCGCGCGTTGCGCACCAGGAGGTCGTGGCCCCCGTTCGCGGCGCCGTCGCCGCCCCTGGTCAGGCGGTCAGCGGCCGGCATACCGGGTCCTCCTCGGGGTCGAAGTCGCACAGCGAGGTGATGCGGGCGCTGCCGGTCAGGTGGGCGAGCTTCCGGCTGACGCTGACCCACTGGAGCGCGAGGGACTCGTTGTCCTCGCCGGGTGCCGGATCGGCGGCGGGAACGACGGCCGCGGTGGCGGCGGTGGATCCACTCGGGGTGTCGATCTCGATCGCGCCGCGGGCACAGCCCGCTTCGGTGGCCAGCCGGTGCGGGACGGTGCCGGCGATGGTGGTCGCGGCGGCCAGACAGGTGGCCCCGGTCAGCGCGACGCTGGGGTGCCAGCCGGGTACGGAGACGGCGCGGACGGCCAGCCGGCCCGACTCGTAACCCCCCACCGCCGCGATCTTGGGGAAGGCCCCGCCGC
This sequence comes from Streptomyces sp. NPDC047117, assembly GCF_040643545.1. NCBI lineage: Bacteria > Bacillati > Actinomycetota > Actinomycetes > Kitasatosporales > Streptomycetaceae > Streptomyces > Streptomyces sp. NPDC047117. Next base: position 151,209 of record NZ_JBEYUN010000012.1, on the reverse strand, counting down.
CGGGCAGGCCGAGCAGTTCGGTGGCGGCGGTGCGGATGTCCTGCAGCCGGCCGAAGACCTGCTCGCCCGCGGCGAACAGCGCGTCCTTGCTGGTCAGGCCGAGCGAGCGGGCATCGACGAAGACGTACGGATTGCCCACCGCGACGAGCGAGGCATCGTGCGCGCCGGCCCGGGTCAGCAGCTGGTCGATGGTGCGGCCCGTGAGGAGGAGCCGGGCGAGCGGCAGCGCGGTGTCCTGGACGAAGTGCACGGTAAAACTGCCGCTGTGGCGGCGTACCTCGTCCACCTCGCACACCACGTGGTCACCGTTGTTGAGTACGCGGACGCGTACGCGGCCGCCGGGTGCCAGCCGCGGCAGCCAGCCGCGTTCCTCCGCGGCGACGATGGACGCGAGGATGGAGTGGCCGCAGTTGCCCCGGAAGTCGAATCGGTCCAGTCCGCCGGGGAGCGCCTGGACGAAGCGGTAGTCCAGGTCGAAGAGCGGGTGCTCGGAGGGGTTCACCAGCGCGATCTTGAGTACATGTCCCCGGCCGGTGTCGGTCAGCCACTCCCGTACGGTGGTCAGCGCCGGCCGCAGCACGTCCTCGTTCCGCGGCAGCCGGGCGGCGTCCAGCACCACGGTCGGGCACGGTGCGCCCTCCGCCTGTGCGATGTGCGCGGTCATCGGACTTTCCACCGGACCACCGCCGCCACTGTCCGGCAGGCCGGTGGCGGGGCAGAACTGCTCCAGCCACAGCTCGTGCACCAGCAACGACCAGATGGCCAGTGCGGCGGTGTCGTTGGGCGTCTCGGCCTGCTGCTTGAACAGCCCGGCCACTCGTTGCGGGTCCAACTGGCCGCGTCTGCGCAGCCGTTCACCGGTGAGGAGCTCCCGTGCGTACTCCATCAGCACCTCGCCGGGCCGCAGCATGGCGGTGACCGGAAGGGTGAAGGGCTGCTTGGGCCGGCGGAGCACCGAGTCGGGCAGCCGGCCGGCGGCCGCCCCGTAGAGCACCTTCTTGCCCTGCTCCCCCGCCACCTTCAGCGCCTGCGGCAGGGTGCGCGCGTACCGGAGGACGGACGGCTGGCAGAACGGCAGCCGCACCTCGACCGAGGCCGACATCGACAGGTGGTCCACGCGGCGCAGGTGGTAGGCCGGCATCCGGGAGGCGATCTCGAAGTCCGTGAGGGTCCGCAGCCGGCCGGTGCCGGCGGAGCGCAGCCGCTCGGCGATGCCGTCGGCCACGGAGCCCTCCTGCCGCACGAACGCGCGGTAGTCCTCGGTGTAGAGCGATTCGCGCAGCGCGCGGGGCACGGCGGCCAGCGCCTCGACGTACGGGCCCACCCAGTCGGTACCTGACGGTGCGTCGACCGCGGTCCTCATCCGGCCGTAGCCGCCGAAGAGTTCGTCCGCCGCGTCACCGGTGAGGGCCACCTTGAAGCCGGCGTCGCGCACGGCACGGAACAACGCGTAGGTACTGAGCGCGATGGGGTCGGCGTTGGGCTGGCCCAGGTGCCAGATGACGTCCGGGAGCAGGCCGGGGAAGTCCGCCGGGTCGACCTCCACCTGGTGGTGCCGGGTGCCGCAGCGTTCGGCGACCTCGCGGGCGAAGCCCCGTTCGTCATACGGCCAGGTGCCGCGGTAGGCGATGTTGAAGGTGTGCAGGTCGGCGACCTTCTCCGCGGCCAGGGCAGTGACGAGGCCGGAGTCGAGTCCGCCGCTGGTGACGGCGGAGACCGGGACGTCGGCGCGGGTGAGCCGGTGGACTTCACGGCGCAGCAGGGCCAGCGTCCGTTCGGCGGCCTCCTCCGGGCTCGACTGCGCGTCGGCGTCGCCCTCCGGCGCGGCGGCCGAGCGCCGGACGAGGCGGAGTCCGCCGGAGCGGGTGAAGCGGGCGGTGGTGGCGGGCGGCAGCACCTTGACCCCCTCGAACATGGTCTGTTCGCCGAAGGGGGTCTTGGTGGCGAGGTAGGCGTCCAGCCCCGGTTCCCAGGGGCGCGCGGCGACAGCACGGAAGGCGAGCAGGGCGGGCAGTTCGGAGGAGAAGTGCAGGTGTCCGCGCGCCTGGTCCCAGTGGTAGTAGAGCGGCTTCATGCCGACGTCGTCGGTGACGAGCCAGAGGGTGGGTTCCGTACGCAGGTCGACGACCGCCACGGAGAACATGCCGTCGAGGTGTTCGGCGAAGGCGGGGCCGAACTCCTGGTACAGCGCCGGGATCACCGAACCGTCGCAGCGGTCGGCGAAGGTGTGGCCGCGGGCGGTGAGGAGGTCGCGCAGCTCGTCGTGGTTGTAGATCTCGCCGTTGAAGACGGCCACGATGCCCTCGCCGAGGGTGTAGGGCTGCTCCCCTCCGTCGAGGTCCACAATGGCCAGCCGGTCGACGCCCAGGGCCCATCCGGCGCCGGTCGTACGGGTCTGCGCGTCGGGGCCGCCGTGCCGCTGGAGCGCGGCCACCGACCGGAGCTCGTGCGGTGTGGTCCGGGCGTCGAAGTGTCCGTAGATTCTGCACATGCGCGTGGATCACCGAACCTCGGTCGGGTGCCCCGCGGGACGACGCGACAACCGGCGGCCGCCCACTCTCCTCGCCGGAGAGCGCACACCGCGGTGGCGTTGGCTGCGTCTCCGGCTTTCAGGCTGGGCAGGCGGCCGGGTGCCCGCAATTCGTCACCGGGCGCATTGCGCCCCGGCGACCGGCGGATCCTCGCTCCCCCAACAGATGCGGCGCCCGGCCGGCCTCACCCCGATTAGCCCATCCAGGTGAGGCCGGCCGCGGTTCGGCGCTGTGCGGCGCCGTTGCCCCTCAGACGCTTCCCGCGGTGAGGCGGGCCGCGACGCAGGGCGGCAGATTGGGGGCTGCCGTGGACGGCTCGATGTAGACCATGCCGTCCGCGACGAGGACCTCGTGCGTACGGACCGGACGCCGGGCCGGCGGCGCGTCGACGCTTCCGGTCCGGAGGTCGAACTTCGAGGAATGCAGGGGGCATTCCACCTCGCAGCCCTCCAGCCAGCCGTCGGCGAGCGAGGCATCCTGGTGCGTGCAGGTGTCGTCGATGGCGAAGATCTCGCCGTCGTCGGTATGGAATACCGAGATGGGCGGATCGATGTCGAGCCGGAGGGCCTCGCCTCGGGGCAGGTCCACGAGACGGCACGCGGGAATCATCATGACACCTCGGTGCGTATAGCGAAACGGATTGCGGTCAGCGCAACAGCGCGATGCCAGTGTGCGGGCGGCTCCGAACCCGTGTCAAGGCGTTCGGATCCCCCGCCGGCGGGGGCTGTTGTGCCGTGCCGCACGGGGGCGTTCGACGGTCCGAGAGATCTTCCGTTGACGGTCTTGACGCGAACGAGCTCTCGATGTTCCGTTGCGTATGCAGAAACACGTCGCTCCATGAGAAACATATTCACCGTGTGAGCCGCCGGCGCGACGGCGCCGTTCAGGACAGCCGACGACCACGCGTTCTGGTCCCCTGTACCGCCGCACGACCCGCTTTGCCACGCCGTCGGGGCGATCCCCCGGCGCACGGCCGGGCGCGGCGGGACGGGCGTCGCGCTGTGCGGCCCGCGCCGTCCACCGCCCCCTGCCCCGGGAGTTCTCCATGTCCATCCGTGCCATCGACGAGGCACCTCTGAACGCGTTCCATCGAAAACTCACCTGGGCCTGCGCGGGCGGCCCGTTCCTCGACGGTTACCTGCTCAGCATCATCGGCGTCTCGCTGATCGGCATGAGCAACGAACTGCACCTGACCACGGCGGACGAGAGCCTCATCGGCGCCGCCGCCCTGGTCGGCATCTTCATCGGCGGCCTCTTCTTCGGAGCCGTCACCGACCGGCTCGGCCGGGAGGCGATGTACACCATCGACCTGGCGGTGCTGGTCGGCGGATCCGTCCTGTCGGTCTTCGCCACCGAAACCTGGCAGTTCGTCATCCTGCGTTTCATCCTCGGCGTGGCCATCGGAGCCGACTACCCGATCGCGACCTCGCTGCTGGCCGAGTGGGTGCCGAACAAGCACCGCGGCCGGCTGCTCGGCGTCCTCATCCTCGCCTGGTACATCGGCGCGGCCGCCGCGTACGTCGTCGGTTACGTGATGGCCGAGATCGGCGGGTCCGGCACCTGGCGCTGGATGATCGCCTCCTCCGCCGTACTGAGCGCACTGATCCTCCTCATGCGCATCGGGACACCCGAATCACCGTTGTGGCTGGTCAACAAGGGCCGTACGGAAGACGCCCAGAAGGCGATCAAGCGTGCCCTCGGCCGCATCGTCCCGACCAATGAGCTGCTCGCCGCCGCGGCCACCGAGCAGTCGCTGCAACAGCACAGTTTCCGCGACCTCTTCCACGGCCGGTACCTGCGACGCACACTGTTCTGCGGCCTGTTCTACATGTGTCAGATCACGCCGATGTTCGCGCTGTACACCTTCGGCCCCACCATCCTGGGCTCCTTCGGCCTGGGAGAGGGCAACGACAACAACCTCGGCTCGGCACTGATCAGCGTCGTGTTCGTGCTCGGCTGCCTGCCGGCGCTGCGGCTGGTGGACCGGGTCGGCCGCCGGCCCGTCATCATCTGGTCGTTCGCGCTCATGGCAGTGCCGCTCGTGGTGCTCGGCGGCGGCTCCTCACTGCCCCTCGCGGTGGTCGTGCTGTGCTTCTGCGCCTACGCCCTCTTCTCCGGCGGGCCCACCGTCCTGGAGTGGACGTACCCCAACGAGCTGTTCCCCACCAGCATCCGGGCGACGGCGGGCGGCGTGGCCACCTCCATCAGCCGCGTCGGGGCCGCGGCGGGCACCTACTTGCTGCCCATCTCACTCAGCAGGCTCGGCATCGGCGTGACCATGCTGATCGGCGCCGGCATCACCCTGGTGGGCTGGCTGGTGTCCGTGCTGTGGGCCGAGGAGACCCGCGGCCGCACGCTGGCGGAGACCAGCGCCCTCCCCGCGACGCATCCCGCCACGGCCGGTGAGGAGCGCCCCGTGCGCCTCCGGGAAGACGAATTCGACAATTCCTGACGCCGTAAGGGCATCGTCCCGCGCGGCAGACAGCCGGCCGGCCTCCGACGAGGCCGGCCGGCTGTCTGCCGAGGACCGGCCCGGCACCGCGGCCGCCCAACGATCGCCGAGCATACTGGATGTATGGATATGTCCCCCTTCCGGCTGTCCTCCCTGTCGTCCTCCCGCCGCTTCGCCGGCCGGCGCTCATCGAACCGGCGTCCGTCGCCGGGTGGTCGCCCGCGTTCGCTGATGAGCGCGCGGAGCGTCGCCGGACAGGGGTTCCTGCTGCATCTGGGGGTGGTGCTGCTGCTCGTCATCGCCGCCGTGGTGGCCCTCTTCCTCCAGGCCAGGGCGTCGAGTCTGCAGGAGGCCCGGAGCCGGTCGCTCGCCGGGGCCGAGGCGTTCGCGCACGCCCCGGGGACGCTCGGCGCCATGCGCTCCGCCGACCCCAGCGCACTGCTGCAGCCGCGCGCCGAGGAGGCGCGGAAGCGGTCCGGGGTCACCTACATCATCGCGTTCAGCCCCGACGGCATCCGCTGGACGCACCCCGACCCCGAGCTGATCGGCAAGCACGTCGTCGGCCCCTACTCCGAAGCGCTCGCGGGCAAGGTCTACCAGACCACGTACCGGACGCCGGGCGTGGGCCGCGCGGTGGACACGATGGTTCCCGTCGTCGACGGCAAGGGGAAGGTCGCCGGGCTGGTGTCCGTCGGCATCACGGTCGAGAGCGTGAACGCGCGGGTGTCGGACCAGCTGCCGCTGCTGCTCGGTTCCGCCGCGGGCGCACTGGTCCTGGCCACGGCCGGGTCGGCCTGGGTGAGCCGGCGGCTGCTGCGGCAGACCCACGGCCTGGGGCCGGCCGAGATGACGCGGATGTACGAGCACCACGACGCGGTGCTCCACTCGGTCCGGGAAGGCGTACTCGTCCTCGACGGTGAGGGCCGGCTGCTGCTGGCCAACGACGAGGCGCAGCGCCTGCTGGGCCTGCCGCCGGACGCGGAGCGGCGGCATGTCACCGACCTGGGACTGGCTACGGGTACCGCCGAACTCCTGGCGTCGGGCCGGACGGCCACCGACGAGGTACATCCGGCCGGCGACCGGCTCCTGGCGATCAATGTGCGGCCGGTCGACGACCGCGGCGACCGCGCGGGCAGCGTGGTCACCCTCCGCGACACCACCGATCTGCGGGCGCTGGCGGGCCGCGCCGAGGTGGCCCGGCAGCGCCTGGAGTTGCTCTACGACGCCGGGGCGCGCATCGGCACCACGCTCGACGCGGAGCGCACCGCCGAGGAGCTGGCCGAGGTGGCGGTCCCCCGGTTCGCCGACTTCGCCAGCGTCGAACTGCTGGCGGCCGTCGCGCGCGGGGAGGAGCCCGACGTCGCGAGCGGTGAGATGCGCCGCACCGCGCTCCACGGCATCCGTGCCGACCAGCCCCTCCTCCCCGTCGGCGAGGTGGTCAGGTCGGCGCCCGCCGGACCCATGGCCGTCGCCGTGGCGAGCGGGCACGCGGTACTCGAACCGGACCTGGCCGCCTCCAAGGGCTGGCGCGCACAGCAGCCGGACCGCGCCCGGCGGGTCCTGGAGTACGGCATCCATTCGCTGATCTCGGTGCCGCTGCGGGCGCGCGGGACCGTGCTGGGCGCGGTCAACTTCTGGCGTTCGGAGAAGGCGCCGTTCACACCGGAGGACCTGGCGGGCGCCGAGGAGCTGGCAGCCCGCGCCGCGGTGTCCCTCGACAACGCCCGCCGCTTCGCCCGCGAGCACACCATGGCGGTCACCCTGCAACGCAGCCTGCTGCCCCACGCCCTGCCCGCGCACTCCGGCGTCGAGGTGGCCCACCGCTATCTGCCGGCGCGGGCCGGGGTGGGCGGCGACTGGTTCGACGTGATTCCGCTGCCCGGAGCCCGGGTGGCGCTGGTGGTGGGCGACGTGGTCGGGCACGGGCTGCACGCAGCGGCGACGATGGGCCGGCTGCGCACCGCCGTGCACAACTTCTCCTCCCTGGACCTGCCGCCCGACGAACTGCTCGGCCGCCTGGACGAGCTGGTGACCCGCCTCGACGCGGACGAGGCCCCCGAGGGCGACACCACGGAGGTGTCAGGAGCCACCTGTCTGTACGCCATCTACGACCCGGTCCCGGGGACGTGCACGCTCGCCCGGGCCGGCCATCCGGGACCGGCCGTGGTGCACCCGGACGGTGCCGTGGAGTACCCGGCCGTGCCGGTCTCCCCGCCGCTGGGCCTGGGCGACGGCCTGCCGTACGAGACGGCCGAGTTCGCGGTGCCCGAGGGGGCGCAGCTGGTCCTGTACACCGACGGGCTCCTCACGGACGGCACCCGCGACATCGACACCGGCCTGGACCTGCTGCGCACCGCCCTGGCCCACCCCGGCCGCACCCCGGAGGAGACCTGCCGGGCCGTCATCGACGGGGTGCTGCCCGCGCGGCCGGCGGACGACGTCGCGCTGCTCGTCGCCCGCACCCGGCTGCTGGATCCGGACCGCGTCGCCGCCTGGGACGTGCCGCGCGATCCCGCCGCCGTCTCCGGGGTGCGCGCCGAGGCCGCCCGCCGGCTGGTGGCCTGGGGACTGGAGGAGCTCGCCTTCACCACCGAGCTGTTGGTCAGTGAGCTGGTCACCAACGCCGTCCGCTACGGCGCCGAACCCATCCGGCTCCGGCTGCTGTACGACGACGCCACCCTGATCTGCGAGGTCGCGGACGGCAGCAGCACCTCGCCCCATCTGCGCCGCGCGAAGACGGGCGACGAGGGCGGGCGCGGCCTGTTCCTGGTCGCCCGGTTCGCGCAGCGCTGGGGCACGCGGTACACGGCCCGCGGCAAGGTCATCTGGACCGAACAGTCCCTGCGCGGCCCGGCGTCCGACGCCGGCGAGGACCTGGGGGACGCACTGCTGGACCAGTGGGACGACACCGCGTTCTAACGGCGCCGCACGTCCGGCCGCGGTACGTCTCCTCCCCTTGACAGCGCCTGAACTCACGCGAAAGGCTGTTGCGTATAGCGATGGTGGTTGCGTCATCAGAGACATCACAGACGAACCTCGTCGGCTCCGTCCACCGCACCGAGGCGCAGACAAGGGAGCCCACCCGTGGCCATCTCCGTGTTCGATCTCTTCTCCATCGGCATCGGTCCCTCCAGTTCGCACACCGTCGGCCCGATGCGGGCCGCCCACATGTTCGTCGGCCGGCTCAAAGAGGAGGGGCTGCTGGCCCGGACGGCATCGGTACGCGCCGAGCTGTTCGGCTCGCTCGGCGCCACCGGGCACGGCCACGGGACGCCCAAGGCCGTCCTGCTCGGCCTGGAGGGCAACGAGCCGCACACGGTCGACGTGGCGCGGGCGGAGCCGGACGTCGAGCGCATCATGTCGACCGGAAGGCTGCGGCTGCTGGGCCGCGACGTCGGCGATGCCCACGAGATCGGCTTCGACGCGGACCGCCAGTTGGTGCTGCACCGCCGCCGCTCCCTGCCGTACCACGCGAACGGCATGACCCTCTTCGCGTACGGCCCGGACGGCGAACCGCTGCTGGAGAAGACGTACTACTCCGTCGGCGGCGGCTTCGTCGTCAACGAGGACGCGATCGGCGAGGACCGCATCAAGCCGGACGACACGGTGCTGAAGTACCCCTTCAGCAGCGGCGACGAACTGCTGCGCCTGACCCGGGAGACGGGCCTGTCGATCTCGGCCCTGATGCTGGAGAACGAGCGGGCCTGGCGCACCGAGAGCGAGATCCGGGCCGGTCTGCTGGAGATCTGGCACGTGATGGCGGCGTGCGTGACGCGCGGCCTGGCCGGCGAGGGCATCCTGCCGGGCGGGCTCCGCGTGCGCCGCCGGGCCGCCGCCGCGGCCAAGGCGCTGCGGGCGGAGGGCGATCCGGCGGGCCGCGCGATGGAGTGGGTCACCCTCTACGCGATGGCGGTCAACGAGGAGAACGCGGCGGGCGGCCGGGTGGTCACCGCCCCGACCAACGGCGCGGCCGGCATCATCCCCGCCGTCCTGCGCTACTACCTCGACTTCGTCCCCGGCGCGAACGACGACGGCATCGTGCGGTTCCTGCTGGCGGCCGGCGCCATCGGACTTCTCTTCAAGGAGAACGCCTCGATCTCCGGCGCCGAGGTCGGCTGCCAGGGCGAGGTCGGCTCGGCCTGCTCCATGGCCTCCGGCGGCCTCGCCGAGGTCCTGGGCGGCTCCCCGGAGCAGGTGGAGAACGCCGCGGAGATCGGCATGGAACACAACCTCGGCCTCACCTGCGACCCGGTCGGCGGCCTCGTCCAGATCCCATGCATCGAACGCAACGGCATGGCAGCGGTCAAGGCCGTCACCGCCGCCCGCATGGCCCGCCGCGGCGACGGCCGCCACCACGTCTCCCTCGACAAGGTCATCAAGACCATGAAGGACACCGGCGCCGACATGAAGGTCAAGTACAAGGAGACGGCACGGGGCGGCCTCGCGGTGAACGTCATCGAGTGCTGAGGGCAGCGTCTCCGAACTGTCCGGCGAACGGGGCATCGACGCCCCCGCCCCCGGTACCCGGCCTCCACAAGAGCGGTCGCCGCCTCGTCCCGGCAATATGGCGGGCCAGTTGTTGCAGCGTTTCCCGGGGCGCTGAGCCCATGTACGGAGCGAGCGCGAACCGGTCGGTAGAGGGCGCGGTCGATGTCAGACTGCCGTGATGGACTTCCTCGATGGCAACCCGGTCGACGCCGATAGTCTGAAGGCGCTCGCACTCACCAACCTCGGCCACTTCACCTCTCTGCGCGTCGACGACGGGATGGCCAAAGGCCTGTCTCGCCATCTCGACCGCCTCGTCCGTGACTGCCGGACGGTGTTCGACGTGGAGCTGGACCGTGCCCGTGTCCTTTCGTTCGTGAGACACGCCGCGGCGCAGCGGGAGGGGACGTTCATCGTCCGCGTAACGGTCTTCGACCCGGCGTTGGGAACGGCGCACCCCGGTGCCGAGGCTCGGCCACGGGTCCTGGTCACCTGCCGGCCGGCAGCGCACGACCTGCCTCCGTTGCGCGTCACGACGAGGGCGTACCAGCGGGACATGCCGGAGGTGAAACACACCGGTCTCTTCGGCCAGCTGGCCCTCCGGCGGGCGGTGCAGCGGGCGGGCTTCGACGACGTACTGTTCACCGATCCGGAGACCGGGGTCGTCTCCGAGGGCGGGACGTGGAACGTCGGCTTCGTCGACGACCAGGAACGTGTGGTGTGGCCCGAAGCCCGCGTGCTGTCGGGAGTGACCATGCGCCTGCTGCAGGAGGTGCATACGTCGGTGAGGCGTCCTGTCACCCCCGACGACGTGCCGCGGATGCGCGCAGCGTTCGCCACCAACACGTCGGTCGCCGTCCGCCCCCTCTCCGCCATCGGTGACGTTCAGCTGGACGCGGAGCATCCCGTACTCGCCGACCTGAGGCAGCGGTACGAGAAGATCCCGGGAGACCGCGTCTGACACCGGAGGGCCAGGCCGGACGCGAACCCGATGCTCAGTAGCCAGGGCCGGGGCGTCTCCGGTGGGTCGTGCGCGGCCCGTACGGGGCGCGCTCCAGCCACTCACCCAGGCGCGGGACCCAGGGCGCCAGGCGTCCGGCGGTTTCGATCTTCGCCTGGGCGAGTTTCCCGGCAGGCCGCAGGTGCGAGAGGGCCGCACCGACCGCCGCGCTGTTGTCGACAGCGGCAGCTCGGCGGTCACGCGCGTACGCATTCACAGCGGCTCGCGCCCGTTCCGCGGAAACCGCCGACAGAGCGAGCGCGATCGTCGTGGCCGCAGCGTCGGCGTCGGCGATGCCGCTGTTCATCCCCCGCGCTCCGAACGGAGGGAAGAGGTGCGCCGCTTCGCCGGCCAGCAGGACACGGCCGGCACCATCGGTGAACCGGTCCGCCATTACCTGCAGGAAGCGGTACTGGGAGACCCACATCAGGTCGCCGATCACCTCCGGGCAGCCGATCATCCTGGGCAGCCACCGCTGGAGCACATCCCGGTCGGTGAACTTCTCGACCGGGTCGTCCTCCTTGCATTGCAGATCGATCTGGAATCCGCCCGTGAAAGGCACCGTCAGCACATGGCGACCGCCCGCTCGCGGGTGTGCGTAGTGCAACTCGCGGGCCGCCGGCCGCTTTTGTGAGCCGTCGGCCACGTCGATGACGACGTGGAAACCTTCGGCCCGGCTGCCACCGAGCTCGATGCCCGCACAACGCCGGACCGCGGACCGCGCACCGTCGGCGGCGACGACGTACTGTGCGGTCCACTGTCGTCCGTCGGCGACAGTGACCTGAACGGCCTTCGAGGAGGCAGTGACAGCGCGGACTTCAGCGTCCCACTCGATGCGGGCGCCCGCAGATTCCGCGGCATCGCGGAGGAAGCGCTCGGTGTCGATCTGCCGCAGGCTGGTGAACGGCGGCAGGCCGGTCCCCGAAGCCGGTGGGTAGGTGCGTGCGTAGACCTCACGCCCCCGGTAGAGGGTACGGCGGGCGTGCCAGACCGTTCCGAAATCTGCCATTTCACGCCCGAGGCCGGGGTGGGCCTGCTCCAGCAACCGTAGTGACGTGCGGTGCACGTACAGGGCACGGCTGCCCGGGCGCCGGGCGTCGCGAGGCCGTGCCTCCAGCACCGTCACCGGAATGTCCAGCGCTCGGAGTGCCAGTGCCGCGGCTAGGCCGACCGGGCCGGCCCCGACCACGAGGACGGGGGTGTCATGGGTGGCAGGGGACGACTGTGCGTCCGGGCTCATCGGGTGCCTCCTCGGCCGCCGCGGGAAAGCCGGGTGGGCCGACGGGCCGCTCCACGCGCGGCGCGAGCGCGCAGTTGTACCTTGTCGGCCTTGCCCACGCCGGTCCTCGGCAGTTCTTCCAGCGCTTCCCAGCGGTCGGGAATCTTGTAGTCGGCGACGCCGCGCCCGTGCATGAAGCCGGCCAGTTCTCCGAAGGCGCCCTCTCGTTGTCGCCCGCGGAACACCACGAAAGCGCAGGTGCGTTCGCCGAGCAGCGCATCCGGGGCGGCGACCACGCCGACATCTCGCACGTCGGGATGCGCCAGCAGATGGCCCTCCACCTCATCCGCCGACACCTTCTCGCCACCGCGGTTGATGACGTCCTTCACCCTGCCCCGGATGATGAGGTGACCGGACGGCGTGCGGCCGGCGAGGTCTCCGGTGATGAAGAAGCCGTCCTCGGTGAAGTCGCGTGCGTTGTGTTCGTCGGCACGGTAGTACCCCCTGAGGGTGTAAGGGCCGCGCACCAGGAGCAGCCCGGTCTCGCCCTCCGCTACGTCTCGGCCCGCGCTGTCGACCAGCCGCACCTCGTCATCGGGGGACAGCGGACGGCCCTGGGTACCGGTGACGATGTCTTCGGAGTCGCTGGGAGCTGTCTGGGCGAGGAGCCCCTCCGCCATGCCGAAGGACTGCTGCAGAACACAGCCGAACCGGTTCAGCATGCGGCGTGCCGCGACCGCTTCGAAGCGCGCGCCGCCGACCTGAAGCAGTTCCAGGCTGGACAGGTCGTACCGGGTGGTCGCCGCGGCATCCGTCCACACCAGTGCCAGTGGCGGCACCAGAGCGGACACGGTGACCTGCTCCCGCTCGATGAGAGGGAAGGCGAGGTCGGGATTGCCGCTGTCGGCGAGGACCACCTTGCCGCCGGCGCGCAGTACTCCAAGGACGCCGGGGCAGCCAAAGGCGTAGTTGTGTGCCGCCGGCAGCACGGTCAGGTACGTCGTGTCCTGGGTGAAGCGGGCGTTGTCGGCGCTCAGCCGGACGTTGTAAGCGTAGTCGCGGTGGGTGCGCGGGATCAGCTTCGGCAGGCCAGTGGTGCCACCGGAGAGGAGGAAGAAAGCGACGTCGCAGGGGTCCGGTTCGGGCAGTCGGCACGGTTCGATGTACAGCTCGTCGAGCCCCGTGAAGCGGCCGGGCGCTCCTGCCACCACCACCTCACGCAGGGAAGGCACTTCGGCCAGAACCCGCTCGGCGATCTTCCGGAAATCCGTCCCCTGGTGCTCGTCGGGGATGATGTAGGCAGTGGCCTGGGCGTATGCGCACAGATAACTGATCTCGGAGTGGCGGTGTGCGGGGAGCGCGAAGACCGGCAGGGCGCCGAGCCGGAAGAGCGCGAAGACCACCGCGACGAACTCAGCCGTGTTGGGAAGGTGGACGACGACGCGGTCGCCCGGCCCCAGACCAAGGTTACGGAAGCCTGCGGCCAAGCGGTCGGCCCGCTCGTCCAACTCCCGGTACGTCCAGCGCTGCTTCCCGTCCACCAGGGCGGTCCGCCCGTCGTGCTCCCGCGCCCAGTCGCGCAGCAGACCGCCCAGACTCCGGGCTTCCCAATGCCCCTCGGCAATGTATCGAGAGACGAATTCATCCGGCCATTCCACACAACCCGCAAGCACTGACTCTCCTACTCTCAGGGACATTCAGATGCACTTTCACCGACACCGGAAAGGACCCTATCCGGTGCCGTCATGGCGTGCTGCGCACGACGTTCCACTCCTCCTCTCCGGGGGGCTTTCCGTATCGAAAGCAATCTGTCACTCCGTCGTCACTGCCCTGCTGAAACAGCATTTCATCGACCGTGATCCGATACCCTCCCCAGCAACCCGGGCGGGGTATCAACTGGCCGCTGAACCGATCGGCGAAATCTGCTGCGGCCGCGGCGACCGCGGCCCGAGAATGCCCTTCCTCCTGCATTCCCCCCGTCCAAACGGCCAGTTGCTCCCGCTCCGTGAGCCGCCCGAAGAACGCGTCCGAGTCGACGGCGGGCAGGCGAGCACAGCGGCCGGTGGCCAGCACGCTGCGTCCGCGCTCCGACCAGTCGAAGGCCAAAGACACCTCGGGATGGGAGGCGAGCGCGGCTCCGATCCTGCCACGGTGGTGCAGGAAGCAGGCGAACCCGCCGGGCAGCCGTACCACTCGGGTGCACCACATCGAAGGACGGACACCGCCTCCCGAAGTGGCCAACACCGCACGCACGCCCTGCGCTCCCCGGTCACGACGAATTTCCGCGCACCAGGAAGAATAGAGCTCGAAGGGGTCCCCGGGCAGCTCTTCATCGATTATCGGCACACCTCTGGACCGGTTTCCCGCAAGACCACTCAGCGCGCTCATCACATCACCTCGTCAACCCGTGAAACAGCGAAAAGCGGTATGACACACACGGCGGCTCCTGAAATCTCTGCGGTTCGGGGTGTTGCTCTACGGCGACCATACGGTACATTCTCTGGCCAGCGCCCCAGCAGTTCTCCAGAACTTCCGGCACGGGGAAGGGAATTCTTGTCCATGGATTCGACAGCGTCCCAGGTGGCCCTGCAATTGCTGAACCAGCACGAAGGGATATCCGGTAGAACCACGTTCCGGCTGCTCGGCCGGGACTGGGACCTGCTGCCCGGTGTTTACGCACCCCATCTGACCCGCTCCGCCGCGCTGTACGCCGAGTGGATCCCCTATCCCGTCGGAGGCTCCTTCTGCGAGATCGGGTCCGGCACCGGCTACCTGGCGGTGACCGCGGCACTGCGTGGCTGCCGCTTGGTGCACGCCACCGACATCACCTCTGCCGCGGCCGAGAACATCACCCTCAACGCGCGGCGCCACGGTGTTGCCGACCGGCTCTCGGTCCACCAGGGCGACATGTTCGCACCTCTGCCGGCGGGCGAGCGCTACGACATCGTCTTCTGGAACTCCAACTTCGTGGAGGAACCGGGCGAGGGGCCGGGCACCTCCACCGGCGGCGATCTGCGACTCGCCTTCTACGACCCCGACTACCGAGCACACGACGCCTATCTGCGCGACGCCCCCAGCAGGCTCGCGCCCGGTGGCCGGCTGCTGTTGGGGTTCACCAGTCTCGGCAACACGGCCAAGCTGACGGAGTTGGCCCAGCGGTACGGCCGGCGCCCGCGACTGCTGCGTGCCGTTGGTTACGATTCGCCGTTCGGCGAACGGATCCATTACCAGCTCATCGAGTTCCTTCCGGCCCAGGGCCGCTGATCCGCTCCGCTCCCCCACGCGCAGGAAGGAACCGCCATGAACCTCGCCACCGATCTCGCAGCCCGCGCCGCACATCATGGCTGGCGTGACAGGACGGCGTACCTCACCGAATCCGCCCGCGTCAGCCACGGCCAGGTGCACGACCTCGCCGCCCGTGCCGCCCAGGTCCTCGCCGGGCTCGGTCTGGAACCCGGCCGACGCGTGCTGCTGGCCCTGCCCGACGGGCCCGACTGGATCATCACCTTCCTCGCGGCCGCCCGCCTGGGGGCGGTTCCGGTGCTCACCAACCCCGCTCTGCCCGCCGAGGACCACGCCCACCTGGTCCAGGAGTGCGAGGTGGCGCTGATCGTGGCGGAGGAACCCGTGCTGTCGCGTTTTGCCGACCGGGCGACGATCGAGGTCGGACACCTCATGGCGCGGGCGGCGACGGCCTCCGTGGCACGCGCGCACCCCGTCCCCCCGGACGCACCGTTGTACATCCAGTACACCTCCGGCACGACCGGCAGGCCCGCCGGCGTGGTGCACCGCCATGGTGACTTCACACACCACCACCGGGCGGTGGCCGCGCACATGCTTCGCATCGGTGCGACCGACGTCAGCCTGTCCGTCTCGAAACTCTTCTTCGCCTACGGCTTGGGCAACTCCCTCGTGTACCCGCTGTACACCGGTTCGGCGGCGGTGCTGCTCGCGGATCGTCCCTCGCCCGCCCGCATCGAGGACCTGGCCGACCGGTTCGCGATCACCGTGCTGCATGCCGTGCCCTCCGCGCTGGCGCATCTGACGGCCGAGGCTTCCCCCGAGGCGTTCGACCGGGTCCGAGTCGCTGTCTCGGCCGGGGAGCCGCTGCGCCCCTCTCTGGCCGACAAGGCCTGTCGGCTGCTCGGCGCGCCCGTACTGGACGAGCTGGGGTCCACGGAGGTCGGCGGCGCGTTCTGCGCCCAGACGCTCGCGGACGCCGTGCCCGGCACCGTCGGAAAGGCGCTCCCCGGCTTCCGGGTGGAGGTAAGGGACGCCCAGAACCGGCAAGTCACCACCCCCGGCGTCGAGGGTGACCTGTGGACATCCGGACCGACTCTCATGGCGGGCTATCTCCAGCAGCCCGCACGCACGGCCGAGGTGCTGCGGGACGGCTGGCTGCGTACAGGGGACCGGGCAGCGCTGGACGAGCACGGGAACGTCATGCACGTCGGCCGAGCCGACGACCTGGAGATGGTCGGCGGCATCACCGTGTCCCCGCTGGAGATCGAGCGAGTGCTGGACGACCACGCTGCCGTACGCGAGTCCGCCGTGGCCGCAGTACCGGACGAACGCGGTGCGACCAAGCTGCGGGCGTTCGTCGTCGCACTGGACCGGAGTGACCACGACGTGGTCGCCCGGGAGCTGCTCGCAGAGGCACGGCAGCGGCTGGCGCCCTTCAAAGTACCTCGGTCCGTGGAGTTCGTTCCGGCCCTGCCCCGTACCGCCACCGGCAAGCTGCAGCGGTTCGTGCTGCGCACCGGCCGACCGTAGGACCACCGTGGTCACACACCAGTCGAGGGATGCGAAACTTCTGCAATGAGCCCGCAGGATGTGCAACGCAATCGCGGGGGCCGGCCACCGCGTCTGGCCTTGAACGACATCGTCACTGTCAGCGAGAACATCGTGACGCACGAAGGTGTCCAGGCACTGACCATGCGGCGCCTGGCCAAAGAGCTCGACACCTCTCCGATGGCCATGTACCGGCATGTGGCCGACAAGGACCAGCTGCTGGTGTTCGTCCTCGACCGGATCGTGGCCCGGATCGAACGGCCGGAGCTGCCCGAGGACCCCCGGCAGCGGCTCACCGTGCTGTGGTGCCTGCTGCACGGCGAGCTCAGCCGCCACCCCTGGGCCGTGGACGTCCTGGCCGCCGGTGACCTGATGGCGCCCTCGGTCCTGTGGCTGGTCGAGAGCATCCTCGGAGCGTTCGTCGACGCGGGGCTCGACCACCACGAGGCCGCCACCGCCTACCGCGCCATCTGGCACTACACCGTCGGTGAGATCGTCGTGCAGACCTCGACGGACCGTCGTACGGCGGAGCTCGACCGTTCGCCGCTCTCCATCGTCATGGTGTCCGAGGTGGAGCAGGAGGCCATGCCGCACCTCGCCCGACTGGCGAACGAGTGGACGGCCGCCCGCAAGACCGACGCCTACGCGGTCGGCCTGGGCGCGCTGGTCGATGGTTTCATCGGCAGCTCCGACTGAGCCCACGCGGTAGCACCGCTGCCGGTCCTGTGCGGGCTGCCGGCGCGGGTAGGCGTTCATCGGCTCACGACTTCGCTGCCGGGGAACGGTTGACGGAACAGCCGCAGGAACGCGGCCGCCTTGACCTCCGTCTCCGTCAGCTCCTCCTGGGCGTCGGAGAGCGAGGTGATGGCTCCGCCCACTCCGATCTGCACCTTTCCGTGCTGTGCGACCAGCGTGCGGATCACGATGCTGTGGTCGGCAGCGCCGTTGAGCGAGAAGTAGCCGATCGCACCGGAGTAGATACCGCGCGGCCCGCTCTCCAGCTCGTCGATGATGTCCATCGTCCGGATCTTGGGGGCGCCGGTCATGGAGCCGCCGGGGAACGCCGCGCGGAAGCAGGAGATGGCCGTCACCCCTTCGTCCAATCCCGCCCGGACGGTGCTGACCAGCTGATGGACGGTGGCGAAGCTTTCCACGTCGAACAGCTTGTGCACCCAGACCGCCCCGGGGGCCGCGCACGACCCGAGGTCGTTGCGTACCAGGTCCACGATCATCAGGTTCTCGGCGCGCTCCTTCTCGCTGGTCAACAGCTCATCGTGGAGCTCCTGGTCCTCGCGGGGATCGGCAGATCTCGGCCGCGTTCCCTTGATCGGCTTGGACTCCGCCACACCGTCGGCACCCACTTTCAGGAAGCGCTCGGGCGAGGTGCTGAGCACCGACAGATCCCCGAAGCGCAGAAGCGCGGAGAACGGGGCGGGGCTGGTCTCCCTCAGGAAGCGATAGCTCTCCCACGGATCGAGGTCCGCGGTACCGGTGAGCATGTTGGTCAGGCAGACCTCATAGGTCTCCCCCGCCCTTATCTGACGCTGCGCGGCGTCGATGAGGTCGAGGTAACGCTTGGGGTGGTGACGTAGCGTCAGGCCGTTCTCAACACTGGCGCCGTGCGGATTCCCGACGGGCCGGAGCGGAGTGGGCGGCAGCGTACTCAACCGCTGCTCCGTCTCGTTCATCCAGCTCCGAGCGGCTTCGGTACCGGCCGCGGCACCGGCCGCCGCGCCGACTTCCGCCAGTGCGAGCAGATGCACCTCACCGGAATGGTGATCGAAAGCCAGGGCCCGGTCGGCGAAGAGCATGGCGGCATCGGGCTGTTCCGAACGGTGGCTGCGCGCACCTCCGCACTCGGCTTTGAGCTCGTAGCCGAGGTATCCCACCCAGCCCAGAGCGAAGTCGAAGGGCAGTTCCGGTGTCTCGACGGGCATCCCTCGCAGGTCCGTGTCCAGCCACTGGAGGAAGGGCCCTGAGGCCGTTGAGATGGACGGGCCGTTTTGTATCGTGGTGACGCCCCGCCACACATCATGTTCGACCACGCGCGCGAGCGGTCCGGAGGCGTCACCCATGAAGGAGAAGCGTCCGAGTGAGGAGTCGGCGCGGCTGCTGTCCAGCCAGAAGGCGGTCCGGCTCGCGCCATAGAGGTGCGCGAACGCCTGTTCCGCCGTCGCCGCGGTACGGATCCGGCGTACCAGTACCCGGTGTCCGGTGCCGTCAGCGTCAGGGGTCTCCGCGCGCGAGAGCAGGGGCGCGCCGGTCCCGCGAGATGCGTTTCGGGGGGAGCGGCTGCTGCGCCACTGTCCCTGCTGTGTGAGTGAGGCGAAGTTCCCCAGCAGTCGGCGTCCGTACTCGGTGCATATCGACTCCGGGTGGAACTGCACACCCCACTGTGGCCGGTGGCGGTGGCGGACGCCCATCAGGGTGCCGTCGCCGGCCCACGCCGTCGCTTCGAGCATGTCGGGCAGGGACGTCACGGCAAGGGAGTGGTAACGCACCACGTCGAACGGCGTGGGAATCCCGGCGAACAGATCCCGGCCGTCGTGCGTGATGGCCGACAGTCGGCCGTGCCGCACTTCGGAAGCCGGGCCGACCGTTCCGCCGTACGCCTGGCACAGCCCCTGGTGGCCCAGGCACACCCCCAAGAGGGGGAGGTCGCTGTCCCTGATCACCTCGGCGCAGACACCGAAATCCGTCGACCGCTCCGGGCTTCCCGGGCCCGGGGAGATGACCACGTTGTCAAAGTCTGACAGGTCCGCCGTGCGGAAGCCGGAGTCGTCGTTGCGTACGACCTCACACGGTTCGCCGTTCACCTCGCCGATGTACTGCGCGAGGTTGTGAGTGAAGGAGTCGTAGTTGTCGATGATCAACGTACGCATGCCGAGCCTTTCACCGATCCTGGTGCCGGGAGACGACCCGTCACAGGTGCTTGCTGAAGGTGTGGACGATATGCCGGGCCTGCTCGGGGTTGAGTCGCGGATCGCATGCCGACCGGTAGCTGCGAGGCCACCGGCCACTGGCCGGCTCTCGCTCGTCGTCAACGCATTCGTCGACGTCTTCGGGCGTCATTTCCAGATGCAGGCCTCCGGGGAGCTGCCCCGATTGCCGCAGGATGCGGACGAATGCAATGACCTCGTGAGCGACGTCGCGGATGAGCCGCGTCTTGCGGCCACCGGGTCCGGGCACGGTATTACCGTGCATGGGGTCGCACAGCCACAGCACGGGGGCGCCCCGGCGGGTGACCTCGGCGATCAGCCCCGGAAGCAGGTCATCCACGTAGGCTGCACCGAGCCGCACAATGAACGTCAGCCGGCCCGCCACCCCATGAGGGTTCAAGCGCCGGGACAGGTCCGCAGCCTCCGACGGCGCAACGCCCGGACCGAGCTTCACGCCGATGGGGTTCGTCAGAGTGGCGGCGAGGCGGACGTGAGCACCGTACGGCGAGCGGGTACGGTCCCCGATCCACAGGAAGTGGCCGCTCGCCCCGTACAGTCCTCGTCGCCCCGCCCTGATCAGCGGTTCCTCGTAATCGAGCAGCAGGGCCTCGTGCGAGCACCGCACACGAGGCTGTGACGGGTCGTCGGTCCAGGAGCGCCTGACGGTTTCGAGCACCGCTGCGGCGGCGTCATGAGCCAGCAGCAGTCGTGCCGGATCTGCCGTGCGGGCGGCTTCGCGGTACGCCGCGGAGTTGACCGCGTCGCCCCGGTAGACGGGAATGCTGCGGCCGTCGGCGAGACGCTCCCGTTCGCTGGAGCGCGGTTTGGCGTACTGGCCCGCCAGGCGCCCGACGGGGTGGGTGGGCAGGCCGCTGGTGTCCCGGATGGTTGCCGCCAGATCCAGCAGTTGGTCCGTCTTGGCGGATACGACGGACGGAGCGGCGTCGGCGAACCGTTCCGCGCAGTCGCCTCCCTGGAGGATCACCGCCTCTCCCCTGCCGGCCTGTCCGAGCGAGGCCGCCAGGTCCTGGCATTCCTCCTCAGTGACCAGCCCGGCTCTGGTGGCGAGAACACTCCGGATGACGGCCACCGCCTCGGGCAACGGCCAATTGGGCTGCTGCGGTGCGCGCCGCACCCCGGACGCTGTCGGAATCGTCGGCATGGCTGCTCAACCGGCCAGTCGGTAGAAGCGGTGGTACATGTCCTCCACGGGCAGCACCTGAGTGCCGGAGAAGCCTGCTTCCCTCGCATAGGCGGTCACCGTCGCGGGGCGCATGGCCGTTCCGGTGGCTGCCGACGGCTCTTGGGACCGGCCCACCGGCAGACAGTGCAGCACACTGGCGGCGTACAGGAAGCGTTCCACCTCACCGGCAGGAGCGGTGAAGTGCTCGGCGACCTTCGCGTCCATGACGAGCAGTGGCGCGCCCGGAGCGAGCAGGGAACGGCAGGAACGCAGGACGTCGACCGGCCGGGCCATGTCGTGCAGTGCGTCGAAGATGCAGACCAGTTGGTAACGGCCGGGCCGCGGGGAGTCCGCGCAATCGCGTACCTGGAAGTCCACCCGGTCCGCCACACCGTGTTCCTTGGCATGGCGACGGGCGTCGGCCACCGACTGCTCGTCCAGGTCGTAACCGTCGACCTGGATGTCGGGGTATGCGGTGGCCAGAGCGATGCTCGACCAGCCCGCACCGCAGCCGACGTCCGCCACCCGGCCGCCGACCAGCAGGCGGTTGTGCACGTCCGGCAGCGCGGTGCGGACCCAGTCGGCCAGGTTTCGGGTGAACAGCGCGCGGTTGGAGCCCGCGTGCCCGTCCCGGGAATCCTCGCCGTACGTGGTGTAGGGGATGCCGGCTCCGGTACGGAAGGCGGTGAGCAGGTCGGGCAGGACCGGGCCGGTGGCCCCCATCGGGAGGACCGCGATGGGCGCCACCATGTAGGGGCTGTCCGGCGCGAGCAGCACCTCGGCGTGGCCGGGCGGGAGGGAGTAGAGGCGCTCCGCCGCGGGGCGGCCGGCGTCGTCGACGGTGAGGATTCCGGCGGCCGTCTGCTGCTCCAGCCACTCACGGGTGTAACGCTCGTCGGTGTCGGCGCGTTCGGCGAGATCCGCCGAGGTCGCGGGCGCGTCCGTCAGGGCGTCGTACAGACCGAGCTTCAGGCCGAGGTAGCAGGTGAACAGCTCCTGGGCGGCGACCGCCGAGGTGAAGAGGCGGATGGCGAACCCCCGTGCCGCGTTCTCCCGTTCCTGTTCCGGGTTCATCGTGCGAGCCCCCTTCCCCCGTGCAGTGGAGCAGGGCCCCGGCCGGTCACGTCGTCGAGCCCCCCGGTCACCGCGTCCACCACCCGCGCCTCTTGGTCGGCGAGGTAGAAATGACCGCCGGGAAAGGTCCGTACGGCGAATGCGCCCGTGGTGGTACTGGACCAGGCGAGCGCTTCGGCGTGGGTCATCTCCGGGTCGTCCGCACCGCACAGGGCGGTGACCGGGATACGCAGCGGCGTACCAAGTGTCGGTGCGTACCGTTCGATCAGGCGGTAGTCGGCGCGCAGTGTGGGCAGGAACAGTTCGCGCAGTGTGGGGTTGTCCAGGGCCTCGGGTGCAATGCCGCCGAGGCGGCGTACGTCCTCGATGAGGCCGGTGTCGCTGCTCTCGTGCAGAGTGCCGGGACGCTGCATGTCCGGTGCGGGATGGCCGGAGACGAACAGGTGGGCGCACGTGGCGAACGGCTCGCCGGCCAGCCGCTGTGCCACCTCGTACGCGATGGCCGCACCCATGCTGTGCCCGAGCAGGGCCAGCGGCCGGTCCAGAAGGGGACGCAGCGCAGCCGCCACGGCATCCGCCATGACCTCCATGTCGTCGATGTGCGGTTCTCCCGAGCGGTCCTGCCGCCCCGGGTACTGGACCGCATACAGCTCGATGCCGTCGCCCAGCCGGCGGGGCCAGGTGCGGAATGCGCTGGCCGCGCCGCCCGCATGGGGGAAACACACGAGTCTGGCCTTGCTGCCCGGAGCGGGCCGGAAACACCGGAGCCAGTCGGCACCGGGGGTGCGGTTCACCGTGTCAGTCACGCCAACCGTCCTTCGGCCCCACGGCGAGAGCGGCCTTCTCCAGGTCGTCCGCCGGGAGTACGTCGGGGGCGTCCGACCGCGTGAGCTGCGTCGGGTACCCGAGCCGGGTCGTGAGGTCCTGCCACAGCCGACAGAGCGTGAGGTAGTACTGCCCTTCCTTGAGCGGGTCGTCCCCGGCCACCGCCGCCCGGCGCAGGGCCCCCAGGGCGGTGCGTACGCCCCCTGGCCAGACCGAGCCGACGATCTCCCGGTAGTCGGGGCCGGTGACCGGGCCGAGCACCGAAGCACTGGGGTAGGTGAGGTGCACGGCGTCCGTGTCGAAGAGGCGGACGGTGTGCCAGGCCTCTTCCGGCCCGTGCGGCCGGGGGCTCCAGAGCACGGGGCCCTGGGTGTTGACGAGTGTGAGGTGGCCCCCGTCGGTACCCACCGTGATGCGGTGGAAAAGGTGGGTGTAGTTGTCCGGATCGCTCGACTTCATCTGGTTCTGCATGCGCAGTGTCATCGGCACACCGGCGAAGACGCCGTTCGCGGAGCGGTAGGGGAATTCCAGCTCCGTGAGCGAGCGCAGCTCGTCCGGGATCGCCGGGATGTCGGCGAATCCCCACGGGCGTGCCGCACCCAGGGCTCGGCCGAGGACGTCGAAGAGGGTGTAGGCGACCTGAATGGCGCAGGTGGCATCGATGAACTGGGGGCGCTGTTGGGAGAACAGCTCACGGGCCGCTGCGATGAACCTGCGCACCGGCTCGATGTGCGGGTAATGCGTGTTCAGCCGGTACTGCACGCCGTTCCTGCGGGCGGCCCGCAGGCAGGCGGCGAGCTCGTCGTGGTGGAGCGCGTGTTCCTGGAGCACGTGCATGCCACGGTCCATGAACGCCTGGGCGATCTCGGCTCCCCTGCCCCCCTGCACTCCCGCGCTGATGACCACGCAGGCGATGTCCACGTCGTCGGGGACCTGCTGCACATCGGTGTACAGCGGTACGTCGTAGTACTGCGCGCATGCCTTGCTGCGGTCGCTGCCCTGTCCCACGATGCCGACGAGCTCGAAGGGGAAGTCCGGCTCCAGGAAAGCCTGGAGGTAGACCCGTCCCCACCGTGTACCGCACACCACGACCTTCGGCCGGCGTCCGGTGTCCAACGGCCTCACCATGAAAAATCCCTTCCCCGTTCTCTGTCCACAGCTGTCAGCGGTACGTACGCGGTCACCCGGCCGCTCCGCCGCGCTGTGCGGCGGCGAGGATCTCCTTCGCCGTGGTTCCGACGTGCGGGGCTTCCAGGCAGCTGAAGTGGTCGCCGGGCACCTCCGTCACCGTCAGGTCGCCGAGGCACGTGTCGCGCCAGTAGGCGGTCATGTCCGACTGCAGCCCGGGCAGGAACTGGAGCGTGCCCCGCGGGTTCAGGAACGTCATGTCGCCGGCGTACAGGTCGGGCCGGTGCGAGGTCGCGGCCGCGAAGCTCTGCCGGAAAACGCCGTAGAGCTCAGTCACCTGCTGGGCCGAACCGACGGGAGAGCCCTGGTCGAGGAGGTGTGCGCTCAGGGTGTCCAGCCGTTCCTGGGGGTCGCGTGCGCGCAACGCCTTGAAGCACTCTGCGACCTCGGCCAGACCCGGATCACCGTCGAGGGCGTCGAAGGCCCCTTCGCCGACCGTGCCGGGCGTCGCGGCGAGCACGGTGCGCAGTGCCCGGCCCATCAGCTCCTCGTCCTTGTGGTAGCCCATCGCTCCCAGGTCGGCCGAGAGAACGCGGCCGAAGGCGTACTCGTAGAGCAGCTCGTCCTCTATCCGGTACGGGACGCGGTAGCTGCTCACCACAGTGAGGGAGGCGACGTCCGCGCCCGCTTCGGTGAGCCGGCCGGCCATCTCGGTGGCCAGCAGGCCGCCGAGGCAGTATCCGACGACGTGGAACCGCCGGTGGCCTTGGGCGAGCAGCTCTTCGGCATAGTCACCGGCGAGCCGTGAGATGAGCTGCTCGGCGTCCAGAGCAAGGTAGCCGCGCATGTCGTTGACGGCGAGACCGGCGAGCGGGCCGTGCTCGGCCAGTTCCCTGGCCAGCTTCCGGTACGGCGCCATCGTCCCAATGCCTTCGTGCACCAGCACCCGCAAGGCTCCCTCGGACGCGTCGTTGAGCGGGACGACGGGAGAGAGCGCGGGAGCGCTGCCGGCGGCCTGTTCGGCGGGCCGGTACTGACGGATGTAGTCGGCGAGTTCGGCGACGGTGGGCTGGTTGAGCAGCCGCCGCAGCAGGCCGTCGAAGTAGAGCTCGGCGCATTCGTGAACCTGTTCCCGGATGCGGCCGACGAACTGGGCGACCAGCAGCGAGTCACCGCCGAGGTCGAAGAAGTTTTGCCGCCGGCCCACGGACGGGACACCGAGGACGTCGGCGGCGAGGGCCGCCAGTGTCTCTTCGAGGGCGTCGGTGACTTCCTCCTGCACGACGGTGTCCTCGGGCCGTGTGGTGCTCCGCAGCCGCTCCCGGAGCGCCTTGCGGTCGACCTTTCCGTTGTCGGTGAGCGGCAGCGCGTCGAGGACCTCGATCTCCGCGGGGATCATGTGCTCGGGCAGGCGTCGCCGGAGGTGCTCGGTCAGCGCCGGGCCGTGGACGCGAGCCTGCTCGGGACGCAGCCGTACCGCGAAGACGTGCTGTCCCATCCCGGAGAGCGCGTCGTCCTCCTCCGGCAGGCAGACGACCGAGTCGGCGCCCAGTGCGGCTGTCAGGTCCAGCCACTGCCGCCGGGTGACGAACGTGGTGTCATGCTCCGCACGGAAGTCCTCGAACTCCTCCATCATGAACGCCTGCGAAACGCTGATCTCCAGGTGCTCGCGGGTCGCCTCGATGAGAACCAGCCAGCCGCCCGGTACGAGGAGTTCCTTGAGTTGGCGCAGCGTGCGTTCGGTGTGCCGGGCGTTGTTCAGCACGCCGCCGCACAGCACCACGTCGTAGGAGTTCGCGGCGAGGCCCTGGGGCCGGTAGTCCGCGTTGAGGTCGTAGAGCTGGTACTCCATGTCCGTGCGGTCGGCGAAGCGGGCACGCGCTCCCTGCAGGAAGTACTGCGAGACGTCGGTGAAGGTGTAGTGGAAGTCGTAGGGGGCCAGGGCCTCCACGGCATGCCGGGTGGTGCTGGCGATGCCGCCGCCGACCTCCAGCACGCGCAGCGGTCCGTCGGCGGCCGTACGGGCCTCGGCGATGCAGCGCAGGGCCTGTGCCGCGACACGGTTGTTGTGTTCGGCCGCCACGTTGTGGCTGTAGGTCGCCTCGGCGACGTCCTGGCGCCCTTCGGGGAAGAACATCCGGGAGGGGTTGGCCTCGCCGCGCAGCAGCGCCCGGAGGCTCTCCGCGCTGCCCCGGAAGTACGCCATGAGGGGCGCGGGGCACAGCCGTTCGGTTCGAGCCGCCTCGGCGCGTTCCCAGGCCCGGGTGCGGTCCGCGACGTCGGCCGGCTGCAGGCCGTAGTGGCGTCCGTCGTCGTCGCGGCGCACCATACCGGCGGCCGCCAGTTCGCGGAGCCATCGCCGTACGAGGGAGTGGTGTTCAGGCAGCGCGCCGAGCGCGGTGGCGAGGTCCGCCGCCGTCACCGCACCGCCGTCCGCGAACAGCCCGGTCTCGCCGAGCGTCTGGGCCATGGAGGTCAGCAGGGCAGCTTCCAGCTCACGGACGAAGCGGCCGATGGCCTCGCCGTCGACGTCGCCCTCGAGGTCGGCGCGGACCGCTGCCGCGGCGGCGATCAGGTCGCTCACCACATCGTCGGCGGGCTCGGGGGCTGTGTCGAGTGTCTTGCCCGTGACGAACGCGCACAGCTTGCGGTCGGCAGCGCTCTCTCCGGTGACGACGGCGGCGGCCGCTCCGACGGACGGGGCGGAGCTCAGTCCTTCCTCGACCTCGGCCAGCTCGATCCGGTGCCCTCTGATCTTGACCTGGGCGTCCTCGCGGCCGAGGAATTCGATCGTGCCGTCGGGCAGATAGCGCCCGAGGTCACCGGTGCGGTACAGCCGCTCACCGGTGGCGGGGTGCCGGATGAACTTGGCGGCGGTGAGCGCGTCGTCGCCGAGATACCCCTGGGCCACGCCCGCGCCGCCGATGTACAGCTCGCCCGCGACCAGTTCGGGGCGGTCGCCCAGGTCCTGGTCGAGGACTGCGAACGTCTGGTTGGCCAGCGGCGTACCGTACGGAATGCTGCGCAGGTCCTCCGTCATGTCGTCCAAGGGGTGGTGGATCGACCAGATCGCTGCTTCGGTCGCTCCGCCGAGGCTCACGGCCCTCAGCTGGGGGAGCAGTCGGGCCAGCTCTCCCGGGAGCGTCACGGGTATCCAGTCTCCGGACAGCAGCGCCAGCCTCAGTCCAGAGAGCGCCCCGGCGGGTATGCGGTCGCGTTCCGCGTTGAGGTAGTGGGCGAGCATCTGCATCTGGGCCGGTACGGAGTTCCAGAGGGTCACGCCGTGGTCGGCGGCGGTGCGAGCCCAGTGGGAGGGGTCGGACCGGCCTTCGTGTCCGGGCAGCACAAGGGCGCCGCCGACGGACAGCGGTCCGAAGAGGTCGTAGACGGACAGGTCGAACCCGAGGTTGGCGAGTCCCAGGACGCGGTCGTCGGCGCTGACGGCGAACCGCCGGTTGATGTCCTCGATGGTGTTGAGGGCACTGCGGTGGCTGATCATCACCCCCTTGGGCCGCCCTGTGGAACCCGAGGTGTAAATGACGTATGCGAGGTCGTCGGGGGCAGTCGGCGGTTCGTCGAGGATGCGGGCCGTGGTGACGGGGGCCAGGGTGTCGACGGGGATGTGGGGGATGCCGGTGGCGTGTGCGGCATCGGCCAGCCAGGACTGGGTGAGGACGCAGCGGACGGCCGCGTCCTGGAGTATCCGGTCGCGCCGCAGCTCCGGCTGGAGGGAGTCGACCGGCAGGTACGCGCGACCGGCGAGGAGGGTGCCGAGCACGGCCGCGGGCTGCTCCCAGCCCTTGTCCATCACCACGGCGACGAGTTCGCCGGGGTCGGTGCGGTCCCGCACCTCCTCGGCCACGGCCCGGGCGTGGTCCAGCAGTTCCCGGTAGGTCAGGGTGCGACGGGCGCTGATGACGGCGGGCCGTTCGGGGGTGAGGCCGGCCTGGCGGACGAACTCCTCGTGCAGCAGCCCCTCGGGAAGCGGGGCGGCCGTGTCGTTCACCGCGCGGCGGCGGTCACGCTGGTCGGCCGGCAGCGGTACGGGGGCCAGTTCGCGCCACGCTTCGTCGCCTTCGGCGAGGCGCAGCAGCAGGGTGCGGTAGGCGTCGAACATGGCGTCCAGGACGCGCTCCGGTACCACGCCTTCTCGTACGTCCCAGTTCGTGGCGAGGCCACCGCGCCGCTCGATGTTCTGGCAGTCGATCCACACTTGCGGTGTCTGGCTGATGCCGTGGCCGAGCTGCCCCCAGGCCTCCTCGCCAAGGCCGTCGTCGGTGCCGCCGACGCCGATGGCGCTGGTGAAGACGACGGGCATCAGGGCAGCTTCCTGACCACGCCGCCGGGACAGCTCACGCATGACCTCGACACCTGAGCACAGTCGGTGGTCCAGGTCCTCCCAGAGCCGTCCCTGGAGAGCGCTCGCCCGCTCGGCGAGCGGGACCCCGTGGTCCTGGCTGACCTCAAGGAGGTCGACGGAGGTGAAGTCGCCGATGAGGCGGGGAACATCGGGGTGCAGGGGCAGGCGGTTCAGCAGGGTGAGGTTCACGGTGAACCGCGGGTGTCTGCTCCACGCGCCGATCACCTCGGTGTACGCGGCGAGTACGGCGGTCGACGCGGTGACGCCGTGCCGACCCGCACGTTCCCGCAGTGCGGACCATTGCGGCGGGGTGAGGCCGAACGCGTACCGGCGGAAGTGGGGCCGCCCCTCGGCCCCGGCGTCCCGCTCCATCGGGAGCTCGGGGGCGGGCGGCAATTCGTCGATCCGCTGCCACCAGTAGGCCCGGTCCTCCTCGTAGCGAGGACCTGTCCGCAGTTCGCGCTCGGCGCGGAGGTAGTCGCGGAACTGGATGGTCGGAGCCGGCAGTTCGGCGTCGGGACACTCGTACAGCTGACGGAGTTCGTCCAGCAGGAGCTGGATGCTGAGGAAGTCGGCGATGAGGAAGTCGACGGAGAAGTGCAGGACGTCCTTGCCGGGGCCGCGGGTCACACGGAGGTCGAAGAGGGGCCACACCGTGCTGTCGTAGACCCGGTGGCCCATTTCCTCCCGTATCTCCTCCGTCCGGGCAGCGCGTTCTTCCGGGCTGTCCGAGGCCAGGTCCTCGACGGCGACGCGATAGGCGGGCCGGCTCGGCGCCACCTGCTGGGTGCCGTCGTCGGCGACCGTGGCACGCAGCATGTCGTGCCGTTCGATCATCTTCTGCCAGGCGGCTTCCAGACGTGCCGGGTCGAGCACGTCGAACTCCAGCTCGCCGTAGCCGTGGCAGGAAACGCCGCCGTAGGCGAAGACGTCCCGGCGGCCGAGCAGGTACGCGGACTGCATGTCCGTGAGGGGGAAGGGATCGTGACGGCTCTCCGGATCCGGCTCGGCCGTCCACCCGTCGGCGGCCCGGCGCAGCCGTTCCAGGACCTCGGGTTTGCGACGCCGGAGCTCCTTGCGCAGCTCTTGGGTCAGGGCTCCGGCCGGCGACCGGTAATGCAGTCCGCCGTCCTCTTCCCAAAGCTGAATGCCCCGTCGTTCGAGTTCAGCGATGAGCAGTTCAGCAGCATTCATCCGAAGTCCTCCTGAAAGAGGGGCCGGCACGCAAAGAACGCGCTCCCCCGTCGACAACCAACTGCGGACACCGGTCATGCGCCTGGTCAAAGGCGCGGCGCGCAGCAGAAACGTCGTACGCCACCTACTGATCAATCCGGACGGGCTAGAAGCTAACACCCGGTCAACTTCAGCCACAACCCTCTTCCGTGGTAGAGCGGCACCTGGTTTGATTACGCGTATACATGATCCGCTTCGAGGAGACGAGGAACGCGCTGATGACGGAAAGCCCGACGACTGACCATCGCGAGGCGGCAGCGCAACCAGAACGCTGGACACAGGCTCAAAAACGGCTGCTGATCGTCGTCGCGGCCGCAGCGGGAATCTCCGGAATCGACACCACCATCGTCAATGTGGCGCTGCCGCACATCGGGACCGACCTGACGATCTCCCTGGCCGGACTCCAGTGGGTCGTGGATGCCTACAGCCTGCTGTACGGGGCCTTCCTGCTGACCGCCGGCGTGCTGGCCGACCGCTGGGGGCACCGCAGGATGTTCGTCCTCGGCGTACTCGCCTTCGCCCTGACCTCCACCGTGATCGCCGTTTCGCAGGGGCCGGAGGTGCTGATCGTTGCGCGTGCCGCGCAGGGAATCTCCGCGGCCGTCCTGACCTCCGCGGGGCTGGCCCAGCTGACGGCCGGCTTTCCCGGCCAGGCCCGGGCCCGCGCGCTGGGCCTCTACACCACCGTGGCGTCCTTGTCGTTCGTCGTCGGCCCGCTCCTGGGCGGAGTGCTCGTCGACTCGGCCGGCTGGCGCTGGGCCTTCCTGATCAACCTGCCGCTGTGCCTGGCGGTCGTGGCCGGCTCCCGCGGCCTGCCCGACGGCCACCGGTCCGCCGACCGGCCGCTGGACCCCGCGGGCCTGCTCCTTTCCGCCGCCGGTCTGATCGCGGTGACGTACGCGGTGATCGCGGCACCGGACCACGGCTGGGCCGGCACGACGACCCTCGGCTGCCTCGTCGCCGGCATCCTTCTGCTCGTACTGTTCGTCGTGGCCGAGCGGCGCGGTCGCCATCCCCTGCTCGACCTGAGCCTCCTGCGCGCCCCCGCCTACAGCGGCGCGCTGCTCACGCTCTTCACCATCGTGGCGTCGTTCTTCGGTCTCATGATGTTCCTGGCCATCTGGTTCCAGCAGGTGCGCGGCTACTCCGCATTGCAGGCGGGGTCCGCCCTACTGCCCATCATCCTGCCGTTCATGGTGACGGCCCCCATGGGGGCCAAGCTGCTGAAGAAGTTCGGTACGGCGACCGTGACGGCGATCGGCAGCGCGGTCACGGCCGTCGGCCTGCTCCCCCTGACCATGCTGGAAACGGACAGCAGCTGGCTGCTCCTCGCACCTGCCCTGGTGGTCCTGGGCGCGGGGGGCGGGGTCGTCCAGGCCCCCGTCATGGCGGCGGCCCTCGGCGCGGTCCCCGTCGAGCGTGCCGGGCTGGCCAGCGGCCTCGCCAACAGCGTGCGTCCGCTGGGCATCGTGGTGGGCGTCGCGGCGCTCGGAACCGTGCTGGCCACGCAGGTCCGTAGCGCCCTGGAGGGGCCGCTGTCGGCGGCACACGTCGGTACCGAGCGCGCCGAAGGAATCATTCACGCCGTCTCGGCGGGTCGCCTGGAGACCGTGCCCGGCGTCCCGTTCCGCGCCCTGCAGGACGCCTTCACCCATGGGCTGACCGCAGTGGCCTGGGGAAGCGTGGTACTCGCGGTGTGCTCGGCCGTGATCGCCGCGGGCACCCTCCGCACCGGGCCCGCCACCCTCTCCGCGGGTGCCCCGGCACCCCAGGAGGACTGACTCGCCCGCCATGACGAGAGGGGCCCCGGGTTCGCGAACCCGGGGCCCCTTTCCTGCGTGCCGCCGAACCGTCAGGGTTTCGGCGTAAATCCCAGCTGCTCCATGAACTGGAGCCCGTCGGAACTCACCCAATACTCGGTGAACTTTCCGTCACGACAGCGGAAGATATCCATACCCGCGAAGGAGACCTCGGTTCCCACGGCGGCCGGCGAGCCAGGAAGTTCACCGTTGTACTTTCCCCGGAAAATCCACCTGCCGGACACCAGGTCGTTTTCCGCGAGCGGACCGACGACGACGTCGACGCGGACCTCGGAAAAGAGCGAGACTCCACGGCGGACCATTTCTGCCAGCTGAACGGGACCGGACACGTCCTCGCCCGGCCAGTGGGCAACGAAATCCGGGGCCGCGAGCTGCTCCGCAAGATCGTCCATCTTCTCCGGATCGGCGTGCCAGAGCTCGTCGATCCATTTCTTGTAGAGCGACCTGTTCTGCTCCGCACTCATGCGCGTCTCCTCACAGCCTGACGTTCGTGTACGCGTACACATACCTTACCCCGCCCCGTCAGATGCTGCCTTCGTCCATCGGCTCCGATGCCGACGGACGTCGGGACACGATCAGCTCGGCGAGCTGCCGCACGGTCGGTGCCGCGAGGAACTCGCGCAGCGTCACCACCACGCCAAAGGACTTACGGACAGACTCGACGAGCCGGGTCGCGAGCAGGCTGTCCCCGCCGAGGACGAAGAAGCTCTGGTCCCGGCCCAGCCGGTCGACGCCCAGCAGCTCCCGCCACTCCGCCGCGAGGGTCAGCTCCGTCTCCCCCCGCGGGGCTTCGAGGGTCCGCTCCTGCGGGCGCGCACCGCGCAGCTGCCGGACGACCTCGGCACGGTCGACCTTGCCGTTCGCGGTCAGGGGAAGCGCGGCCGCCTCGACCAGCAGCTCGGGGACCATGTAGCCCGGCAGCCGGTCCGCGAGCCAGGCACGCCATCCGTCCGGGGCCGGCCCGCCGGCAGGTGCCGGCCGGCCCGGCTCGGGCACCACGATCGCGGCGAGTCCGACCGCCGGTTCCCCGACGGTCGAGACCACGCACTGGGCGATGTCCGGGTGAGCGGTGAGTGCGGTCTCCACCTCGCCCAGCTCGATCCGGTGCCCGCGCACCTTCACCTGATGATCCGCCCGCCCCAGAAACTCCAACGTGCCGTCCGGCCAGTACCGACCCAGATCCCCGGTCCGATACCACCGCACCCCCTCGAACTCCACGAACTGCCGCGCCGTCCGCTCCGCATCACCGCAATACCCCAGCGCGACCCCCGCACCACCGATCCACAACTCACCCGGCACCCAGTCAGGACAATCCCGCCCCAGCTCATCCACCACACGGAAGCGCTGGTTGGTGAGGGGCCTGCCGTACGGAATGGCGGACCAGCCGGGGTCGACCTGGCCGACCACGAAGAAGTTCGACCACACCGCGGCTTCCGTGGCCCCACCCAGCGCAACGAGGCGGCAGCCGGGAGCCTCCCGCGCGAGCCGGCCGCGCAGGTCGAGGCCGACCCAGTCACCGGAGACCAGCGCCACGTCCAGGGAGGTCAGCGGCGGGCCGTCGGCCGCCGCGACGAGCAGCATGTCCAGCAGCGCGGGCACGGTGTTCCAGACCGTGACGTCCCGGCGTCGTACCAGTTCCGCCCAGCGCCGGGCCTCCCTGCGTTCGCCCTCCTCGATGAGGACGAGGGAACCGCCTGCCGACAGCAGCCCGAAGACGTCGTACACCGACAGGTCGAAGTCCAGCGCCGACACCGCCAGCACCCGGTCCTCCGGACCCACCTCGAACCGCGCGTTCACATCCTCCAGCGTGTTCACCGCCGCCGCGTGACTTACCATCACCCCCTTCGGCTCCCCGGTCGAACCGGACGTGAAGATGATGTACGCCAACCCGTCCGCGTCCACCCCCACCGGCTCCGCCAGCGGCTCCGCACCCAACGCCTCGTCCAGCAACGCCTCGGTGAGCACGACGGAGACGTCCGCCCGGGCGAGGATGCGCTCCGCGCGGCGCTCCGGCTGGTCGACTCCGATCGGGACGTACACGCCACCGGCCGCGAGAACCCCTAGGACAGCCGCGATCTGGCCGGGGCCCTTCGGCAGGCGGATCGCCACCGCGTCACCCGGCCGGACACCGGACGCGGTCAGGTGGCCTGCCACCCGCAGCGCCCGATCCGCGAGCCGGCCGTAGGACCAGGTCGTGCCGTCACCGCAGATCAGTGCGGGTGCCTCGGGAGCGGACTCGGCGCGTGCGAAGAACGCCTGGTGCAGCGTCGCCCGCCGCACCTCGCCCGTGGTCGCGTTGGCCTCCGTCCGGACGCTGTGCTGGGCAGCGGGCAGCGCGTCCGGCAGCGGCCGGGCCCAGTCCGCGTCGGCGAGGGAGAGCACCAGCTCACGGTGGGCGTCGAACATCGCATCCAGCATGCCCTCCGCGAACAGTTCCTCCACGGCGTCCCAGTTGAACCGGATGCCGCCCGCGAAGTCCATGACCTGGTAGTCCAACCACACCTGCGGCGTCTGGGAGAGGCCCCAGACCTGCTCCGCGAACGGCGGCGCCGCCAGCTCCGCGCCCACGCCGAGCGCGCTGGTGAACACCACCGGCATCGTCCCCGTGGCCCGGTCGTCCGACCGTGCCATGTCCCGCAGCACCTCGATCGCCGAGACCGTACCGTGGTCGAGGTCCTGCCACAGGCCGTCCTGGAACCTGCGAGCGCGTTCCAGCAGCGACTCACCGCGTCGCGGCCGGTACCCGGCCAACAGCAATGAGGTGAAGTCACCGACGACGGACCGGATCTCCGGGTGTGCCTCCTGCCGGTCGAAGAGGGTGAGGTTCAAGGTCACGTCCGCCCGGCTGGACCACCGGCCCAGCACCTCGGCGTAGCAGGTGGCCAACAGGGCCGCCGGCGTCAGGCCGTGGGCGCGCGCCTTGCCTCGGATCTTCTCCCACTGCTCCGCGGGGACGACGGCCTCGCGCCGTGTGAAGCGCGGCGCTTTGACCTGCTCGGGGTCGGTGCGCAGCGGAAGCTCGGGCGCGGGCGGCAGCTGGGCGGCGCGCTCACGCCAGTAGAGCCGGTCGGCCTCGCGGCGCTCCGCATCCGGCCGGACGTTCAGCAGGTAGTCCCGGAACGACAGGGTCAGCGGCGCCGGCTCGGCGCCGGGGTCCCGGTAGAGGGTCCCCAGCTCAGAGAAGACGATCATGATGCTCAGCGCGTCCAGCACGAGCAGGTCGAGGCTGAACGCGATGCGGGTCGGCCCGCCTGCCACCCGGACCGCCCGGATGTCGAAGAGCGGCCAGCGCGTCGAGTCGAGCACTTGGTGGGAGAGGCTGTCGCGCATCCTCGTGAGGGCTGCCTCCCGCTCCCCCGCGGACACGTCGGTGACGTCGATGCGGTACTCGGGGACGGCGGGCAGGATGCGTTGTGTTCCGTCCTCACCGAACACCGCCCGCAGCATCTCGTGTCGTGCCACCACACGGTTCCAGGCATTCTCCAGCCGGCGCACGTCGAGGTCGTCGTCCTCGAACTCCCAGTACCAGTGGGACGCCACTCCGCCGAGGGCGAAGTCCTCCGTCCTGCCGAACCAGTACGCCCGCTGCACGTCGGTCAGCGGGAACGGCTCGTAACGGCCCTCAAGGTCCTCGACGATCGTGGCGGCCGGGGCTTCCGCTGCCGTGTTCGTGCTCAGGGAGGCTGCGAAGTCCTTGAGCACCGGACGGGAGAGCAGCGTCCGGAGCTCCACCCCGGACAGGCCCGCGGCGCGCAGCCGCCCCGCCGCCCTGGTGGCGAGCAGGCTGTCACCGCCCAGGGCAAAGAAGCCGTCGTCACGCGTGACCCGGTCGACGCCCAGGAGCTCCTTCCAGACCTCGGCCACCTGCTGCTCGGCTCCGGCCCGCGGCGGTTCACCCGGCGTGCCGCCGGTGCGCGAGGCGTCCAGCAGGGCCGATATCCGCCTGCGGTCGATCTTCCCGTTGGCGTTCAGCGGCAGCTGTTCGAGTATCAGGATCCGCTCCGGGATCATGTACGAGGGGAGGCTCCCGACGAGCCGGTCGCGCAGCTCGTCCGGGTCCGGTGCGCGCCGTGCGGGCTGCACGGCCGCGGCCAGCTGCGGCGAGGTGCCGCCGGTCACCAGGACCACCGCCCGGGCGACATCGGGCTGCTGGTCGAATGCGGTCTCCACCTCGCCCAGCTCGATCCGGTGCCCGCGCACCTTCACCTGATGATCCGCCCGCCCCAGAAACTCCAACGTGCCGTCCGGCCAGTACCGACCCAGATCCCCGGTCCGATACCACCGCACCCCCTCGAACTCCACGAACTGCCGCGCCGTCCGCTCCGCATCCCCGCAATACCCCAGCGCGACCCCCGCACCACCGATCCACAACTCACCCGGCACCCAGTCGGGACAATCCCGCCCCAGCTCATCCACCACACGGCAGGTGACATTGGCGAGCGGCGCCCCGTACGGCACGGAGCGCCAGTGCTCGGGGATGCCGGTCACCTCGCACACCGTGGAGTGGATGGCGGCCTCGGTTGTGCCTCCGAGGCCGGCGAGCCGACTGTCGGGCGCCCACGTGCGCAAGCGGTCCCAGAGGTCCACCGTGACCCAGTCGCCGCCGAGCAGGGCGACACGTAGCGGCAAGCGCTGTCCGCTCTCCTCCGCCGCGATGAGGAGCATGTCCAGCAGCGCCGGTACGGACTGCCACACCGTCACCCCCTTGTGCCGCACGAGACCGGCCCAGCTCAGGGCATCGCGTCGCTCGTCCTCCGAGACGAGGACGAGGGAACCGCCGGCCGACAGCAACCCGAAGATGTCGTACACCGACAGGTCGAAGTCCAGCGCCGACACCGCCAGCACCCGGTCCTCCGGTCCCACCTCGAAGCGCCCGTTGAGATCCTCCACGGTGTTGACGGCCGCCGAGTGACTTACCATCACCCCCTTGGGCTCGCCCGTCGAACCGGACGTGAAGATGATGTAGGCCACCGCGTCCGTGTCCACCGTCACCGGCTCCGCGAGCGGGCCGGCCCGCAGTGCCTCGTCGAGCAGGAGTGGCTCGAGGCCCTCGGGCCAAGTCGGTTCCTCGCGCTCGTCCTTGTCGGTCAGGACGGTCCGGACGCCGGCCCGTCGGTAGATTTTTGCTCTGCGGGACGACGGCTGGTCGGTCCCGATCGGGACGTACGCGGCACCGGCGGCCAGTACGCCCAGGGCGGCGGCGACCTGTCCTGGCCCCTTGGGCAGGGTGACGGCCACGGTGTCTCCCGGTACGACACCGCCCGCCCGCAGTGCTCCCGCGACCCGCAGCGCCCGCTCGGCCAGTTCATCGTAGGTCTGCTGCTCGTCGTCTCCCCACAGCAGCGCCGGACGGCCGGGCGCCACGGCGGCCTGGTGGAAGAACTCCTCGTGCAGGAGCGAGCCACTGCCCGGGGCGCGCGTGTCGTTGCGGACGGCGCGTACGGCACGCTGGTCGTCCGGCAGCGGGTCGGGCAGCTGTCGGCCCCAGTCGTCATCGGGGCCGCCGAGCCACTCGATGATCCGGCGGTAGGCGCCGAACATGGCGTCCAGAACACCTTCGCCGAACAACTCCTGTTCCGCGTCCCAATTGAGCAGCAGTCCACCGTCATGCTCGGTGACCTGGTGATCCAGCCATACTTGCGGTCCTTGCGAGATCATCCAGGAAGGTGCACCGAAACATCGGCGCACCTCCTCGCTGAACAGCTCCCCCAAGCTGAGCCCACTGGTGAACACCACTGGCGCGTACACCGGATCGCCGTTGTTGGCCCGGGTCAGATCCCGCAGTACGTCGACGCCGGAGTATTCGGTGTGCGCCATGTCGGCCTGCAGCCGGCCCTGCAGCTGCCGCGCCCGGTCCAGAAAGGTGCCCGCCTCGCTGAGGTCGACTTCGAGCAGCAGAAGATTGGTGAAGTCCCCACTGAGCCGGAAGACATCCGGGTGCACCGCTTCCCTGTCGAAGAGCGGCAGGTTGAGTACGAAGTGCTTGCGGGAGCTCCATGCCGCCAGCACTTCGGCGAAGGCGGTGGCGAACACCGTGGAAAGCGTCACACCGTGCGACCTGGCGCGCGCCGCGAGCCGATCCCGCTCGGGGCCGCTGAGCCAGTGGTGACGACGGCTCGGTGACCGCCGTGTGAGCCGCTCCGGGTCCACTGCCAGCGGGAGTTCCGGGCCGCCGGGAAGCTCCGGCAGACGCTCCTGCCAGTACGTTCTGTCAGTCTGGCGGCCGCGCTCGCGGCGACGCGTGCGGTGCGCCAGGTATTGCGGGTAGCTGTAGTCGATGGGAGGCAGCGATGCATGCGGTGTGTCGTAGAGCGACGCGAGATCGGCCAGGACGATGCGGAAGCTCAGCGCGTCCGCCACGAGCATGTCGACACTGACGTGCACCCGGGTGGCACCATCCGGGAGCAGCGAGAGCTGGACGTCGAAGACCTCGCCGCGTTCGACCGCCAGGCGTCGGCCCGAGAGCTCCGCGCGCAACCGCGCCAATCGCTCCTCGGCCTCTTCCGTGCCGTGTTCCCGCAGGTCATGGATTGTCAGGCCGGGCCAAGCGCTCTGCTCGGCGATCCATTGCCGGCCGTCGTCGGTGAAGTGCGCCCGCAGCATCGCATGGCGCTGCGTGAGGGCACGGACAGCCTGTTCCAGGCGGTCGGGCCGCACGTCGCGTCCGGTGAACTCATTGTAGAAGTGTGCGGCGACGCCACCCAGTACCTGCTCGTCACCGCGGCCGATCCAGTACGCGTGCTGCATCAGGGCCAGATCGAACGGCTCCGTCCCGCTCGGGACGGATATCTCCTCCGCCCTCAGGCCCTGCTCCGCGCCGGCCTGCCCGGCTTCTCGCGCGGAGGCCACCGCGGCCCACCAGTCCTTCAGAACCGGGCGCGCGAACAGTTCGCCGAACGTGACACCCTCACCGTCCGCCTGCCACCGGTTGACCAATGTCATGATCATGATGGAGTCGAGCCCGAGTGCGGTGAGGTCGGCGTCGTCAGGGATCCTGTCGAGTGGCTCGTCCAGTATCTCCGCGATGTCCTGACGCATCAGCTCGATGGAAAGCGGCTCGCCGTCCTCGCCGTTGCCGAGCCCGACAGCCTGCTCCGCCTGTCCTCCCTCTTCGAAGAGAACGGCGGACTCGAACAACGTGGAGGAGCCGAAGAGGTCCCCCGCCGGCTCATCCTCCGGGGCCACCACATCCTCCGTGCGGCGTTCCACGTGCAGTACGTCCAACGCTCCGCGTCGGTAGAGCTGGAGAGCGTCATGAGCCACCGGCTCGCCGTCCGGCGAACGCGGCAAGCTCGACAGCCCCACACAGACGATCTCTTCAGGGGGTGACCGAAACTCTTCGGTCAGTGCGGTGCGCAGCACGCCGGCCACCGAGACAGGGGGCACGCTCGCCGGCTCTTGGGCGCACTCGACGAACACCGTCGGCCCATCGCCGAGAGACTGCTGAATCACGCAGATCCCACCGCATCGCGCCTCGGCCAACCGCCGCCCCAGAGCCTCCGCGAGCTCCCGTTCCGTTACGGGTCCTGTCCCTGACGCAATGCCCCGCTGCGCTTCCACCAGCCTGACCTCATTCAAGTCGGGAGTTTGTTTACTTGTACCCCAACCCCTCAACACCTGTACAGGGAACATGAGTTTCACTGGATGCCCTGCACCACACCAGGCGCAGTACGTATCCCCGGGAACACCACCCACTCCGCTGCAGTCCTCACGCTGTGACCAGCTACAACAGAACAGCGGCAGCCATCACCCTCCGGGCGGCGAACTCACGCCACGAAGCTGATGGGCGCAGTCGCCCCTCGGCACAACGCCCTCGTCGATGTCCTCGCACACGCCGGTGCCGGGCGGCTCGCGGATGTCTCGCCGCTCGCCGCCCGGCACCGGGGCGAGGTGTGCTGTTCGGGAGCTTCCGGGTCAGGCGAGGCCGAGGCGGCCGCGGACCCAGGCGTGGAATTCGCCGATGTGGTGTTCGCTCGGCACCAGGACGCCGCCCTTGGCGTACAGGCGGGAGCTCATCGCCGGCTGGCAGCGTTCGCAGGCGTCGAAGTCCTGCCGGTTGACCCGGTCGAAGAGCTCGACGGAGCGGCTGACGTCCTTGCCGGACTCCACGACGTGCGGCAGGTACAGCCAGTCGCACTCCACGATCGTACGGTCGGCCGCCATCGGATACATCCGGTGGAAGATCACGTGGTCGGGGACCAGGTTGATGAACACCTGCGGCCGCACCGTGATCGCGTAGTACCGGCGGTCCTGGTCCCCGGAGACCCCCGGAATGCGGTCCAGGCCCTCCGAGCCGTCGACGGTGAACCCCTGGACGTCCTCCCCGAACTCCGCGCCGTGGCCCACGTAGTACTGCGCGGCGAAGCCGTCGGCGAACTCCGGCAGCACCTCGGTCAGTTCCGGGTGGATCGTCGCGCAGTGGTAGCACTCCATGAAGTTCTCGATGATGAGCTTCCAGTTCGCCCGCACGTCGTAGACGATCCGCTTGCCGAGTTCCAGGTTCTCGACGTCGTACGCGCTGATCGACTCGGCGTCGCCCAGCCGCGCCACCACGTCCTGGATCACCGACTCCTCGAACGAGGGCGGGTTCTCGGCCAGGCACACCCATACGTAGCCCAGCCACTCGCGCACCGCGATGGGCGCCAGACCGAATTCGGTGCGGCCGATGTCCGGCATCTTCGTCAGGTTCGGGGCAGCGACGAGCTTGCCGTTCAGGTCGTAGGTCCAGGCGTGGTACGGGCACTGGAAAGCCCGCTTCACCTCGCCCGACTCCTCCGTGCACAGCTTCGCGCCACGGTGCCGGCACACGTTGAAGAAGGCGCGGACGGAGTGGTCGCGGGACCGGGTCAGCAGGACGCTCTCGCGCCCGACGTCGACGGTCTTGAACGCACCGGGCTTGGCCAGGTCAGCGGAGCGGGCCGCGCAGAACCACATCGACTCAAAGATGTGTTCCTGCTCCAGGCGGAAGATCTCCGGGTCCGTGTAGTCATCACCGGGGAGAGTCGCGATCAGGCTCTCCGGAAGTCCGGTCGTAGTCATGGTTCACCTCGAGGAGAAGTGCCGTGAAGAGGGAAGGGGGAGGTGGAGCGGGGACGACGGACGCGGCGGAGCGCCGGTCCGGTCAGATTCCGGCGGCGCGTTCGGCTGCCTCGACGACATTGGCGAGCAGCATCGCCCGCGTCATGGGGCCGACGCCGCCGGGCATCGGGGCGACCCATCCGGCGACCTTGGCCACGTCCGGATGCACGTCGCCGAGCAGGCCCTCGTCGGTGCGGGTGATGCCGACGTCGAGGACGGCGGCGCCCGGCCGGACCATGTCCGGGGTGATCAGGCTCGGCGAGCCGGCCGCCGCGACGACGATGTCCGCCTCGCGGACGTGCCAGGGCAGGCCCTTGGTGCCGGTGTGGCAGAGGGTCACCGTGGCGTTCTCCGACCTGCGGGTGAGCAGCAGGCCGATGGGCCGGCCGACCGTGACACCGCGGCCGATCACGCAGACCCGGGCACCGGCGAGCGGGACGTCGTGGCGGCGCAGCAGTTCGACGATGCCGCGCGGGGTGCAGGGCAGCGGGCTGTCGACGCCGAGGACCAGTCTGCCCAGGCTGACCGGGTGCAGTCCGTCGGCGTCCTTCGCCGGGTCCATCCGCTCCAGTACGGCGTTGGCGTCGAGCCCGCGCGGCAGGGGCAGCTGGACGATGTAACCGGTGCACGCCGGGTCGGCGTTGAGCTCGTCGATGACGTGCTCCACCTGCTCCTGCGTCGCGTCGGCCGGCAGTTCGCGGCGGATCGAGGCGATCCCGACCTGGGCGCAGTCGCGGTGTTTGCCGCCGACGTACGCGTGGCTGCCGGGGTCGTCACCGACCAGTACCGTCCCGAGGCCGGGGACGACGCCGCGCTCGGCCAACGCCGCGACGCGGCCGGTGAGTTCCGTGCGGAGGGCGGCCGCGGTGCGGCGCCCGTCAAGGATGGTGGCGCTCATTCTTCTCCCCTTCTTGGATGGACACGGCCTGGCCACGAAGGCGCTGCATCTTCGGGTCGAACAGCGGCTCCTCGGCGACGACCGCCGGGATGTCCCGGTCGAAGTAGCCGATGTGCAGGGTGCGTCCTGGCGTGGCCAATTCCGCGGGCAGCCAGGCGTAGGCGATGCCCTTGCCGATCGTGTATCCGTACGCGGCGCTGGTGACGTAGCCGACCGGGCGGTCGCCGTCGTGGACCGGTTCCTTGCCCATGACCACGGCGGTGGGGTCGTCGATGGTCAGGCAGGTGAGGCGGCGGGTGACGGCGGCGGCGCGGCGCTCCAGGGCTTCGCGGCCGAGGAAGTCGCCCTTGTCCATGCGGACCGCGAAGCCGACGCCGGCCTCGTACGGGTCGTGTTCGTAGGTCATGTCGGTGCCGAAGGACCGGTAACCCTTCTCCAGCCGCAGGCTGTTGAAGGCGCCCCGGCCGGCCGCGATGCCGCCGTACGGCCGTGCCGCCTCCCAGAGCGTGTCCCAGAGCTTCAGGCCCATGTCGGCGGTGGTGTACAGCTCCCAGCCCGGCTCGCCGACGTAGGACAGCCGCATCGCGGTGACGGGGACGGAGCCGATGTACGCCTCCTTCGCGCGGAAGAAGCGCAGACCGTCGTTGGAGAAGTCCTGGTCGGTCAGCGGCTGGAGTACGTTCCGGGCCTTCGGCCCCCACAGGCCGATGCAGCAGGTGCCTGCGGTGATGTCGCGCACCGCCACCGATCCGTCCGCAGGCAGGTGCCGGGTGAACCAGTCCTGGTCCAGCGCGCCGTTCGCGCCGATCTGGAAGCGGTCCCGGCCCAGCCGCGCGACCGTCACGTCGCTGCGGATGCCGCCGTCCACGTCGAGCAGCAGGGTGTACGTGACCGAGCCCACCGACTTGTCGACGTTCCCCGTCGTCAGGCCCTGGAGGAACGCCGCGGCGCCGCGCCCGGTGACCTCCAGTCGCTTCAGTGCGGTCATGTCGTACAGGGCGACGCTCTCGCGGGTCGCCTGGGCCTCGGCGCCCACGATCGGCGACCAGTGGCGGGCTGCCCAGTCGTTGGGTGTGGGGATCTCCCGCCCCGCCAGCAGGTGCTCGTTGGCCGCGTACCACTGGGGCCGCTCATAGCCCGTCGCTTCGAGGAAGTACGCGCCGAGCTCCTGCTGGCGGGGGTGGAAGGGGCTGGTGCGCAGGGGTCGTGGCGCACCAGCCGGCTGGAGGGGGTGGAGGATGTCGTAGACCTCGTCGAAGTTCCGGCAGTCCCGCGCCAGGACGTACTCCGGGGCCAGCTGGTGGGGTTCAAAACGGTTGACGTCGCACTCGTGCAGATCGAACGACGAGCAGTACCCGTCCACCAGCCACTCGGCGACGGCCCGGCCCACGCCCGCGGAGTGGGTCACCCACACCGCTTCCGCCACCCAGAAGCCCTTCACCCGCGGCGACTCGCCCAGCAGCGGCATCCCGTCGGTGGTGAAGGAGAAGAGTCCGTTGATGCCCTCCTCGACCTTGGCCTCCCGCGTCGCCGGGAGCAGTGACTGCGTCTCGGCCCAGGCAGGGGCGAAGTCGTCGGGGGTGAAGCGCAGGACGGAGGGCATTTCCTCGGCCTCGTCCACCGGGAGGATGTCGTCGGCCGAGACCGGCATCGCGCGGTGACCGTAGTAGCCGATGCCCAGCCGGTCGAAGCGGTCCCGGTAATAGAGGTCGGCGTCCTGGTGGCGCAGGATCGGGCGTACGGCCTCCTCGTCCTGGCCCGCCAGGGCCGGTACGGGGCCCGTCCAGGCGAGCTGGTGGGCGAGCGGGGTCAGGGGGAGGTCCATGCCCACCATGCGGGCGACCTTCGGACCCCAGATGCCGGCGCAGCACACCACGATGTCCGCGGCGATCTCGCCGTGGTCGGTGACCACCGCGGTCACCCGGTCGCCACCGGCGCCGTCGTCCTCGGTCCGGATGTCCAGGACCTCGTGCCCGCCCAGGAGCCGCACTCCGCGGTCCTCGGCCGCCTTGAGCTGCGCCTCGACCGCCGGTACCGCCTTCGCCAGGCCGTCGGTCGGGATCAGCAGCCCGCCCAGGACCCGCTCGCGGGCCACCAGTGGGTGCAGCTCGACGCACTCGTCGGGGTCCACCAGCCGGGATTCGATGCCCCAGGAGGCGAGCCAGCCGTGCCGGCGCTGCAGTTCGCCGAGGCGCTCGGGGGACGTGGCTACCTCAAGGCCGCCGACCTGAAGGAAGCACGACTCCCCTGCCACCTCCAGCGCGGAGAACTTCTCCACGGTGTAGCGGGCCATCTCGGTCAGCGCCTTCGAGGCATTCGTCTGGAAGACCAGGCCCGGAGCGTGCGACGAGGACCCGCCGGTGGCCGGCAGAGGCCCCTGGTCGACCACCGTCACCTCGGTCCAGCCCCGGACGGACAGCTCATCGGCCAGTGCCGCCCCCACGACACCCGCACCGACGATGACCACGCGCGGTCCCGCCATCGCCACCACCCTCCCCTCAAGAAGTTGCTTTATACGCAACGCGCATCGGGTTGCGCAACACACAGTGCAGTCCGTCCGGAGCGCTGTCAAGAGGTGATCCCCGGTACTCCGCAAGCGAGTTGAAGCGGCCGTCGGCGGCTGGAGCGGCACCCCAACTCCCAGGTGGGCAAGGTCGGAACGGGGGCTTGACCGCAGGCGGCCACGCCCGGACCATGTTGCGTATCAAACACGCTGTTGCGTATTGCGCTTCTACTTGGAGGCCCGATGTCCCCTCGACCGCAGCCCGAGCGCGAGTACGTCCTCACCGTCTCGTGCCCCGACCGCTCCGGCCTCGTCCACGCCGTCACCGGCTTCGTCGTCCAGCACTCCGGGAACATCCAGGAAAGCCAGCAGTTCGACGACCGGCTCCAGGACCGCTTCTTCCTGCGCATGCGCTTCGACATCCCGGATCCGGGCACGTCGCTGGACGATCTGCGCTCCGGC
The DNA here is from genome assembly GCF_040643545.1 of Streptomyces sp. NPDC047117. Classification (NCBI taxonomy): domain Bacteria; kingdom Bacillati; phylum Actinomycetota; class Actinomycetes; order Kitasatosporales; family Streptomycetaceae; genus Streptomyces; species Streptomyces sp. NPDC047117. The sequence continues at coordinate 107,228 of NZ_JBEYUN010000012.1, read as the reverse complement.
TTCGCCCCCGTGGCCGAGGCGTACCGGATCTCCTGGAACCTCTACGAGGCGTCGACCCCGACCCGTACGCTGATCATGGTGTCCAAGTTCGGGCACTGCCTGAACGACCTGCTGTTCCGGCGCACCACCGGCGCGCTCAACATCGAAGTACCGGCGATCGTCTCCAACCACCGCGACTTCGAGCCCCTCGCGGAGAGCCACGGGATTCCGTTCCACCACATCCCCGTGACGCGGGATACGAAGCCCGAGGCGGAGGCGCGGCTGCTGGAGCTCGTCGACGAACTCGACGTCGATCTGGTGGTCCTCGCCCGCTACATGCAGATCCTCTCCAACGACCTGTGCAAGCAGCTCGAAGGCCGGGCGATCAACATCCATCACTCGTTCTTGCCGAGCTTCAAGGGTGCGCGGCCGTACGCCCAGGCGCACGAGCGCGGCGTCAAGCTCGTCGGTGCCACGGCGCACTACGTCACCCCGGACCTCGACGAGGGGCCCATCATCGAGCAGGACGTCGTCCGCGTGGACCACTCGCAGGGCCCCGACAACCTGGTCACCCTCGGCCGCGACGTCGAGGCGCAGGTCCTCGCGCGCGCGGTGAAGTGGCACACCGAGAGCCGGATCATGGTCAACGGCAGCCGCACGGTCGTCCTGCGCTGACCGGCCGCCCCGCCCCGGGGAAGCCCGCACAGCGGCTCCGGCCGGCGCGCTCGCGCCGGCCGGAGCCCAGGTGATTCCGCGCAGGTGATTCCGGCAGTACCGTCGCGCCCTACGCTTCGAGCCCCCAGCGGGCGGCCACGCGTACCGCGTCGGCCGTCGAGGCCACGTCGTGCACGCGCACGCACCAGGCGCCCTGCGTGGCGGCCAGGACGGTCACCGCGGAGGTGGCCGCGTCCCGCTGGTGCGGCGGCCGGGGCAGGCCCGTCGCCGGATCCGCCAGCAGCTCCCCCAGGAAGGACTTGCGGGCCGCGCCCACCAGGACCGGATACCCGAGCGCGACCACTTCCCGGAGGCGGCCCAGCAACTGCCAGTTGTGCTCGGGGGTCTTGGCGAACCCCAGCCCCGGGTCGAGGACGAGGCGGTCCGGCGCGATCCCGGCGCGCAGGGCCGCTTCGACGCGCAGCCGCAACTCGTCGGCCACATCGGCGGCGACATCGTCGTAGCCCGCGTGGGCCTGCATGCCGTCGGAATGCCCGCGCCAGTGCATCGCCACGTACGGCACCCCGGCGCGCGCCACCAGCGGCAGCATCGCGGGGTCGGCGAGACCGCCCGAAACGTCGTTGACCAGCCGTGCGCCGGCCTCGACGGCACGAGCGGCGACCTCGGCCCGCATGGTGTCGACACTGACCGTCGCCCCGGCGGCGGCCAGTTCGCGGACCACCGGCAGTACCCGCCGCAGCTCCTCCTCGGCCGGCGGACGCGCGGCGCCGGGCCGGGTCGACTCGCCGCCCACGTCGAGGATGTCCGCGCCCTCCGCCAGCAGCGCGAGGCCGTGGGCGACGGCCCGCTCCGGTGCGTACCACCGCCCGCCGTCGGAGAACGAGTCGGGCGTGACGTTCACGATGCCCATGACCAGGGCCCGGCCGGGCCGGGGCAGCCCGTCCGGGTACAGCGCGGGGGCTCCGGGGCCCGGCCGGGTCGCGGTGCTCATGCGGTGCCGCCCCGCGCCGCGGTGGCGAGCTGCCGGCGCCGGCGGGTGAACAGCTTGGTGCGGTCCACGCCCAGGACGGCGACCGGCTCCCCGGCGCGCCGGTAGACCGCGAGGAAGCCGCGGTCGGCCGGGCTGCCGTCCTCGACGGTGACGCTGTCGGCCGACGCGGCGTGCCCGGCGAACTGGATCCGCACGCCGTACTGATCGGACCAGAAGTAGGGCGGGCGGAGCGGACCGAGCGGGGCGGTGCCGCCGGACAGCAGCGCGGCCGCGGCCACCGCGGGGCGCTCCTTGGCGCCGGTCCAGTGCTCGATCCGGCGGTGGGCCGCGAGGGACGGGTCGTACCAGGCCGCGCAGTCACCGGCCGCGACGACGCCCGGCACACTGGTGATGCCGTCGGCGCCGCAGCGCACCCCGTTGTCGAGCGCGACACCGGACCCGGCGAGCCAGTCGGTGCACGGTGTCGCGCCGATGCCCGCGACGACGATGTCGGCGGGGATGCTGCGGCCGTCGTCGAGCAGCACCGCCGTCACCCGCGCCCGGCGGCCCTCTCCGGCGGGCGCCTCCCGGTCCCGCAGGCCCAGGGGCACCACCGCCGGGGCCGGCGCGGCGCCGGTCACTCCGCGCACCTCGGTGCCGCACAGCAGGCGCACCCCGTGGTCGGTGTGGAGCGCGGCGACGGCCGTTGCCATCTCCGGCCCGAGCGGACCGGCGAGCGGTGCCGGCCCGGCCACGACGAAGGTGACGTCCAGCCCCATGACGGCGGCGGTCGAGGCCACTTCGGCGCCGACGAAACCGCCGCCGATCACGACCAGCCGACCGCCGCGTACGAGGTCGTCGCGGAGGCCCCGGGCGTCGTCGAGGGTGCGCAGCACGTGCACGCCGGCCAGCCCTTCGCTGCCGGGCAGGGTCCGCGCGGCGGCCCCCGTGGCGATCACGACGCCGTCCGCGCGTACGTCCCTGCCGTCGGCGAGGCGTATCGCGCGCTCCCGCGTGTCCAGGCCGGTGGCCCGGGCCCCGAGTATCCACTCGGCTCCGAGGTCCTCGTCGTCCATTTCCAGGGCGAGTTCGGCCTCGTCGACCTTCCCGGTGAGGAACTCCTTCGACAACGGCGGTCTGTCGTACGGGCGGTGGGTTTCCTCGCCGATGAGGACGAGGCGTCCGTCATAGCCCTGATTGCGCAGCGAGCGGGCGGCGGAGAGTCCGGCGAGCGAGGCGCCGACGACGGCCACGGACTTCATGCCGCACCTCCGGCGGGGTGTTCGGCGGCACGGGAGGGCGGCAGGTACGGCGCGGCACCCGCGGGACGACGCGTGGGAAGCATCATGCACCTCGTTGCGTATGAAGAAACATAGTGCGCTTGGCGCAACGAGTCTGCGGGCGGCCAGAACCGGTGTCAAGGAATCGTCAGCACTGAGGGCCGGGTGCCTGTCGGTCAGGCACCCGGCCCTCGGCGGGAGATGTGCTCTACTCGCTGCCCGGAGACCGGAGTTGCTCCCCTTCCGGGAAGTCGGCGGTCACCTGCGTACGGGCGTCCTTCGGGGCTCGCCGGGCGAGGGTCGGCTCCTCGGTGGTGGCCCGTACGTCGCCGGTCACCTCCAGCCCGGTGACCGCGCGGCTGCCGGCGGCGAGGAGGTACCACTTCTTCGAGGGGCTGCGCCACCGCGTGCTCGCCACGACGTGCTGGCCGAAGCGGCTGCACGCGGCGGTGTCCCGGTCGCGGGCGACCACCGTGGCATCGGCGTCGGGCGCGGCCTCGGGGCGCCGCAGTCCCACTTCGATGTCGCCCGGGCCGCGCCAGGTGTCAGCGCGGCGGCAGGACCACACCGCGTGGCCGCCGTCCTCCGGCAGCCGCTGGCGGGCGAAGTCCCACACGCTGACGCTCCGCACTCCGCCGCCCCGCAGCCCGCTCATCCCGCACGCCGAGGCGGCCCAGGCGCGCAGCGCCTCCGTACTCGTGGCCTCGCGCGGGGGACGCGGGCGCTCGCGGTCCGGCAGCGGCATGTAGGTGAGGTGGGCCGGGAGCAGGTCGCCGAGGTCGGCGACGACGAAGGTGTGGTGCTCCACGATGCGTGCGGAGGACTTGAGCTGCAGCGCGGGACGGGCGTTGCAGTCGCCGTACTTCGGCCGCGCCACCGGCTCCGTGACGCCGTCGCGCGCTACGCGTACGGACCGGGCCGGGGTGTCGGGGCGCCGGAGGTCCCGCCGTTCGGCGGTGGCGATCCAGGGGGCGGTGAGGAAGCGCACCTGCCGCGCGGTGCGGCTGACGACCACGGCCGCCGCGGTGGTCACATCGGCGTCGTCGGCCCGCGCGAAGTCCAGCGCGGCCGTGCCGTCGCCGTCGCTCGGCTCGGTGTAGCGGACGATGCGGCGCTCGTCGTGGAGGACGACGACGGCGCGGCCGTCGATGTCGCCCGCGTACAGCAACGCGGGCGGGGTGGCGGGAAGTTCTTCGGTGGTCGCGGCTGCCGACGTGACCTCGGTGCCGGGCGCCGGGTGGGCCCAGGCGGCGAGCGCGCGGTGCAGCAGCTCCGTGTCGTCCACGCGGGCGCCGCGCGGGGCCCAGGCGGTGAAGTCGACGCGCGAGGTGTCGGCCCACCGGTCGCCGGGGGCCCGGACCAGGCGGCCGGTGTCCATGACGGGGGCGAGGTCCGCGGATATGGCGTCGCCGGCGCTCGGGGTCCCTCCGAAACCGTCGCCCGACGTGGCGGGCAGCACGGATATCGTCACCAGGGCCAGCAGTGCGGCGGTGAGGCCGGCGAGCCGCCGCCGCCGTCTGCGGCGCAGCAGGTCCGTCGGCCGGGTCTGCACGGAGCAGGGGTCGAACTCGGAGGCGTTCCCCAGGTCCGCCGCCGCCCGCGCGCTCAGGTACAGCAACTGTTCGGCGTCGCGGCGCGCCGCCGCGTCGGGCGGTGTGCCGAGCCGGGTGAGCAGCTCGCGGGCCGCCTCCTTCGGCATGTCCTCCAGCGAGCACAGCGCGAACAGCGCGCGTGCCGGGGCGGACGCCGCGGCCAGCGCGCGGTCGAGCGAAGTGGTGTCCCCGCTGCCCGCGCGCGGGAAGAGCCGCAGTCCCCAGACGGCCGGCAGCGCGGGCCGCAGGGCCCGTGGCCACGGCAGCCGGCGGGGCCAGCGCCGTGGCCGGGCGCCGTACGCCAGGCACGCGGTCAGGACGCGCTCGCGCACCCAGGCGTACTCGGGCTTCGGCCCGGGGCCCGCCGTATCGCCGGGCGGGCCGTCGCCGCCGGGCAGCGCGGCGCCGAGCGGTCCGGGCAGCGCCCGCTGCACCAGCCCGTGGGCCACGAGCACCCGCCGATGGCGGCCCAGCGCCGGCGGCAGCGCCACGAAGGCGATCCGCACGAGCTGTGGATACGCCTCCATGAGCGCGGCCTCGGCCCGCTCCGCGTTGATCCGTGCGGCAGCCCCTTTGGCCTGCCGCCGTCCTCGCCCCCACATGCCGATCGCCCCCTCCGGCGGATACGACGAATTCCGCACCAGGCAAACGAGTGACACGTACGACGGTCACGCTGACGCTCTGTCCGGTTCGCGCACGTCACGACAGCGCCCGGCACGCGCGGGAGGGGCCCGTCAGGTACCGAGGCCCGCGGTGGGCTGCGCTGCCGGGCCGCGGCGTGGCGCGGGTGCGGTTCGCGGGACGTGTGCGGGTGCGGTCCCTCCCGTGTCGAGGAAGCGGCTCAGGGGCAGGGTGGCGGCGCCGACGGTGACCGCGTCCGCGCCGAGGCGGCCGAGTTCGATGGTGGCGCGGGCCGCCGGATAGCGCAGCGCGTAGGCCGCGGTGGCCTCGCGTACGGCGGGCAGCAGGCGGGTGCCGAGGAGGAGGCCGGCCCAGCCGGCCAGCACGATGCGTTCGGGGTTGAAGAGGTTCACCAGGTCGGCGATGCCCGCACCGAGGTACTCGGCGGTCTCGGCCAGCACCTCGGCGGTGGCCGGGTCGTCGGCAGCGAGCAGGGCGGCCAGCGCGCTCTCCTCGTCGGCACCGGAGGGGGCCGCGCCGCCCGCTTCCCGCCACCGTTCCAGGACCGCTTCGGCGCCGACGTACGCCTCCAGGCAGCCGCGGGCGCCGCACCGGCAGCGGCGGCCGCGCAGCTGCATGGTGGTGTGCCCCCACTCCCCCGCGCCGTGTGCGGCGCCGCCGTACGCGCTGCCGTCGGTGATCACGCTGGCGCCGACGCCGGAGCCGATGAGGGCGATGACGGCGTCGCGCGCGCCCCGGCCGGCACCGAACCACATCTCCGCCTGACCGAGCGTCTTGGCGCCGTTGGACACGAACAGCGGTGCTGCGTCGCCCAGTTGGGCCGCTTCGCGAAGCAGCTCCTCCAGGGGGACGGCGTCCCAGTCGACGGTCTGGCCGTGCACCACCGCGCCGCCGCGTGCCGGGTCGTCCTCGACGATGCCGGGCACGCCGACGCCGATGCCGAGCAGCGGTCCGTGCGGGACGCCGGTACGGCTCACCGCCTTCAGGCCGTCGGCTATCAGGCGTACGACGTGGGTGACGTTGTGACCGTCGTCCTTCAAGGGATGTTCGCAGCGGGCCAGCTCGGCCATCGACAGGTCGAAGAGTTCAACGCGTATTCGTGTCTCGCCGACATCCACCCCGATGAGTGACCCGGCGCCCGGCGCGACCCGCAGCAGGATGCGCGGGCGCCCGCCGTCGGAGTCGACCGAGCCGGCCTCCTCCAGCAGGCCGTCGGCGAGCAGTTCGGACGTGACGTTACTGATGGACGCCGAGCTCAGGCCGGTCCGCGCGGCGAGTTCCTGGCGGCTCAGCGGACCCTCCAAATACAGGCGGCGCAGCAGTCGCGCACGGTTGCCGCGGCGCAGATCACGGACCGTCCGGCGGTGGCGTTCGGGCATGTGGCTCCTTCCTCTCCCGGCAACTTACCGGTGCCGAGTGTCTTGACGACCCCTTCTTTCACTACTTAACTCACGCCTTAAGTTAATACGGAGCCGCGTTCAGAGCTTTGATGCTCGCCTCCCGGAGGGGCCACAACGACCATGCGTAGAACCCGTATGGCGGCAGTCGCCGCGCTCACCACCGCACTGACCGCCGCCCTGGCCACCGGCTGTGGCGGCGGGACCGCCCTCGGAGGCGGCGCCAACAACGACAGCCCGAAGGAGCTGACCTACTGGGCGACCAACCAGGGGTCCAGCCTGGAGGCGGACAAGAAGGTGCTCGGTCCGGAGCTGAAGAAGTTCGAACAGCAGACCGGAATCAAGGTCAAGCTGGAGGTCATCCCCTGGGCCACCATCCTCGACCGGATCCTCGCCGCGACCTCCTCCGGGCAGGGCCCGGACGTGCTCAACATCGGCAACACCTGGTCCTCGTCGCTGCAGAAGAGCGGCGCGCTGCTGGCGTTCGACGACAAGACCTTCAAGAAGATCGGCGGCAAGGAACGGTTCGCGCCGGCCCCGATGGCCGCCACCGGTGAGGCGAAGAAGGACCCGGCGGCGGTGCCGCTGTACTCGCTGACGTACGCGCTGTACTACAACAAGCAGATGTTCAAGGAGGCGGGCATCTCCCGCCCGCCCACCACCTGGGACGAGCTGGTGGCCGACGGGAAGAAGCTCACCAAGGACGGCAAGTACGGGCTGGCCGTCGAGGGCGGCAACGTGGCGGAGAACTCCCACCACGCCTTCGTCTTCGGCAAGCAGCACGGCGCCGACTTCTTCGACGCCGCCGGGAAGCCCACCTTCGACAAGCCCGCGAACGTCGAGGCCGTCAAGCAGTACATCGACTTCCTCGCGAAGGACAAGATCGCCGCGCCCGGCAACGCCGAGTACGCGCAGAACCAGTCCGTACGGGACTTCGCCACCGGCAAGGCCGGGATGCTGCTGTGGCAGGCCGCGCGCACCTCGCTGCTCGCGCACGGCATGAAGGCGGACGAGTACGGGGTGGCGCCCGTGCCGTTCCAGTCCGGCGACTCGGGCGGCCGGCGCAACGTCAACTCCATGGTCGGCGGCATCAACATGGCCGTCTTCGACAACACCGACAACATCGACGGCGCGCTGAAGTTCGTGAAGTTCATGACCTCCACCGAGGAACAGCAGATCCTCACCGCCAAGTTCGGGGCGCTCTCCCCCGTGCTGGACGCGCAGAAGAGCAAGCCGCGTGACCCGGACGAGGCCGTGCAGCGCGAGGTGCTCGCCAAGAGCGCGGCGCCGCTGCCGCAGGTCCCCGACGAGTCGCAGTTCGAGACGCTGGTCGGCGGCGCGATGAAGGAACTGCTGGCCGACGCGGCGGCGGGCAAGAAGCTGACCACCGCCGACGTGCGGGCGAAGCTGACCGAGGCCCAGCAGCAGATGCAGAAGTGAGATCCGCTGCCATGACCACCACCGCACAGCACGAAGCGGCCGGGACGGCGGCCCCCAGCACGTCGCCGTCCGGCGCGCCACCCCCGAGCAGGCCGCCGCGCCGTTCCTTCCTCCCCGACCGGATCAGACGCGGCGGCCTCCCCTACCTCCTGCTGCTCCCCGCTCTCGCGCTCGAACTGCTGATCCACATCGTGCCGATGGTCATCGGCATCGCGATGAGCTTCAAGCAGCTCACCCACGAGTACATCCGCAACTGGGGCGCGGCGCCCTGGGCCGGCCTGGACAACTTCCGCGTCGCGGTCGACTTCGACGCCCCGGTGGGCCGGGCGCTGCTCCACTCCTTCGCGGTCACCTGCGCCTTCACCGTGCTCGCCGTGGGGCTGGCCTGGCTGCTCGGCGTGACGGCGGCGATCCTCATGCAGGACCGGTTCCGCGGCCGCGGCCTGCTGCGGGCCCTGTTCCTCACCCCGTACGCGCTGCCGGTCTACACCGCCGTCATCACCTGGTCCTTCCTGCTCCAGCGGGACAACGGGCTGGTCAACCACGTGCTCCACGACCAGCTGGGCCTCACCGGGACGGCCACGTTCTGGCTGGTCGGCGACAACAGCTTCACGGCGCTCGTGGTGACGTCGGTATGGCGCACCTGGCCGTTCGCGTTCCTGATGCTGACGGCGGCGCTGCAGAACATTCCGCAGGAGTCCTACGAGGCGGCGCAGCTGGACGGCGCCGGGATCTGGAAGCAGATCCGGCACATCACCCTGCCGGCCCTCCGCCCCGTCAACCAGGTTCTGGTCCTGGTCCTCTTCCTGTGGACCTTCAACGACTTCAACGTGCCGTTCGTGCTCTTCGGCAAGTCGGCGCCGGAGGCCGCCGACCTGATCTCGATCCACATCTACCAGGCGTCCTTCGAGACCTGGAACTTCGGCTCGGGGTCGGCCATGTCCGTCCTGCTGCTGCTCTTCCTGCTCGTGGTGACGGCCGCGTACCTGCTGGTCACCGGCCGTGGAAGGAGGGGCGAGCATGGCTGAGGCCGTCAAGTCGCCCACCGCGCCGCCCCGGTCCTTCCTCTGGACCCGGCGAGTGCTGCTCACCCTGCTGACGCTCTTCACGGCCACCCCGCTGTACGTGATGCTCAGCAGTTCGCTCAAGCCGCTGCAGGACGTGACCGGCGCCTTCCGGTGGTTCCCCAGCCGGGTGACGTTCCAGCCGTACCTGGACATCTGGGAGACCGTGCCGCTGGGCCGGTACTTCGTGAACTCCCTGATCGTCGCGGGTGCGGCGACCGCCTGCTCGGTGGTGATCGCGGTGTTCGCGGCGTACGCGGTCAGCCGCTACCGCTTCCGGGGGAAGCGGCTGTTCACCGTCACCGTGCTGTCCACGCAGATGTTCCCCGGCATCCTCTTCCTCCTCCCGCTCTTCCTGATCTTCGTGAACATCGGGAACGCCACCGGCGTCGCGCTCTACGGCTCGCGCGGCGGCCTGATCCTCACGTACATGACGTTCACCCTGCCGCTTTCCATCTGGATGCTGGTGGGCTACTTCGACTCCATCCCGCGCGACCTGGACGAGGCGGCGCAGGTCGACGGCTGCGGGCCGCTCGGCGCCCTCGTACGGGTCGTCGTGCCGGCCGCCGTGCCCGGCATCGTCGCGGTGGCCATCTACTCGTTCATGACCGCCTGGGGCGAGGTGCTCTTCGCCTCGGTCATGACCAATGACGTCACCCGCACGCTCGCGATCGGCCTGCAGGGCTACGCCACCCAGACCGAGGTGTACTGGAACCAGATCATGGCTGCCTCGCTCGTCGTCAGCGTCCCCGTCGTCGCGGGCTTTCTGCTGCTCCAGCGCTACCTCGTCGCCGGACTCACGGCCGGCGCCGTCAAGTGACCACCGCGGAAAGGAACTCCGTGTCCGACTCGTACCTCGACTCGCTCCCCGCCGACTTCGTGTGGGGAACGGCCACCGCCGCGTACCAGATCGAAGGCGCGGCGGCCGAGGACGGCCGCGCGCCGTCCATCTGGGACACCTTCAGCCACACCCCCGGCAAGGTCCACAAGGGCGACACCGGCGACGTGGCCTGCGACCACTACCACCGCTGGCGCGCGGACATCGATCTCATGGGGCAGCTCGGCGCCGACGCCTACCGCTTCTCGGTGGCCTGGCCCCGGGTCGTGCCGGGCGGCGACGGGCCGGTCAACAAGGCGGGCCTGGACTTCTACGACCGGCTCACCGACGGCCTCCTGGAAGCCGGCATCACGCCGTACGTCACGCTCTACCACTGGGACCTGCCGCAGGCGCTCCAGGACCGGGGCGGCTGGCCGGAGCGGGAGACCGCCGAGCACTTCGCCGCGTACGCCGCGGTCGTCGCCGAGCGGCTCGGCGACCGCGTCACGCAGTGGGGCACCCTGAACGAACCATTGTGCTCCGCGTGGATCGGTCACCTGGAAGGGCGGATGGCGCCGGGGCTGACCGACGTCACCGCCGCGGTCCGCGCCTCCTTCCACCTGCACCTCGGGCACGGCCTCGCGGTACAGGCGATCCGCGCCGCGGTGCCCGGCGCGCAGGTCGGCATCGTCAACAACCTCACGCACTGCGAACCGGCGAGCGACAGCGACGCCGACCACGCGGCGGCGCGCCGCTCCGACGGGCACACCAACCGCTGGTGGATGGACCCGCTGCACGGCCGCGGCTACCCGCAGGACATGGTGGAGCTGTACGGCACCGAGCCGCCGGCCCGCGCGGGCGACCTGGAGACCATCGCCGCTCCCCTGGACTGGCTCGGACTGAACTACTACTTCCGCAACGTCGTCGCGGACGATCCCGCGGGTTCGCTGCCGTACGCCCGGCAGATCGAGCTGCCGGCCTCCCGCCACACCGGCATGGACTGGGAGGTGCACCCGGCCGGGCTGACGAAGACGCTGCTGCGGATGACGGAGGACTACGGCGCCCGCCGCCTCTACGTCACCGAGAACGGCTCGGCCTACCCCGACACCGTCGGCCCCGACGGGCAGGTGCACGACCCGGAGCGGGTCCGCTACCTGGAGGAGCACCTGTCCGCGTGCGCCGACGCGGTGGCGCAAGGCGTGCCGCTCGCCGGGTATTTCGCCTGGTCGCTGCTGGACAACTTCGAGTGGGCCTACGGCTACGACAAGCGCTTCGGCCTCGTCCACGTCGACTACGAGACCCAGCGGCGCACCGTCAAGGACAGCGGGCGCCGGTACGCCGAGATCGTCCGCGCCCACCGGAACCGGGAGCGCCGCGCGGCATAACCCCCCACAAGCCCCGCGCGGGCGCGTCGTCACATCGGATCGCCAAACCCTGCCACGACGCGCCCGGGCGGTTCTGCAACGCCTGTACACAAAACGGCCCACATCTGTCGGAGGAGCCGCATCATGGAACACAGGCACCATCAGCATGCCCAAAAAAGATCGACCGGGACACGGTGGAGGAGGGTGATGGCCGTCTCAGCCGCGCTCGTCGTGACCGCCGCCGGCTACGCCTACGCCGCCCCCGGCCGGACCGCCGCGACCACCGCGCAGGTGTGGGTCACCACGGCGGACGGCGCGAAGAAGCTCAGCAAAGCCGGCGACGTGTCCTTCGACGGCGGCAAGCAGCAGATCGACATCAGCGTGGACTCCCGCGAGAAGAGCCAGGAGTTCACCGGTGCGGGCGCCTCCTTCACCGAGGCCTCGGCACACCTGGTGGCCGGGCTGCCCGAAGGACAGCGCACCACCCTGATGAAGGACCTCTTCTCCCGGGACGGGGCGGGCATCGGGCTGGACTACCTGCGCCAGCCCTTCGGCGGCACGGACTTCGTCGCCCGGCTGCCGTACTACACGTACGAGGACACCAAGGGGTCCTTCTCCATCGGCCGGGACGGCGAGGAGATCCTGCCGCTGCTGAAGCAGGCCAAGGGCATCAACCCCGGCATCCGCGTGATGGGCACGCCCTGGTCGGCGCCCGCGTGGATGAAGGACAGCGGAAAGCTGGCGGGCGGCAAGCTCACCCGCGAGCACTACGGGGACTACGCCGACTACCTGGTCAAGGCGGTCCAGGCGTACGGCAAGGCCGGCGTGACCGTCGACGACCTCACCGTGCAGAACGAGCCGCTGTTCCAGACGACCTATCCCTCGATGGGTATGTCGGCCGAGGAACAGGCCGACTTCCTGCGGATCCTGGACGGCCGGCTGACCGCCGCGGGGCTGCCCACCCAGCTCTTCGCCTACGACCACAACTGGGACCGCCCGGACTTCCCGCTCACCGTCCTGGACCGCACGAAGGACATCGCCCGCGTCCAGGGCGCGGCCTTCCACTGCTACGGCGGCAACCCCGAGGCCCAGCAGCAGGTGCGGAACGCGGGCAAGCGGGTCTTCTTCACCGAGTGCTCCGGCACCGACAGCGACGACCCGTCGCGCACCTTCGCGGACTCGCTGAAGTGGCAGACCGAGAACCTGGTCATCCGCAGCATGCGCTCCGGCGCGGAGACCGTGGTGCTGTGGAACGTCGCCCTCGACAAGAACGGCGGACCGCACTACGGCAACTGCGGCACCCGCTGCAACGGCGTCGTACAGATCGACGGGTCCACCGTCACCAAGAACGCCGAGTTCTACACCCTCGGCCACGTCGCCAAGTTCGTGGACCGCGGCGCGCACCGCATCGCCTCCACCAGCCAGGGCTCCGGCGGGGTGCAGAACGTGACCTTCGAGAACCCGGACGGCTCGCGGGTCTCCGTGGTGGTCAACGCCACCGGCTCGGCGCGGACCTTCTCCGTCACCGAGAGCGGCAGGTCGCTCCGGTACGAGCTGCCGGCGGGCGCCGTGGCCACGTTCAGGTGGCCCGGCGCCCCCACCGGCTGATCGGTACGCGCCTCAGTCGGCCAGCAGGGCCGTGATGGCCTTGTCCAGGGCGCCGCCGACATCCTCGATGTGCAGGTGGCGCCCGTCCTCGACGATCGGCTCGCCGTCGACGACGACATGACTGACGTCGGCGGCGGTGCCGGCGAAGACGGCGTGGGCCAGCGGATCGCCGGCCCGCGCCCCCGCCGTACGGGGCGAGTCCAGCCGTACGGTGGTGAGATCGGCGAGCCTGCCCGGGGCTATCCGGCCGGCGGGCCAGCCGAGCGCGGCCGTGCCCGCCGAGGTCGCCGCGGTGAGGAGTTCACCGGCGGTCCAGTGGCCGCGGCGGCCGCTGATCAGCCGCTCGTCCAGTTCGATGGCGCGGGCCTCCTCCCACAGGTCGATCATCATGTGCGCGTCGCTGCCGAGGCTCAGCGGTGTGCCGGCCGCCGCCAGCCGGCCGGCGGGGCCGATGCCGTCGGCGAGGTCGCGTTCGGTGGTCGGGCAGAGGCATACGCCGGTGCCGGAGCCGCCGAGCAGCGCGATGTCGGCGGAGTCCAGGTGCGTGGCGTGCACCGCCGTCGCGCCCTCGCCCAGCACGCCCTTCTCGTGCAGCAGGCGGGCGGGCGTACGGCCGTACCGCTGGCGGCAGGCGGCGTTCTCGGCGGGCTGCTCGGAGAGGTGGACGTGGAGCGGTACGCCACGGCGCCGGGCGTCCTCCGCCACGAACGTCATCGCCTCGCGCGGCACGGCGCGCACGCTGTGCACGGCCGCGCCGATCCGCAGCCGCTCGCCGTCCCGCAGGTCTCGGGTACGCAGGGCCCAGTCCTCCGCGCTGCCGTCGCTGAAGCGCCGCTGCACGCCCTCCAGCCGTCTGCCGTCGATGTCGGCCATCAGATAGCAGGTGTCGAGGAGGGTGAGCCGGATGCCGGCGTCGGCCGCTGCGCCGGCGAGCGCGCGGCCCATGGCGTTGGGGTCGTCGTACGGGGTGCCGTCGGGGTTGTGGTGGACGTAGTGGAACTCGCCCACGGCGGTGATGCCGGACAGCGCCATCTCGGCGTACGTGGCGCGGGCCAGGGCGTACATCCGGTCGGGGTCGAGGTGTTCCGCTGCGTCGTACATGACGTCGCGCCAGCGCCAGAAGTCGGTGACGCCGCTCTGGCTGCGGCCGCGGATGGCACGGTGGAAGACGTGGGAGTGGGTGTTGGCCAGGCCCGGGACGGTGAGTCCGGGCAGTCGGACGGCACCGGGCGGTGCCGGGGTGTTGTCGGTGACGCGGGTGATCCGGCCGTCGGCCACTTCTATGAGGACTTGCTCGGCGACGCCGGTGCCGCCGAGCCAGGCGTATTCGCAATGAAACGTCATCCGGCCTCCCTGACGACGGGCCGCCCGGCCGGTCACGCACCGCGGCGACCACGAAGCTCTCCGTCAACGGTAGTTGATCTCCGTACGACTGGGAACGCCTCTGACGGAGGTGGCCTCAAGGGGGCGGTGACGGGGGCGAGTTCAGGATGTCCGGGACGGTCCGGAAGGGTCCTCTTGCGCCATCGCGGCCGGTGCGGGTCCCGTGCTGCCCCTGGGCTGGATCCGGGGCAGCGGTTCCTGGGTGTGGCCTGCGGGGGCACCGTCCAGCAGGGCAGTGAGGGCCTGGGCCGCGTGCCGGCCGAAGGCGGCGGTGTCGCGCAGCGGCGCGGTCAGCGCCGGGTGCACGCTGCGGCACAGCACCGAATCGTCCCACGCGACCAGGGAGAGCCGGTCGGGGACGCGGATGCCGCGCCCGGTGGCGACGGCCAGCCCGGCGACGGCGAGTACGTCGTTGTCGTAGATCAGGGCGGTGGGCGGCTGCGGCTGGTCCAGCACCCGGCGGGTGGCCGCCGCGCCCTCGCTGTCGGAGTAGTCGGTGGTCACCGAGGCGGCCTCGGAGAGCCCGAGGCGGGCGGCCTCGGCGCGCAGGGAGGCGATCCGGCGCTGGGTGTGGGCGAATTCGGGCAGCCCGGCGATGTGCGTGATACGGCGGTGGCCGAGCGCGTGGAGATGGCCGACGATCGCCGCCATGATGCCGGCGTCGTCGGCGCCGAGGGTGGAGACCGCCGGCGGCTCGCCGTCCTCCGCGCCCCGGTCGGCGGCGCCGATCATCACGGCGGGCAGTCCCAGCCCGCCGAGCAGGTCGGGGCGCGGGTCGTCCTGGCGCGGGTCGACGACCAGGACGCCGTCCACGCGGTGCTCGGCCCACCAGCGGCGGTAGGTCGCGCACTCCGCGTCCAGCCCCTCGACCACCTGGAAGAGCAGCCCCAGCCCGCGCTGGGAGAGCTCCTCCTGGATGCCGGAGACCAGCTGGAGGAAGAAGGACTCGACGCCGAGGGTGCGGGCCGGGCGGGCCAGGACGAGCCCTACGGTGGCCGAGCCCTCGCCGGACAGCGCACGGGCGGCGGCGCGGGGCTGCCAGCCGAGCTGTTCGGCGACCCGGCGGATGCGCTCCCGGGTCACGGGCGAGACGCCGGGGCGGTCGTTGAGCGCGAAGGAGACCGCACTCTCGGACACCCCGGCACGCAGGGCGATGTCCTTCATGGTCGGCCGCCGGGCCGGCGTACGGCGCATGCTCCCTCTTCCGCTTCCCTACTAATGCGCTTGAGTGCGGAAAGACTAAAGCGCATTAGCGATTCGCGCAAGAGCCCCGAACTTACCGCTCTGACCAGCGACTTCGAGGCGACGAAAAGAAATTCCCGCAAAGAGTGTTGACGTAACTCGGCGGCTGCGGGCACCTTTTGGGACGCCCACCCAGGACCGACCGAAGGAGCCGCGCGGCCATGCGCACTTTCCGGGGTACCCGTGTGCCGAGACCCGCCCGTACCGCCGTACCGCTGCTGGCGGGTGCGCTGCTGCTGGGCGCCTGCGGGGGCGGTGCCGACAGCGGCGGCAGCGCCGCCGACGGCAAGGTCGGCGGCCACATCACCTTCCAGACCTGGAACCTGCGGGCGCAGTACAAGGACTACTTCAACGGCCTCATCGACGAGTTCGAGGAGGCGCACCCCGGCACGAAGGTGAAGTGGATCGACCAGCCGGCGGAGAACTACCCCGAGAAGCTCAGCGCGGACGCCGGCGGCGGCACCCTGCCCGACGTGGTGAACGTCTCCCCCGACCTGTCCTACCCGCTGGCCAAGGCCGGGCTGCTGATGAACCTCGACAAGGAGCCGGTCACCGCCAAGGCCAAGCGGGACTACACACCGGAGGCCTGGAAGGGCAACGAACTCCCGGGCCTGGACGGCGCGTACGCCTTCCCCTGGTACCTCAACACCGGCCCGCTGTTCTACAACAAGGCACTCTTCAAGAAGGCCGGGCTGGACCCGGAGAAGCCGCCGACGACGTACGACGCGCTCTTCGCCGACGCCGGGAGGATGGCGAAGTCCTCCGGCGGGAAGGTCGCCACGCTGGCCGGGGTGCCCGCGATCGAGGACTTCGGGCGGTACGGCGTGCGGCTGATGAACGCCGACGCGACGCGCTTCACGTACAACGAAAAGCGCGGCGTGGAGCTGCTCACCGCGTACAAGAAGCTGTTCGAGAGCGGCGGGCTGGACTCGCAGGCGCTGAGCGCCACTCCGGAGAGCGCGGGCCGGAAGTTCCTCCAGCAGCGGGTGGCGATGAACCCGGGCAGCGCGCACGATCTGGCCAACTTCAAGGAGAACGCGCCGGATCTGTACAAGAACCTCGGCATCACCGACGCGCCCGCCAACACCGGCAAGCCCAACATGTACGTGATGGGCCTCGGCATCAACGACCGCAGCGAGCACAAGGCGACGGCCATCGCCTTCGCGCGGTTCGTCACCAACCAGCGCAACCAGGAGTCCTTCGCGCACCAGGTCGCGGTCTTCCCCAGTACCAAGGGCTCGCTGGACAAGCCGTACTGGACGAAGGACGACGGCACCGACGAGGGCCGGGTGCGGGTGGCCTCGGCGAAGATGCTGGACGGCGCGGTCAACTACACGCCCGTGGTGATGACCGAGGAGATGAAGACCGTCCTGCAGAACGAGGTCGCCAAGGCACTCCAGGGCGACAAGTCGCCGAAGCAGGCGCTGGACGACGCGGTCGGGCAGAGCAACCGGCTGCTCCAGCAGGGCTGAGCGATGAGCGCACGTACCCATCGCGCGGCCAGCCCCTGGCTCTTCCTGCTGCCCGGCCTGGCGGTGGTCGCGGTCTTCGTCCTCCACCCGTTCCTCAGCACGGTGCAGCACGCCTTCACCGACGCGCGCACGCTCACTCCCGGTGTGTGGGTGGGGCTGCGCAACTTCCAGGAGATGCTGCACGACCCGCAGTTCTGGACCGCGCTGCGCAACAGCCTGCTGTACGTGGTGGTCGTGGTGCCCTGCACGGTGCTGCTGCCGCTGCTGGTGGCCCTGCTGGTGGAGAAGCCGCTGAAGGGCGTGGTGTTCTTCCGGGCCGCCTTCTACACGCCGGTGGTCGCGTCCGTGGTCGTCGTCGCGCTGATCTGGGTGTGGATGCTGGACGACCGCGGGCTGCTCAACAGCATGCTGGAGGTGGTGGGCGCGGGCCCGGTGTCCTTCCTCGGGGACGCCTGGCTGGTGCTGCTGTGCGCGATGGCCCTGACGGTGTGGAAGGGCCTCGGCTACTACATGATCATTTACCTGGCGGCGCTGGCGCAGGTGCCCAAGGAGCTGCACGAGGCCGCGGCCGTGGACGGCGCGGGGCCGCTGCGCCGCTTCGTCACCGTCACCGTGCCCGCGGTGCGCTCCACGATGGTGCTGGTCGGCGCGCTCTCCTCGGTCGCCGCCTTCAAGGTGTTCTCCGAGGTGTACCTGCTGGCCGGGCCGACCGGCGGCCCGGCCGGCGAGGACAGCACGCTGGTGATGCTCGTCCAGCGCTCCGGCACCGGACTGTCCGGGCGGGTCGGCTACGCCTCCGCCCTGTCCCTCGTCATCTTCTGCATCGCCCTGCTGCTGATGCTGCTGGTGCTGCGTGCCGACCGTAAGGAGAAGACCGCGTGACCCGCGTCGGCCGCACGGAGCGGATCGTGCGCTACGTGCTGATGCTCGCCGTGCTGGCGATCTCCGTCGGCCCCTTCCTGTGGCAGCTGTCCACCTCGCTCAAGGGCCCGAGCGAGAACATCTATCCCTCGCCGCCCTCGTTCGTCCCGCACGATCCGACGCTCGCCAACTACGGCGAGGTGGCCCGCATCATCCCGGTGTGGGACTACGCGCTGAACTCGCTGAAGGTCGCGGCCGCCAACGTCCTCACCAACTGCTTCGGCGCCTCGCTCGCCGGCTACGCGCTGGCCCGGCTGCGGTTCCGCGGCCGGACGGCGGCCGGTCTGGTCTTCGTCGCCGCGCTGCTCGTACCGCTGGAGTCGATCATCATCGCGCAGTTCACCACCATGCGTGACCTGGGCCTGAACAACACACTGGTGGCCGTGGTCCTGCCCGGCAGCGTCGGGGCGCTCAACGTGCTCCTGATGCGCAACGCCTTCCGCGCGATCCCGTACGAGATCGAGGAGGCGGCCGTCGTGGACGGTGCCAACGTCTGGCAGCGCTTCTGGCGCATCGCGCTGCCGTCGGTCAGGGGCACCCTCGCGGTCGTCGCGATCTTCGCGTTCATGGGCGCCTGGGACGACTTCCTCTGGCCGCTGATCGTCCTCTCCGACCCCGACCACTTCACCCTCACCGTCGGCCTGAACTTCCTGCACGGCACCTTCGCCGACAAGCCCCGCGTGGTCGCGGCCGGCACGATCATCGCGGTCGCCCCGCTGATCGTGATGTTCGCGTGCCTCCAGCGGTACTTCTTCCGCGGCGTCGGCGAGGGCGCGGTCAAGGGCTGACTCACCACCGAAGGGACAGGACCCCTGCGAATGCACCCCTTGCGCTTCGGCGTGAACTACACACCCACCCGCGGCTGGTTCCACCACTGGCTCGACTTCGACCTGGACGAGGTACGCGCCGACCTGGACTCCGTCGCCGCGCTCGGGCTGGACCACGTACGCGTCTTCCCGCTCTGGCCGCTCTTCCAGCCCAACCGCACCCTGATCCGGCCGCGCGCGGTGGACCAGCTGGTCGCGCTCGCCGACGCGGCGGCCGAACGCGGACTGGACGTCGCCGTCGACGGCCTCCAGGGCCACCTCTCCAGCTTCGACTTCGTGCCCGCCTGGACCACCACCTGGCACCGCCGCAACCTCTTCACCGACCCCGACGTGCTGGACGGCCAGGCCACGTACCTGGAGACGCTGGCCGCGGCCCTCGCCGACCGGCGGAACTTCCTCGGCATGACGCTCGGCAACGAGACCAACCAGTTCTCCGGCGACCCGCACCCCGACCCCGACCGCATCACCCCCGCGCAGGCCACCGCCTGGCTGGAGCGGATGCTGGCGGCCTGTGAACGCGGCGCACCGGACCGCCTCCACCTGCACGCCTCCTACGACGCGGCCTGGTACCTCGACGGGCACCCGTTCACCCCGGCCCACTCCGCCACGCTCGGCGCGCTGACCGCCGTGCACGCGTGGGTGTTCAACGGGACGGCCCAGCGGTACGGGCGGGAGTCCACCGCCACCGGGCAGCACGCCGCGTACCTCATCGAGCTGTCCAAGGCGTGGGCGGAGGACCCGGCCCGGCCGGTGTGGCTCCAGGAGGTCGGCGCGCCCGCGCCGCACATCCCCGCCGAGCACGCGCCCACCTTCCTCCGGGACACCGTGCGCGCCGCGCTGGACTGCCCGGACCTGTGGGGCATCACGTGGTGGTGCTCGCACGACGTGGACCGGGCGCTGGCCGACTTCCCCGAGCTGGAGTACAGCCTCGGGCTGCTGACCAACGACCGCGAGGTCAAGCCCGCCGGCCGGGCGTTCGCCGAGGCCGTGCGGGAGGAGCGGGCCGCGCCGCATGCCCCGGAGCCGCGCACCCTCGCACTGGCCGTGGAGAGCGGTACGCCGTGCGCGCCCGGCGGTCCCGTCTTCGAGGCGTGGATGCGGCTCGCGGAACGCGGCCTGCGACCGGCCTGCGTACAGCGTGAACTCGCCGCATCCGACGCGCATTTGAAGAGCCGCGGCATCACCGACGTGCTCACCCCCGACGAGGTCTGACCCCACCCCGTACCGCCCCCGTACCGAGGAGCCTCCCGTCATGCACGACCATCGCACCACCACCGAAGCCCGGCTCAAGCGGGTCCTGGAAGAGCGACTGTGGCCCGCCGTGTACCCGGAGTCGGTGCCGCTGACCGTCGGCGTGTGGCACGCGCCCGGCGAGCCGGTCCCGGTCGCCGAGGGCATCGCCGCACCGCGTACCCCCATCGAGGCCGGCGCGCCCTGGGGCCCGCCGTGGGGCACCAGCTGGTTCACGGTGCGCGGCACCGTGCCCGAGGAGTGGGCGGGCCGGACCGTGGAGGCCCTGCTCGACCTGGGCTTCGACGAGAACATGCCGGGCTTCCAGTGCGAGGGCCTGGTGTACCGGCCGGACGGCTCGCCGGTGAAGGGGCTGAACCCGCGGAACCAGTGGGTGCGGATCGGCGCGCCCGTGCGCGGCGGCGAGGAGGTGCACCTGCACGTCGAGGCCTCCGCCAACCCCGTCATCCTGGACTACCACCCCTTCCTCCCCACCGAGCTGGGCGACCGGGAGACGGCCGGTGATGTGCCGCAGTACGAGCTCGCCCGGATGGACCTGGCCGTCTTCGACACCACCGTGTGGGAGCTGGTGCACGACCTCGAAGTGCTGGGCCAGCTGATGGCCGAGCTGGGCGAGGACACGGCGCGCCGGTGGGAGATCCTGCGCGCGGTGGAACGGGCGCTGGACGCGGTGGACCTCCAGGACATCGGCGGGACGGCGGCCCGCGCCCGCGAGGCGCTGACCGGGGTGCTCGCCGCGCCCGCGCATGCCTCGGCGCACCGGATCAGCGCCGTGGGGCACGCGCACATCGACTCGGCGTGGCTGTGGCCGCTGCGCGAGACGGTGCGGAAGGTGGCGCGTACGGCGTCCAACATGACGGCACTGCTGGAGGACGACCCGGACTTCGTGTACGCGATGTCCCAGGCACAGCAGTACGCATGGCTCAAGGAGCACCGGCCCGAGGTGTACGCACGGGTGAAGAAGGCGGTGGCGGACGGCCGGTTCGTGCCGGTGGGCGGCATGTGGGTGGAGTCGGACACCAACATGCCCGGGTCCGAGGCGCTGGCCAGGCAGTTCGTGCACGGCAAGCGGTTCTTCCTGGAGGAGTTCGGCGTCGAGACGGAGGAGGTGTGGCTGCCGGACACCTTCGGGTACTCGGCGGCACTCCCCCAGCTGGTGCGGCAGGCCGGTGCGAAGTGGTTCCTGACACAGAAGATCTCCTGGTCCCGGACCAACTCCTTCCCGCACCACACGTTCTGGTGGGAGGGCCTGGACGGCACCCGTGTGTTCACGCACTTCCCACCGATGGACACCTACAACGCGCAGCTGTCGGGCAAGGAGGTGGCGCACGCGGCCCGCAACTTCCGCGAGAAGGGCGCGGCGTCCCGCTCGCTGGCGCCGACCGGCTGGGGCGACGGGGGCGGCGGCACGACCCGCGACATGCTGGCGCGGGCGCGGCGGCTGGCGGACCTGGAGGGCTCGGCACGGGTCACGTTCGAGAAGCCCGCCGAGTTCTTCGAGAAGGCGCACGCGGAGTATCCGGACGCGCCGGTGTGGACCGGTGAGCTGTACCTGGAGCTGCACCGCGCGACGCTGACCAGCCAGGTCCGTACGAAGCAGGGCAACCGGCGCAGCGAGCATCTGCTGTACGAGGCGGAGCTGTGGTCGGCGACGGCGGCGGTGCGGGCCGGCCACCCGTACCCGTACGAGGAGCTGGACCGGCTGTGGAAGGAGGTGCTTCTGCACCAGTTCCACGACATCCTGCCGGGTACGTCCATCGCGTGGGTGCACCGGGAGGCGGCCGAGCGGTACGCGCGCGTCGCGGCCGAGCTGGAGAAGCTGATCGGCGCCGCACAGCGGGCGCTGGCGGGCGATCCGGCGGCGGGCACCACGCTGGTGTTCAACGCGGCCCCGCACGGCCGGGAGGGTGTACCGGCGCGGGGTGCGCTGCCCGAGCCGGCGGCGCAGAACGGCACCGGCTGCGTGCCACGCGCGGGCGGCGGCTACGTGCTGGACAACGGGCTGCTGCGGGCGGAGGTCGACGGCCGGGGCCTGCTGGTCTCGCTGTACGACCTGCGGGCCGGGCGGGAGACCCTCGCCCCGGGCAAGGCGGCCAACCTGCTCCAGCTGCACCAGGACTTCCCGGCGATGTGGGACGCCTGGGACGTGGACGAGTTCTACCGCAACACGGTGACGGACCTCGTCGAGGCGGACGAGGTGGTGGCGGTGGACGGCGGTACGGCCGGTGCCGTGCGGGTCCGGCGTACGTTCGGCGCCTCGTCCGTCACGCAGGTGCTGACGCTGCCGCCGGGCGCGGCGCGGCTGGAGATCGCGACGGAGGTGGACTGGCACGAGACGGAGAAGTTCCTCAAGGCGGCCTTCCCCCTCGATGTGCACGCCGACCGGGTCGCGGCGGAGACCCAGTTCGGGCACCTCTACCGGCCGACGCACACCAACACCAGCTGGGACGCGGCGAAGTTCGAGGCGTGCGCGCACCGGTTCGTGCATGTCGAGGAGCCGGGCTGGGGCGTCGCGCTGGTGACGGACTCGACATACGGGTACGACGCCTCACGCGCCGCTCGGGAGACGGGCCGCGGCACCATCACGACCGTACGGCTGTCCCTGCTGCGGGCGCCGCGCTTCCCCGATCCGCGCACCGACCAGGGCGTGCACCGCTTCCGTTGCGCGCTGGTGCCGGGCGCCGGCCTCGGCGACGCGGTGCGGGAGGGCTGGGCGCTGAACCTGCCGGAGCGTCGGGTGACGGGCGCGGCGGCGGTGGAGCCGCTGGTGTCGGTGGCCGACGACGCCGTCACCGTCACGGCGGTCAAGCTCGCGGACGACGGCAGCGGGGATGTGGTGGTACGCCTGCACGAGGCCCGCGGCGGACGCGTCCGTACCCGGCTGAGCTGCGGGTTCCCCGTGGCGTCCGCCGTGCGGTGCGATCTGCTGGAGCGGCCGGCCGGGGACGGCGGGGAGGAGTGCGGGGACGGCGTACTGGACCTGGCACTCCACCCCTTCGAGATCGTCACCCTGCGACTGGCCCGCTCCACGGGGTGACTCAGTCGCCGTAGACGTAGGGCGTGGTGGTCGTCAGGGCGGCGAAGCCGAGCCGCTGGAGGATGGGGCGGCTCTGGTCGGAGGCGTCGACCTGGAGGTAGCGGTGGCCGCGGGCTGCGGCGATGCGGACGCGGTGGGCGATCAGAGCGCGGTAGAGGCCGCGGCCGCGCCACTCCGGGAGGGTGCCGCCGCCCCAGAGCGAGGCGAAGGGTACGTCGGGCGGCAGTTCCGCGCGGGCCGCGCTCACCGGGGTGTCGCCGGCCATCGCGACCACCGCCGCCACCGTCTCCGGCGCCTCGGCGAGCCGGTCGAGGAGCTGGGTGGCGAAGCGGGCGCCGGGCCCGAAGACCTGTTCGTGGACGGCAACCATGAGGTCCACACCTGCGGGACCGGTGACCTCTTCCAGCCGGATGCCGTCCGGGAGGTCGACGGCGGTGGGCAGGGCCGCGGTCTCGGCGACCATCAGGGTCTCCTCGTCCTCGGGCACGAAGCCCGCGGCGCGCAGCCGCTCGGCGAGGCAGGCCGGGCGGTCGTGGGCGTGCAGCTTCCACTCGAAGGCGCGGCCGAGCGCGGTGAAGTGCGCGATCTGGGTGGTGATCGCGGCGTCCACGGTGGCGGTGGTGAGGTCCGACCAGAGCACACCGTTCCAGCCGTCCGCGCTGCCGGCGGTCTGCCGGACGACGCCGTCCACCCGCTCGACCCGGGCACCAGGGCCGTCCGGCCGAGCGTCCCGCCGCATGCGCCGGTCGTACTCCGCAAGCACCGATTCGTGATTCATCCGCACACTTCAGCAAGGAGCATGCTTCCGGACAACCGAATTTGCGCCCCGCAACGTGTGGTTGCGGGGGTGCGGGCGGGTAGGCAGTCTGCGGTTCGCTCCTCGCTGCAGGTGCGGAAGCGGCTGGTTCGCCGATTCGCACCACCTCGGTTGCAGGTTTAGGTTTGCCTAACCTAACGTAACGACGCGTGGTGATGAACGAACCACCAGCCACCGAAGCCCCGTTGGCCGGCTCCCATCGCCGTCCCGCACCACCCCGGACCAGAAGGGGCCCTCTCATGCGGATGCATGTGCTCGCACTCAACCCCACCGACTCGGTCACCGACGGCTTCCTGCCCGCCGCCGCCCGGCTCGGCCTCGACGTCACCGTGCTGACGGACCGGCCCGCAGCGCACCGCGGAAGGTATCCGGACGCCGAGCTCGTCGAGTGCGATGTCCACGACGTCCGCGCGGTCATCGGGCGGATCGCCGCGCTCGGCCCCGGCGACGCAATCTTCACCAACAGCGACCACCTGCAGACCCAGGCCGCGCTGGCCGCCGAGTATTTCGGGCTGCCCGGCAAGGACTGGCGTGCGGCGCTGCGCGCCAAGGACAAGGCCGAGATGCGCCGCCACCTCGCCGCCACCGGCCTCGACACCGTACGGTCCGCGCAGCTCGCGCCCGGCGAGGACGCGGAGACACTGGCCGCCGGCCTGTCGTACCCCTGTGTCGTCAAGCCCCGCGAAGGGGTGGCCAGCGAGGACGTCGTACTGGCGGAAGGGCCCGGCGAACTGGTGGAGCGGGTCAAGGAGATACGTGCCCGGCGCCCGGAGGCGACGCTCGTCGCCGAGGAGTACCTGCCCGGCGAGCTGTACACCCTGGAGACCCTGGGTGACAGCCGGTCCCTGCACGTCCTCGGCGGCTTCCACACCGCGGTCTCCGCTCCCCCGACCTTCATCGAGGAGCGCCTCGCGTTCGTCGCCGCCCACCCCGAGCCGGTCACGGCGCAGGTACTGGCCCAACTGGAAGCGCTGGGTGTCGGGTTCGGCGCCTGTCACACCGAGTTCGTGGTCCACGAGGGCCGGGCCCGGCTCATCGAGGTCAACTACCGCGCCATCGGCGACCAGTGCGACCTGCTGCTGGCCGAGGTGCTCGACGTACCGCTCTTCGCGCACATCCTCCGCACCCACCTGGGCGAGCCGCTGCCCGCCGGCCTCGGGGCGCGGACCGACGGTGCCGCGGGCGTGTGGTACGCCCTCGCCGACCGCGCCGGCACCCTCACCGCCGCACCCGCCGCGCAGGACCGTACGGCCGACGGGGTGCGCCTGTCGTACCGGCCGCTGCGCGCGATCGGCACCGAGCAGCCGCACCACCGCACCAACCGCGACTACCTCGGCGCGCTGCGGGCCATCGGCAGCGACCAGCGGGCCGTCGACCGGGCGGTCGAGGCGTTCTTCGCCACCGAGCGCTGGGAGATCACCCGGTGACCGCCCCGGCCGGGCCCGGGACGGACCGGGCGCCGGAGGAGCGCGCGCTGCTGGTGCGGGTGCTGAGCGCGCTGCTGCGGGAGGACGTGGTCGGCCTGCGGACCCGTGGCACCGTCCTGGACCGCCCGGACGGACCGTGGCTGCGGCTGCCCGCAGGCACCGGCGAGGCACTGCTCCTGCCGCTGGCGCCCGACGGCTACCAGGCCGAGTACGCGGCGCGGCTGCCGCTGCTCGTCCGCGAGTCCGACGGCGCCCGGCTGACCGGAACCGACGAGGTCCTCGCCGCGCTGCGGGCGCTCGCCGACCCGCTCGACCGGGACGGCTTCGACGCGTTCGCGGCGGAGTGCCGGGAGGCCCTGGCGGCACTGCGCCTGCACACCGCCACGCACGACGAACTCACCACCGCGTTGGCGGACCGGTACGGCCCCGATCCCGCCCACTGGACCGGCCCGGCCGAAGGGCTCGCGCACGACGCGCTCGCCGCCCGCCTCGACCACCCGGTGTACCCGGCCTCGCGCGGGCGCGCCGGCCTGGACGAGGCAGGGCTGCGGGCGTACGCACCGGAGTTCCACCCGCGGTTCCGGCTGCGCCGGCTGCTGCTGCCGCGTACCGCGGTCACCGTGGCGGGCGGCGCGGACGGACACTGGCCACTCGTCGACGCCCCGGACGCCGCCGAGCAGAGTGCCACTCACTTCGCGTTACCCGTGCACCCGTTGACGGTCGGGGCGCCGCTGGATGCCGCGCTGCGCGAGGCGGGGCTGGCCGGAGAGGCGGTGCTGTCCCCGCGCCCGGGGCCGCTCGCCGTACCGACCCTGTCGATGCGCACGGTGGCGCTGGCGGCGGACCCGCTGCTGCACCTCAAGCTGCCGCTGGCCACCGCGACGCTCGGGCTGCGTAACCGGCGCACCATCAAACCCGGCACCCTCCTCGACGGGGCGACGGGCCAGCGGCTGCTGGAGACGATCCTGGCGCGCGAGCCGCGGTTCCGGGAGTCGGTGCTCCAGGCCGACGAGACGGTGTACGCGCACGCCGGGCACGAGCTGCTCGCCGTACTGTGCCGCCGCTACCCCGCCGGGCCGGCGGGGAGCACCGTCGTCCCGCTGGCCGCGCTGCTCGCCCCGGCCCCCGGCGGCCGGCTGATCATCGACCACCTCGCCGACCGGTTCTACGGCGGCGACCCGCTCGCCCTGCTCGACGCCTTCCTGACCCTGCTGTTCGACTGGCAGACCACGCTCTTCGGCTACGGCATCGGCCTGGAGTCCCACCAGCAGAACGTGTCGCTGGTGCTGGACCGGACGGGGCCGCGCGGGACCCGGCTGCGGCTGCTGTTCAAGGACAACGACGGGCCGCGGATCAACACCGTACGGCTGCGGGACCGGCTGGGCCGGGACGCGCCGGGCCCCGCGGACTTCGCCGACCCGCGGATCTGCGGCGACAGCGACGGGCCGGTGTGCCAGGTGTTCACCACCATCACCGTCCACCTGTGCGCCGGCTCCTACGCCTTCGGGCTGGCACGGCACGGGCGGGCCCCGCTGGACCGGCTGCTGGCGCTCGTCCGCGACCGGCTCGCCGAGGCCGTCGAGCGACTTGGCACCGGCCCCGGAGAGCCCGGCGCCGTCCTGCGCGCCCGGCTGCTGGCCGCCCCGAGCCTGCCGGTCAAGGCCATGGTGAGCGCCGGCACGCTGCTGACGAAGGAGCGCTCGGGCGCGGCCGACATCAACAAGCACTACACCACGGGCCCCAACTACCTGCTGCCGACGGCGGGCGTCCGGTGAGCGCCGCCGCACCGCACAGCGGCCCCGGTGCCCGCCGGCGCACCCGCCCGTCCGCCGTGGCTCCCCGCCCCCTTCCCCCGTCTTCCCGCTACTCGCAGGAGCCCCTGATGCCCCCGCTGACCAATCACGCCACCGGACGGACCGAAGCGCCCACCGCCGCCCCCACCGGACTGCCGACCGCCGACGACGCCGTGGCCCACACCCTGCTCAACTGCCTGCTCCGCGAGGTCTCGGGCCCGGAGCACCAGACCGCCGTCGACCGGGGCCACCTGCTGCTGCGACTCCCCCGCCGCGGCGTCCGGCTGCGCGTCGCGCTGCGCCGCACCTCGCTGACCGGCGCGCACCGCTTCACCGGCCCGGTGGCCGAACGCGACCGCGAGGGCTGGACCGAGATCGGCTGGCGCCGGCTGGCCGAGTACGTGCACGCGGAGCTGACCCTGCGGACCGGCGTCACCAACGACGAGTTCCTGACCCAGGTCGCCGCCGGCCACCGGGCGACCACGGCGGCCCTCGCCGCCCGGGATGCCCGCACCCCCGACGACGCCGACGACGCCCGCCACGGCACCGGCGACTGGTGCGACACCTACGTGGCCTCCGAGCAGTCCCTCGTCCTCGGCCACCGCTTCCACCCCACCCCCAAGGCCCGCACCGGCGACCCGGAGGCCTGGCAGGAGTACGCGCCCGAGACCGGCGGCACCTTCCCGCTGCTGCTCCTCGCCGTACGCGACCACCTCATCGCGGAGGAGACCGCGGCGCCGGACGCCGCCGGCCCGCTGGACGCGGCCGCCGCGCCGGTCCCCGACGGGTACCGGCTGCTGCCCGCACACCCCTGGCAGTACGAGCTGCTGCGCGACCACCCGGGGCTCCGGGCCGCGCTGGCCCGCGACGACATCCGCGTCCTGGGCACCGGGGACGTGCCCTACGCCGCGACCGCCTCGGTCCGCACCCTCTACACTCCCGACACCTTCCTGAAGTTCAGCCTGAACGTCCGGATCACCAACTGCCTGCGCAAGAACGCCCGTTACGAACTGTCCGGCGCCGTCGCGCTCACCCGGCTGCTGGCGCCCGTCCTGGACGACCTGACCGCCCGCTTCCCCGGCTGTGCCGTGCTCCGCGAACCCGCCTACCGCAGCCTCGACCTCCCCGGCCCCGACGGCTCCACCGACACCGCGCTCCTCGAAGGGTTCGGCGTCATCGTCCGCGAGGGGCTGTCCCGGCGGCTGCTGCCCGGCACCACACCCCTGCTCGCCGCCGCCGTCGCCGACGAGTACCCGGCAGGCCCCGCGCACCTCTCCCGGCTGCCGGCCGGCACCGACCAGCCCACCGCACTGAAGTGGTGGGCCGCCTACCTCGACCTGCTGATCCCGCCGGTACTGGCCGCCTACTTCGACCACGGCCTGGTCTTCGAACCGCACCTGCAGAACGTGCTGATCTGCGTCGACGGCGACGGCATGCCCGCACAGGTACTGCTCCGCGACCTGGAGGGCACCAAACTCGTCGACGACCGGCACACGGACACCCTCGCCGCACTGCCCGTCGAGGTCGCCGGGCCGCTGACCTACGACGCACAGCGCGGCTGGGACCGCGTCGTGTACTGCCTGCTGGTCAACCACGTCGCCGAACTGGTCGC
This sequence comes from Streptomyces sp. NPDC047117, assembly GCF_040643545.1. Taxonomy (NCBI): domain Bacteria; kingdom Bacillati; phylum Actinomycetota; class Actinomycetes; order Kitasatosporales; family Streptomycetaceae; genus Streptomyces; species Streptomyces sp. NPDC047117. Next base: position 78,618 of record NZ_JBEYUN010000012.1, on the reverse strand, counting down.
CACGCTCGCCGACCTCCACCCGGACATGGAGGCCGAACTGTGGCGCGAGGTACGCCGCACCCTCCGGCGCCACGCGGACCGCCACGGCTGCCCACCCCGGCTGGCCGCACTGCTCGCCGGCGTACCCCTGCCCGCCAAGGCCAACCTGCTCACCCGCTGGGCGCGCAAGCCCGACCGCGCGGCCCGCTACGTCGCACTGCCCTCCCCGCTCGCCGAATCCGTCCTCTCCGCCACCACGGGGACCGCCCGATGACCGAACCCACCCCCGCGGTCCGCGCACACGTCGGCACCCTGCGCCCCGAGGACCTCCCCGCGTACTGCTACGACCTGGCGGCGCTCCGCGACCACGCCGCCCACGTGCGGGCCGCCCTCCCCGACCGCGTCGAGCTGTACTACGCCGCCAAGGCCAACCCGGAACCGGAGATCCTGGCCGCGCTGCGCCCGTACGTGCACGGCTACGAGGTCTCCTCCGGCGGCGAGCTGACGCACGTACGCAAGGCCGTGCCCGGCCTCCCCCTGGCCTTCGGCGGCCCCGGCAAGACCCCGGCCGAGCTGGCCGGAGCGCTGACCGCCGGCGTCGAGCGCTTCCACGTGGAGAGCCTGCACGAGCTGCACCTGCTCGGCCACCTCGCCGCACGGCACGCCCCGGGCCACCGCGTGGCCGTTCTGCCGCGCGTCAACCTGCCCGTCGACGACGGCTCCCTGGACGGCGTCCCGCTCGCGATGGGCGGCCGCCCCGCCCCCTTCGGCCTCGACCCCGCCGACGCCGACGAGGCCGTGCGCCTGCTGGCCGACGACACCTACCCGCAGCTCGAACTCCGTGGCGTGCACGCCCACTTGGCCAGCGGACTGGCGGCGTCGGAACTGCTCACGGTCGCCGGGGCGGTCATCACCTGGGCCACCGCACTCGCCGCCCGCCACGGCGTTCCGCTCCCCGAGGTGGTCGTCGGCGGCGGCATGGCCGTCGACTACACCGACCCGGCGGCCCGCTTCGACTGGACTGCGTACGGCGCGGGCCTGGCCCGGCTCACCGCCGCCCACCCCGGCCTGACCCTGCGCATCGAGCCGGGCCGCGCCCTCACGGCGTACTGCGGCTGGTACGTCACCGAGGTACTCGACGTGAAGCGCAGCCACGGCGAGGAGTTCGCCGTCGTGCGGGGCGGCACCCACCACCTGCGCACCCCCGCCACCAAGGGCCACGACCAGCCCTGCACGGTACTGCCCACCGGCACGCCCTGGCCGCATCCCTGGCCCCGCCCGGCGGCCAACGGCGACCGGGTCACGCTCACCGGCCAGCTGTGCACGCCCAAGGACCTGCTCGCGCGGCACGTACCGGCAGCCGGGCTCCGGGCGGGTGACCGGGTGGCGTTCGGGATGGCCGGGGCCTACGCCTGGAACATCTCGCACCACGACTTCCTCATGCACCCGCGGCCCGGCTTCCACTTCCTGGGCACGCCCGAAGGAGGCTGAGGCCGTCCGGTCCCGGTGTCCAGTGGGGCGTGCCCGTCCGGGACCGGGTTCGTGCGGTCGGCGACGTATCCGGTGGACACCGGGGCGCGGCGGGACGACGCTGGACCGACGACATTCGCACCCGTATGTCACGGAGGGGAGCCACCATGTCGCAGGCAGCACCCCACGCAGCGGGCCCCAAGCAGCCCCGGGCGCACGGCCCGGAGAACGTCTGGGCCGCCAGCGGCACGCTCTTCGCCGGGGTCCTGATGCTGGTCTCCGGGGTCCTGGGCGTCCTGGAGGGCATCGCCGGCATCGCCAAGAACCAGGTGTACCTGCTGAGCAACGAGCTGACCGGCACTTACGTCTACGAGTTCGACACCACCGTGTGGGGCTGGATCCACCTGGTCCTCGGCATCGTCGTGGCCATCACCGGCTTCGGCCTGCTCAAGGGCGCCCGCTGGGCCCGCACGTCCGGCATCGTGCTGGCGGGCCTGTACGTGATCGCGCACTTCATGTGGCTGCCGTACCAGCCCATCTGGGCCACGGTCGGCATCGCGCTCGGCGTTTTCGTCATCTGGTCGCTGTGCACGGACCGCACCCGCTACATCCCTTGACAGCGGCGGTGCCGGCGGCCCGTCGGACCGCCGGCACCATGATGCACCGTCAGCGCTGCAGCACCAACGCCAGCGCCTTGCCCAGCTCGGCCCGCGTCTCGTCCTCCGTACCGGGCGCACTCTCCTGACGCCAGGCGATACAGCCGTCGGGACGGACCAGGAGACAGCCGGACTCGTCGGTGCCGCACATCCGCCGCCAGTCCCCGTACGCGTCCCGGGCGGCGTCCGAGCCGATCCGCACCGTACGGAGCGGAATGCCGAGCCCGGCCGCACAGGCCTCCGCCGCGGCCTCCCACACGGCCCCAGAGACGCCGGTGACCAGCGTGAACCCGCCCTTCCCGACGAGGTCGAGGGTCGAGACGCGGTGACCGCCGGCGTCCGTCAGCCAGACGTGCGGCAGCTTCGCGCCGGGCCGGGTGCTGGGCTGGTGGTACAGCTCCCGGTCGCGCGGCCACTCCTCCGCCGGACCGCCGTCGTCGAGGACGGCGGCCGAGACGTACCGCTGGTTCAGCTCCACACCGTGCGCGTTGAACTCGTAGTTCTTCAACTCGATCGCCGCGTCCAGCTCGCGCCGCCGCCGCGCGCCCTCGGCGTCCGGCGCGCGGCAGGCGGCCAGCGCGCCCGCGATGCCCTCCTGGTCGGCGCCGCCGCCGATGCCCAGCGCCTGGAAGATCGGGCCGAACTGATCGCGGCTGAGGTTGGCGCGGTCGACGATCTGCCGGCCGACCGGCGCGCGCTCGGCGGTGTAGGTGTCGAGCAGCCCCTCGCCCGCCTGGCCGCGCACCACCATCGCCAGCTTCCAGGCCAGGTTGTGGGCGTCCTGCACGGAGGTGTTGGAGCCGAGGCCGTTGGACGGCGGATGGCGGTGCACGGCGTCGCCCGCACAGAAGACCCGGCCGGTGGAGTAGCGGGTGGCGTAGGTGTGGTTGACGGTCCACAACGAGGTCGAGGTGATCTCGACATCGATCGAGTCGTCACCGATCAGGTCGTGGACGATCCGCCGGGCCTCGGCGCCGTCGATCTCCGGGGGCGCCTCGTCGATGTCGTACCCCCAGGTCAGCAGCCACTCGTTCCAGGGGCGGACCATCCGTACCAGCCCCATGCCGATACCGCCGGTCTCCGCGCCGGGACGCATCACCCAGTACAGGACGCTGGGGCGGTGGGCGACATGGGCGCTCAGGTCGGCGCGGAAGACGATGTTCATGCTGCCGGCCTTGCCCTCCTGCCCGGCGATGGGCAGGCCCGCCTGCTCGGCGACCCGGCTGCGGGCACCGTCCGCACCGACCAGGTAGCGCGCCCGAATCGTGAACTCATCGCCCCGCAGCCGGTCGCGCAGGTACGCGGTGACACCGTCCCCGTCCTGCTCCAGGCGGACGAACTCGGTGTCGAAGCGGACCTTGGCGCCGCGCGCCGCGGCGTTGCCCACCAGGATCGGCTCCAGAAGGTGCTGCGGCAGGTCGGTCATCGGGCAGGGGCTGGCGGCGGCGTACTCGCTGAGCCGGTCGTCACCGGTGCCCCAGGTGCGGATGCGGCCGATCTCGTCGCCGGTGAGCGCGGTGCACAGCACGGTGTCACCCATCAGGTGCTGCGGGGTGCCCGCGGCCAGCGCCTGCTCCTCGATGCCGAGGTCGCGCAGCACCTCCAGGGTGCGCTGATTGGTGATGTGGGCACGCGGCGTGTCGGCCGTCCAGCCGTACTTGCTGACCAGGGTGGTGCGTATGCCGTACGTGGCGAGCAGCAGGGCGGCGCTGCTCCCGGCGGGTCCGCTGCCGACGACGAGGACGTCCGTGTCGTAGGCGGAGTCGGGAGTGGTGCGGTCGGTCATGTTCTTACCGGTCTCCGGGGGTGGGTGCGGGGGCGAGGCGGAAGGTGTAGTCGAGGGAACGCCACGGACCGTCGGCCGGACGGCCGTCGGGGGTGGGGCCGTGATGCTCGGGGAAGTCGACGACCAGCGCGTCCTTGACGCCGAAGACGGTGTCGTCGTCGATGTGGGCGCCGCCGGCGACGAACAGCTGGGTGACGAGGGTGTGCCGTCCCGGCGCGCTGATCATGAAGTGGACGTGCGGGGCGCGGTACGGATGCCGCCCGACCGCGGCCAGCATCCGCCCCACCGGACCGTCCTCGGGGATCGGGTACTCCGAGGGCAGGATGGAGCGGAAGCGGATGCGGCCCTCGTCGTCGGCCCGGAAGCGGGCCCGCAGCTGAGGCCCGTCGATGTCGGGCAGCTGGACGTCGTAGTAACCGTCCTCGTTGGACTGCCAGACATCGGCCACCGCACCCGCCAGCGGCTTCCCGTCCAGGTCCGTGACGCGCACGGAGGCGTACATCGGCGTACCGGTCAGCCCCTCGGCGAGGTCCGCGCCGTCCGGCAGCGGCGGCGGCCCCTCGACGTAGAACGGTCCGAGGACGGCCGACGGGGTGCTCTCCGCCGTACGGGAGTTGGTGAGCAGATCGACGGCGCTGGAGATGCCGAGGGTGTCGGAGAGCAGGATGAACTCCTGCCGGGTGTCCGAGCACTGCTGCCCGGTGCGGGTCAGGAAGTCGATGGCGTACCGCCATTCGTCGTCGCTGAGGTCGTTGTCGGCGACGAAGCCGTGCAGCCGGCGGGTGAGGTCGGTGAGCAACTGCCGCACCCGGGCGTCGGGCGCACCGGCGAGACTCGCGGTGACCTGTCCGAGGAGGGTGTGCAGGGAGTCCGCGAGGGGCTCGGCGGGGGCCGGGCGGCGGCCCTCGAAGGCGTCGGCGAGGAGCTGCGCGATCCCCTCCCGGGTGACCTCGCGGGGGTTGGGACAGGGCGTGGCGGTGGCGAGTTCGGCGGCACGCGGCAGCTTGGATGCCGCCAGGCCGAGGTCGGCGAGGTTCGTCGGGGCGCCGAGGCGGCGGATCAGGTCGTGGACGGCGGTGGGCGCGTCCGGGGCACCGAGCGCGCGGGCGATGCGGCTCATGGCGTCAGGCGCCGCGGGCGCGTTGTGGGCCATGGCGTACGGGAGGACGACAGTGTGCGTGGGGGCGTGCGGCAGTCCGAAGGAGCCGCCGAGGGTGTGGCACAGCTTGTGGTGCAGGCCCATGCCGACGCTGCCGAGACAGGTCCCGGCCAGCCAGGCGGCTTCCAACGCGTTGGCACGCGCCGCCCGGTCGCCGGGCCCGTCGGCGATCCGGGGCAGCGCCTCCGCGAGCAACTCGATGGCCCGCAGCGCGAGCTGATCCGTCACCGGGTCCGTCTCCGGCGCGTACAGCGCCTCGACCGCGTGCGCCATGGCGTTGATGCCGCTGGTGACGGAGACCGGCACCGGCAGGCCGAGGGTCAGGTCGACGTCGTACAGCACCGTGCCCGGCCGGATCTCCGGGGCCGAGCGGGTGGTCTTCACGCCGTTCTCCGTCTCGCCGAGCACCGCCGTGGCCTCGGAACCGGCGTACGTGGTGGGCACGACGACCTGCGGCAACCCGGTCCGTACGGACAGCGCCTTGGCCAGCCCGGTGGTCGACCCGCCGCCGACCGCCACCAGACAGTCCGCGGCCGACTCCCGCACGACGGCCAGGGCATGTTCGGTGACCTCGACGGGGGTGTGCATGGCGGCACCGGTGAACTCCCCGGCGGCTGCCGGGCCCAGGAGCTCCCGGACCCGTTGGGCGAGATCCGCCCGGCCCGGCGTGCTGAGGACCAGGGCACGCGTGGCGCCGAGGCGGCTCAGCTCCTCGGGCAGGCGGCCGATCGTCCCGGCACCGAAGACCACCCGGGTGGGGTGGCCGGCGTAGGTGAATGCGCGCATAGGACTCGCTCCGACTCCGACGGGTGAACGGGACGCCGCGTAACGGCAGTAGTGGCAGTGACGGTGGAGCATCGCGGATCGACCGCACCACCGCCCCGACGCCGGAATGATCATGCCCTGCCGCGGTGGGGGGAAACGCGGGGGGGGCGGGGCGAGGGGGTGGGGAGGGGGAGTTGCGGAGGGCGGGGCGGGGCGGCGGGCCGTGGGGGTGGCGGGGGCGGCGGACCGTTTCCGCCCGCCTTCTCCCCCACGGGGGTGACGAGGTCCCCTTCTCAACACAGTACTTGGGGGTACTGACATCGCCCCGCCCCCACCGCTCCCGCCCCCGCTTTCTCCCCCGTCCCGCCCCGCCCCCTCCCACGACGCGCGTACTCTACAAGCCTGTAGATCATGGCGGTGCGGCCGAGACGGCGGAGGTACGCGATGGCGTCACACCGAGTGCCCCCGTGGCGGGTGCCGTCGGCTCGCGGCGGGCCGGTTCCGGATGCCGCCTCCGTCAGCTATCGGCAGACCGGGCCCGCGGTGCCGGGCGGGCGCCGGGAGATCGGGATGTGGGACGCGGCGGGGCGGGCCGTGGGCCGGCTGGACTACCAGCTGTGCCACGAGTGCCGGCGCGGCTGGATCCGCAACATCGCCGTGGCCGAGCACTGGCGGGGCCACGGTCTGGCCCGCGAGGCGCTGCACCGCGCGCTCGCCCCGGCGGGGGCGTACCGCTGGTACACCTCCCGGCAGACGGCGGACGGCCGCCGGTTCTTCGCGGCGATGGCCGAGGAGACCGCGGTCGCCTTCCCGGCCCCGTTCCTCGCGCGCGGCGCACGCTGCCGGCACATGACGGGCCGCCGGGCGCGGAGCCGGCAGTGACTTCAGGCAACGACTTCAGACAAGGACTTCATGACTTCAGATGGGGCTGCGTCCCCATCGGGGCCCGACGCGGGCCCATTCGCGCTCCCATTCGGCGAGGCGTACGCGGTCCAGGTAGCGGCGGCCGCCCCAGCGGACGGCGAGGAGGGCGAGGACGAGCGCCATGCCGGTGCCGAGGCCGGCGGCGACGCCGTCGTCGGCCGCTTGGGCGGTGGTCATGGGCGGGTCGGCGAGGCGTCCGTCGCGGTACGTCCATACGGTGACGGCGGCGCCTTTGCGGGTGCCGGTCTCGACATCGATGGTGCCGGTGTGGCGTTGGCCGTCGGGTCCGGTCCAGCGGACCTTGGCGGGTATGCGGTCGATGCCGGCGGTGAAGCCGGTGGCCGAGGGGTCGGCCGGTACGGGTTCCAGGAGGCGGCCGGTCAACGTGCGGCGTTCGGCGAGCTGTTCCGCGCGCTCGACGCGCTGGGCTCCGTAGGTGGCGAGGCCGGCGGAGAGGCCGACGGCCGGTACCCCGAGAAGCAGGGCGAGGGCCGTCAGCAGGCCCAGCCAGGCGTCCATCACGTCCCACCGGCGGCGCAGCGGGCACCGCCGCCACCGCCATCGCCCGCCGATGTGCTGCATGGCTGCCGCCTCCCTCGGCTCGCTGCGCTCCCTCTTCTCTCCGCTCCCCCGTGTCGCTCTGTAGTCCGGCTACCCCCATTTCCGCGGAAGGTGCCGGATGAGAGCCGGGGAATGCGCATATGAGTGCGTTGTTGCTCACGTTTCGGCCGCCGAGTGGCCCTGTCAGCAGGCTAGCCCGTCTCCGGGCCGGGCGCGCCTCCGCGCGCCGGCCGGGTTCGGGCGGTGGTTTGCGGTGACCGGGGGCCGGTACTCGTACCGCCAGGAATTCGAACGCGAGAACGCTCGGAGAGGACTGTGCCGATGACCGCGCGCCCGAACGCGGACCCTCCGCATGCAGAGCCTCCTCATGCCCCGGTCGATGGTCCGCTGTACGCGCACGCCATCGTGCGAAGAGGGTTCCGGCCCCGGCCGGGGCTGGCCGGGGCCGATGGCGGGACCGTGATCGTGGTGCCGGAAGGGCCGCTGGCCGCGCTGGTGTCGGTGCCGCGCGGTCCTGGTGGAGTGTGGGGTGGCGACGGTTTCCCTCGGGCGTCCGGTGCGGCCGGCATGTCGCCCGCCGAGGCGGCGCAGGACGCCGCCGACGCCCATCGCAGGGTCGTCGACGAGGCGGCCGCCACGGTCTGCGTACTGCCGCTGCGCATCGGTACCGTCCACCACGGCGAGGCGCAGGTACGCCGGGTGCTCACCGAACGGGCCGACCTGTACGAGCGGCTGCTGACGCGGCTGGACGGGCGGCTGGAGTGGGGTGTGAAGGCGTACGCGGACGACGCGGCGGGCGCCTGGGCGGCGGGCGACGGTGACGGGGCGGCCCTGGCGGACGGCGCCGGCGAGCCCGTGGACAAGCTGGCGCGGGCGGCGCACCACGCGCTGGCGGACGTCGCCGAGTGCAGTCGGGTGCACCATCGGTGGGACGCCTGTCCGCACGGCGTGCTGCCCGGCGCGGCGGCTTCCTGTGCCACTTCCGCGTACTGGACCTCGCCCATTTCCGGGGCGCCGTATCCGCACGGGCGGAATCTGCTGGACAGCGCGTATCTGGTGCACCGGGAGGCGGCGGGGGTCTTCGCGGAGACGGTGGGCGGGCTGGTCGCGCGCTGTCCCGAACTGCACATCGAGCTGACCGGTCCCTGGGCGCCGTACTCGTTCGCCGACCCTGACGAGCTGCCCGACCTGTGGGACTGAGCGCCGTCCCGCCTCGTTCCTGACTACCGCCCTTCGTTCTGCGGGTCCTGGTCCGCACGTGCGGACGAGGCCGCACCCCCGGGCGCACTGCCCGCCAGCAGTGTCTCCGCCTGGCGGCGGGCCTGGCCCAGGGCGTCGGGGAAGACCTCCATCCCGTGCGTGACGAGGGCGCCCTCGTGCAGCAGCATCAGCATGCGCCCCAGGTCCTCGCCCCGGCCGGGGTCGATCTCCCGGGCGAGCCGCGTGAACAGCGTCAGCATCCAGGCCTTCTGGCCGGTGATCACGGCGTACGCGGGGTGGGCCGGGTCGCTGATCTCGGCGTGCGCGTTGACCATGCTGCAGCCGCGCCCGCTGTGCTCGCCCGCCCATTCCCGTGACGCGTCGAAGACCGTCAGGATCTGCGTCGCGGGGTCCGGCGGCGCGGCCGCGAGGCGGTCGTCCAGGAAGGCCCGCCAGCGTTCGTCGCGGTCGGCGAGGTATTCCACGACGATCCGGTCCTTGGAGCCGAAGCGGTCGTAGAGCGTCTTCTTGGTGACTCCGGCCTCGGCGGCGATGAGGTCCACGCCGACCGCGTGGATGCCGCGCTCGTAGAACAGCCGTGCCGCGGCGTCCCGTACCCGGCGCGCGCCGGGCGTCATGGGGATGCGCTCGACCGCCGCCGTCGTGTCCGTCGTGCTCTCGTTCGCGCTCACCCCTTCACTATACCGATCTGTATAGTACGGTCGAATCAGCGAAGTATACCGATCTGTTTACTCACCGGGAGCCTGTATGAACCTCCTCCTGTCGGCCGCCTTCGTCCTCACCTGGAGCTCCGGCTTCATCGGCGCCAAACTCGGCGCGGGCAGCGCGGGCGCGCTCACGATCCTGATGTGGCGCTTCCTGCCGCTCGCCGTGGTGCTGCTGGCGGTCGCCGTCGTTCGGCGGGCCGCCTGGCGCGGGGTGACCGCCCGCGACCTGGCGCGGCAGTCGGTGATCGGCGTGCTCTCCCAGAGCGGCTATCTGCTCAGCGTCTACGCGGCCATCCAGCTGGGCGTGTCCAGCGGCACCACGGCACTGATCGACGGCGTGCAGCCGCTGGTCGCGGGGGCGCTGGCCGGGCCGCTGCTGCACCAGTACGTCTCGCGGCGGCAGTGGCTCGGGCTGGGGCTCGGCGCGGCGGGCGTCGCCGTGGTCACCCTGGCCGACGCGGCATCCGGCGGGTCGCCGGGCGGCCCGGCCGGGGGCGTGCCGTGGTGGGCGTACGCCGTGCCGTTCCTCGGCATGCTGGCGCTGGTCGCCGCCACTTTCCTGGAGAGCCGCTCGCGCACACGCTTCGAACCGGCCGTCCCGCTGACCGTCCACTGCACCGCCAGCGCGGTCGTGTTCAGCGTCCTGGCCCTGTGCACGGGGGCGGCGGCCCCGCCGCCCGAGGCGTCGTTCTGGCTCGCGGTGGGCTGGCTGGTGGTGTTCGCGACGTTCGGCGGCTACGGCCTGTACTGGCTGGTGCTGCGCCGCCGCGGCGTCACCGCCGTCAACACGCTGATGTTCTTGATGGCCCCGGTCACCGCGGTGTGGGGCGCCCTGATGTTCGGCGAGCCCTTCTCGCTCCGGACGGCGGCCGGCCTCGCCCTCGGGCTCGTCGCGGTCGCCGTGGTCCACCGCGGCTCCGGTGGGGCGGGCCGGGGCGGTGGGCCGCGTCAGGATCCGCCGCGGACCGTCGTCACCGGCACGCCGAGGTCCCGCATGCGGCGGATTTCGGCGACCGGCAGGGCGTCGTCGACGAGGACGGTGTCGAAGTCGGTGAGCGGGGCCAGCGCGTAGATGCCCTGGCGGGTGAACTTGGTGTGGTCCACCAGCAGCACCCGGCGCGAGGCCCGGTCCATCAGCGCCCGCTTGACCTGCACCGTCTCCTGCGACTGGTGGTAGCAGGTGTCGCCGGTGACGGCCGTGGTGGACATGAACAGCACGTCCGCGCGGAAGGAGCGGACCGCCTCCGCCGTGTGCGGGCCGAGGAACGCGTCGTACGCCGGGTAGTAGGCGCCGCCCAGCGCGAGCAGGCTGATGCCGGGCTCGCCCGCGAGCAGCTTGATGACCGGCAGGAAGTTGCTGATGACGGTGAGCGGGCGGCGTTCGGTGAGGTGCTGGGCCAGCGCGAGGCAGGTCGTCGACTCGTCGATCATGACGGTCTGGCCGGGGGCGAGCAGCCGCAGCGCGGCGCGCGCGAGCCGGTGCTTGGTGGTGTTCATGGCGGCCATGCGCTCGCTGAGGTCGCCGTGGAAGAGCAGCGAGGGCAGGGAGGAGGCGCCGCCCCTGACCTTGCGCAGCCAGCCCTGTGCCTGGAGGACGTCCAGGTCGCGGTGGATGGTCATGATGCTGACCGCGTACTCGCGCGCGAGGTCGGCGGTGCGTACGAAGCCCTCGGCGGCGACCCGTTCGCGGATCCGCCGCTGCCGGTCGTGCTGGATGTCCTCCCGCCGCGCGGCGCCGCCGGGCGTGCTGCCGTGCTCCTCGGTCACTGCGGGAACCTCTCGTTAACTTCACGCGGATGTCACACGGCGGAGCTGTGCCCGCGTCCCAGGTCAGCATGGAAATGCCGAGCTCACGCCGCATTGCCGCCATGTTAAGCCCGCGGTACTCAGGCCCGCCGCCGGCGGATTTCACCCGGCGGCCGGGCCGCCTCACGAGAGGTCGGCCGGCGGGCGTTGACCGGCTCGGCGGGGCCCGCGTTGCATCAGTGCCGCACGGGCCCGGCCACGCCGGTCAGGAGCGCGGAACGGTCCGTGCCGCTGGAAGATCCGTATGAGGGAAGAGGTGCCGTGGTGGCCAGTGACGCTCCCACATCTGCCGGGCCGCCGGACGCGGAGCGGCGGCCCGCCTGGACCGAACGGCTCGGGATGCCGCGCGGGCTCGCCTGGGGCTTCCTCGGCGTGCTCGTCTTCATGATCGGTGACGGCGTCGAGTCCGGGTACCTCTCGCCGTATCTTGCGCAGGAGGGCCTGTCGGCGCAGCGGGTGGCGATGCTGTTCACCGTGTACGGCATCACCGCCTCCGTCGCCGCGTGGCTCTCCGGCGCGCTGTCGGACCTGTGGGGGCCGCGCCGGGTGATGATGGCGGGGTTCGGAGCCTGGATCGGCTTCCAGGTGCTCATGCTGGCGATCGCGGTGCCCTCGATGAACTATCCGCTGCTGCTCCTCAGCTACGGCCTGCGCGGCATCGGCTATCCCCTCTTCGCGTTCGGTTTCCTGGTGTGGATCGCGGCGACGGCGCCGGAGCGGCGGCTGGGCACGGCGGTCGGCTGGTTCTGGTTCGCGTTCACCGGCGGGCTGCCGACGCTCGGTTCACTGACCGCGAGCTTCCTCGTCCCGCAGATCGGCGCCTACCGCACCCTGTGGTTCTCGCTCGGACTGGTCGTCCTCGGTGGCCTGATCGCCCTGTTCCTCGTGCGCGAGCGGACCGGCTTCGCGCGGCTGGCGCCGGCCGGTGAGCGCCCGATGGCGACGCTGTTCGGCAGCCTGGCGCTGCTCGGGCGCAATCCGCGTATCGGTGCCGGGGCCGTGGTCCGCATGATCAATACGGTGCCGGAGTTCGGCTTCCTGGTCTGCCTTCCGGCCTTCTTCACGCAGACCATCGGGCTGAGCCTGGCGCAGTGGCTGCGCCTGCTGTCCGTGATGTTCGCGGTCAACATCGTCTTCAACCTGCTGTTCGGTGCGCTCGGGGACCGGTTCGGCTGGCGGCGCACGGTCGCCTGGTGCGGCGGTTTCGGCTGTACGGTCACCTCGCTGCTGCTGTACTACGTGCCGACCGCGCTCGGCGGGCAGTACGCGCTGTGCCTGCTGGTGGCCGGGCTGTTCGGCGCGACGCTGGCCGGGTACGTGCCGCTCTCCGCGCTGATGCCGTCGCTGGCCCCGGCGCACAAGGGCCAGGCGATGGCGGCGCTCAACCTCGGCGCCGGTGCCAGCACCTTCGTCGGCCCGGCCCTGGTCGCGGTGTTCCTCGGGCCGTTCGGCGTGCAGGGCGTGATCTGGATCTTCGCCGGTCTGTACGCGCTGAGCGGGGTGCTGGCCCTGTGGCTGCGGACGCCCGCCGAACGCGACGTACCGCCTCCCGTCCCGGCCGCTCCGGCCGCCGTCGGCGCCTCCGAAGGAGTGTGACCCGTGTCCGTACTCTCCATCGACGTCGGCACCTCGCTGATCAAGTCCGTGGTCTATGACGCCGGGGGCCACGAGGTGGCCGTCGCCCGGCGGGCCACCGAGGTCGACCGCCCGCACCCGGGGTGGGCCGAGCAGGACATGGACGCCGTGTGGGGCGCGGTGGTGCACACCGTGCGCGAGGCGCTGGCCGCGGTGCGGGACCGGGGCGCGGAGCCGGTGTGGCTGGTGACCTTCACCGCTCAGGGCGACGGCTGCTGGCTGGTGGACGAGGCCGGGCGGCCCACCGGCCCCGCCGTCCTGTGGTCCGACGGCCGGGCCGCTGACACGGTCACCGCATGGCAGCGTGCCGGGGTGCTGGCGGACGCCTTCCGCCGCAACGGGTCGCTCACCTTCGCGGGCCTGCCGAACGCGATCCTCACCTGGTTCGCCGCGCACGACCCCGCGCGCCTGGCCCGTTCCGCGACCGCCCTGACCGCCGCCGGCTGGCTCTTCCTGCGGCTCACCGGCGAACGGGTGATGGACGAGTCGGACGCCTCGGCGCCCTTCCTCGACCACGCCACCGGCGCGTACGACCAGGAGGTCATCGACCTGTTCGGGCTCCGCCGGCACGCGGGGCTGCTGCCCGAGGTGGTCGGCGACGAGCGGCGCATCGCCGAGATCACCACGGCGGCCGCCGCCGAACTCGGCGTGCCCGCCGGGCTGCCGGTCGTCATGGCCCCGTACGACATCGCCGCCACGGCGCGCGGCATCGGCGTGGTCAATCCAGGCCAGGCGTGCGCCATCCTCGGCACCACGCTCTGCGCCGAGGTGGTGCGTACGGCCGTGGACACCACGGGCGAGCCGAGCGGCATCAACATCGCCTACCGCGGCCGGGAACGCGTCCTGCGTGCCTTCCCCACCCTCTCCGGCACCGAGGTCCTGAACTGGACCGCCGGGGTGCTCGGCCTGTCCGGAGCGGAGGAGCTGTGCGCCGAGGCGTTCCGTTCCGCGCCCGGCGCCCACGGCCTGGCCTTCCTGCCGTACCTCTCCCCCGCCGGGGAACGCGCGCCCTTCCTGGATCCGCGGGCCCGCGGCACCTTCTGGGGGCTGAGCCTGGAGCACTCCCGGGCCGACATCGCCCGCGGTGTCCTCGAAGGGCTCTCGCTCACCCTGCGCGACGCGCTCACCGCCTCCCGTACGGAGGTCAGCGAGCTGCGGCTGTGCGGCGGCGGCGCGCGGAGCGACGCGTGGTGCGGCCTGATCGCGGACGTCACGGGCGTGCCGACCACCCGCTCCACCGACACCGAGCTGGGCGCGAAGGGCGCCTTCCTCACCGGTCTCGTCCTCACCGGCGCCGAGTCCAGCATGCACCGGGCCGCCGACAAGTACGTCCACATGGGCCCCGCCTGGGAGCCCGACCCCGAGCGCGCCGCGCTCTACACCGAGCGGTACGCGGCGTTTCTGTCCTGGCGCGCGCTGGCCCGCGAGGCCGGGTGGCAGCCGCACGCGCCGAAGGCCGCGCGACCGCACGCACCGAAGGAGGAGATCTGATGCCCCGCCCCGCCGATCCCGTCCGGCTCGGCCTCGACCTGGGCACCCAGAGCGCCCGCGCCGTCGCGGTGGACGCCGACGGCCGGGTGCTGGCCGCGGCCTCCCGCCCATTGCACAGCAGCCGGGCCGGCGAGCGCCACGAGCAGGACCCCGAGGAGTGGTGGCACGCGCTCGCCGCGGCCTGCCGCGAAGCCCTCGCCGACATCGACCCGGCGCGTGTGACGGCCCTCGCCCTGGACGGCACGTCCGGCACGATCCTGCTGGCGGACGCGGGCGGCACGCCGCTCACCCCGGGCCTGATGTACGACGACGGGCGCGCCGCAGCGCAGGCCGTACGGGTCAACGAGGCGGGCGCGGCGGTCTGGGAGGAGCTGGGGTACCGCACCATGCAGCCCTCGTGGGCGCTGCCGAAGCTGGTGTGGCTGCTGGAGCACTCGGCGGCCGCCACGGCGCCGGGCACCCGGCTGCTGCACCAGGTGGATCTGGTCACCTGGCGGCTGGCGGGGCATCAGGTGGCGAGCGACGCCAGCCACGCGCTGAAGACCGGCTACCACCTCCTCGCGGAGCGCTGGCCGCAGAAGGAGTTGGCCGCGCTCGGCGTACCGGACTCCCTGCTGCCGGAGGTGGTACGGCCCGGGACCGTGCTCGGTACGGTGTGCGCCGCGGCGGCGCGCGCCACCGGCGTCCCCGAGGGCGTGGAGATCGTCGCGGGCATGACGGACGGCTGCGCCGCGCAGATCGGGGCCGGTGCGCTGGCCCCCGGCGCATGGAACTCCGTCCTCGGCACGACGCTCGTCCTCAAGGGGGTCAGCCCGCGCCTGGTCCGCGACCCCGGCGGGCTCGTGTACTGCCACCGCGGTCCCGGTGACACCTGGCTGCCCGGCGCCGCGTCCAGCAGTGGCGCGGGCGCGCTGACCCGCGAGTTCCCGGGCGCGGACCTGGCGGACCTCACCGAGCGGGCCGTACGCGGCAGGCCGGCCCCGGCGGGTCACGACCCGGTCGCGTATCCGCTGGCCGGTACCGGCGGCGAGCGGTTCCCCTTCCGGGCGCCCGACGCGGAGCCGTTCGTCCTGGGCGACCCCGCGGACGAGGCGGAGCGCTTCCACGCCCGGCTGCTCGGCGTCGCCTGCCTCGAACGGCTCTGCTTCGACTACCTCGACCGCCTCGGCGCCCCGGTCGACGGCCCGCTGACCCTGACCGGCGGCGGCACCCGCAACGCGTACTGGAACCAGCTGCGCGCCGACGTGCTCGGCCGGACCGTCACCCTGCCGGAGCACGCCGAGGGCGCCCTCGGCATGGCCGTGCTCGCCGCCACCGCCGACGGCACCCCGCTGACCGACGCCGCCGCCGCGATGGTCCGCGTACGCGCCGAACACCGTCCCGACCCCGAGCGCACCGCCCGCTTCCGCCCCGCCTACCTGGCGTTCGTGGCGGCCCTGAACGACCGCGGCCGAATCGGCCCCGACCTGGCCGATTACGCCGTCAGAAAGGCCCAGCAGTGACCGACTTCCTTCTCGTACGCCACGGCGAGACCGTCTGGCACGCGGAGAACCGCTACGCCGGGCGCACCGACGTCGCCCTCACCGAGCGGGGCCACGCGCAGGCCGCCGAGCTGGCCGCGTGGGCGGCCGGGGCGCGGATCGACGCGGTGATCTCGTCCCCGCTGTCCCGGGCGCGGCTCACCGCCGACCCGGCCGCGCGCGCCCTCGGCCTGCCGCTGCGGACCGACGAGCGCCTGGTGGAGGTCGACTTCGGGCGCGGTGACGGGCTGACCCGGACCGAGATGCGGGAGGTGTTCCCGGAACGGCTGGAGGCGTTCCTCGCCGACCCCGTCGCCCACCATCTGCCCGGCGGCGAGGACCCGGCGGCGGCCGCGGCGCGGGCCGCGGCCTGCCTCACCGGTCTCGCCGAGGAGCTGCCGGACGGCCGCGTCCTCGTCGTCGCCCACTCCACCCTCGTCCGCCTGCTGCTCTGCCGCGAGCTGGGCATTCCCCTCGGCACTTACCGCAGGGTCTTCCCGGCCCTGGAGAACGGCGCGCTCACCGAGCTGCGCCTCCGCCGCGGTCAGGCGTCGTTGCTGCGTCTGAACGCCCCCTGTGCCGTGTCCCCCGCCGGCACCCACTGACCCGCACCGCACCCACGGAGAGACCACGCATGTCCACCACCGTCCTCGCCGCCGGCGACCACTTCGTCCTGCCCCGCCTGTTCACCGAGCAGGTCACCGCCGCGACCGGCGGCGCCGCCGAGGTCCGCGAGCTGCTGCTGCCCTGGCCGCACACCCCCTTCGGCCCGGTCGCCGAGGTCCAGGAGGCCTCCGGGACCGAGGACGAGATGATCGAGGCGCTCCAGGGCGTCCGCGCCTGCGTCACCCAACTGGCCCCGCTCACCGAGCGCATCCTCGACAACTGCCCGGACCTGGAGCTGTTCTGTGCCAGCCGGGGCGGCCCGGTCAACGCCAACCTCGAAGCGGCCACCCGGCACGGCGTCGCCGTCTGCTACGCCCCCGGCCGCAACGCCGTGGCCACCGCGGAGCACACCCTCGCGCTGATCCTCGCCGCGGCCCGCGGCCTCGGTGACGTCCACACCGATCTGCGGCGCGGCGTCTGGCGCGGCGACTACTTCGACTACGGCAACTGCGGGATCGAGATCGAGGGCGCCACCGTCGGCCTGGTCGGCTTCGGCGCGGTGGGCAGCCGGGTCGCCACGGTGCTGCTCGCGCTCGGCGCGACGGTCCTGGTGCACGACCCGTACGCCGATCCGGAGCGGCTGGCGGGCGTCGCCGAGCAGGTGTCGCTGGAGGAGCTGCTGAGCCGCTCGCGCATCGTCTCCCTGCACGCCCGGGTCACGGAGGAGACCACCGGGATGATCGGCCGCAAGCAGCTGGACCTGATGCCCGAGGGGGCGGTACTGGTCAACTGCGCCCGCGGCGCGCTGCTCGACTACGACGCGGCGTGCGACGCGCTCGCCACCGGCCGGCTGTCCGCCGCCGGCTTCGACGTCTTCCCCGAGGAGCCGGTCCCCGCCGGGTCGCCGCTGCTCACCGCGCCGGGTGTCGTGCTCACCCCGCACATCGCGGGCGGCAGCCAGGGCGTCGCCCACAAGGCCGCCCGGATCGTGGGGGCCGAGGTGGGCCGCTTCGTCCGCGGCGAGGCCCTGGCCCACTGCGCCAACCCGGAGGTGCTGGAGCACCGCTGACCACCTGGCCCGCCGCTTCCGAACGCCGGGAGCGGAAGGCAGCGCCGCCCCCGGCCGGTATCCGGCCGGGGGCGGCTTTTCCCGTCCGTTGCCGGGCTGGGAGCACCGGAGGGGAGGGGCTTCACACCACCGCTGATTCAGTGCTTCTTGTGGTGGTGGTTCTTCTGGTGCGGGGCGTTGGTCGCGCAGCTGTTGCCGAAGGCCGGGTTCAGGATGCCGATGACGTCCACGGTGTTGCCGCAGGCGTTGATCGGGACGCTGACCGGAACCTGGACCACATTGCCCGACAGCACGCCCGGGGAGCCCGCGGCAGCGGCGGAGGCCGACGCGCCCCCGCTGCCGGTGCCGTGCGCGGAGGCGACCGTCGCCCCGCCGAAGAGCGCGGTGGTCGCAAGAGCCGTAAGAGCGGTGAACTTCGCCATTCGTGACATGACAACTGGCCTTTCTGCAAAAGAGTGAGAGGCGGCCGTACTGCCGCTTACCTTCTCCCTCTTGATCGGGTCAGCCGCGTCCAAAGTTGCGGGGCCAACCGTTTTTCACCTGTTCGGCCGCACGGATTGCCCCGCGCCGCTTTCCTTCCGGCCGCTTCCCCGCCATTCGGGCGTGCCCGCGGCGCTGGCAGCCGACCGCCATACAGAAGGTTTGTTAGCTTAGCGTTTTAGTGACCCGTTCGACCTATGAGCGACATACGTAACGAGGGGTAGCGTGCCGTTCTCCCGGAAAACTGCCATGGATCAGCGCGGTGGCCACTCGTCGGTCGCGGTCAGCAGCCGTTCAGCGCAAACGGAGGACGGCGCGGAAACCGAAGTGCGCTGCCCGGCCGCCGAAACACCGTCCGTTCCTCGTTACGACTACGAGAAATTCAGCCGGCTGGCCGGGCCACTGACCGTGCCGGACACCGACGCCGGGCCCTACCGGGTGCAGTACCGCTCGCTGTCGAGCAGCAGTTCGCACCGGCTGCTGACGGCCCTGCTGCTGGCGTGCGCGCCGCTGGCCTCACTGGCGCTGCTCATCTGGCTGATGCAGCCGCAGCACTGGGTGCACCGGGAGTACGCGGCGGGCTGGGAGATCTTCGCCGACACCGTCATGCTCGTCTCCATCGGGCTGCTGGAGGCCTTCCGCGTCCTGAACGTCGTCTCCATCGCCCACGCCACGCTCGTCGCCCGGGACCCGGTACCGGTCCGAGCGGCACCCGGCACCCGGGTGGCGTTCCTGACCACCTTCGTCCCCGGCAAGGAGCCCCTGGAGATGGTCCGGGCGACGCTGACGGGGGCCGCCGCGCTGCGGCACGACGGACCGCTGGACGTGTGGCTGCTGGACGAGGGAAATGTTCCCGAAGTGCGGGAGCTGTGCGAGGAGCTGGGCGTCCGGCACTTCTCCCGCAAAGGCGTGGAGAAATGGAACCAGCCGACCGGCCCGTACCGCGCGAAGACCAAGCACGGCAATTACAATGCCTGGCTGGCAGCGCACGGCGACGGTTATGAATTCATGGCCGGGGTGGACACGGACCATGTGCCGTTGCCCGCTTACCTGGAACGCATGCTGGGCTTTTTCCGGGATCCGGACGTGGCGTTCGTCGTCGGCCCGCAGGTCTACGGGAACTACGACAGCACGGTCGCGAAGGCCTCCGAGAGCCAGCAATTCCTCTTCCACGCGCTGATCCAGCGCGCCGGTAACGCGTACGGCTCACCGATGTTCGTCGGCACCAACAACTGCGTACGGATCAGCGCCCTGAAACAGGCCGGCGGTTTCTACGACTCCATCACCGAGGACATGGCCACCGGGCTGGAGATCCACCGCCGGGAGAATCCCACGACCGGCCGCCCCTGGCGCTCGGTCTACACCCCCGACGTGCTGGCGGTGGGCGAGGGCCCTGCCACCTGGACCGACTTCTTCAACCAGCAGCTGCGGTGGAGCCGCGGCACCTACGAGTCGATCATCCGGCAGTTCTGGCGGGCGGTCGTCCGCCTCTCCCCCGGCCAGGCGCTCAACTACGGGCTGATGGTGACCTACTACCCGATCGCCGGCATCAACTGGGCCATCGGCGGCCTGTCCTGCGCACTGTTCCTCTGTCTGGGCGCCTCCGGCGTCCATGTCGAGTCGCAGATGTGGATGATGCTGTACAGCGACGCCGCGGCCCTGCAGATCGGGCTGTACATGTGGAACCGGCGACACAACGTCAGCCCGCACGAGCCGCAGGGGTCCTCGGGCATCGCGGGGATGGCGATGTCCGCGATGTCGGCACCGCTGTACGCGCGCTCGCTGACGGGGGCGGTGCTGCGGCGTAAGGCCGGCTTCGTCGTCACCTCGAAGGGTGACACCGCCAACCCGGACCGGCTGCGCACGTTCACCACCCACCTGGCGTGGGCCGGAGTCTTCTCCATGACGCTGATCGCCTCGGTCTTCCTCGGCCACACCCACGTGGCCATGCGGACCTGGGCCGCGATCGCGCTGGTGATCGCCGTCGCCCCGCTGGCGGTCTGGCGCCTCTCCCCGGTCCTCGAACGTCGCCGCGCCGAGCAGTCCCCGACCCCCGCCCCGGCCCCGATCCCGGCCGCCGCCGGGGAGCTCACGCCCGGCCCCGCCGAAGCCGCCGAAGCCGCCGATGCCGCCGAGGGGCCCGAAACCGAGGCCGGCGAGACCAGCGAGGCCCCTGACGACGAAGCGGAGCGGTTCCGGGAGCTGGTGCGGCACGCCCTCGACTCCGAAGCGCCGTTCTCCTGGGTCACCGCCGACGTGGCGTACGGGCGGGACCGGCCGCTGCGCGACTGGCTGGAGGAGTCCCGCGTCCCGTACGTCCTGGCGCTCGGGGCCGACGACACGGTGCACACCGCGGACGGCGCCGACGCGCGCGTGGACGCACTGGTCACGACGCTCCCCGTGCAGGCGTGGAAGTACGTACGGGGCCGGATCGACCCGCGGGAGGCGCGCGAGTACGCCTGGGCGCGGGTCACGATCCGCCCGGCACCGCAGGACGGGTTCGGACGCTGGGTGCTGGCCCGGCGGAACGGTGGCGACCCGCAGGGGATCGCCTACTACGTCTGCTACGGGCCGTCGGCCGCGCGGCTGACGGACCTGGTGAAGGTCGCGTCGAGCCGGTGGGCGGTGGAGGAGTTCCTGCGCAGTCCGGACACCGGAGGCGGTCCGCCCGTCCTCGACGGGGCCGACGCGCCCGCGCCGTCCTGACACCCGGGCGGCTCCCGTCCCTTCTCTCTGGTCCTCCGGGACCGCCTCACCCTCAGGAGGCCCCCACGTGAGATTCAGGCCCAGCCCCCGCACCCGCAAGGTGGCGGTCGGCGCCGTCGCGCTGAGTGCGGTCGGCGCGATGAACGCGCCCGCGGTCATCGGCTTCGCCTCGCACAAGTACCACGACTACAAGATCAACCAGCCCTCCTACAAGGCGCGGTACGGCCACTGGGACCTGGCGGACGTCCCGGAGCGCTTCCGGATCAACTCCATCCACGCCGCGCTGCTGCACACCGGCAAGGTGCTGATGATCGCCGGTTCCGGCAACGACGAGCAGAACTTCGACGCCGGCACGTTCCAGAGCGTCCTGTGGGACCCCGTGAAGAACACCTTCAAGGAGATCCACACACCGAAGGACATGTTCTGCGCCGGCCACGCCCAGCTGCCGGACGGCAAACTGCTGGTCGCGGGCGGCACCCGCCGGTACGAGAAGCTCAAGGGCGACGTCACCCGGGCCGGCGGCCTGATGGTCGTCAAGAACGAGGACCCCGACAAGCCGCGCACCCTGCCCAAGGGCACCGTCTTCCGCAGCCCGAAGGGGATCGAGTACCGCTCGCAGTTCCCGGCGGTCGTGCCGCGCGCGAAGAAGACGCCCGCCCGCGACGGGAGCGGGAAGATGCGGGTCACCGCGCGCGAGGCACGCGTGTTCGTCGAGGCCGTGCGGCGCGGTAAGGCCGGGGTGACCAACACGGCGGCGCAGTACGACATCAAGGGCCTCAAAGGCGCGGACGCCCGCAACCACTACGGTCTGGCGACCAAGCTCGGCCTGGACAAGAAGGACTTCCAGGGGCTGAAGGACGCGTACGAGTTCGATCCGGTCGCCGAGCGGTACCTCCGTGTCGACCCGATGAGCGAGGCCCGCTGGTACCCGACGCTGGTGACCCTCAAGAGCGGCAAGGTCCTCGCGGTGTCCGGGCTGGACGACATGGGCGAGATCATCCCGGGCAAGAACGAGATCTACGACCCGAAGACCCGCAAGTGGTCCAAGGGGCCGAACCGCTATTTCCCGACCTATCCCGCGCTCTTCCTGACCGGCAACGGCAAGCTCTTCTACTCCGGTTCCAACGCCGGCTACGGCCCGGCCGAGAAGGGCCGGGTGCCCGGCATCTGGAACGTCAGGAAGAACACCTTCAAGCCGGTGCCCGGCCTGACGGAGGCCGACCGGACCGAGACCTCCGCATCCGTGCTGCTGCCGCCCGCGCAGAAGCAGCAGGTGATGCTCTTCGGCGGGGGCGGCGTCGGCGAGTCCCCGCGGTCCACGGGGCGTACCGCGCTGGTGGACCTGACCGAGAAGAACCCGCGGTACCACGCCGGGCCCGACCTGTCGGAGGGCACCCGGTACCTGAACGCGGTGCTCACCCCGGACGACAAGGTCTTCACCAGCGGCGGGTCCCGCGACTACCGGGGCAAGGGCGCCAGCGACAACCACAAGGCGCAGATCTTCGACCCGCGCACCCGGGCCTTCACCCGGGTCGCCGACCCGACCGTGGGCCGTAACTACCACTCCGAGGCGCTGCTGCTGCCGGACGGGCGGATCGCGGTCTTCGGCTCGGACCCGCTTTTCTCGGACCGGGCGGACAGCCGGGGCGGGGAGTTCGAGAAGCGCATCGAGGTGTACACGCCGCCGTACCTCTACGAGCGGACGCGCCCGGCGGCGGCGCACGGCCCGGTCGAGGTGGAGCGGGGCGGGACCACCCGCTTCACCGTCGCCGGCGCCGGGAAGGTGAAGACCGCCCGGCTGATGCGCCCGAGCGCCGTCACCCATGTCACCGATGTGGAGCAGCGGTCCATCGCGCTGGACTTCACGCGCCGGGGCGGAACGCTGTCGGTGAAGGTGCCCGGCAGTCACTCACTGGTGCCCCGGGGCTGGTACATGCTCTTCCTCATGGACTCGCGGGGGACGCCGTCGCAGGCGAAGTGGGTTCACGTGAAGTGACCGGGGCCGCGGCCGGTGCCGGGGAGGGTGCGGCGCCGGCCTGCTGCTGTTCCGGCCGCTGCGGCGGCTCGGGAGAAGGCTGCTGCGGGGACTGCTGATCCGGAGAGGGCTGGTCCGGGCGGCGCGGCGGCTCCGGGGCCTGTGGGCGTTCCAGCGAGCCGCGGACCAACTGCAGCGCATAGTCGGTCCACCACTGGCCGGCCGGCGGTCCGCCGCGGCAGGTGCCGTCGGACTCGCCGGGCCGCTTGATCCACAGGTAGGCGTCCACGAGCGGGTGCCCGGTGCGGGTGGTGGGAGGTGTGCCGAGCGCGCGGTCGGGCGGGTTGCACCAGCTCTCCTCGCCGCTCGCCGGGTCCTGGTCGGGCGGGGGCGGGCCGTTGCCGTTGCGGCTGGTGTCGATCACGTAGTGGGCGCCGCCGAGCGCCCGGGAGAGCTTGTCGCCGTACTCCTCGCTGGCCTTGGTGGTCTGGAAGTTGGAGACGTTGAGCGCGAAGCCGTCGGCGTGCTTGACGCCCGCGGACGACAGGAACTTGGCGAGCGCGTCGATGTCCTTGATCCAGGAGGCGTTGCCCGCGTCCACGTAGACCGAGGTGCCCGGGCGCGTCTTGAGGGTGCGGACCGCCTCGTTCAGCAGCGCCAGGCGGTCGGCGCGGGCGCGGTTGCGGCAGCCGGCGACGGTGTGCGGCACCGCGTCCGGCTCCAGCACGACGACCGCCTTGCGGCTGCCCAGCCCTTGGGCCAGCCGGGCGACGTACTGGCGGTACGCGTCGTCGCTGCCGGCGCCGCCGGCCGAGTAGTGGCCGCAGTCGCGCTGCGGGATGTTGTAGGCGACGAAGACCGGTACCTGGCTGTCGCCGGCCGCCTCCTTGGTGATGCGCGCGACGCGGGACGCGGGGTTGTCCTCGGTCAGCCAGACGGCCACGGGCCGGTCGGCGATCCGGCGCAGCAGGCCCGCCTCCGCCTCCCGTCCCCGTTCGGCGAGCACCCGTGCCTTGCGGGCACCCGCGGTGTCGGGGTCGACCCAGAAGCCGGTCTGCTTTCCCTCGGGTGCCGCGGCCCAGCACGCGGCGGTCAGCATGCCGAGCAGCGGCAGCACTCCGAGGGCCACGCCCGCCCGGTTATTTCGCCAACTCATCAGCGGCCTGCCCAGTCATCGGCGTCCTCTCCTTCGCGGTGCGCACCGTACGGCACGCCGCACAACGAAACGGTCATTCCATGTCATACCCCTTCAGAGTGACACGGAATGACCGTCGTTCGTGTTATTTACTGCCCGGTCGTGCCGGACCGCGAGGGAGTGGCACCCCGTCAGGGCACCTCGGGCCGCGCGTACTCGGACATCGCGTCGACCAGCCAGCGCGCCAGATGGTCGGCGAACGAGGAGCGCGGGAGCAGCCGGTAGGTGTCCTCGGCCGTCCGCCAGAGGAGGACGGGAACGGGCCCGAGCTGGGTGCTCACCGCCCGGCCCGGGGCGAAGACCCGCGGGTGGAGATCGAGCGGACAGCCCTTGTCCAGCACGTCGCGGGCCGCCGGGCCGCGCAGTTCGAGGACGGTGCGGTTGCCGGAGACGTCGACGGCCGAGCCGGGCTCGCCCGCCAGCGCCTCCTGGAGTTCGGCGGTCAGCGGGTCAGCGCCGGGCGGCGCGACGACCAGCCACTCGTCGGGCCCGAGCCACAGCGTGGTGCGCGGCCCGGCCGGTGCCGTCTCCCCGCAGCGCGCGGGCAGCGCGGCGCCCAGACACTTCGCCACCCGGGCGGCGGCGAACGACTCCGGGTCGACGCGCAGGCTCACCATCGTGGCGTACGGCCACTCGCTGACGGCGACCCCGCGCGGTCCGGTGACGGTGGCGTCCCGGAGCAGGCCGGCGAGGTGGGCGAGCGGGCTGCGGCGGAGCGCCGCGGGCCCGGCGGCGGTGTCGGTGAGGGTCGGCTCAGCCATCGCGCTTGGTCCCTTCGGGGTCGTAGAGGACGGGTCCGGTCACCACGACGGGTACGAGGTCGTCGCCGACGACGGCGAGCAGGGTGTCGCCGATCCGGTCGCGGCCCGCCTTGACCATCGCCAGGCCGAACGGGCGGCCGAGTGCCGGGCTGTAGTAGGCGGAGGTGACGTGGCCGAGCATCGGGACCGGCCCGTCTTCCGGTGTCACGGGCACACCCTGGTCGATGATCTGGGTGCCTTCGGGGAGGCGGGTGGTGCGGTCGGTGGGCAGCAGGCCGATCAGGTGCTTGCGGTCGGCGCGCGCCGTGTCGGGCCGGCTGAAGGAGCGCTTGCCGACGAAGTCCTTCAGCTTGGAGACCACCCAGGACATCCCGGCGTCCTGCGGGGTGACCGTGCCGTCGGTGTCCTGGCCGACGATGATGAAGCCCTTCTCGGCCCGGAGCACGTGCATGGTCTCGGTGCCGTACGGAGTGATGCCGTACGGGCGGCCCGCCTCGTGCACCTCGTCCCAGACCGCCCGGCCGTACCAGGACGAGACATTGATCTCGAAGGCCAGCTCGCCGGAGAAGGAGATCCGGCAGACCCGCGCCGGAACCCCGGAGGCGAGGGTGGTCTCGCGGAAGGTCATGAAGGGGAAGGCGTCGTTGGAGACGTCCAGGTCGGGCGCCACCCGGGCGATGACCTCACGGGACTTGGGGCCCACGACGGCGACGGTGGTCCACTGCTCGGTGACCGAGGTGCACTTCACGTCCAGCTCGGGCCACTCGGTCTGCAGCCACTCCTCCAGCCAGTCCAGGACGGTGGCGGCGTTGCCGGTGGTGGTGGTCATGAAGTAGCGGTCCTCGGCGACGCGCAGGGTCACGCCGTCGTCGAAGATCATGCCGTCCGGCTTGCACATCACGCCGTAGCGCGCGAAGCCGGTCTTCAGCTTCTTGAAGCCGTTGGTGTAGATGCGGTTGAGGAACTCGCCGGCGTCGGCGCCCCATATCTCGATCTTGCCGAGGGTGGAGGCGTCCATGAAGGCGACGCCCTCGCGGGCCGCCCGGCACTCCCGCTCCACCGCGGCGTCCATGTCCTCGCCGGACCGCGGGTAGTACCACGGCCGCTTCCACTGCCCGACGTCCTCGAACTCCGCGCCCTGCTCGACGTGCCAGTCGTGGACCGGGGTCCGGCGCACCGGGTCGAAGAGCTCCCCGCGCTCGCGCCCGGCCAGGGCCGCGAAGGCGACGGGCGTGTAGGGCGCGCGGTAGGTGGTGGTGCCGATGTCGCCCGGCGCACACGCCGGGGAGCCGGCCTCCTTCAGCAGTTCACCGATGACGCCGATGGCGTTGACGCCGGAGGTCTTGCCCTGGTCGTTGGCGGTGCCCAGCGAGGTGTACCGCTTGACGTGCTCGGCGCCGCGCATCCCGGCTCCGGTGGAGCGCCGCACGTCGGCGACCGTGACGTCCCGCTGGAGGTCGACGAAGTGGCTGTCCCAGGCGCCGGGGTCGTCGCCCTCGCCGGGGACCAGCCAGACCGGCCGTACGGGCGTAGGCGGTTCGGGCGCCGGCCCGTCGGGGACGACGGTCGCGAAGCCCGCTTCCGCGGCGGCCAGCGCACCGGCCCGGGCCCCGGCCGCGGCACAGTCCGCCGGACCGTACGTGCCGCACACCGCGCCCGCGAGGTGCTGTCCGGGCACCGCCGCCACGGGCACGAACCCGGCCACCTCCTCGTCCCAGCGCACCTTGCCCTGCCGCTGGGAGTGCAGGTGGACGACCGGCGTCCAGCCGCCGGAGACAGCGAGGAGGTCGCAGTCGAAGGACCGGGCCGGGCCGCTCACCCGCCCGTCCTCCTCCAGGGCGCGCACGGTGACGCCGGTCAGCCGCGGGTCGCCCGCGGTGCCGGTGACGACGCTGCCGGTCAGTACCTCCACCCCGGTCTCCGTGGCGAACTCGCCCGCCCGGTCGGACAGTTCGGTGCGGGTGTCGACGACGGCGGCGACCTCGACGCCGGACGCGCAGAGATCGGCCGCCGTCTCGTAGGCGCTGTCGTTCGTGGTGGTGACGACGACCCGGGCGCCGGGCGCCACGGCGTACCGGTTGAGGTACGTCCGGACGGCGGAGGCGAGCATGATGCCGGGGCGGTCGTTGTCGGCGAAGACCAGCGGCCTTTCGTGGGCACCGGTGGCCAGCACGACCCGCGCCGCCCGGATGTGCCACAGCCGCTGCCGCGAGACGCCTTCGGGCGCCTCGGCGCCGAGGTGGTCGGTGCGCCGCTGCACGGCGAGCACGTAGTTGTCGTCGTAGGAGCCGAAGGCGCTGGTGCGGGTGAGTACGGTCGTCTCGGGCGCGGCGTCCAGCGCGGCCCGGGTCTCGCGCACCCAGTCGCGCGCGTCCCGGCCGTCGACCTTCTCGTGGCGGCCGGAGAGCAACGCCCCGCCGGGTTCGGGCTGTTCGTCGATGAGGAGGACCCGGGCGCCGGTGGCCGAGGCGGTGGCGGCGGCCGCGAGTCCCGCCGGTCCGGCGCCGATGACCAGGACGTCGGTGTGGACGTACTTCTTGTCGTAGACGGCGGTGTCGGGCGTCGGGTCGAGCCGGCCCAGCCCGGAGAGCGTGGTGGCGGCCAGGCCGTCGTACAGCTCCACGGTGGTGGCCGGGAGCATGCCCTCGGAGCAGGGCCCGGCGAGCTGGAGGAGTGCGTTGGGCTCCTCGACACCGGCGGCGGTGATGCCCCGGGGGCGGCCGCGGTAGATCGAGGGCGCCGCCTCGACGGCGCCGGCCGCCAGCAGCGCGGAGGCGACGGTGTCGCCGGGGTGGCCGCTCAGTTCGCGTCCGTCGACGGTGAAGTGGAGCGTGGTGGCGCGGTCGACGCGGCCTCCGTGGGGAAGGCGGCAGGGCTGCTCGGTCATCGGTTCCCTCCCTCGGACAGGGCGTCGGGGCGCGGCTCGTCGAGCCGGTAGGTGGCCAGTACCTGGTAACTGACGGTGTCGCGGACCGCGTTGAACCAGCGGCGGCAGCCGGTCGCGTGCGACCAGCGTTCGGCGAAGGGGCCCTTGGGGTTGTCGCGGTAGAAGACGTACTCGGCCCACTGCGGATCGTCGAGATCCGCGGGGGAATCGGGGTACGGGAGGTGGGCCTGGCCCCCGTAGTGGAATTCGGTCTCGTCGCGGGGCCCGCACCATGGGCAGTTCAGCAGGAGCACCGTGCGTCCTCTCAGTGGGCCACGGCGGCGGCGCCGTGTTCGTCGATCAGGGCGCCCGTGACGAAGC
The DNA here is from genome assembly GCF_040643545.1 of Streptomyces sp. NPDC047117. Classification (NCBI taxonomy): domain Bacteria; kingdom Bacillati; phylum Actinomycetota; class Actinomycetes; order Kitasatosporales; family Streptomycetaceae; genus Streptomyces; species Streptomyces sp. NPDC047117. The sequence continues at coordinate 50,899 of NZ_JBEYUN010000012.1, read as the reverse complement.
GGTCCAGGGCGAAGGGGGCGTTGAGGGGGTGCGGCGAGTCGGTCGCGATGGTGTGCGCGAAGGTCCACCCGGCGGCCGGCGTGCCCTTGAAGCCGCCGGTCCCCCAGCCGCAGTTGACGTACATGTTCTCCACCGGGGTGGTGGAGATGATCGGCGAGGCGTCCGGGGTGACATCGACGATGCCGCCCCAGGTCCGCAGCACATGGGCGCGGGCGAAGATCGGGAAGAGCTCGACCGCCGCGGCCATCTGCTGCTCGATGACGTGGAAGGCGCCGCGCTGCCCGTATCCGTTGTAGGAGTCCACGCCCGCGCCCATCACCAGCTCGCCCTTGTGCGCCTGGGAGACGTAGACGTGCACGTGGTTGGACATCACGACGGTCGGGTGGACCGGCTCGTGCAGCTCGGAGACGAGGGCCTGGAGCGGGTGGGACTGCACGGGGAGGCGGAAGCCGGCCATCTCCGCGAGGACGCTGCTGTGGCCCGCTGCCGCGAGCCCGACCCGGCCGGCGTTGATGCGGCCGCGGTTGGTCTCCACGCCGACGACCCGGTCACCGTCCTTCACGAAGCCGGTGACCTCGCAGTGCTGGATGATGTCGACGCCGAGTTCGTCGGCGCGGCGGGCCAGCGCCCAGGCCACGTGGTCGTGCTTGGCGATGCCGGCCCGCGGCTGGTAGGTGCCGCCGAGTACGGGGTACCGGGTGTCGCTGGAGGTGTTGAGGATCGGGCAGACCTCGGCGACCTCGTCGGGACTTAGCCACTCCGCGTCCACGCCGTTGAGCTTGTTGGCGCCGACCCGGCGGACGCCTTCGCGCACGTCCTGGAGGGTGTGCGCGAGGTTGAGGACGCCGCGCTGGCTGAAGAGGAAGTCGTAGTCCAGCTCGGCGGGCAGGCCCTCCCACAGCTTCAGCGCGTGCTCGTATATCGCCGCGCTCTCGTCCCAGAGGTAGTTGGAGCGGATGATGGTGGTGTTGCGGGCCATGTTGCCGCCCGCGAGCCAGCCCTTCTCCAGGACCGCGACGTTCGTGATGCCGTGGACGGTGGCGAGGTAGTAGGCCGTGGCGAGACCGTGTCCGCCGCCCCCGACGATCACCACGTCGTAGGAGGACCGGGGCTCGGGGTTGCGCCAGAGGTGATCGGGGTGCTCGGGCAACGGCTTCGTGCTCATGCGGTGGCTCCGTTCGGGCCCGGGTACAGGGGGAACTTGTCCGCGAGCGCCGCGACGCGGCCGCGCAGCGCTGCGGCGCGCGCCTCGTCGGGCTCGTCCATCAGCGTCTGCGCGATGACGTCGGCGACCTCGCGGAACTCCTCGGTGCCGAAGCCGCGGGTGGCCAGCGCCGGGGTGCCGATGCGCAGGCCGGAGGAGACCATCGGCGGGCGGGGGTCGAAGGGGACGGCGTTGCGGTTGACCGTGATGCCGATGCGGTGCAGCCGGTCCTCGCCCTGCTGTCCGTCGAGGGTGGAGTTGCGCAGGTCGACGAGGACGAGGTGGACCTCGGTGCCGCCGGTGAGGACGGAGATGCCGGTCTCGGCGACGTCGTCGGAGAGCAGCCGCCCGGCCAGGATGCGGGCGCCTTCCAGCGTGCGGCGCTGCCGCTCCTTGAACTCCTCGGAGGCGGCGACCTTGAACGCCACGGCCTTGGCGGCGATCACGTGCTCCAGCGGGCCGCCCTGCTGACCGGGGAAGACCGCCGAGTTGATCTTCTTGGCGAGCTCCGCCCTGGACAGGATCACACCGCCGCGCGGGCCGCCGAGCGTCTTGTGGGTGGTCGTGGTGACGACATCGGCGTACGGGACGGGGCTCGGGTGCAGCCCGGCGGCGACCAGACCGGCGAAGTGCGCCATGTCGACCATCAGGTACGCGCCGACCTCGTCCGCGATCCGGCGGAAGGCGGCGAAGTCCAGCTGTCGCGGGTACGCGGACCAGCCCGCGACGATCAGCTTCGGCCGGTGCTCGCGGGCGAGCCGCGCGACCTCGTCCATGTCGATGCGCAGGTCGTCCTTGCTGACGTGGTACGGGACGACGTTGTAGAGCTTGCCGGAGAAGTTGATGCGCATGCCGTGGGTGAGGTGGCCACCGTGCGCGAGGTCCAGCCCGAGAATGGTGTCGCCCGGCTTGAGGAGGGCGAACATCGCCGCGGCGTTGGCCTGCGCGCCGGAGTGCGGCTGCACGTTGGCGGCCTCGGCGCCGAACAGTTCCTTGACCCGGTCGACGGCCAGCTGCTCGACGACGTCGACGTGCTCGCAGCCGCCGTAGTAGCGGCGGCCGGGATACCCCTCGGCGTACTTGTTGGTGAGGACCGAGCCCTGGGCCTCCATGACGGCGGCGGGCGCGAAGTTCTCCGACGCGATCATTTCGAGGGTGGACTGCTGGCGGTGGAGTTCGGCATCGACAGCGGCCGCGACCTCGGGGTCGAGCGCGCCGAGCGGGGAGTTGAGGGCGTTCGAAGGTTTCGCTGCCATCTGCGGCGCTCCTAGAATCCGCTTGAAGCCCAACTGATATATCAGGCTGTGCGGTAACGTATGTGAGCCCGGAGAACAGGTCAAGAGGTGCCCCGATGAACGGTCCCGAGTCCCCTGCGGAGGAGCTGTCGCTCGCCGAGCGTGCCTACCGCGCGATCCGGGACCGGCTGGTCATGCTGGACATCAGACCCGGCGCCCCGATCAACGAGGAACAGCTCTCCCAGTCCCTCGGCTTCGGCCGTACCCCCGTACGCGAAGCGCTCAAGCGCCTGCAGTACGAGCGGCTGATCGCGACGTTCCCCCGCCGCGGCACCTTCGCCACCGAGGTCAACATCACCGACCTCGCTCACATCTCCGAGGTCCGCCGGCAGCTGGAGCCGATGGCCGCGGCGCAGGCCGCCCGGCACGCCACCGCCGAGGACCGGTCCCGGCTGACCGCCCTGCTGCACGAGCTGGAGAGCGCGAGCGAGCAGGGCCGCAGCCCGGATGACCTGATGCGCCTGGACCTCGCGGTGCACCGCGCCATCTACGCCGCCACGCACAACCCGTACCTGGAGGACACCCTCGTCCAGTACGACAACCTCGCCACCCGCGTGTGGTGTCTCTTCGTCGACCGGCTGCCCGGCATGGCCGGCCACGTCGGCGAGCACGGCCCGCTGCTGCGCACCATCGCCGCCGGCGACCCGGACAAGGCCGCCGAGCTGGCCCACAGCCACGTCCAGGGTTTCGAGCGCGCGATCCGCGAGGCCCTCTGACCGCCTCCGGCACGGGCGCACCACCCCACTCCGGTCCGTGAAGTTCTGACCTTGGTTTCCCTGGGGCGGGGCGGTTTTGGGACCGTATACCGAAGGGGACCGGGGGAACTCGACAGCACCGCGCGGCAGTGGCCTGCGGCGCGGCGGGGCCCGGCGGCGACGGTCCACCGTCGAGCCACAGCGCGGCGGCCATGCCCCGCGCCGGACCAGTCGAGGTGACCCTGATGACCACCACAGCCCAGCCCGAAAACGCGGCTCCGCACGTGACGACGGCCCTGCCGCAGGCGGAGCCGCCGCCCGTCGCCGCTCCCCCGACGCCCCGGCAGATGCGCGCCCTGGGCACCTTCGCGACCGGGGTGACCGTGGTGACCGGCGTGGACGGCAGCGAACCGGTCGGCTTCACCTGCCAGACCTTCGCCTCGGTCTCCCTCACTCCCCCGCTGGTGCTCTTCTGCGCCGGCCACGACGGCCGCAGCTGGCCGCGGATCCGAGCTGCCGGCCGGTTCACGGTCAATGTGCTGGCCGAGGACCAGGCGGACCTGAGCACACGCTTCGGGTCGCGGACGGGACGGAAGTACGAGGGGCTGGGCTGGGACCTGTCACGCTGGGGCACACCGTCGCTGCCCGGGGTGCTGCTGCGCGTGCACGCCGAGATCGCCGACGTGTACGGCGCCGGGGACCACGACGTGGTGATCGGCCGGGTCCTCGCCCTGGAACCGGGACGCGAGGCCCGCCCGCTCCTCTACCTCCGCGGCCAGTTCGTCGGAACCACGGCCGCGCCGCCGCCGAGTTGGCCCCGGTCCCGGCCCGCGTGAGGAAGGGCGCGTACAGAAGCCTGTGCGAAGAAGGAGGCCCGACGGCCGCCTATAGGGTGAGCGGGCCAGGCCGAGAGACAGGGGAGGACCGGTGCCGAACGGGTACGACGTGGCACGCGCCGCCGGGGTGTCCCAGACCACGGTGTCCCGGGTCTTCCGGGGCGACACCCTCGTCGCCGCACGCACCCGCGACCACGTCCTGGAGGTCGCCCGGCGCCTCGGATACGCCCCCAACCTCGCGGCCCGGACCCTGACCACGAACCGCGCGTACACCGTCGCCGTGATCACCCCGGACGTGGTGAACCCCCTGTACCCCCAGGAGATCACCACGCTGCACGGCGAGTTCAGCGCGGCGGGCTACCGCACGATGCTGCTCACCCGGGGCGACCCGGGTGGGGACGAGGACGGCGCGCCGCGCGACCTGGACGCGCTGCGCGGGCGGGCGGTGGACGGCGTGGTGTTCGCCGCCGCGACCGTCGAATCACCGGCCGTGGCCGAGTTCCTGGCGTCAGGCATGCCGCTGGTGCTGCTCCACCGGGACACCGAGCGGGGCGAGGTGGACCGGGTACTGAGCGACGAGCGGGCGGGCTGCGAGCTCGCGGCGCGGTACGCGGTGGGCCTGGGCCACCGGCGGATCGGCGTGCTCACCGGCCCGCCGGACACCTCCAGCGGCCGGTACCGGCGGCAGCACTTCGAAAACGCGCTGGCCGAGCTGGGGTGCCCGCTGGACCCGAAGTACGCGCGCTGGGGCAGCCATTCGCACGAGACCGGCTTCGCGCTCGCGGAGGAGCTGCTGGCGCTGGACCCGGCGCCGACGGCCGTGCTGTGCGGCAGCGACATCGTGGCGTACGGCGTGCTGGACGCGGCGCGGCGCCGGGGCCTGCGGGTCCCGGCGGACCTGTCGGTGATCGGCTTCGACGACCTCGCGATGTCCAGCTGGTCGATGATCGGGCTGACCACGGTGCGCCAGCCGCTGGCGGAGATGGCCAGGGCCGCGGCGACGACGCTGCTGCACCGCATCGAACAGCCGGCGGCGCACACCCCGCGGCGGCAGGTCTTCGACGTGGAGCTGATCGAGCGCGGCACGTCGGGTCCCGCGCCGCACTGACCGTCCGCGCCGCGCCGGGCCGTACCCGGCTCAGCCGACCGTCGCCGAGCCCTCGGGTTCCTGCCCCGCGTGCCCCGGCATCCGGGCGGCGATCACCGCGATGTCGTCGCTGCTGTCCGCCGACGGCCCCGCGACCAGGGCCCGGCAGAAGTCGTCCAGCGGCTCGGTGGCGAGCCCGGCCGCCTGCCGGCGCAGCCGTTCCAGCCCCACGTCGATGTCCTCGTCGGGGCGCTCGACCAGCCCGTCGGTGTAGAGCAGGACGGTGCTGCGCGGCGGCAGCGGCTCTTTGCTGCTCGCCCGCTCCTGGTCGGGGGCGAGCCCGCCGAGCATGATGTCCTGGGCGGCGTCCAGGAACCGGGCCTCGCCCTCGGCCGTGACCAGCAGCGGCGGCAGATGCCCCGCGACGCTGAAGTGCAGCTGCCAGGGCCCGCCCTCGGGGCCCTCGATGCGGGCGTACACGCAGGTCGCCGTGCCCTCTTCGGTACCGAGGATCTGGGTGCTCACGTCCAGCCGGCGCAGGATGTCGCCGGGCGGCTCCTGCCGGTCGACGACCAGGCTGCGCAGCATGTTCCGCATCTTGCTCATGGCGACGGCGGCGGTCAGGTCGTGCCCGGCGACGTCGCCGATGATCAGGGTGGTGGCGCCGTCGGGCAGCACGAAGGAGTCGTACCAGTCGCCGCCCACCTCGTCCGCCATCGAACTGGGCAGGTAGCGGGCGACGATCTCCAGACCGTCGACCAGCGGCGGATCGGTGAGCAGGCTCCGCTGCAGCGCGAGGGCGATGCGCTGGGTGTGCCGGAGCTCCAGGGTGTTGCTGAAGACCGGCAGCGACTGGTCCAGGACGGCCCGGACGAGGCTCAGCTCGCCGCGGCCGAACGATTCCCGCTCGCGGCAGGCGTAGACGGCGACGACCGCATGCACGCTGCCGGCGATGGTGACGGGAAACATCACCACGTCGTGCACCTCCGCCAGCTCCGCCCACGGCGCGACGCCCGGCGGCACCTTCTCGGGCGGCACGGGGCCGGGACGGAGCCTGCGGTGGATCGGGCGGCGCTCGTGGATCACCTGGTCGAAGGCCGAGCCGGGGGACACCCGTTCGGGGCGCAGCGGGGCCACGGCCGCGGGCAGCCCGTGCCGGATGGTGGAGGAGATCCGGTGGATGATGCCCGCCCCCCGTTCGGCGCCCGGCTCGCTCTCGGGGAAGAGGTACACGCCGCAGGCGTCGGCCAGCTCCGGCACGATCACCCGGCCGACCGCCGCGAAGGCCCGGTCGGCGTGGGCCGACTCGGTCACCGCGGCGGAGGCCCGCGCCAGCAGCTCCTTACGGCGGTCCGCGACCCACTGGTCCTCGATGTCGGCGCAGGCGCCGACCCACTCCACGACCTGACCGTTCTCCCGGATGGGGACCGCGCGCAGCTCGCAGTGGCGATAGCAGCCGTCCCGGTGCCGCAGCCGGAAGCGGTGCTGGAACAGCTGCGGCACCTCCTGGACCGCGCGGCCCCACGCCTCGGCGAGCGCCCGCCGGTCATCGGGGTGCGCGGCGTTCAGCCAGCCGCGCCCGCAGAGCCGGTCCCAGGGCATGCCCGTGACCCGCTCCCAGCCGGGGCTGCCCTCCACGAGCCCGCCGTCCCGGTCGGTGACCCACACCTTCTGCGCACCGGCCGTCACCAGGCTCTGGTACCGGTGGAGGACGCGCAGCCGCTTCTCCGACAGCATGCGGGCCCGCTCCTTGGCGGTCACCTCGCCAGTGACCTCCATGGCCACCAGCAGGACGCCGACCTCGTCCGGGGTGCCGGCCCGCCCCTCGGGCGCGGCCCGGGAGAGGCTGAGGCTGAACCAGCGGTCGCGTACTTCGCCCTGCGCGTCCTCGATGCGCACCGGCCGGTCGGGGCCGATCTGCGCCGGCTGACCCGTGCGGTACACCTCGTCCAGAAGAGTGAAGGCCTCCTGCGGTTCGAGATCGGCCATGACCTCGCGGGCGGGCACGCCGAGCGGCCGGTCGCCGAAGAGCTTGCGGTAGACGGCGTTGGTGTACGCGAGGACGTGGTCGGGGCCGCGGAAGACGGCCACGGCGACCGGCGCCGGGTCGAACACGTCCAGCGCCGGGATGACGGGGGACGTGCTGTGCCCGGTCCCGTGCGGCTGTTCAGTCACCATCGCGCCCTTCCACGTCGCCTATGCGCCATTATCCACTCAATAGAGCAGGTTTCCGCTGAAAAGTACGCGTGAACGGGTGGGGCGGGCTCGGGGTCCGCCCGCCGTCGGGGCTTGACGTCGGCGTCACCCCGTCCTTAGCTTCGTCGCCTGTATGACTGCGCAGTCATACAGCACTGTCATCCAGAGTGAGGAAGCCGGCGATGTCTCCACGTAACGGTCCGCTGCGCATCGGGATCATCGGCGCCGGGCTCATGGGCGCCAAGCACGCCGAATTCCTCGCCCGGGAGCAGGACGCCCGGCTGGTCGCCGTCGCCGACCCGTACAGCTCCGCGCTGGCCGAGCGGTGCGGCGTACCTCATGTGAGGTCGCATCAGGAGCTGCTGGCACGGGGCGACATGGACGCCGTGATCATCGCCAGCCCCAACCAGGCGCACGTGACGACCGCGGTGGACTGTCTGGCGGCCGGCGTCCCGGCCCTGCTGGAGAAGCCGGTGGCCACCTCGCCCGCCGAGGCCGACGTGCTGCTCGCCGCGGAGCGGGAGCACGGCGTCCCGCTGCTCGTCGGGCACCACCGCCGGCACCACCCCGCCGTGGCCGCGGCCCGTGACTTCGTGCGCGGCGGCGGTCTCGGGCGGCTGGTGGCCGTCAACGGGCTCTGGCTGACGAAGAAGGACGACGCGTACTTCGACCAGGAGTGGCGGCGCAGCAAGGGCGCGGGGGTGATGCTGATCAACCTGGTGCACGATCTGGACCTGGTGCGGCACATCTGCGGGGAGATCACCACCGTGCAGGCGCGTACCAGCAACGCGGTGCGGGGCCACGAGGTGGAGGAGACGGCGAGCGTCATCGTGGGTTTCGAGTCCGGTGCGCTGGGGTCGTTCCTGATCTCCGACACCGTGGTGGCGCCGTGGGGCTGGGACCAGGCCACCGAGGACGACCCGTCGTTCCCGTACCGGCCCGACGGCTCCTGCTACTCGATCGCCGGGACCACCGGCTCGCTGTCCTTCCCGCAGCTGGCGCACTACCACCACGAGGGCACCTCGGACTGGACCCGGCCGCTGAGCACGCGGTTCGTACCGAAGGGCACCGGGGATTCGTACACGAACCAGCTGCGGCACTTCGTCGCGGTGGCGCGCGGCGAGGCGGAGCCGGCCGTTTCGGTCGCGGACGCGGCGCGCACCCTCGCCCTGATCGAGACGGCGCAGCGTGCCGCGGAGTCCGGTGCCACGGAGACCGTCGGGCCGCGGTGACGCGCACCGGCCGGAAATCACCGGCCCGGCGCGCGAGCACGCAGGCCCTGCCGAAAGCGCTGGCAGGATGCTCGGCATGACCGACCATCCGTTACTCGGAACGCACGAGGTGCCCGCGCTGGAACCGCTGCTCGCCCGGGTGGGCGAGGTGTTCGCCGCCGGGCCGGTCCAGGACTCGGGGTGCCGTACGTACGGCGTACGGCTGCCGGACGGCGAACGCTGGTGCGTGAAGGAGGCCGTGACGGACGCGGCGGAGCGGTCCCTGGACCGCGGCCGGGCGTTCCACCGGGCGGTGCGGCACCCCGTGATCGTGCCGCAGGTGCACCGGCTGCGGGTGGGCGAGCGGTCGGCGGTGGTACTGCCCTGGCGGGACGGCGAGTCGCTGTACCACCGGGCGCCGGCGGCCGGTCCCGGGCAGCGGCCGGGCGGTGCGCTGGCGCGCTTTCGCGCGCTCCCCGTGGCACGGGTACTGACGGCGCTGGACGCGATCCTGGATGCGCACCTCGCGGTGGAGCGGGCCGGGTACGTCGCGGTGGACTTCTACGACGGTGCGGTGCTGTACGACTTCGCCACGCATACACCGCACCTCGTCGACCTGGACGAGTACCGCCCCGGCCCGTTCACCGTGCAGGCGCACCGGTTACCGGGGTCGCGGCGGTTCATGGCGCCGGAGGAGTGGGTGCGGGGCGCGGTCATCGACATCCGCACGACGGTGTTCACCCTCGGGCGGACGGCGCGGCTGCTGCTGGACGCGGGCGACGAGGAGCGCGCCTGGCGCGGCACGCCGCGGCAGCGTGCCGTGATAACCCGGGCGACCTGCGCCGATCCGCCGCACCGCCACTCCGGTGTGCGGCAGTTCGTCGAGGAGTGGCGGGCGGCCTGCCGCGAACGGGCGGGCGGCGAGGCTCACGCACCCCTTGGCCGCGGCGAGTTGATGCATTAATCTACCGAGCAGCACGGTGCATTAATGCATCGAGGAGGGATGCGCGCACCGCGGCGGCGCCCGTCAGGCTATGGCGTCGTCGGACGTGGTACCCAGCGGGTCGAGCGCGGAGAGCAGATCCGGATGCACCTCAAAGGATTCGAGCAGGCCGGTCAGGCGCAGCACGCGGACGACACAGGCACTGTCGCCGTCCGAGATGAGCCGCAGCCGCCCCTCGCGCGCCAGGATCCGCAGCCGCGCCCGGCACAGCAGCGACACTCCGCTGCAGTCCACGAACGTGACCTGCCGCAGGTCCACGACCAGGTCGGGCCTGCCCGCGCTGGTCAGCACGTCCATCCGGTCGGCGAGATTGACCTTCGCCAAAATGTCCAGTTCCCCACAGAGTTCGATGACCGTGGTGGCTCCCACGGCCCTTTCACGGCCCCCGAAGGACCGCCTCTCTTCGGCCATCCCCGTCCCCACTTCACTGTTCGGCCGAGACGCGCGATCGCGCCGTACACCGGCGATGGAGGCTTGCGGAGGTGGGGGACACCCGCGGAGAAAGGTCAGCAACGACCACCGTCGACGTTCGGGGATCCGCGCCGTGCCGGCCGTCGGCAGGGTCCGGGTCATCGGCCGGTCCGTTACGTGTGAATACGGTGTACCCGGCTCTGCTGGCCTGAGTCAACAACTTGGTTGTACCGGAAAGTTGTTGGCCCCCTCACGCCACTCCTCGCCACCCCCCGCGCTTGCTCCTCTCCGCGCATGCACAGAGGGAAGACCCGCGTGCCGTGGAATGTCCGGGCGGGCGGGGAGCGCCGGTCCACACGGACATGTGCCGACGCCCCCGCCTTCCCCCGTCCGGCGCACCCCGGCGCCGCTGGGCACCAGCCTGCCGCCTGCGACGGGCCCGTGAGAAGAAGATCCTGATAGGTCTTCGGCGCACATTGATGCGCCGGCGCTTATCAATGCACGTACGCGAGCAGCGGTCCGGTGCTCGCGGCGCGTCACCCGTACGGACGCGAGTCCGACCCCCGTACCCACGTGTCGCGAATCGTCATCACTCGGGTGATTACCACTGTCCTCGCGGGGCACCCGGCGCACCTGGAACGCCGGTGCTCACCCGGTCGCACGACCGGCCCCGGCCCGATGGCGGGCCGGAGGGGTGCGTGCCAGCGTGTCCAGGGGTGGCGTCGCCACCGGGCCCCTGCTGCCGATATTGCGAGGACCGTGATGGAACGACCCAGAGTGCTGATCGTGGGCGGTGGTTTCGCCGGCGTGGAATGCGCCCGCGCCCTGGAGCACGGCCTGGAGGCCCGCGAGGCCGAGCTGACGCTGGTCTCCCCCACCAACTACCAGCTGTATCTGCCACTCCTGCCGCACCTCGCGGCCGGCGTGGTCACTCCCCAGTCGATCGCCCCGTCGCTGCGCCGCATCCTGCGCCGGACCCGGCTCGTACCGGGCGGTGTGATCGGCGTGGACACTGCCAACAAGGTGTGCACGGTCCGCCAGATCACCGGCGATACCGTGAACCTGTCGTACGACCACCTCGTCCTCACCCCCGGCTCCGTCACCCGGACCTTCGACATCCCGGGACTGACCGAGCACGCGCTCGGCATGAAGACGCTCGCCGAGGCCGCGTACATCCGCGACCACGTCATCGCGCAGCTCGACATCGCCGCGTGCTGCGCCGACCCCGCCGAGAAGGCGGCCCGGCTGCAGTTCGTGGTGGTCGGCGGCGGTTACGCGGGCACCGAGACGGCTGCGTACCTGCAGCGGCTGACCAGCGCGGCGGCCGAGCGGTACGCGGGCCGTATCGAACCGGACGAGATCAAGTGGCATCTGATCGACATCGCGCCGCGGCTCATGCCGGAGCTGGGCGAACGGCTCGGCACCAAGGCGATGGAGCTGGTGCAGAAGCGGGGCATGGAGGTGTCGCTGGGAGTGTCCGTGGAGTCGGTCACCGCCGACACCGTGACGCTCACGGACGGCCGGGTGCTGCCGTGCCACACCCTGATCTGGACCGCGGGGGTGGCCGCGAGCCCGCTGATCGGCACGCTCGGCGCGGAGACGGTGAAGGGCCGGCTGGCGGTCCACGCCGACCTGTCCGTGCCGCGCATGCCCGGCGTGTGGGCGTGCGGTGACGCGGCCGCCGTACCGGACATCACCAAGGAGGGCGGCGCGGTCTGCCCGCCCACGGCGCAGCACGCGCAGCGGCAGGGCAAGCACGCCGCGAAGAACATCATCGCCTCGCTGCGCGGCCAGCTCTGCACGCCGTACCGGCACAAGGACCTTGGGCTGGTGGTCGACCTGGGCGGCGCCGACGCGGTGTCCCGGCCGCTGGGCAAGGAACTGGTCGGCCTGCCCGCGCAGGTGGTGGCCCGCGGCTACCACCTCATGGCCCTGCGAACCGGTACCGCACGGTTCCGTACCGTCGCGAACTGGCTGCTCAACGCCACGGCGGGCGATGATTTCGTACGGACCGGATTCCAGTCGGGCCGGGACGCGACGCTGCGCGACTTCGAACGCACGGACGTCTACATCTCGCCGGACGACGTACGGGCACAGAACGGCGGCAGTCGCAGAAAGAGCTGACGGCCGGACACCTCGGCGGCGGCCGGGCGGGGCTCAGTCCCGCTCGGCCGCTTCGTCGTCCGACGGCAGGTCACGGGCGCCCAGGCGGAGGTGCTCGATGTGGTAGACGGCCTCGTCCAGGAGCTGCGCGACGTGGTTGTCGTACAGGCTGTAGACGATGCGGCGGCCCCGGCGGGCGCCGGTGACCAGGCCCAGCGCGCGCAGCAGCCGCAGTTGGTGGGAGACGGCCGACTGCTCCATGCCCACCGCTTCGGCCAGCTCCCCCACCGGGCAGGCGCCCTGCCGGAGCCGGGTGAGGATCATCAGGCGTGACGGCGTGGCCAGCGCCTGAAGTGTGGCGGCGATGGTCGCGGCGGACTCCGCGTCCAAGTGCTCGGCCGGCGTGACCCGGGCGTCGACTCCATGTCCCATGCGCCCATCGTAACGACCAGCATATTTGAAGACCTCTTCATGTATTCGGCTATGGTGGCATCGGCACGTACGCATGAAGACCTCTTCATGCGTACGTGTCTCCCCGTCCCCGTCCGCACCCTCGTGCCCCCGGGTCCCGCCCGGGCACGTCTCCGCTCCCGAGGTGTCTCCCATGGCTCCCACGCTGGCCGACGAGCACACGGCCACCGCGGCCACCGCTCCGGCGCCACCGGCCCCCGCGGCCCTCCCCCGCCGCACCCGGCTCTTCGCGCTGCCCGAGGTCCGCTGGGCCGCACTCTCCGCACTCGCCTTCCTTATCGCCTTCCCGCTCGACCTCGCGGGCGCCCCCGCCTGGGCATGGGGCCCGCTGTACGCCGTGTGCTACGCGGCGGGCGGCTGGGAACCGGGCTGGGCGGGCCTGACGGCACTGCGTGAACGCACCCTCGATGTCGACTTGTTGATGGTTGTGGCAGCGATCGGCGCCGCCGCCATCGGCCAGTACCTCGACGGCGGGCTGCTCATCGTGATCTTCGCGGTCTCCGGCGCGCTGGAGGCGCTGGCCACCCGGCGCACCGAGGACTCCGTACGCGGCCTGCTGGACCTCGCTCCGTCCACCGCCGTCCGGCTGACCACCGACGGCGAGGAGACCGTGGCCGCCACCGCGCTGGCGGTCGGCGACACCGTCCTGGTGCGCCCCGGCGAGCGGCTGCCGGCCGACGGCACCGTGCTGGAGGGCGCGAGCGAGGTGGACCAGGCATCCATCACCGGTGAGCCGCTGCCCGCCGAGAAGCGGAGCGGCGACACCGTCTTCGCCGGCACCCTCAACGGCACCGGCGCGCTGCGCGTCCGGGTCGACGCGGACGCGTCCGAGTCGGTCATCGCCCGCATCGTGACGATGGTCGAGGAGGCGAGCGGCACCAAGGCGCCGACCCAGCTGTTCATCGAGAAGATCGAGCAGCGGTACTCCGTCGGCGTGGTCGTGGCCACCCTCGCGCTCTTCGCCGTCCCGCTGGCCTTCGGCGCCGCTCTCACCCCGACGCTGCTGCGCGCCATGACCTTCATGATCGTGGCCTCGCCGTGCGCGGTGGTGCTGGCGACCATGCCGCCGCTGCTCTCGGCCATCGCCAACGCCGGACGGCACGGCGTGCTGGTGAAGTCGGCGGTGGCGATGGAGCGGCTGGGCTCGGTCACCCGTGTCGCGATGGACAAGACCGGCACCCTCACCGAGGGCACGCCGCGGGTCGCCGCCGTCCGGGCGCTGCCCGGCTTCGACGAGGACGAGGCGCTGGCGGCGGCCGCCGCTGCCGAACTCCCCAGCGAACACCCGCTCGCACGCGCGGTGGTCACCGCGGCCCGCGACCGCGGTCTGCGCCCGGCGGACGCGACGGACTTCTCCTCCGTACCGGGCCGCGGCGTCCGCGCCACGGTGGCGGGCCGTACGGTCCAGGTCGGCAGCCCCACTGGTCTGCTGACGGACGACCTGCTGACGGATGCCGCGGACCCCGGGGGCACGGCGGCCGCCGGGAAGGCCGTCGCGGAGTACGAGGAGGACGGCCGTACTGCCGTCGTCGTACTGATCGACGGCGCACCCGCCGCGGTGCTCGCGCTCGCCGACCGGCTGCGCCCCGGCGCGCCCCGGGCCGTCGCCCGGCTGCGTGCGCTGGCCGGCGCCGAGCCCGCCCTGCTGACCGGTGACAACGGCCGTACCGCGGCCCGTACCGCCGAGGAGTCGGGGATGACGGACGTACGCGCCGGGCTGCTGCCCGAGGACAAGGTGGCGGCGGTGCGCGCCTGGCAGGAGGAGGGCGAGCGGGTGCTCGTCGTGGGTGACGGGGTCAACGACGCGCCCGCGCTGGCCGCCGCCGACAGCGGCGTGGCGATGGGCCGGGCCGGCTCGGACCTGGCGCTGGAGACCGCCGACGCGGTGGTCGTCCGGGACGAGATCGGCGCCGTGCCCACCGTGGTGGCGCTCTCCCGGCGCGCCCGGCAGCTGGTGAAGCAGAACCTCGTCATCGCGTCGGTGTGCATCGGCGGCCTGGTGGTCTGGGACCTGGCGGGCCATCTCCCGCTGCCGCTGGGCGTACTGGGGCACGAAGGTTCGACCGTCCTGGTGGGCCTGAACGGTCTGCGGCTGCTGCGTACGGCGGCGTGGCGGCGCGCGGCGGCCTGAGCACCCGGCACTTTCGTGGCAGGGGTCCCCCTCTCACCCCTGTTCTGCTACGTTCGCCCGCATGTTCCTCTTCCGTGCATAGGAGTCAGCACTGCCGCGTCCCACCGGACGCGGCCTTCGCTGCCCCTGCACGCGCGAGCGCCGCCGGTACGGCGCTGTCTCTCCCGAGGAACATGATCATGTCTTCGTCTGTCGTGACCCCGTCGTATGCCGCTGTGCTGCGGACCCGCCATGCCTGCCGCACCTTCGGTGCGGCGCTGCTGGGCCGGCTCTCCTACGGAATGGTCTCCCTGTCGCTGATTCTGGCGGTCAGGGAGGCCACCGGCTCCTACGCCGTGGCCGGCAGCGTCATGGCCGTGTTCGGGTTGACCAGTGTGTTTCTCTCCCCTGCCCGTGCCGGTCTGGTCGACCGGTACGGGCCGCGCCGCGTGCTGCCTCCCATGGCCGCCGCCTACACGGTGCTGTTGAGCGCGCTGGCCTTCGCGACCGCATGGTCGGGCGCGCCGGGAGTCCTCCTGGGCATCCTGGCCGGGACGGCGGGTGCCAGTACGCCACCGCTCGGTCCGGTGATGCGGACGTTGTGGAGCGCCTTGGTTCCCGACCGGGCGCTGCTGCAGCGCGCGTACAGCCTGGACGGGGTGGCCGAGGAGCTCCTGTTCGTGACCGGACCGCTGCTGGTGGGCGTTCTGGTGCAGGTCACCGTGCCGTCGGTGGGTCTTGCCGTCAGCGCTGCCCTCGTGCTGACCGGGGCCCTCGCACTGGCCGCGTCACCGGCGGCCCGCGGCTGGGGAGACCGAGGGAAGGCCGCCGCGGGGTCGGCCGCGCCGTCCGACGACATTCCCTCGGGCCCGGCATCCGGGGGCGGTGCGAGGCTGGGGCAGGCGATTGCCGTGTCCGCCGGGGTGGGTGTGAGCCTGGGCGCCCTGGATCTCCTGGTGATCGCCTTCGCCGATGAACGCCATGCCTCCCATGTGGTGCCCTGGGTCCTGGCGGCGCTGTCCGCCGGCAGCGCCGTCGGCGGCCTCGTCCACGGCGCCGTGCAGTGGCGCGCCTCAAGCAGGGTCCGGCTGTCGTTGCTTGCGATCGCCCTGGGTCTCGTGCTGGCTGCGACCGGTCTTTC
Organism: Streptomyces sp. NPDC047117; assembly: GCF_040643545.1. NCBI lineage: Bacteria > Bacillati > Actinomycetota > Actinomycetes > Kitasatosporales > Streptomycetaceae > Streptomyces > Streptomyces sp. NPDC047117. The sequence continues at coordinate 35,136 of NZ_JBEYUN010000012.1, read as the reverse complement.
GCCCCATCCCTACATGCTCATCTTCTGGGCAGTGCTGGGCGGACTGTTCGTGGCCCCGGCCATCACGACGGCGTATCTGATCGCCGACGAGTGCGCCGGCCCGGATTCCCGCACCAAAGCGGGCGCCTGGGTAAACACCGCCCTCAACGCCGGCACGGCGGGGGCAACGGCTGCTGCCGGGCTGCTGGCCGGGCACATGCCCCTGCCTGTGTGCTTCGCCCTTGCCGCGGCCCCGGTCGTACTGTCGGCCGCCACAGCGCTGCCCCCGCCCCGTCGGTCCGCCTCTCCTCGACAGGCTCGGGGAATCACTCTTCCTGCTGAGTCTTCGAGGGAAGCAATTGACCTCAACATTGGTTGAGGTCATAGCTTCCTGATGTGTCGCCGGTCAGTCCCGACCGCGACGGATGACCGCATCCCGGAGGTCCGCGATGGACATGGAAGTCGCCGCCTGGCATTCGATGCACAGCACTATCACCGCGCAACAGGACAAGCGTCCGTTCTCGCGCGGGACGGTGCGCCGCATCGCGGCCTTCGCCCGCCCGCACCGACGCAATCTGGTGGCGTTCCTGCTGCTCAGCACGGTCACCTCCGTGCTCGCCGTGGCCACCCCGCTGCTCGCGGGCAAGGTCGTGGACGCGATCGAGCACCGCTCCTCCACCGGACTGGTGCTCGGCCTCGCCGGGCTGATCGCCGCCATCGCCATCGCCGAGGCGGGCCTCGGCCTGCTGACCCGCTGGCTGTCCGCGACCATCGGCGAGGGCCTGATCCTGGACCTGCGGACGGCCGTGTACGACCACGTCCAGCGCATGCCGGTCGCCTTCTTCACCCGTACCCGCACCGGCGCCCTGGTCAGCCGCCTCAACAACGACGTCATCGGCGCGCAACGGGCGTTCAGCGACACCCTGTCCCAAGTCGTCGGCAACATCGTCACCCTGGTCCTGACGCTCGTCGTGATGATGGCCCTGTCGTGGCAGATCACCCTGATCGCCCTCGTGCTGCTGCCGGTGTTCGTACTGCCGGCCCGGCGCGTCGGCCGGCGCCTGGCGGGCCTGCGCCGGGAGGCCGCCACGCACAACGCCACGATGGGCACCCAGATGACCGAGCGGTTCTCCGCGCCCGGCGCCACGCTGGTCAAGCTGTTCGGGCGGCCCGACCGCGAGTCCGCCGAATTCGCCGCACGGGCGAGCCGGGTACGGGACATCGGCGTCCGTACGGCCATGGTGCAGACGTACTTCGTCACCGCCCTCACCCTCGTCTCCGCACTCGCGCTGGCCATCGTCTACGGGCTCGGCGGCTACCTCGCCCTCAGCGGCAGCCTCGGCCCCGGCGCGATCGTCTCCCTCGCCCTGCTGCTGACCCGCCTCTACGCGCCGCTCACCGCGCTCTCCGGCGCCCACGTCGAGGTCATGAGCGCCCTGGTGAGCTTCGAGCGGGTCTTCGAAGTACTGGACCTCAAGCCACTGATCAGCGAGAAGCCGGACGCCCGCCCGGTCCCCGACGGCCCGCTGGCCGTGGAGTTCGACGACGTACGCTTCGGCTACCCGGCCGCCGACAAGGTGTCCCTGGCCTCTCTCGAAGAGGTCGCGACGCTGGACACCCGGGGCGGCGACGACGTCCTGCACGGCGTGTCCTTCCGCGCCGAGCCCGGCCAGATGGTCGCCCTGGTCGGCTCCTCCGGCGCCGGCAAGTCCACCATCGCGCAGCTGCTGCCGCGGCTGTACGACACGGACGAGGGCGCCGTACGCATCGGGGGCGTGGACGTGCGCGACCTGTCGGCCGCCTCGCTGCGCGACACCCTCGGCATGGTCACCCAGGACGGCCACCTCTTCCACGACTCGCTCCGCGAGAACCTGCTGCTGGCCCGGCCCGAGGCCGCCGAGGAGGAGCTGTGGGACGTACTGCGCCGGGCCCGGCTCGACGGGCTGATCGCCTCCCTGCCGGACGGCCTGGACACGGTCGTCGGGGAACGCGGCTACCGGCTCTCCGGCGGTGAGCGGCAGCGGCTGACCATCGCCCGCCTGCTGCTGGCCCGTCCCCGGGTCGTGATCCTGGACGAGGCCACCGCCCACCTGGACAACACCTCCGAGGCGGCGGTGCAGGAAGCGCTGGCCGAGGCGCTGGCGGGCCGCACCTCCCTGGTGATCGCCCACCGGCTGTCCACCGTACGGTCCGCCGACCTCATCCTCGTCCTCGAAGACGGCCGCATCGTGGAACGCGGCACCCACGAGGCGCTGCTCGCCGCGGGCGGCCGCTACGAGGAGCTGTACCGCACCCAGTTCGCCGACTCGGCCGCCGAGCGGAAGGTGGTCGTGAACTGACCGCGGCCCCGGGCGGCGGCGGCATCCGATCAAGAACGACAGCACCGGCCGGTCCCGCCTCTTGGCGGCGACCGGCCGATGCCGAACACTCGTAGCGTGACTCAGCGCGCTGAACACTCGACCGTCATGGACCGCCTCGCGATCGACGACCTCGTCACCGATTACGCCATCGCCGTCGACGACGGCGACTGGGCCGCGTACCGGCACCTCTTCACCAAGGACGGGCGGGCGGACTACCGCTCGGCCGGCGGCATAGAGGGCGGCTGGGAGGAGATCGCCGCCTGGCTCGCGGAGATGATGCGCCACTTCCCCGTCCGCCAGCATCTGATCGTCAACCGCCGGATCACCCTCGACACCCGGGACGGCGCCCCCGGCGACACCGCCACCGTACGGGCCGACTACCTCAACCCGATGCTGCTCGCCGACCCGTCGTCGCCGCCCGCCGCCGCCCCGACCAGCACGGACCCGCACGGCCACGCCGCACTCGCGCCGAACTACACCTGCGCGGGCCGCTACGACTTCACCGCCCACCGCACCGCCGACGGCTGGCGCCTGGCCGAGGTCGTCGTCCACGAGCGATGGCGGCAGATCGGAGCGGCGAAGAAGGCGTGAGGCTCCTCCCGAAGGCACGAGGCCCCTCCCAAAGGAATGAGGCCCCTCCCCCGCGCGGCTTCCTCCTGAACGCGGCCGCCGCGCCCCCTGTGCCTGATCGCCGTCGTGGCGCACACTGGGCGTCCGACCCGAGAGGGGGCCGACCGTAGCGGTGCTGAAGGTTCTGAAGGCCCTGGAGGGGACACGTATGCGCCGCCCGGCCGGCCGAGAGGACGGGAGCCCCGGCTCCCCCTGGTGGCGCGCCGTCGCCGCGCTGGTGGCGGGTGCGCTGCCGGCCCTGTGCTTCCCCGCGCCCGCCCTCTGGTGGCTCGCGTACGTCGCGCTCGTCCCCTGGCTGGCCCTCCTCGCCACGGCCGCCACGCCACGGCGTGCCGCGCTGGAGGGCTGGCTGGGCGGCACCGCGTTCATGCTGGCGGTGCACCACTGGCTGCTGCCCAGCCTGCACATCTTCCTCCTCGTCCTGGCCGCACTGCTCGGCGCGCTCTGGGCGCCCTGGGGCCTGCTAGTCCGCGACTTGCTGCGGAGTCGGCATACTCCGGCGGGCGCCCGCGGCCCCGGGCCCGGCCGGTGCGCGACGGCCCTGGTCCTCGTACCGTCCGGCTGGCTGCTGATCGAACTGGTCCGCTCCTGGGAGTACCTGGGCGGGCCGTGGGGCGTCTTCGGCGCCAGCCAGTGGCAGGTGGCGCCGGCGCTGCGGCTCGCCTCCCTCGGCGGCGTCTGGCTGCTGACGCTGCTGCTCGTCGCGGTCAACACCGCGCTGACCCTGCTGCTTTTCCGGACCGCGTGGCGGACCGCGCTCGCCGGACTGCTGACGATCGCCGTCGCGGCGGGCGCCGCCTGGCTGTGGACGCCGCGCCCGCAGCCCGTCGGCACGACCCGGATCGCGGTGGTGCAGGCGGGCGTCGTGGTCGGCCCCGACGCCCGGTTCGCGCTGGGCGAGCAGCTCACCCGTCGCCTCGCGGGCCGCGGCGTGGACCTGGTCGTCTGGGGCGAGAGCAGCGTCGGCGCCGACCTGAGCGGCCGCCCGGACCTGCGGGCCCGGCTGGCCGCACTCTCCCGGGAGGTGGACGCCGACCTGCTGGTCAACGTGGACGCCCGGCGCGCCGACCGCCCCGGCATCTACAAGTCGTCCGTGCTGATCGGCCCCGACGGCCCGACCGGTGACCGCTACGACAAGATGCGCCTGGTGCCGTTCGGCGAGTACGTACCGGCCCGCTCGATACTGGGCTGGGCCACCAGCGTCGGCAAGGCCGCCACGGAGGACCGGCACCGGGGCACCCGCCAGGTCGTGATGACGGCGGACACGCAGGGCGGCGCGGGCCTGCGCCTCGGTCCCCTCGTCTGCTTCGAGACGGCCTTCCCCGACATGAGCCGCCGGCTGGTCCGCCAGGGCGCGGGCGTACTGGTCGCCCAGTCCGCCACGTCCTCCTTCCAGGAGAGCTGGGCCCCCGCGCAGCACGCCTCCCTGGCCGCGCTGCGCGCCGCCGAGACCTGGCGGCCGATGGTGCACGCGACGCTGACCGGCGTCAGCGCGGTGCACGGCCCGCGCGGCGAGCAGGTCGGCCCCCGACTGGGCACCGACCGCGCCACCGCCGCCGTCTACGACGTCCCCCTCGCCCAGGGCACCAGCCCGTACGTCCGCCTCGGCGACTGGCCCCTGTACGCGGCCCTCCTCGCGGTCGCGGTCTACGCCCTGCGGAAGGGTGTCCGGGCACTGCGGAAGCCGTCGGCGGTGCGACTCGCTGAGCGGCGGTCTGCGTCGGCGCCTCGCTGATCACTCACTGATCGCGCGCTGGACGGCTCGGGCGAGCGCTAGGCAGCCTGCGCCAGCGCCTCGCTGATCACTCGTTCGCAGAGTTCATGCGTACGGAGCGCGTCCTCGGCGGTGAGCAGCTTCCCGGTCCGTACGGCGTCCAGGAAGGCCAGCGCCACCTGCTCGATGCCACGCTGCCGGGCGACCGGCACCCAGTCGCCGCGCCGCCGTACGCTCGGCTGCCCCTTGTGGTCGATCACCTCGGCGAGGTTGACGACCTGCCGCTTGGTGTCCTGCCCCGAGACGTCGAGGACCTCCTCGGCCGAGCCGCTGAGCCGGTTCATGGTGCCGATGGCGGAGAACCCGTCGCCGGCCAGATGCAGCACCACGTGCTCCATCAGCCCGTCCCGGACGCGCGCCCGTACGTGCACGTCGTCGACGGTCCCCGGGGCGAGGAACCGCAGCGTGTCGACGACGTGGATGAAGTCGTCCAGCACCAGGGTGCGCGGGTCCTCGGGCAGCCCGACGCGGTTCTTCTGCATCAGGATCAGCTCGCGCGGGTGCTCCAGGCACTGCGCGTACGCGGGCGCGTAACGGCGGTTGAAGCCGACGGCCAGGCTGACGCCGCGGTCCGCCGCACGGCGTACGATCCGCTCGCTCTCGCCGTAATGGTAAGAAATCGGCTTGTCGACATAGGTGGGAACGCCCGCGTCGACGAGCCGGCTGACGATCTCCGGGTGCACCCCGGTCGGCGCGTGCACGAAGGCCGCGTCCAGCCCGGCGCCGAGCAGCGACTCCAGGTCGCCGTGGCGCTGTGCGGCGGGCAGGTGCAACGTGTCGGCGACCCGTTCGAGGGTGGCAGGGGTGCGGGTCTGCACGTGCAACTCGACCCCGGGCTGTGCCCCGAGCACCGGAAGGTACGCCTTCCGCGCGATGTCACCGAGGCCGATGCAGCCTACCTTCACTGTGCTTCACCTCTGAGGTATCGGGCCGGAAACCGGGCCGGGGGTCATGAGCGCGTCCGAGCCTACGCGGCCGGACGAGTGGCGCGGGCGCGTGGGCGGGGCTACTGCGGACGGTCGGGTGGGAGGTGCGGGCTAGTGGCCGGGGCGGCCCCTCCCGCAAGCAGCCCGGGCCGTCCGCCGCACCCCATTCCCGCAGGCTGGCGCAAAATTGCGGGCCGCGATGGCCGAACCGGGAAAAACCGGGTCGGCACGCGCCGCAGCAGCCATGCTGGGCGGCATGACAGCAACCGATCCAGCACGCACCATCCCCACCGGAACCGGCGACGAACTCACGCAATCGGTGCGCTGGCTGGACTACCACCGCGCCACCCTGGCCGTGAAGTGCGCGGGGCTCACCGAAGAACAGCTGCGGACCGCCTCGGTGCCGCCCTCGGAACTGACCCTGATCGGCCTGCTGCGCCACATGGCGGAGGTGGAGCGGCACTGGTTCCGGCGGATCATGACCGGCGAGGACCTCCCGTGGATCTACTGCGACGAGGAGGACTGGGAGCGCGACTGGCACTTCGGCGAGCAGGACACCGCGGCCGAGGCGCTGGCCACCTGGCAGACGGAAGTGGAGCTGGCCACGAAGGCCGCAGAGGGCCGCGCCCTGGACGAGCCGGCGCCCGACCGGCTGCCGGGCAAGGAGCTGACGCTGCGGTGGATCTACCTCCACATGATCGAGGAGTACGCCCGCCACAACGGCCACGCCGACTTCCTCCGCGAACGCCTCGACGGCGACACGGGCGTCTGACCGGCACCTGGCTGACCAGCACCTGACCGGCCTTCTGACCGGCGGCTGATCGAGCCGCCGCTACGGCGGGGGCCGCTACCCGCGGGTCCGCTACGCGCGAGGGCCGCCCGCCCGGTCCAGACGGTGCTGAAGGCGCTCGATGGCGGCGCGAATGCCCTGCCGGTGCGGGTCGTCCTCCAGCGCGTCCAGCGCGGTACGGGCCCGGCCCAGCTCCCAGCGGGCCTCCGGGTGCCGGGCCAGCCGGGCGTAATCCGCCGCGAGGTCGAGATGGATCGCGGGCAGCAGCGCCCGCAGCTCGGCACGCCCCGCGTCCGCGTGCCCCCGGCTCCCCTGAGCCGCGCTCAGCGCCTGCAGGTCCCAGCGCAGTTCCTCCATGGGGCTGTCCTGGGTGTCGGCAAGATAGTGGGCGAGCGCGCAGCGCTGGTACGCGTCGGCGGACGGCCCCAGCTCATGCCACAACAGGGTCATCCGGCTGCGGGCTTCCTCCCGGTCACCGCCCCGGTGCAACATGACGGCCTGTCCGATCCTGGTCAGGACGGCGTGCTCGGCCGTCATCCCCTGCCGCCTCTGTGCCACTGCGCTCTCCCGCATCCGTACGCCGCCCGGCCACCTGCACCCCCGACGCTAACCGCGCCCCGCTCCCCCGGCACGGCGAACGGTCCGGACGGACCGACGGCCCGGAAGCACCGGACGGGCAGACGGGCAGACGGCATCAGGCGGCCGAAGCGCGGCGGCCGGCCTCCGCGTACCCCGCTCAGCCCAGGTCGGGAATGCGCCAGTCGATGGGGGTGTGCCCCTGAGCGGCGACCGCGTCGTTGATCTGCGTGAAGGGATGCGAGCCGAAGAACTTCTTCGCCGAGAGCGGCGAGGGATGCGCCCCCTGCACGACCACATGCCGCTGCCCGTCGATCAGCGGCAGCTTCTTCTTGGCGTAGTTCCCCCACAGCACGAACACCGCCGGATCGGGCCGGCTCGCGACCGCCCTGATCACCGCGTCCGTGAACTTCTCCCACCCCTTGCCCTTGTGGGAGTTGGCCTCACCGGCCCGCACGGTCAGCACCGCGTTCAGCAGCAGCACCCCCTGCTGCGCCCACGGCATCAGATAGCCGTTGTCCGGGATCGGGGTGCCCAGCTCTTCGTGCATCTCCTTGAAGATGTTGCGCAGCGACGGCGGCGTCTTGACGCCGGGCCGCACCGAGAAGCACAGGCCGTGTCCCTGGCCCTCGCCGTGGTACGGGTCCTGGCCGAGGACCAGCACCTTCACCTGGTCGTACGGTGTGGCGTCCAGCGCGGCGAAGACCTCCTCGCGCGGCGGGTAGACCGGACCCCGGGCGCGCTCCTCCTCCACGAAGGCCGTCAGCTCCTCGAAATAGGGCTTGGCCAGCTCTTCGCCGAGTACGCCGCGCCAGGATTCGGGCAGCATGTCGGGCATCACGTCAACGACCTCCGGGTGGGTTCCGCGTCTTTCCCTGAAGAACCTACCGGCGACCACTGACAACGCCGTCCGCCGGGGGAAAACGGCCGGTGGCGGCGGCCCGAAGACCACCGCCACCGCCAGCACCCGCCGCCGGGGGCCAGCCCAGACCGGGCTTCAGACCCCCGCGTTCAGGAAGCGCCCGCCGTCGATGACGAGGTTCTGACCGGTGATCCAGCCCGCGTCGTCCGAAAGCAGGAACGCCGCGGCCCCGCCGATGTCCTGCGGCACGCCGAGCCGCGCCATCGGGTACTGCGCCGCCGCCTCCGCCTCGCGGTCCTCGTACAGCGCGGCCGCGAACTTCGTCTTGACCACGGCAGGTGAAATCGAGTTGACCCGCACCGTCGGCGCGAACTCGTGCGCGAGCTGCAGCGTGAGGTTGATCATCGCGGCCTTGCTCATGCCGTACGCGCCGATGAAGGGCGAGGCGGAGACGCCCGCGATGGACGCGATGTTGACGATCGCCCCACCGTTGTCCTTCTGCCACGCCTTCCACGTCTGCTGGGCGAAGCCGAGCGCGGAGACCACGTTGGTCTCGAACACCTTGCGCGCGACCGCGAGGTCCATCTCGGCCATCGGCCCGAACACCGGGTTCGTACCGGCGTTGTTCACGAGGTAGTCGACCCGCCCGAAGGCTTCCATGGCCCGCTCGACGGCGGCCGCCTGGTGCGCCTCGTCGTGCGCCTTGCCGGCCACGCCGATCACCCGGTCGGCGCCGAGCTTCTCGACGGCCTCCTTGAGGGCGTCCTCGTTGCGGCCGGTGATCACGGCGCGGTGGCCGCGCGCGAGCACGGCCTCGGCGACGCCGTACCCGATGCCGCGGCTGGCGCCCGTGATGAGGGCGACCTTGGCGTTGTCCTGCTCAGTCATGTTCTTTGGCTCTCCTGGCGTCGGTTGACCGTGTCCCGTCGGCTGACCTTTTGATGTACCTGCGTACGCGTCAGTTGAGCGGGCCGCCCGCGACGTACATGACCTGACCGGAGACAAACCCGGCCTGCTCGCCCGTGAAGAAGGCGATGGCGTTGGCGATGTCCTCGGGCTTGCCGACGCGCTGGACCGGGATCTGGGTGGCGGCCGCGGCCTGGAACTCCTCGAAGCCCATGCCGACCCGCTCGGCGGTGGCCGCGGTCATGTCGGTGACGATGAAGCCGGGCGCGACGGAGTTGGCGGTGATGCCGAACTTGCCGAGCTCCTTGGCGAGCGTCTTGGTGAAGCCCTGGAGGCCGGCCTTGGCGGCCGAGTAGTTGACCTGGCCGCGATTGCCGAGCGCGGAGCTGGAGGAGAGGTTCACGATGCGGCCGAACTTGGCGTCCACCATGTGCTTCTGGCAGGCGCGGGACATCAGGAACGCGCCGCGCAGGTGCACGTTCATGACCGTGTCCCAGTCGCTGTCGCTCATCTTGAACAGCAGGTTGTCGCGGAGCACACCCGCGTTGTTGACCAGTACGGTCGGCGCGCCCAGCTCGTCGGCGACGCGGGCGACAGCGGCTTCCACCTGTGCCGAGTCCGAGACGTCGCAGCCCACCGCGATGGCCTTGCCGCCGGCCGCGGTGATCTTCTCGACGGTGTCCTTGCAGGCCGCCTCGTCCAGGTCGAGTACGGCGACGGCGCGGCCCTCGGCGGCCAGACGCACGGCGGTGGCGGCGCCGATACCGCGGGCGGCACCCGTCACGATGGCTACGCGCTGCTCGGTGGTGGACATGCGGGGTTCTCCTCACCTCGAAAGCGGCTCACCGCTCCCGGAAGGCGGGTGAGCAACCGCTTAGTCGCTTCAGCAGAGCTGACGCTAGAAGCCAGGCCACCCGCTGTCAACGCCCCGCCGCCAGCCGTTGCGCACCTCACCTGCGACATCGGACGACAAGGGCGGGCACGGAAGCCCCGTACCCGCCCCCATGGCGCAGCACCCGTACGCTCACCGCACCAGCAGATCCAGCAACCGCTCCGCCTCCTTGGACGGATCGGCGGTCAGCCCGGTGTGCACCGGCCCGGGCTGCACGATGGTGCTGCGCGGCGCGATCAGCCACCGGAACCGGCGGCCCACGTCGTCCGCCGCCGCCTGTCCGGCCCGCTCACCACCGCAGCAGACGCCCTCGACGGCGCTCAGCGCGGCCCGCACCCCTTCCACGTCCACCGAAGGATCCAGCGCCCGCAGCCGCGCCTCGTCCAGATGCGTACGCGCCTCCACGAAGCGCCGCGCGTGGCAGTAGACGACCACCCCCGCGTTGATCATCTCGCCGCGCTCGACCCTGGGCACCACCCGCAGCAGCGCGTACTCGAAAACGTCCCGTCCGTTGTGCAGTCCGCTCACTTCACTGCCCTCCGCGGAAGCTTGCCGGCCAGCCAGCCCGGCACCTGCGAAGGCTTCTCCTCCGTACGCTCACCGACCTTGATGTTCTCGCTGATCACCGCGGCCCGCGCGGCCAGCGTCCGCACATACGCCTGCCGCACTTCCTCGGCCGACTCGAACCCCGGCTCGTCCACCAGCCACTCGTCCGGCACGTCCGCCACGACCTCGGCCAGCAGCTCCTCGGTGACCAGCGGAGCAAACTCCTCGGCCGCGGCCACCACGTCCGGCCCGAAGGTGGCCAGCACATGATCCGACGCGTCGTACGGCTTCACAGCCGCCTTCTCCGCACCCGGCCAGTTGTGGTGCCAGATCATCGTGGCCCCGTGATCGATCAGCCACAGCTCCCCGTGCCACACCAGCAGATTCGGATTCCGCCACGACCGATCGACGTTATTGATCAGCGCGTCGAACCACACCACACGCCCGGCCTCGCGCGCACTCACCTCAAAGGCAAGCGGATCAAACCCCAGCGACCCCGGCAGGTAGTCCATCCCAAGATTCAGCCCGCCACTCGCCTTGAGCAGCTCCTGCACTTCCTGGTCAGGCTCGCTCAGCCCGATCACCGGATCCAGCTGCATCCGCACCAGCTCCGGCACCCGCAACCCCAGCCGCCGCCCGAGCTGCCCGCACACCACCTCGGCAACCAGCGTCTTCCGCCCCTGCCCAGCCCCGGTGAACTTCATGACATAAGTGCCCAAATCATCACCCTCGACGATTCCGGGAAGGGACCCGCCCTCACGCAAGGGTGTGACGTAACGAGTCGCAATGACTTCTGTAAGCATTTTCCCAGGCTATCCGCCCGCCTGGCCCCATAAATCACGACGGACCGACAACGCCCTCCGACCCGGCGATCCGCCCTGCCCCCTGAGGAGAATCTGGGGAGTGTCGGCCGCTACCGACGATGCCGCTCTCCCCCATCGCCGAACAAGGCGTCGATGACGCCCCGCCCCTGTTGCCCGCCTCCGGCATGATGCGCGCGTACTGGTCCAGCGTTACGGCTGGCAACGAGTGGCCCAGCCACCGCACAAGCGTAACCATCGACTCCCCGGCCTCCAGCATCACTTAGGCATATATGTACCGCAGCACGCGGAAAACCATCCTTGGGCGCAGCAGCCCATTGCCATTGCTTCGCCCTTCAGCCTGCGGCAGGATGATGCCGGCCTTCGCGAGGGCGGACTTCCATGTGTAGGTGTTCCACGTGTTCACGGCGACAGCATCGCCGTAGCAAGAGGTCAGCAGAATGCGAAACTTCTTGCCCGACACGTCCTCACCCGACACTCCCACCGTTCCTGTACGCCAGCGGGGGACTCGCCTCGACGGTGGTCGCGCACGACCGCTTCTACCTCGTAGCTGTTCAAGTCGGAGGCAGAGTTGCCCTGTACGCCACACCGGTGGGCCACCGGTCACCCCGCGCTCCTCTGATAGCTGGCGGTGGCGCTGATGCGCGTCGAAGACCTCCTGTAATCTCGGCGCTCCAGGTGCCGCCGAGTCTCGCACCAAGGCCACGGAGGGGTGAGGATGTGGTTCCTGAGAAGGGCACGAGGTTGGTCGCGCTGGTGCCAGGCAGCGCTGGTCGCGTGTCTCCGCTACTGCGTTCGACAGTCGCCGTCCCCTCAGTCGTACGCGGACCTTCTGCAGAAGAACGCCATCAGTTTGTGAACAAGCCAATAAGGCGGCATTGACAGATCGTTCTCTCTCGTCAACCGACTGATAAGGTTCTGTGATCGAGCGAACGTAGCCCCTTAGGTCTCATATGCCGCCCCAACGCCCCGGGAACGCGCTTCCCTTTCTCCTCCTCACGGCATTCCGTGTCCTCATCGACGAGCTGCACGTGCGCCTCGCCGACCTGGGGCATCCCGATCTGCGTCCGGCGCACGGCATCGCCATGCAAATGATCAGCCAGGGTGGGAGCATCACCGATCTCGGCCGACGGCTGGGAGTATCCAAGCAGGCCGCCAGCAAGACGGTGGCAGGACTGGAAAAGCTCGGTTATGTGCAGCGGAAGGCGAGTGCCAGGGACCAGCGGCAGATCGTGGTGAGCTTGACGGCTCGGGGCATGGAGGCGCTCACTTTGTCGGGCGACATCTTGAACCAGTTGCGCGATGAATGGGCGGCGGAGGTCGGCGAAGACGACATGGCCTTGGTCGAGGACGCCCTGGAGAAGGTGGGGCAGCCCGACGGGCTTGAGCGCATCGTTGGGTGGCTGGGAGCCTGAGGGGCCTCGGCCCGCCGGGACGCTCACCCCTCCCCGGCCGTCGCCGGCCGGGGAGGGACAAGACGGCAGGTGCCCGTGCGACTCGGAGTGAGCCGCACGGGCATGCTGCACGAAGCCGGTCGTCAGTGGTGCTGCTGCACCGCTTCCGACTGCGTGCTGGTGCCGGTGGCCTCCGCGGGTGCCTCAGCGCCCGCGGGTGCCGTCCGTTCCACGAACTTCTCCAGCGTGAACGTCATGTCACCGTTTGAGCCGTAGCGCGTGCACATCTGGGTGGGGTAGTACCCCGACTTCTCCACCGCCGGTGTCTGAGGTATCGACCGGCACGCCGCTGACGGCTTCGTCGCGACGATCCAGTCCTTGTTCAGTACCGGCTCCCAGAAAGTGATGTGCCCGTCCCACGTACCGTAGGCGAATGCCTGGGTGAACGGATCACCGTTGGCCGGGGCCGCGTTGGGATCGATGAGGTGGTTCCCCATGCGGCCCGCGGCGCCGGGCAGCCCCCAGCCCTCCGGGGCGTACGGTGCCGGCACGGTTTTCTTGGCCTTCGCGTCGTCATCGCAATTGATGACGAGATTGCACGGCCCGGTGCGTATCTGATTACGGGCCGCGAAATCCTGGATGAAGAAGTGCAGGTCGAAGTGCGGCTTGTCGAAAACATGCGTGGGACCGTGACCGTGCATCTGCCAGTTGAACATCAGCCACTTGAACGGCAGACCGTTGAGCTTCGGGAGCCACAGATCACGCTCGTGGCCACTCGCACAGTCCGTCTCAAGGTTGATGCCGTCGCCGTCCTTGTCGAAGCACGTCTGGCCGTCATGGCTCGGCGCCGACGGCAGCGACTTCATGGCCGCTGCGTCGACTCGGACAGCAATCACCTTCGGATGCCTGGCGGCGTCGGCGGCGTACAAGGTCTCGACGAAGCCATCGCCGAGCGAGACCTTGTTGAACGACGTCAGAGCCGGCAAGCTGCTCGACTCGACCGGCTCCGCCGCATCGGAACGGGCCGCGCCGCTGGCCGAGACCAACGGCGCGAGCCCGAGTAGAGCAGCGACGCCGAGCCCGAGACCGAGCGACCAGCGCCCACGAACTTTCCTCATCATCGACCTGTCCCCCCGCTGTGTCTCTCGGTTCTCAGTGCTCTGCGTGCCACTCGAACGCCTTGAACGGCTCGTCGACCGGCGCGTCGGTCATGCGGTTGGCGTAGGTCGAGATGGTGTAGACACCCAGCCCCAGCACAACCTCCAGCGCATTCCGCTGGGTGTAGCCGGCGTCGAAAAATGCCTTCATCGTCTCGTCGGCCACATGTCCGTGGCCTTCCATCACGGCGAGGGTGAAGACTCGCATCGCCTCCAGCTTCGCGTCCTCCAGGGGCTTGCGGGCGCGCAGGGCCTCGATGAGGGACTGGTCGGCGTTGGTGCGCTTCAGCATGGCGCTGTGCATGGCCACGCAGTAGTGACACTCCACCGTGGTGGCCATCGTGAGGATGAATACCTCGCGCTCAAGGGGGCTCAGGGTGGTCTTGTTGAACAGCGCGTTGCCGTTCATGAAGCCTTCGAGCAGCTCCGGCGACTCGGCCATCAGGGCCACCGGCGCGGGCACGAAGCCGAAGCCCTTGGCGGTGTTCTCCATGATGGGACGTGCGGCTTCGGGGGCCGACGAGACGTCGTGGCGGGTGAACGTGGTCACGATGAGTTCCTCTCTGAACTGTGTGAGCCGAGCGACGGTACTGCCGTTCGGTGGTCTGTAGTGGCCCAGGCGGCGCGCACCGTCGTGACGAGCGCGTCCAGCCGGTCAGGGCGCAGTAGGGAGTAGTGGTCGCCTTCGAGGGTGTGGACGGTGACGTGTCCGGTGAGGTGGGTGGCCCATGCCGAGGACACCGCCTCGGAGGCGCCCTCACTCGCGCGGATCAGCACGACCGGTGACGCGTAGCTCCCCGGTTTGTGGTCGGCGAGGGCGCGGGCGTTGGTGACGAAGCGGGAAAGCAGCCCGTCGATCGTCACCTGGTCGGTGTCACCGTCCAGCAGTCCGCCGGCCCGCAGCCGGTCGACCAGGGCCGCGTCGGGATCGTCGGCTTCCGCCAGGTCGTGCCCGGCCAGCGGATCGGGCGCGCCGGCGATATGCGCGACGTCCCGGGCGAACCACTCCAGCAACCGTGCGCGGGACGGGACATCGCCGCGGTCGTCGGGGTGCTCCATCAGGTCGACGGCGACGACCGGGGCCACGGCGAGTCCGCGCTCCGCCAACCGCTCGGCGACCTCCAGCGCGAGTACTCCGCCCATCGACCAGCCGGCGATCCGCACGTCGGGCCCCGTGACGTCCTCGGCGATGGCGTCGGCGTAGCGATCGGCGAGCTCGGCGAGGCCGACCGGTGCAGTCACCTCGTCCGGCACCTGCACCGCGGTCACCGGCATACCGAGCGACTGCGCCAGGTCGCGGTAGCAGACCACGTCGCCGCCGACGGGATGGATCCAGTACGACGTGGGGCCGGTTCCGCCGGACGTCATCGGTACCAGCGTCGTCCGCCGTGTGCGTCCGTGCCGCACTGCGTCGGCCATGGCAGCGAGGGTGGGGTGGGTGAACACCACGGAGAGCGGGAGCGACCTCCCCAGGCCGGTCCGGATGCGGGAGATCAGCCGCACCCCGAGAAGCGAGTTGCCACCGAGCGCGAAGAAGTCGTCGTCCCTGCCGAGTGGGGCGTTGGGCAGCAGTTCGCTCCACAGCTCGGCCAGCGCCTTCTCGAGGTCGTCCCGCGGCGGCTCGGCCGCCGCCTGCCGTACCGACCGGCGGCAATGGTCTTCGAGTGCGCGGCGGTCGACCTTGCCGTTCGCGGTGATCGGCACGGCGTCCAGTGCCACGATCCGGCTCGGGACCATGTACGCCGGGAGCTGCGCCCGCAAGCTCTGAGTGACCGCATCGACGGTCGTCCCGTCCGCTTCGAGCACCACGCCGGCCACCAGGCTCTTGGCACCCATCGTCTCGCCGACCGCGGTGGCGACCGCGCCGCGGACTCCGGGCGTCCGGCTCAGTGCGGTCTCGACCTCGCCCAGCTCGATGCGGTAGCCCTGGATCTTGACCTGGCCGTCCTCGCGCCCCAGGAACTCGATGTTGCCGTCCGGCAGGTACCTGCCCAAGTCGCCCGTGCGGTAGAGGCGGCCGTGGACGGTGTCCACGAAGCTCGCCGCGGTCTTCTCTGGGTCGGCCAGATAACCGCGTGCGAGGCCGTCACCGGCGATGTACAGCTCTCCCGGAACCCCCGTGGGCCGATGCCGCAGCCGCTCGTCCAGCACGTGGAAGCGCTGGTTCTCCAACGGCTTCCCGTAAGGGATCGACGGCCATGAGGGATCCACGGCGCCGATGGGATAGGTGATGGACCAGATACTGGCCTCCGTGGCGCCACCCAGCGAGTGGATTCCGGCGCCCGGCAGACACCGGTGTGCGCGGTCGGGCAGGTCGGTGGGTATCCAGTCGCCGCTGAGCATGACGGTGCGTACCGATGGCAGGGTTGCTTCGTGGCCCGCCAGGTGGTCGACCATCATCTGCAGCAGAGCGGGGACCGAGTTCCAGACGGTGACACCGTGCTGCTGCACCAGCTCATACCACGCCTGCGGATCGCGTAGCTGTTCCGGCCGCGGCAGCACCAGGGTGCCTCCTGCCGCCAGGACACCGAAGACGTCGAAGACCGACAGGTCGAAGTTGAGTGCGGACAGACCGAGTACACGGTCCATGGCCCCGATCTCGTAGCGTCCACCGATGTCCTGGAGCGTTCCCAGAGCGGCCCGGTGCTCGATGACCACGCCCTTGGGCTGTCCCGTCGAGCCGGAGGTGAAGATGACGTAGGCGACGTTGTCCGGCTCGGCCGTGCCGGCGGGAAGGCTGCCGGGCGGCGGTGTGTCCGTGGCCACGTCCAGGATCGGGACATCGCTCAGCCACGAGTGGCCCTTGCGCGCCTCGTGGTCCACCACGGTCAGCGTGGCCCCCGACAGCTCCAGTGTCCGGCGGGCACGCTCGGCGGGCAGGTCGGCGGCGATCGGCACGTACGCCTTGCCGGCCTTCAGGACGGCGAGAACGGCCACGATCTGCTCAACGCCCTTGGGCAGCAGCACCGCGACGAGTTCTTCGGGGTCGGCCCCCGTCCTGGCCGCGATGTGACGTGCCAACACATCGGCACGCCGGTCGAGTTCGGCGTAGGTGAGGGTTTCCTGGCCACATACCACGGCCAGTGCGTCCGGAGTCTGCTGTGCGGCCCGCTCGAAGCCGTGGTGCAGCAGACCGGTGGGCCGCTCCGCCTCCGTGGCATTGGCCAGGCGCCGGGGGGCGAGCTCCCGCTCGGTCAGCTCGACGTCCGGTGTACGGCTCCACGCGCTTTCCTCGTCGCAGAGCCTCTCGATGAGTGCGCGATAACTCGCGAACATCGAGGCGACCATCGTCTCCGGCAACAGCTGAGACACGTAGTCCCAGTTCAGGCGCAGTCCGCTGGCATCCTCGATCACCTGGTGATCCAGCCACACCTGCGGTGTACGGATCATCGAGGAGACTTCCACTCCGTCGCCCGTCAGCCCGATCAGGTGGTCGGTCAGTGCGCTGGACGCGGGCCCCTCGCCCGAGGAGAAGTTCAGCGTGCTGGCGAACACCACGGGCGCCCGGCCGGCCCGCGCGGAACCGTGCAGGGTGGACAGCTCCCGCAGCACCTGCACGCCGCTGAAGGCGCTGTGCTCCAGGTCGTTCCAGAGCTGACGCTGCAGCTGCCGGCTGCGGGTGGCGAAGTCCGCCGGGCCGCGGGTGTCGACCTCGAGCAGCGTGATGGTGGAGAAGTTGCCGAGTACCGCGCCGACCTCGGGGTGCACGGGGCTTCGGTTGAAGAACAACAGGGTCAGGGTGAAGTGCGGATTCGCCGACCAGCGGGCGAGGGTTTCGGCGTACGCCGCGGCGATGGCCGCGGAGGGGGTGGCCCCTGCGGCACCCGCGTGTGCCTTGAACCGCTCCCACTGCTGAGGGGAGACGGTGGCGCTCAGGTGCGCGAACTCCGGCCGCCCGATGGCCGCCGGATCCGCTGCCAGCGGCAGTTCGGGGGCGGGGGGCAGTGTCGCGATCCGGTCCGTCCAGTACTCCCGGGCCGCCGCGTATGCCGGTTCGGACTCCAGCGCTCGGATGTGCCGGACGTAGTCGCGGAAGGAAAGCTCCACCGGCGCCGGTTCGTGCCCGCCGTACGTCTGAGCCAGCTCGGCGAAGAGCAACGCCGTGCTCCAGGCATCGATGATGAGCGCGTCGATACCGACGTGCAGCCGGGTCGTCCCGCCCGGGAGCTCAGTGACGGCGAAGTGGAACAAGGGCCAGGCGGTCGGGTCGAAGACCTGGTGGGACAGTTCTTCGGAGCGTTCGGCCAGCCGCGCCGGCAACTCCTCGGCCGGTACCGACGTGAGGTCCAGGCGGTCGAGCCGGTAGCGGTCGACCCGCGGCAGGACCCGCTGCCGGCCGTCCTCGGTCATGACCACGCGCAGCATGTCGTGCCGGCCGATGGCCGCGTTGACGGCGGCTTCCAGGCGGTCGGAGTCCAGGCCGTGCAGGTCGACCTCGATGTAGAAGAAGGTCGAGACGCCGCCCAGTTCCATGCCTTCCGAGCGCCCGATGAGGTATGCCTGTTGCAGGTCGGTCAGCCCGAAGGGCTCGTACCGGCCCTCCGGATCGGGGACCAGTTCCCGGCCCTGCGCCGGCGCGTCCGAGGGGGGTGCGGTCGCCTGCTCGGGCACGGGAGCCGGCAGCATCCGGTGGCCGGTGCTGCCGGCCGTCTGCTCCCGGACGTACGCCGCGACCTCGGAGATGCTCGCGCCGTCGAGGAACATCGCCAAGGGGACGGCCACACCACAACGGGCCGCGATCGCCTCCTTGATCTCCAGCGCCATCAGCGAGTCCAGCCCGAGATTCTGCACCGGCTCGTCCTGCGGGAGCCGGCTCGCCTCGGCACGCAGGGACCGGGCACACGCCTCGGTCACCGTCGTGAGCGGGTCCTCCGGCGTCGCGTCCCGCACGACCGGATCCGCGAGCGGTGCGGCCCCCGCCACCGGCTCCCAGACCTGTGCGTCGGCCGGCGCGTCGCTCGCCCGCACCTCCGCATGTGCCCGCGCGAGCGTGACGCCCGACGCCGACACCCAGCACGTGCCGGCGTCATCAAAGAGCCATGCATCGGCCACGACGGTGCGCGCGTCCGCCGCACTCCGCAGCTCAACCTGCACCTGAAGGGACTCGGCCGGCATCCCCGCGCGTGCGGTGAACGCATCGATGCCGACCACCATGAACGCGCTGTCCGACGTGCCACGGGCGGTCAACGGCGCGAACAGCACCTGGAACATCGCATCGGTCAGTCCCGGCGGCACGACATAGCGCTGCGCCTCCAAGCGGTCGGCGGCCCGGACGCGGGCCCGTGCACGGTCCCGGTCGTACCCGACCTCCTCGATCCATCAAGCTCCGTCACCGAGATACAGCCGGCGGGACCACATCTGGCGGTAGAACTCGCCACCGGTCATGTGGTGGGGCAGCTCGCCGAGCGGCTCGTACCCGGCCGTCGGGACAGCAGCCGCCCCGGTCACGCGACCACGGCAGTGCACCGGCCAGGCCAGCGCCGGGTCACCCGGGTCGGACCGGTAGGCGAAGCCCAGCGTTCCGTCGGGTGCCGGGTCAAGGGTGAGCATGACCGTCGGACGCCGCTCCGCGTCGTATCCCAGGCGGCGGAGCACCATGACGTCTGCCAGGCCGGCGGTGTCCCGGTCCGTCACCGTACGGGCCGCTTGGACGGCGGCCTCCAGGAAGAAGCCCACGTTGACGATGGGCTCTCCCCCGATGACGCAGTCCGCCAGAGCCGGGTCGGCTGCGCTGTCCAGGGACGCGATGAAGGCGGCACCCGCGCCCGGCGCAGGCACCTGGGTGCCGAGCAGGGGCCCACCGCTGGGCAGCGGAAGGCCGGCGGTCCCCCGTTCGGGTGCGGAAGCGCCCGCGCTGCGGCTCGGCTCGTACCAATGACGAGTCCGCTGGAAGGGGTACGTCGGGGCGTCGGTGATCTTGGCGGACCGTCCGGACCACAGCTGCAGCCAGTCGATGTCCAGGCCGGCGGTGTATGCCTCCGCCACGGTGGCCGACACAACCTCACTGTCGGGCCGTCCCGGCCGCATCGAAACGCCCCAGACCCCGGAACACTGCTGCTCGGGCACGAACCTGCGGGCCATCGCCAGCAGCGTCGGCGTCGGCCCGATCTCCAGGACGTGGTCGATGCAGGTGTCCATGACGGCCGTCATGGCGCCGAAGAAGTCGACCGGCCGGAGCGCGTGCTCCAGCAGGTACGCGGCGTTCCATTCGTCCGCACCCACCGGCGCCGCCGTCAGCGACGAGATGAGCGGAACGGCCGGCGCGCTGAACGTGATCCCGGCCAGCTCCTGCGCGAAGGCATCGAGCATCGGTCGCATCAGCGGCGAGTGGAAGGCCCGGCCGGTAGCCAGCTGCTTGCTGCGCAAGCCTCGCGCCGTCGCGCGTTCCACCACGCGGTGCACGTCATCGGGGCTGCCCGAGACCACCACGTGCTCCGGTCCGTTGACCGCCGCGATACCGACGCGCCCCTGCTCCTCGTCCAGCAGCTCACGCACCGCGTCCACCGGTCCGAAGACCGCGGCCATCGCCCCCGGCTCGGTCAGCTCCTGCATCAGACGGCCACGGCTGACCGCCACCGCGAGCGCGTCGGCGATGTCCAGTGTTCCGGCCACCGCGGCCGCGGCGATCTCGCCCACGCTGTGCCCGACGACGACGTCGGGCTCGATGCCCAGGGCGCGCCACATCTGTGCCAGCGACCATTCGAGCGCCACCAGCGCCGGCTGCGCGTAGTGGGTGTCGTGGACGAGGGAGCCGTCCGAGGCGAACATGACATCGAGCAGCGGCCGGTCCAGCAGCCCGTCCACCAGTCCGGCGCACCGCTCCAGGCTGCGGCGGAAAACGGGCGAGGACGCGAACAGGTCGGCGCCCATCCCGGGGTACTGCGAGCCCTGCCCTGTGAAGAGGAAGGCGACGCGGCCCTGGCGACGCTTCGCCGGTTGCGCGAGGGCGGCCGTCCCCTCGGCTATCCGCCGCAGTTCGCTCCGCATCTCTGCCGGAGTGGCGGCCACAGCGGCCTGGCGAACCGGCCAGTGATCGCGCGCCGTACCGGCGGTGAAGGCCAGATCCATGAGCGTCTCGCCACTCGTGTCACCCCGGTCCGGACCGAGCAGCGCCAGGTACTCCCGGGCGAGCTGCACGACGCCGTCCACGGTGCGGGCCGACAGCGGCAGTACGCAGCTGCCGGGGTCCTTCCGCGGCAGGTCGTCCGCGACGCGGGCCGGTGCCTCTTCGATGATGACATGCGCATTCGTGCCGCTCGCACCGAACGAGCTGACGCCTGCGCGCCGGACGCGTTCCCCCGGAAGCCACGGCCGGCCGTCGGCCGGTACCGCGATCTTCAGCCGGTCGAGGTCGATCTCGGGGTTGATCTCCGAAAAACCCCGGTGGGGCGGGATCAGGTCGTGGTTGAGGCCGAGCACGACCTTGATGAGGCCGGCGATGCCCGCCGCCGGCTCCAGGTGTCCGAGGTTGGTCTTGACGGACCCGACGAGCAGCGGAGTGCTCCTGTCCTGCGGACACAGCACGTCGGCCAGCGCGTTCACCTCGATCGGGTCACCGAGCGGTGTTCCGGTGCCGTGCGCCTCGACGTAGTCGATGTCCTCGGCCGCCAGTCCGGCCGCGTCGAGCGCGGCGCGTACGACCTCCCGTTGTGCCTTCGCGTTCGGCACCGTGATACCGCTGGCTCGTCCGTCCTGGTTGACGGCGCTGCCGCGGATGACGCCGAGGATGCGGTCCCCGTCGACCTGCGCGTCGGACAAGCGCTTCAGGACGACCACACCACATCCCTCCGACCGGACATAGCCGTTGGCGGAGGCGTCGAATGTTTTGCAGTGGCCGTCGGGCGACAGCATGTTGGCCTTGCCGAGCACGGTGTACCACTCCGGCGAGAGCAGGACGTTGACCCCGCCGGCGAGCGCCATGTCGGCATCGCGGCTGCGCAGCGCTTGCGCCGCGAGGTGGACCGCGACCAGGGACGAGGAACAAGCGGTGTCGACGGACAGGCTCGGACCGTGTACGCCGAGCCAGTAGGCGATCCGGCCCGCCGCGAACGTCGATGCGTTGCCGGTGAGGGCGTACGCCTCCAGTTCCGCGGGGGCCACGTGGCTCAGCAACGACTGCGTGTAGTCGTCGTTGGTCACCCCGACATAGATGCCGACCTTGCTGCCCTTGAGCGTCGCGGGCCTGGCGCCGGCGTTCTCCAGGGCCTCCCAGGAGACCTCCAGAAGCAGCCGCTGCTGAGGATCGAGGTAACGCGCCTCACGAGGGGATACTCCGAAGAATTCGGCGTCGAACCGGTCGACGGCCTCGAGGAAGCCGCCCAGGGGCGCACCTCGGGAAAGCCCCCGGGAACGTCCGCCAGCCGTGCGGACGGATACGGTGCGACCGCGTCCCGCCCCTCGGCGAGCAGCTGCCACAGGGCTGCGGTGTCGTCCGCTCCCCCGGGCATGCGGGCGCCCATTCCGACGATGGCGACGGGTTCCGTGGTTTCTGCGCGGAGGGCGTCCCGTTCGCTGGTCAGCGACTTGATCCGGTCCAGCGCCGAGTGCAGGAGCCGGCGGGTGTCGTCCGGCAGGTTGGTGGTCATGACTGTCCCCCGGGCATCGGCTGGTGAGAGCGTCCGAGTTCTGACTCGAGCGCCCTGATGAGGTCGTCGTCGGCGAGTGTGTCCGGCGCCGTCGGCGAGTGCTCGACGGCCGGGCCTTCGGCCGATGCGCTGCCGACACGCTCGCGCACCTGGTCGTCCGCGCTCACGGAAGCGGCGAGGAATGCCGCGAGTTCCGAAGCTGTGGGGTGCTCGAACATGAGACGGGTCGGCAGGGCAAGACCGAAGGTACGGGCCAGCCGGTTCTTGGCCCGGGTGGCGAGCATGGAATCCATGCCGAGCGCGAAGAAGCCCGCGTCCGTGTCGAGGTCCTCCGGCTGCAGCCCCAAGGTCTCGGCCACGACTCGGACGACGGTGTCGGTCACCTCTCGCGCTGTCCAGGTGCCCGGCGTCGCCGACGGCTCGGCCGGGTCACTCGAACCGGCCGGAACCGCTGCGGGGGCATCCCGCCGGTCGGCCCACGGGTTCGCCCACTGGGGGCTGGTGAACCAGTGGCGGGCCCGGGTGAAGGGGTATGTCGGCAACGACAGCATGGGGACGGCGCGGTCCGGCCGGAGCCTTGAGCGGTGCGGCCACGGACCGCGCGGGCGGTGGGTGAACAGGAACCCGGAGGCCCGCTCCATCGCCACGTCGTCGGGCAGGTCCCGGTGGAGCGACCCGGTGGCGGCAGCCGGCCCGTCGGCCGCCGCGCACAGTCCGTCGAGCGCGTCCACGAGCGTGGGATGCGGCGACATCTCGATGAAGGTGTCATGGCCGTCGGCGAGCAGCCCCTGGACGCCTTGCGCGAAGCGCACGGGTTCGCGCATGTTGGCGTACCAGTAGCGGGGGGACGGCGCCTGCGCCAGGGGCGTGCCCGACACCGTGGACACCATGGCGACCTGCGGGGCCATCGGCCGGATGCCGCCGATGGTCGCCAGCAGCTCGTCCTGGAGCGCGTCGACCTGCGGGCTGTGCGAGGCGACGTCCACCGCGACGAACTTGCAGAAGACGTTGTCGCGCGCCAGCTGGGCGGCGACCCGCTCCAGCGACTGGCGGGCCCCGGACAACACGGTGGAGTGCGGCGAGTTGACCACCGCTACGCAGATGTCACCGTATCCCTCGCACAGCCGCTGTGCCGCCTCGTGACCGACGCCTGCGACGAGCATGCGACCCTGCCCGGCGATGCGTGCCAACAGCCGGGAGCGCTCGCAGATCACCGTCACCGCGTCCGGCAGCGACAGGGCGCCCGCGACGTACGCCGCGGCCACTTCGCCCATGCTGTGTCCGATGACGGCAGCGGGCTGCACTCCGGCCGCCCGCCAGGTGGCCGCGAGTCCGACGGCGACCGTGAAGAGGGCCGGCTGGACGTGCTCGGTGGCGAGTCGGCCGTCGGCACCGTGCTCGATCAGGTCGAGCACACTGCGTCCCAGCACCGGACGCATGGCCTCGTCGACCTCGCGTACGGCCGCGGCGAACACCGGGTCGGTCGCCCGCAGCCGGGCCGTCATACCGACCCAGTGCGGCCCTTGGCCCGGGAAGACGAAGACCGTGCCACCGCTGCCTTTCGCGGATCCGACCACGCCTGCGGGGCCGGGCGCGCCGTCGGCCGCTTCACGCAGGATCGTGACCAGCTCGGCCGGGGATGCGGCCGATGCCGACAGCCGGCTGGGCAACACGGTACGACGCTGGTCGACGGCCTCGGTGACGGTCCTGACGTACGCCGCGTCCGTACCGTCCAGCAGGTCCGCGTACCGTCCTGCCAGCTCGGCCAGGGCCGCGGGAGCCGCGGCCGAGATGCGCAAGGTCAGCGGCGCTTCGTCCGGCACGGCTTCGGGCGCCTCGACCTGCTGCGGCACGGGCGCGGGACCCACGAGCGCGTGTGCGTTCGTCCCGCCGGCGCCGAACGCGGAGACGGCAGCGACCCGCTGCTCGTCGTCGCCCTCCCAGGGCCGTACCTGGTCGCCCGCGAAGCCGAGCCGGGTACTGTCGATCCGCAGGTGCGGGTTGACCGTGGTGAGATGCAGTGACGGGTAGACCGTCCGGTGATGCTGGGCGAGCGCGGTCTTCACCAGTCCCGCGATGCCGGCGGCAGCCTCCAGGTGTCCCATGTTGGTCTTGAGAGATCCCAGGTGGCAGGTCGGCCCGGGCGCCGCACCGTAAATCGCCGCCAGCGCTTCGACCTCGATGGGGTCACCGAGACTGGTTCCCGTACCGTGCGCCTCCACCAGGCTGACCTGCGCGGGGCTGACACCGGCGTTTTTCAGCGCCGCTGTGATGCACTGCTGCTGCGCGCGTCCGCTCGGCGCCGTGAGGCCATTGGTGCGGCCGTCCTGGTTGACAGCGGACCCGCGGATGGTCGCGTAGATGCGGTCCCGGTCGCTGAGGGCGTCGGACAGCCGCTTCAGGACGACGGCCACCACACCCTCGCCCCGGACATAACCGTCCGCCGCAGCGTCGAAGGTCTTGCACCGCCCGTCCGGCGACAGCGGCAGCCCCTTGGAGTGCGCGACCGTACTGGCGGGCGACAGCAGGAGGTTGACCCCGGCGGCTACCGCCGTGTCGCACTCGCCGGACCGCAGCGCCTGCACTGCCAGGTGCACGGCGACCAGCGAGGAGGAGCAGGCCGTGTCGACGGACAGGCTGGGCCCGCGCAGATCGAGTTGATAACTCAGGCGGTTGGCGATGATGCAGTTGGTCCCGCCGACGACGGTGTAGAGGTCGACGGTCTCCGGACGCGCCAGTTGCATGGTGAGGTAGTCGTGGGCATTGGCACCCACGAAGACGCCGGCAGCCGATCCTGCCAGCCGGTCGGCGGGCATCCCCGCGTCCTCGAAGGCGTGCCAGGCGGTTTCGAGCAGCAGTCGCTGCTGCGGGTCGATGTGCGCGGCCTCGCGCGGGGAGATCCCGAAGAAGGCGGCGTCAAAGCTGTCCACGTCGTCGATGAGACCGGCGTGCCGCATGTGCGTACGCCCGACCGCGTTCGGGTCCGGGTCGTAGAACTCGTTGTGACCCCAACGGCTCGATGCCATCTCGGCGATGGCATCGAACCCCGAGGCCAGCGCCTCGTGCAGGGCCGTCGGTGTGTTGATTCCCCCGGGCAGCCGCACGCCCAGGCCGACGATGGCGATGGGCTCCCGCCGCGCACGCGAGAGTTCATCGACCCGTGCACGCAAACTCCTGACGGCCGACAGAGCGGTGTTCAGCGCTCTGTCGGACTCCCCCTGCTCGCTCATATCTCCCCCACCAGCGCTTCCAGTTCTGCGAGTTCTTGTTGCAGGGCGTCCAGGTCGCCCCCGTCCGTGCGGGTCCCGGCAGCCGGGACGTCCGGCTCGGCCGCCTGCGGCGCAGCCGGTTCCCCGGACCGGCCCTCCGCCGCTGTCTCATCGGGTGCCAGCCGGTCGGCGAGTTCGACCGAAAGGACCTCGACGGTGGGGTAGTTCCAGACCACCGTCGGGGACAGTGTGATGGCCAGCAGGCGCTCCAGACGGTTGCGCAGTTCCAGCCCCATGATCGAGTTGAGTCCCAGGCTGTGGAACGGTTCCGCCGGGTCCACCTGCGCGGGCGGGACGCCGGTGACTTCACTGACGACACCGCGTACCGCCTCGGTGATACGGACGGTCCGCTCAGCCACGGAGAGCGGGTCCAGCTGCCGACGCAGGCCCCCTGCGTCCTCGCCGGTTGTGTCCGCCACTGCTACCGGTACCTGGCGCACCTCGACGCCTCTGATGCGCAGCGATACGCGACCGTCGCTGATCAGATCCACGTCGGCGACGTAGGTCTCTGCGGCGGAGCCGGGAGAGACCACCGCGACCGCTCGCGGATCGGCACCGGGAGCGGAGAGCACGGACATCTCACGGACGGCCGTGGTGAGCACGGCCATGTCGGTGCCGATCCGGTCCGGCCCCACGAGGAGAGGCGCCACGGCAGCCTGTAGGGCGGCGTCCACCACCCGCGGATCGACCGGCAGGCGGCCCTCGGCCTGGCGAGGGTCCCAGTCGATCTCGGCGGTGGATCCGCCCGCGCCGACATCGATCCGGCGGATCCGCCGGTACTGCGGGCCGAAGGTGATTCCCCGTTCGGCGAAGCACTCGTACAGGTCCTCGGCCGGTACCCGGTTCCCTGCCACTGGTACCAGCGGCGCGCTCGCAGCCTCGGCTCGTGCGACCGTGGCCGTCCCCACCTGCACCCAGGGGTCACCGTCCCGTCCGAAGAACTCGACCCGGGCTGTCGTCCCGAGGGTGCGGACGGTGGTCTGCAGAGGTGTGTCCCCTCCGGACACCTCCAACGATGCCGGAAGCTCCAGTCCTCGGACCGTGACCGGTCCGGCTTCCAGGGCGGAGCCGGCCACGTGCAGGGCAACGGCTGCCAAGGCTGCGGCCGGGACCACGATACGGCCGTCGATCACGTGATCGGCGAGGGACCACGTGAGGGAGTTCAGCCGGCCGGCGTGCACCGCCAGCGCCGAGTCGTGCGGCAGCTCCGTCCGCACGCCGACGGGGTCGGCACTTCCGAGGTTCACCCCGCTCGTCAGCATCGGTGCGGAGGCCCGCTGCCACGGGTACGGCAGTGGCACCGGGAAGGCGTGCCCAGCGGCGTTCACCGCGGCGTGATCGACCGGGACACCACCGCCGTAGAGCCGTCCGAGCGCGTTCAGCAGTGTCGGCCATTCCGGCTGTTCTTTGCGCAGCGCGGGTACGACCAGTGTGTTCCGTGGCGCGGCGGTCTCCTCAATGGCAGGGCTGAGGACCGCGTGCGGGCTGATTTCGACGAAACAGGTGTAGCCGTCGTCCAGCAACTGATGCGTGGTGGTGGCGAAGAGCACCGGATCGCGCAGATTTCTGACCCAGTACTCGACGTCCAGTTCGCTGCCGCCGGCCGGTCGCCCCAGTACGGTCGAGTAGAGAGGAAGCGTCGACTCGGTCGGGCGGATGTCCGCGAGAGCCTCTCGCAGTGGCGGCAGGATGGGCTCCATCTGCGGGCTGTGCGAGGCCACTTGGACTCTTACGGGCCGGTTGAACACTCCGCGTTCGGTGAGCTCACGCGCGGCCCGTTCGATCTCGGCCGCCGCGCCGGACAGGACGGTGGAGCGGGCCGAGTTGCTCACCGCGACCGACATCGCCTCATTTCCCGCGCATACCGTCTCGGCCTCCTCGAAGGTCAGCTCGGTCGCGAGCATGGCGCCCGTACCGGTCAGGCCGTCCATCAGCGCGGAGCGGCGGCCGATGACCGCGGCAGCGTCATGCAGTGTCAGCGCCCCGGCGAGGTGGGCCGCCGCCGCTTCGCCCATGCTGTGTCCGATCACCGCATGCGGAGTGACCCCGTAGTGTTCCAGCGTGCGTGCCAGCGCCACCTGCACCGCGAACAGCAGGGGCTGAGCCGTCGCGACGTTGGTGAAGGTGTCGTCGTCGGTGTCTTCGAGCAGCGGTTGCAGGACCCGCACACCACACGCCTCGCGCATCGCCGCGTCGCAGCGCCTCAAGTGCCGCGCGAACACCGAGTCGCGGCGGTACAGATCCCGGCCCATGCCACGCCACTGCCCGCCCTGGCCGGGGAAGACGAAGACGGTACGAGGGGCCTCGGCCGCGGCGGGCACACGCTCCGCCCCGGCTGGAGCGTCGGCCCGCGCACGCAGTTCGGCCACGGCCCGGTCCCGGTCGGACGCAACGACGCTCTCCCGGTACGGGAGGGTCGCCAGGCCGGCCAGAGCGGGCGCGACGGCCGCGGGCGAGCTGTCCTCGGGCCACCACTCCGCCACGTCCCGGCACCGCTGGGCCAGCGCCGCCGGGGTGTGCCCGCTCAGCGACAGCAGCGTCTCCCTGGGCAGTCCGGCCGCCGCACCGCAGGCGGCGGCGACATCGGCGAGGTGGCTGCCGGAACGTGAGTACACGGGGAGGAGGCGTGCGTGGTCGCCAAACCTGTCGCGCAGCGCGCTGCCGAGGATGGGATGCGCGTTGATCTCCACCACGACGTCCGGGGTGGTCAGCATCGGGTGTGCCAGCGCGGCCGCGAAGTCGACGGGCCGGCGCAGTGCCGTGGCGAAGTACTCGGCGGTGAACGCACCGTCGGCCATCGGACGCCCGTCGAGCGCCGAAATCATCGGCAGTGTCGGCGGGTACTGGTCGAGCTGCCCGAGTGCCTCGATCAAGTCATCGTGGACTTCGTCGATGGCAGGGCTGTGGGCGGCGAGGCCCACGTTGATGCGGCTGGCCTTGTGTCCCGCACTGGACAGGACGGCGATGAGTTCGTTCAGATCGGCAGCCGGGCCCGACAGATTCGTCGAGCATGCCGAGCTCATGCCGGCGACCACGATGCCGGGTCGCTGCTCCAGGTAGGGCGCCAACTGCTCGGCCGAGAGGCCCACCACTGCCATGCCGCCGCCCCGGCCGACCAGCCGCTGCTGCGCCGCCGCGTAGTGTGCGACGACACGACCGCCCTCGTCCGCCGTGAGCGCGTCCACGGCGACCGCACCGGCGATTTCGCCGAGCGAGTGCCCGACCACCACGCCGGGGCGCACTCCGCGGGCGGCCAGACTGCGGGTCAGGCCCACCTGGATCGCGTAGATCGCGGGCTGGCACACGGCCACGCCGTACGGTTCCAGGTCGGCCCCGGAGACGAGCAGCTCCATGACGGACACACCGAGCACCGGCGCCGCGCCCCGGTCGCACTCGGCCACCGCGGCACGGAACACCGGGTCGGACCGGAGCAGGTCACGGGCCATTCCGGTCCACTGGCCACCGAAGGGCGAGAACACGAACGCCACGTCACCGGTCTGCTGCGCACCGTCCGAGAGCATGGACCGGACGCCGTCCCGCACCGGTGAGATGTCCGTACCGGCGGTCTCCCGCACATGGGGGCCGACCACAACGTGCGCATTGGTACCGCCCCAGCCGAAGCTGCTGACCCCGCCCAGAACGGGCTCGCCGGACGGCAGGGAAACCGGTGCGGACGGCACGGCCAGGTTCAGAGCGTCCAGGTCGATGTGGGGATTCACCTCACCGGCCAGGATGCAGGGCGGGACGACACCGTGGTGCATGACGAGGGCTGCCTTGACGAGCCCCGCAACGCCCGCGGCCCCTTCGAGGTGCCCGATGTTCGCCTTGAGTGTGCCGAGCCGAACGGGCTCCGACCCACCTTTCAGGGCGCCGGCTAAGGCGGTCGCCTCGATCGGGTCACCGAGGGGCGTACCAGTCCCATGTGTCTCAACGAATCGGACCTGTGCGGGGTCGGTCCGGCCTCGCGCGTGCGCCTCCTGGATGACGGCCTGTTGTGCGCGGGGGCTTGGCGCGGTCAGCCCATTGGTGTGTCCGTCATTGTTGACCGCGGTGCCGTGCAGCAGGCACCAGATGTGGTCGCCGTCCCGCTCGGCGTCGACGAGCCGCTTCACGACGAGCGCCGCGGCGCCCTCGCCCCGGCCGAAGCCGTCCGCCCGGTCGGCGAATGCCTTGCTGCGCCCGTCGGGCGCGAGTCCGCCGAAGGCGATGAGGTCGGCCGTGGTGGCTGCCGACTGCAGGAGGTTGACGCCGCCCACGATGGCAGCGTCGATTTCGCCCGAGCGCAGGGCCTGAGCGGCCAAGTGCACGGCCACCAGGGACGACGAGCAGGCGGAATCCAGAGTGACCGACGGTCCGTGCAGGTCGTACAGGTAGGAGACACGGTTCGCGACCATCGAGAGGCTCGAGCCGGTCGCCGTGTGCATGGTGTGCTGCCCGGGCCGTGCCGCCGCGCCGTGCTCGTTCCAGATGCTGCCGACGTAGACGCCCGTCGCGCTGCCGTGCAGGCCCGTACGGAGCAGCGAAGACGCCTCGATCGCCTCCCAGCAGACCTCGAGGAAGAGACGCTGAACGGGATCGAGTGCCGATGCCTCGCGTGGGGTGAGGTGGAAGAAGCGGTGGTCGAACTCATCGAGTCGCTGCCGCAGGTATCCGGCATCGAGCGCCGGCACTTGGCCGTCGGCGAAACGCCCCTTTGGCGCCGGGCCGATGGCGTCCTGACCGGCCAGGACAAGTTCCCACAGCTGTGCGACGGTGTCGGCGCCCGGCAGGCGCGCTGCCATGGAGACGACCGCCAGTGGTTCGGCCGGGTCCGCGCCGCCGCGTCTTCGGCCGCCCGTCGGGGCGTCGGCGTCCTGCTGCGTGGACACCGCGGCGGCTGCCAGCTTGTTCACGGTGGGGGCGGCCCACACCGTGGCGACGGTCAGCTCGCGGCCGAGCCGCAGTCCCAGACGCCCGACCATTGCCGCGGCAGCCTGGGAGCTCACCCCCATCGAGGAGAAGGTCGCGTTGCGGTCCACTTCCCGGACCGGTACGGCCAGTTCCTCAGCCACGTACTCCGTGATCCACTCCGCGACGTCCGCCGCCGCCCATGTCCCTGTCGTGTCCGTCATGCGCACCGCCCCATGCCGGCCGCCGCCTCCAGGACGACAGCGGTGACGACCAGGGAATCCGAGACGTGCCAACGCCCGGCGACGCCGGCCGGCAGCCCCGGCTCACGGCGGGCGCGATGCAACTGGGCGCCGAACGTGCCGCGCCAGGCACCTTCACCGAGCCGGTACAGCCCCCTCACCCCGATACGCAACTCCGAGAAGTCGATAAGGCCTGCCCCCAGCCCATAAAGGGCCTTGCACGCCGCTTCCTTGGCGGAAAAGGCAACCGTCTCCGACCACAAGCCGGACCTGGCCGGCCATCCGCGCCGTTCTCCCGGTGTGGCGATGGCAGCGATAAGCTCATCGGCGAGTGGACGGTGAGGTTCAGCGTCGATCCCCAGAGCACATACGTCACGGCGAGCAGCCACGGCGGCTGCCCGGTAACCCAAGCAATGGGTGATCGAACCGGTGAACCCTTGTGGCCAGGCCGGTGCACCGGTGACTGTACGCACCAAGTCCGTTGTCGGCGCCCCGACTGCGCTCAGCGCCCTTCGCGCCAGCGCTCTTCCCGTCACGAACTCGGCCCGCCGTGCGGGCACTGCCCATCCGAGCGAATCCAGCTCGCGGACAGTGGCCCCTGACGACACGTCGCAAGTGGACTGAGCCACTTCCACACCGGTCGGCACGATGGTCGACATCAAGCCCTTGATGCCTGGTTCCAGTAGTCGAGCATGCACGTTGAAGACCCCTCCCCCCGTATCCCCAGGTGATCGTCAACCTGGTTGACGGTATCAGGAGCCTCGACCCGTCAGGCGGCAATATTGACCCGAATTCGCCCCGCCTTGACGCGGAATCACCGCCTCCTCACGACAACACCCACTACGCCGCGCCACACATATGCCCGCGACCTGCGCCGACCCACCCCGTCACCTCTCACCCACCCTCACTCGCGTGATCTACGTCACTCAAGCGGTTCAATGTGTCCAGCGGTCGGCGTGAAGCCATCTCACCTTTGAATCGCTCCCCACCCGGCCACCACCCCGGACGCCCGGTGCGGGACGCCTCACGCCTTCTGCCACCGTCGACGACGGGTCAGGTGTTCCGCCGACTCGTTGTCCGGCGCAGAGCACCCTGTGAGCACCGAAGGAGCCACCCATGCATGGCCAGAACGCGACGCGCGGCACAGCACAACGGCTTGCACGACGTGCTGCAGCACATCCTCCGCAGCCAGTAGGGCATACGCCGACGAACACCGGCCCCGGGGCCTCGGCTGTCAGGCCGAGGGCGCTCAGGTTATGACGGAACGAGCCGAGTCCATCGACGGAGCCCTCAGGACAGCGAGGGCGGCCTGCGGAGCGAGGCGGCGCGGAGCAGCCCCCACAGAGGCTGTGAGCCAGCCGCCCGCACGGCGAAAGGGGGACGGCCGACGGCATGCCGCCGCCGCTGCCAGACGAAAGTCACCGCCGCCGCGGCCACCCGGCCGTTGGTCATCATCACCGCCACATTGGCGACGTGGACCCGGTGCACGTCGCGCCAACTACAACCTCAGCAGCAAGGTGGTCGAACGTCGAGGGCCCCGGCCGCCCCACCACCCCGTACGCCGACATGGCCGGCTATGAGCGGCAAAACTCGCCTTCGCTCCCACAGCCCAGACGACACCGATTGCCTGCCGGGCGCCGAAAGCGGATTCTAGGATCCGGTGAGCGCTTCCGGCATCGAGCGGGGGCCGCTAAACACAGTGGCCGACACGGACACTGTCCGATGCCACCGAACCCAGCGGCACCGCCCTCAGCCTCGAAGGCGGCATGGCGGGGCCGCCCTCCCAGGCCCCTTGGGGAGTCTCTGGGGAGAACGGCCCCCGCTGGGGAGTCCGCGGGGAGTTCCGGTCGCACAAACTCGCACGACACTGAAAGCCCCAGTAAGAGAGATCACCGCAGTTCAGCGGCGTCAGCTGGGGAAGTGCATGACGTAAGTACCGAGGTCGTCCCCCTCAACAATCCCCGGCAACGACCCACCCTCCCTCAAGGGAGTCACATAACGAGTCGCAATGACTTCTGTAAGCATTTGCCCAGGCTATCCGCCCGCCTGACCTCAGGAATCACGACCGACCGACAAACCCCTCCGGCCTGGCGCTCCGCCCTGAACACCCTGGGGAGTTTCGGCCGCGGTCGACCACGCCGCCCCCACCGCCAAACAGGGTGTCGATGGCACCCCGCCCCCTATTACCGGCCTCCGGCATGAAGTGCGCGTAGTGGTCCAGCGTGATCGTCGACGACGAGTGCCCCAGCCACCGTGCGAGCGTAACCACCGACTCCCCCGCCTCCAACATCACTGAGGCGTACGTGTGCCGCAGCACATGGAAGCCGTCCTTGGGTGCCGCCGCCCACTGCCAGGGCTTCGCGCCTTCGGCCTGCGGCGGGATGACGCCGGCCTTCGCAAGCGCGGGCTTCCACACGTAGGTATTCCACGTGTTGACGGCGACCGCATTGCCGAAGCGAGAGGTCAGGAGAAGCGGAAACTTCTTGCGCGCCATGTCCTCGCCCGGCCCTCCCCAAGGGAACTCCACCTCCACCGGAGGAAAGTGCTCGATGTGCTGCCGCAGCTCTGCAGCCACTGAGGCGGGCATGTCCACACTGCGGGTCTTCCCACCCTTCGGAAGGGCGTAGTACAGCTTCCCGCCCAGGACCTGCACCTGCTTCCGGACATGCAGAATGCCCCGCGCCCAGTCGATGTCCTCCGGGCCGACGCCGAACGCCTCCCCTTGGCGCAGCCCGCATCCCAGACCGAGCACCACCGCTACCCGGTATCGCTCATTGATCAGGTCCCGGACGCGAAGTGCGGTCTCCAGCGACCATGCGTCGCGACGCTCCTTCGACGCCTTCGGCCATCGCACCGACTTCGACCGCATCGGATTCCTGACGATCCGCCGGTCGTCCACGGCGGTCTCGAGAATCGCGGACAGCTCGCCCAAGATGCCTCGCCGGTAGTCGACGGACAGGACGGTCACGTCCAACTTTGCTACGTAGGCCCGCAGTTCTGCTGTCGTAACTTGCCTGAGGGGGAGATGTCCCAGCTGCGGAACGAGATGGAGCCGAACTGGCCGCCCGCCTCCCCGTCGAAGCCGCGCATCCTCACCGCCCGGGTCCCCGACACCCAGCCGCTGGGCGGCCGGGCCTTCGTCAAGGACCTCGCCGCCCGCACCGGCGCCTCCCCTGGCGACCTCCCGCTGGGGCACCGGATCCGTCTGCTCCGCCGTCGCGGCCTACGCCGGCCCCGACCTGCTGATCCGCGTCCTGCGCCAGCTCCCCTCCGGCTGCGCGCTGCTGTTCGGCCGTGCCGAACGCACCCAAGCCGCATAGCCGGGCCGCGCGGCCAGGACCGCCACGTGGTCCGACACCGACGCTGAAAGCACCGCTCATACGCGCTCCGAGGATCGCAAACAGGCACTCAAAAGCTCCGGGTGAATACCAGGGCCATGCAGCCGCTTGGGCCTCGCCGATACGCAGCACGCTCGATCGGCCTGACGCTTGCCTTCACCGGATTCCGCTGAAGGCAAGCCAACGATCACCGAGTTGCTGCCCCACTCAGTTGGCAACCCACACCCGGCCCGGCACCGCTTCGTGCCTGTGAGCCACTTGCCCGCCGAGCACATTGCCGATCTTGCAGAAAGCTTTGCTTTAGAGGCAACAGGCGAACCAGGTTCGCGGAATCCGCCCGCCAGTGTTCCTGGCGGGCGTTGCCGAAGAGGCCAGGAGGAGGCCCGGGCAGGCCGGAGAAGGACGCTCCTTCCTCACCTGTCATGCCCGTGTACTCCTGGCCGTTGCGCGCCCCCACCGTGCGCAACCGCGACCTCGCACGGACCTGTCACCTCTCCGAAGGCACTGCCCAAACCGCCCTGGCCGACCTGGAAAGGCCGGCCACCTCAGCCGGACACGCGCCGCGCGACGCTCGCACTCCCCTGCACCCCAACGGCACATTCCCTCACCCCACCGACGCCGACCTGCCCGCCCGGGCCCTGCTGAAGCTCGCTTCCCCCAGGACAACGATCACTGACGCCCGCCGTCCGGGCGGCGCAGGAAGTGCCGGTGCGGCCAGGCAGGCGCCAGCAGGACTCGGACGGTCAGGCCGGCTTCTTCCGGGTGCCGGGCGAGAAGGCTTCCCCGCAGAAGGGGCCCGTTCAGGCCGGGGCCTCCGGCTGCGGACCGAGGGTACGGGTGCGTAGTTCTTCGTTGATCCGCTGAGCTTCTTCGAGCTGGTCTTCGAGGATGATGATCCGGCAGGCCGCTTCGATCTGGGTGCCGGCGTCGACGAGTTCGCGGGCGCGGGCGGCGATGCGCAGCTGGTAGCGGGAGTAGCGGCGGTGGCCGCCTTCGGAGCGCAGCGGGGTGATCAGACGGTGCTCGCCGAGGCTGCGGAGGAAGGCGGGGGTGGTGCCGAGCATTTCGGCGGCCCGGCCCATGGTGTAGGCGGGGTAATCGTCGTCGTCGAATTTGTCGACGGGGTGGGTACTGCGAGGGGGCATAGACCTCTTCTTCCGGGGATACGTCCGAGGGGCCCGGGTGCCGTACGGCACCCGGGC
>NZ_JBEYUN010000011.1:0-273440 GCF_040643545.1 Streptomyces sp. NPDC047117 | reverse complement strand
GGTCCGGGCTTTCGAGGAGCTTCAGCGCGATGGGGTAGGCCTCGTAGCGGTTGTACGGGCGCCCCGGCGGTGTCGCGCCGGGGCGACCCCGTGGCGTGCTACTCCCTGGTGATCTTGAAGGTGCTGGTGGTGTTCTTCACGTCCTGCACGTTGTCCGTCAGGCGCAGGTTGCGGAAGACGGCCTCGCCGACGGCCGGGCCCTGCCCCGGTTCCGGCATTTCGTTGGCCCAGATGCCGACGCCGGACTTGGCATCGAACTCGTCACCGCTCTTGTGGGCCCCGGAGATCGAGACGTCGGTCAGGATGGTGTCCTTGACCGGGAACTGCGGCTGACCTCCCACGTAGTTGGTCTGGAACATGATGCCGTGGTATGTCGGGTCGACGATGTCCACGTCGGTGACCCGGATGCCCTGGAAGACCTTCGAGGCGGAGAAGAGCCAGATGCCGGGGAAGGTCTGCTGACCCCAGAAGTGGCCGCCGGCCCGCTCGATCGTGATGTTCTCCAGGTTGGTGGGGTCGGTACCGAAACCGTTCATCGGGTAGCCGAAGTCCAGCGAGGAGATCGTGATGCCCGAGTAGACGAGGGTGTCGGCGATCCGGATGTTGCGGAAGGTGTTGTGGTAGCCGCCGTAGACGGC
Source organism: Streptomyces sp. NPDC047117 (assembly GCF_040643545.1). Lineage (NCBI taxonomy): Bacteria > Bacillati > Actinomycetota > Actinomycetes > Kitasatosporales > Streptomycetaceae > Streptomyces > Streptomyces sp. NPDC047117. Next base: position 272,802 of record NZ_JBEYUN010000011.1, on the reverse strand, counting down.
GATGCCCGCGGCGCGCCAGGTCAGCAGCGAGGTGAGGTTCTCGTAGACGTTGTTCTTCTCGTCCGCGCCGCCGGCGTCGATGGCCGAGAAGAGCGCGAAGCTGTCGTCACCGGTGGCCCTGGCCTCGCTGTTGGACACGACGTTGTCGGTGCTGCCGTTGGTCATGTTGACGCCGTCGGCGAAGGTGTTGCGAATGCGGGCGTTCTTGATCGTCATGTGGTCGGTGTTGGCGCCCCAGTAGAGGCAGACCATGTGCTCGGCCCAGATGTTGTCGATGGTGATGTCGGAGACGTTGGAGAAGTCGAAGACCTTGCCGGGGCCGTCGATCCGCGAGGTGTAGTTGCCGAAGTACGCGAAGCCGGAGAAGACGGAGCCCTTCGCGGTGGCGTCGGCGCGGAAGCCGATGTCGGTGTTGGATTGGGAGGAGGGGGCGCGGAAGCGGGTGAACCAGGGGCCCGCACCGACCACCTTCACGGCTTTGCCGTAGACCTGGAACTTGCTGGACGTCTCGTAGTCGCCGGGCGGCAGGTAGACGCCGACCAGTTTGCCGGTGGTGTCCATGCGTACCTTGTCCAGGGCGTTCTGCACGTCCTGGTGGCTGAAGCCGGCCGGTGCCACGTACGCCGCCGGGTCGGGGTTGGGGGCGGCGGTGACCTGCTCCAGGTCGATGAAGTCGATCGCGTACTGGGAGGTGTTGGCCGCGTCCTTCTGCAACCGGATCTTCGCGCCTGCCGGGACGGTCTCGCCCAGCAGGAGCTGCGCCTCGTCGTAGATGTGCCGCGGGCCACCGGCGCCGGGGTCGTTGCCGGGCCCGGTCTCCGCGCCGTACAGCCAGGCGTACTTCGAGGTCAGCGAGATGGCCTTGCGGAAGGTGCCGTTGACGTAGACGTTCAGCGTCGCGTCGGTGCCGCCGCCGCCCGGCGCGTCCGGGATGGAGAAGCGGGTGACGAGGCTGTTGGTGGCGGCCTTGGTGGTGAACTCGACGTACTCACCCGTGTTGTTCAGGGTCACCGCCTTGCGCCCGGACGCCTCACCCGCGAGGTCGCCGACCTTGCGGTTGGGACCGACGGACTTGGCCCCGCCGCCGAGCACACCGTCCTCGGCCTCGTACGTCTCGTACGGCATCGAGGCGCCGCGGCCGACGAACAGGGGCTTGGTGCTGGTGTTGTTCTCCCGCTTGGCCGGGATCTCGTTGGCGTCGTCGGCGACCGTGACCTTGACGGTGTACTTGCCGTTCGCGGCCGTCCAGCTGCCGAGCTTGACCGGTTCGGTGGTGCCGCCCGCCGCGATGGTGCCGTTGTAGGCGCCGGTCAGCGTCTTGACGGTGGTGCCCGAGGCGTTGACGACGGACAGCGTGAGGGCGTGGCTGCCGCTCGCCGAGGGCTGGGTGCCCTGGTTCTTCAGGGCGACGGAGAAGGCCACGCTGTCGTCAGCGGACGGGGCGCCGGGCGACCAGGTCACCGCGGAGGCGACCAGGTCGGAGCTGGCGACCGGCTTGACCGTGAGCGGGGTCTGGCTGGTGTAGCCGTTGTTGCCCTCGTTCTCCTCGATGACGGTGTTGGCCGGGTCGACGGAGGCGCTGAGGGGGTAGGTGCCCGCCTCGCGCGTACCGATGTTCTTGGTGACCGTCGTCGTCTCGCCCGCGGCCAGCGCGCCGACGGAGGCGGTACCGGCCTTCTCCCCACCGAGCTGGAAGGCGACGTCGGTCGCGGTGGAGGCCTGCGTCCCGATGTTGCGTACGGTGGCGCCGAGGGTGATCGCGTCCGACTCGACCGGGGACTGCGGTGACGTGGTCAGCCCGGTGACCTGCAGGTCCGGGTTGGGCGCGGGGACGCCCATGACCTGGAACTCCGCTGCCTGGCCGCCCGGGGCGCCGGAGTTGGCGGTGAACCTCAACTGCACATCGGCGATCCTGGCGGTCACCGGGATGGTGATGCTGTTGCCACCACTGGCCGGGTTGAAGGTGTAGTCCTTCGCGGCGACCAGGCCGGTGAAGCCACTGGCCTTCTGCTCGCGGCCCAGCACCTCGATGCGCTGGGTGCGGGTGGACCAGATGCTGTCGGGGTTGAGCTTGACGACGACGGAGCTGACGTCGGCGTTGGCACCGAGCTTCACTCCGAGGGTGGTCGGGTAGCTGCCCGGCGCGCCTTCCCAGTACGTGCTCGTCTGTCCGTCGTTGGCGTTCTTCGCGACGTAGGTCTGGGTGTAGGAGGAGGCGGTGACCTCCTTGCCCACGGCGAGGTTAGTGGCCTCGGCGGCGCGGCTCCCGTCCTCGCGTGCCGGCGACCGGCGCTCAGGAGCGGCCGGTGCAGTGGCCTTGGCCCGGCCCTTCTTGCGGGTCACGGCCCGGCTGTCGGGCGACTGGTTGCCGGCGGCGTCGCGGGCACGGACGGTGTACGTCACGGCGGCGCCGGCCGTGTCGGTGTCGGTGTACGTGGTCACCGTGCCCGGCAGGCTGGTGCGCAGCCGGCCGTCGGCGTACACGTCGTACGCGGTGACCTTCTTGTCGTCCGTCGCCCGTGGCCAGGTGAGGGTGGTGTGGCCGGGGCGCGAGGCGGCGGCCAGGGAGAGTCCGCCGGGTGCGGAGGGGGGCCGGTTGTCGCCGCCCGCAGGGCCGCGCACTTCGAGTTCCGCGAGTCTCCCGCCGCTGGGCAGCAGGACGCGGACGTAACGCGTCGCGGTGGTGCCGAGGGTGAACGTGACGGAGCGCTTGCCACTGCCGCCGAGCCGGTGTCGCTGTACTTGGGTCAGGTCGGTGAAGTCCTTGCCGTTGGTGCTGCCCTGCAGTGTGAAGGCCTGAGCCGGGGCCGGTCCGCTTCCGGGCAGCCGCAGGGTCACCTGGTCGATGCGTCGGGTGGCGCCGAGGTCGGCCCGCACCCACTGCGGGCGCTTGCCCTTCGCGCTCTGCCAGTACGTCGACGGATCGCCGTCGAGGGCCTGCGCGGCGCCATGGCCCCGCTGTGCGCTGCTCGCCTTGGCCTTCGTGCCTTTCGCGACGTTCGGTGCGGGGGCCGCGGTGGCCGCCGGCAACGGCAGGGCGGTCACCAGCAATCCGGTGGCGAGGAAGGCGACGGCGCGCCGTCTGGCCCGGTGTGGTCGTGGCAGGTGTGGTCGTGACATGGATCCCCGATCTTCTGCCTCGCACGCGCCCGGCGGCGAGGGAGCGGCTCTGGTGGGAGCTCCGGTACGGAGGTACGGAGCCGGGTCTTGCAGAAGCGTCAAGCGATCTAGTGCTCAGTTCTTGCGTTCAGCGGCTGGAGAATCCCAGACAATTGTCGAGTGGTCTACGTTCCTGCCTGACTTTCCTTCCGTTGCGGACGTGGTTCGGCGCGGTACGGAACCAGCGTTCACGCCAACTCCGCTGGCCAGGGCGGAATTGGTACGGACCGATACGTCGGCACAACTCATCTGCCCCTCGCCGCGAGGACTTTCATTGCCTTGCGTACGAGCAGCAAACCGCTTGCATCCCTTGCGATAGCGTTGCGGCCATGACGCGACGACTTGCTCAGGTTGCCAAGAAGGTCGGGGTCAGCGAGGCCACTGTCAGCCGGGTCCTGAACGGCAAGCCCGGGGTCTCCGAAGCCACCCGCCAATCGGTGCTGTCCGCCCTCGATGTGCTGGGTTACGAGCGGCCGACCCAGCTGCGCGGCGAGCGGGCCCGGCTGGTCGGGCTGGTCCTGCCCGAACTGCAGAACCCGATCTTCCCGGCGTTCGCCGAGGTGATCGGGGGGGCGCTGGCGCAGCAGGGCCTGACGCCGGTGCTGTGCACGCAGACCAAGGGCGGCGTCTCCGAGGCGGACTACGTGGACCTGCTGCTGCAACAGCAGGTGTCCGGCGTGGTCTTCGCCGGCGGGCTCTACGCCCAGGCCAACGCGCCGCACGAGCACTACGAGCAGCTCGCCGAGCGCAAGATCCCGGTGGTGCTGGTCAACGCGGCCATCGACGATCTGGGCTTCCCGTGCGTCTCCTGCGACGACGCGGTCGCCGTCGAACAGGCCTGGCGGCACCTCGACTCCCTGGGGCACGAGCGCATCGGGCTGGTGCTGGGCCCCGACGACCACATGCCCTCGCGCCGCAAGCTGGCGATGGCGCGGACGGCGGCCGCCGCGGCCGGGCGGACCCTCCCCGACGAGTACGTGGCGCGGGCGATGTTCTCGCTGGAGGGCGGCCAGGCCGCGGCCAACCGCCTGCTGGAGCGCGGAGTCACCGGCATCGTCTGCGCCAGCGACCCGCTGGCCCTCGGGGCGGTGCGCGCCGCCCGGCGGCGCAAGCTCGACGTACCGGCGGACGTGTCCGTGGTCGGCTACGACGACTCGGCGTTCATGAGCTGCACCGAACCCCCGCTGACCACGGTGCGCCAGCCCATCGAGGCGATGGGCCGGGCCGCGGTGGACCTGCTCTGCGCGCAGATCCAGGGCGGTGCCGTATCGCAGGAGGAGCTGCTGTTCGAGCCCGAGTTGGTCGTGCGCGGATCCACCGGACAGGCCGCACGGAAGCGCACCGCATAGCCACAACGGCGGTTCCTCGCCCGCCACTTCGGAAGCGGGCCCCATCTCTGTCAATTTTTTACGGACTCCGTTCGACATATTGCGGCCGACCGTCGGCGGTGGTTGAGTGTGCGCGCCGCACAGCCCTCTGCTGTGCGCTTCCCGCACTCCTGCCGTAAGGGGTCCACCGATGAGACGTTCCGGGTTCCGTCGTGCCTGCACTGCCGCAACTGCCACCGCGCTCGCGCTCACCGGGGTCGCCGCCTGCGGCTCCGGTGGTGCCGAGGCCACGGACGGCCGGACGCGCATCACGGTGAACTGCTGGCCGCAGCCGAGCGCGAAGATCGACCACAAGCGCTTCGACGAGGACGTGCAGACCTTCGAGGAGCAGCACCCGGACATCGATGTCGTCGCCCACGACGCGTTCCCGTGCCAGGACCCCAAGACCTTCGACGCCAAGCTGGCCGGCGGCCAGATGGAAGACGTCTTCTACACCTACTTCACCGACACCCGGCACGTCGTCGGCATCAACCAGGCCGCCGACCTCACGCCCTACCTCAAGGACCTCAAGGGCTACCAGGACATCCAGCAGGCGCTGCGCGACGCGTACACCGTGGACGGCAAGGTGTACGGCATCCCGCGCACCAACTACTCGATGGGCCTGCTCTACCACCGCACGCTGTTCAAGAAGGCCGGCCTGGACCCGGACAAGCCGCCGGCCACCTGGGCGGAGGTCCGCACCGCCGCCAAGAAGATCGCCGGACTCGGCGGCGGCACGGTCGGCTACGCCGACTACAGCGCGCAGAACCAGGGCGGCTGGCACTTCACCGCCGAGATCTACTCCCAGGGCGGCAACGTCGTCAGCACCGATGGCAAGAAGGCCACCGTCGACAGCCCCGAGGGCCGGGCGGTGCTGCAGAACCTCAAGGACATGCGCTGGAAGGACCGCTCCATGGGGTCCAAGCAGCTGCTCATCATCAACGACACGCTGCAGATGATGGGTTCGGGCAAGCTCGGCATGTACCTCGCGGCGCCCGACAACGTACCGCGCATCGTCAAGGAAGCGGGCGGCGACTACAAGGACCTCGCTTTCGCACCGATGCCCGGCGGCAAGGGCACACTCATCGGCGGCGACGGCTACATGTTCAACAAGAAGGCCACCCCTGCCCAGATCAAGGCCGGTCTGAAGTGGCTGGAGTGGACCTTCCTCACCCCCGGCAACGGCTACATGAACAACTACGCGCGGCTGGCGAAGGACGGCTCCCCGGTGGGCCTGCCCGAACCGCGGCTGTTCACCGGTGCCACCGACGCCACGGACCAGAAGCTGAAGAAGAAGTCCGCCAACGTCCCGGTCGGGAACTACGCGAGCTTCGTGGCCGGCAACCAGAAGCTCGACATGAAGCTGGAGCCGCCGAAGGCACAGCAGATCTACACCGTGCTGGACGGCGCCGTCTCCGCGGTCCTCACCAAGGAGGACGCCGACGTCGACCGGCTGCTCAAGGACGCCCAGTCGAAGATCGACGGCATTCTGGCCCGGGGCTGACACCGTCATGTCGACCGCCTCTCCCCACACAGCCCCACTTCCTGCCGCCCCGCCACCCGCACGGAGCGCCGCGCCCGCACCGCGGAAGGCCTCCCCCGGCCCCCGGCGCCCGCTCCGCCGCCGGCTCGCCGATCAGGCCAGGGCGTACGCCTTCCTCCTCGGCGGCCTGCTCTGCTTCGCACTGTTCTCCTGGTACCCGGCGCTCCGCTCGGTGGTCATCGCCTTCCAGAAGTACACTCCGGGCGCCGATCCGGAGTGGGTGGGCACCGCCAACTTCACCCGGGTGTTCCAGGACCCGGAGTTCGGCGCGGCCTGGCGCAACACCGCCACGTTCACCGTGCTCGCGCTGCTCATCGGCTTCGCCGTGCCCTTCGTCATGGCACTGGTCATCAACGAACTCCGGCACGCCCGCGCCTTCTTCAGGGTCGTCGTCTACCTCCCCGTGATGATCCCGCCGGTGGTCAGCTCCCTGCTGTGGAAGTGGTTCTACGACCCCGGCGCGGGCCTGGCCAACGAGGCGCTGCGCTTTCTGCACCTGCCCACCTCGAACTGGTCCAACGGCGCCGACACCGCGCTCGTCTCCCTGGTGCTCGTCGCCACCTGGGCCAACCTCGGCGGCACGGTGCTGATCTACCTGGCCGCACTGCAGAACATCCCCGGCGAGCTGTACGAGGCGGCGGAGCTGGACGGCGCGAGCGTGTGGCAGCGGGTCCGCCACGTCACCGTCCCGCAGACCCGCTTCGTCATCCTCATGCTGATGCTCCTCCAGATCATCGCCACGATGCAGGTCTTCACGGAGCCCTTCGTCATCACCGGCGGCGGCCCGGAGAACTCCACCGTCACCCTCCTCTACCTCATCTACAAGTACGCCTTCCTCTACAACGACTTCGGTGGCGCCTGCGCGCTCAGCGTCATGCTGCTGCTCCTCCTCGGCGCGTTCTCCGCCCTCTACCTGCGGTTCACCCGCACCGACGACTGAGAAGGAGGGCATCGTGTCCCAGGCCGACCAGCGTGCCGTGCGCACCCTCGTCTCCCCGCTCACCCTGGCCTCACCGCGCGGCAGGGTCCTGTACTGGACCGTGTTCGCCGGGGTGGTCCTGGCCTTCGCACTGGCCTTCCTCTTCCCCGTGTACTGGATGGTCACCGGCGCCATGAAGTCGCCGGACGAACTGGTACACACCCCGCCCACGCTCGTCCCCGAGTCGTGGCACCTCACCGGCTACACCGACGCCTGGGAGCTGATGTCGCTCCCCCGGCATCTCTGGAACACCGTCGTCCAGGCCTCGGGCGCCTGGCTGCTGCAGATCGTCCTGTGCACCGCGGCCGCGTTCGCCCTCTCCAAGCTCCGCCCCGCATTCGGCAAAGTGATCCTGGGCGGCATCCTCGCCACTCTGATGGTGCCGGTGCAGGCGCTGGTCGTACCGAAGTACCTGACCGTCGCCGACCTGCCGCTGCTGCACATCAGCCTGCTGAATGACCCGCTGGCGGTCTGGCTGCCCGCCGTCGCCAACGCCTTCAACCTCTACCTGCTCAAGCGCTTCTTCGACCAGATACCGCGCGATGTGCTGGAGGCCGCGGAGATCGACGGTGCGGGGAAGCTGCGCACCCTGTGGTCGATCCTGCTGCCCATGTCCCGCCCGGTGCTCGGCGTGGTGTCCATCTTCGCGCTGGTCGCGGTCTGGCAGGACTTCCTCTGGCCGCTGATGGTCTTCTCCGACACCGGCGAGCAGCCGATCAGCGTGGCGCTCGTCCAGCTCTCCCAGAACGTACCGCTGACCGTGCTCATCGGCGCGATGGTCATCGCCGCGCTACCCATGATCGTGATGTTCCTGGTGTTCCAGCGGCACATCATCGCCGGCATCGGCGCCGGCAGCACCAAGGGCTGACACCGGCACCCTGCTTCGCCCCGGCGGGCGGTACGGAATCCGCTCTCTCGCCGCCCCTCCCCCGCATCCTTGTTGATGCGCCCTGCCCGAAAGGAACCCGCTCATGGAAGGCAGCCGGCATTCCGGCGACGACTGGTGGCGGTCCGCCGTCATCTACCAGGTGTACGTCCGCAGCTTCGCGGACGGTGACGGCGACGGCACCGGCGACCTGGCAGGCGTACGGGCCCGGCTGCCCCACCTGGCCGAACTGGGCGTCGACGCGCTGTGGTTCACGCCGTGGTACGTCTCACCACTGGCCGACGGCGGGTACGACGTCGCCGACTACCGGGCCATCGACCCGGCCTTCGGCACCCTCGCCGAGGCCGAGAAGCTGATCGCGGAAGCACAGGACCTGGGCATCCGCACCATCGTCGACATCGTGCCCAACCACGTCTCCGACCAGCACCCGTGGTTCCGGGCCGCGCTGGCAGCGGGCCCCGGCAGCCCCGAACGCCGGCTCTTCCACTTCCGGCCAGGGCGCGGCGCGCACGGGGAGCTGCCGCCCAACAACTGGGCCAGCGAGTTCGGCGGCGTGCCGTGGACCCGGCTGGACGACGGTGACTGGTACCTCCACCTCTTCGCCGCCCAGCAGCCCGACCTCAACTGGGCGCACCCCGCCGTCCGCCAGGAACACGAGGACGTCCTGCGCTTCTGGTTCGAGCGGGGCGTGGCGGGGGTGCGCATCGACTCGGCGGCGCTGCTCGCCAAGGACCCCGAGCTGCCCGACATCACACCGGACCGCACCCCGCACCCGTACCTGGACCGCGACGAGCTGCACGACATCTACCGCTCCTGGCGTGCGGTCGCCGACGCCTACGACGGGATCTTCGTCGGCGAGGTCTGGCTGCCGGACTCCGAACGCTTCGCCCGCTACCTGCGCCCCGACGAACTGCACACCGCCTTCAACTTCACCTTTCTCACCGCACCTTGGGACGCGGCGAGCCTGCGCACCGCCATCGACAACACCCTGGCCGAACACGCGCCCGTGGGCGCGCCCGCCACCTGGGTGCTGTGCAACCACGACGTGACCCGTACGGTCACCCGCTACGGCCGCGCCGACACCGGTTTCGCCTTCGCCGACAAGGTCTTCGGCACCCCCACCGACCTGCGCCTGGGCACCCGCCGCGCCCGGGCCGCCGCGCTGCTCTCGCTCGCCCTGCCCGGTGCCGTCTACCTTTACCAGGGCGAGGAGCTGGGCCTTCCCGAGGCGGACATCCCGCTCGACCGCATCCAGGACCCCATGCACGCGCGCTCCGGCGGCACCGATCCGGGGCGGGACGGCTGCCGGGTGCCGCTGCCGTGGGCGGCCGGCGAACCGTACGCCGGGTTCGGCTCGGTGGGTGAGCCGTGGCTGCCCCAGCCGCCGGGCTGGTCGACGTACGCCGCCGACGTCCAGGCCGCCGACCCCGGATCGGTGCTCTCCCTCTACCGGGAAGCGCTCCGTCTGCGCCGTACGGAAACGGGTTTCGGCGACGGCGCACTGCACTGGCTGCCGTCCGCGGAAGGCATCCTCGCCTTCGCCCGCCCCACCGGCCTGACCTGCGTCGTCAATCTCTCCCCCGAACCTGCTGTCCTCCCCCACCACCGCGAGGTCCTCCTCGCCAGCGACCCACTGGACGCCGAGGGCCGGCTGCCGCAGGACACCGCGGTGTGGCTGCGCGACTGAGCGGAGACGGGCCGGGGAAACACGAGCGCGCGGGGTGCGTGTGCACCCCGCCCGAACTCCCGTACCCCTCACATCGGCGTTACTGTTACGCCGTGGACAGCTCGCTGTCCTCGCGCTCGCGCGCGACGCCGATCTCGTCCAGCTCGCTGTCGCGCCGGTCGGGGGCGAAGGCGATCGCCACCATCGCGATGAGCGTGGTGACGATGGCGAAAGCGATCACCATCCACAGGCTGCCGTCGGCCCAGAGAACCATCGCGCCGGCCAGCGCCGGGGTGAAGCTGGCGAGCAGGATCGAGGCCATCTGGTACCCGATCGAGATGCCCGAGTAGCGCACCGCGGTGGGGAACATCTCGCAGTACAGCGCGGGCAGCGGCGCGTAGACCATGGCGTGCCCGAGCGCCAGGAACAGCACCACACCGGCGACGATCGCCCACAGTTGGCCGGTGTGGACCAGCGCGAAGACCGGCCAGGTGGTGATCACGATCAGTGCCCCGCCGACGAGGAAGGTCCGCACCCGTCCGAAGCGGTCGGACAGCGCCCCGAAGACCGGGATCATCACGATGTTCACCGCCGCGCCGATCATCGACGCCGTCAGGCCGTAGCCCTTGGGCACACCGAGTGTGGTGGTGACGTACGACAGGATGAAGGTGGTGAACAGGTAGTAGTTCCCGGCCTCCGCGAACCGGCCGAACACCGTGATCAGCAGCGGCTTGCGGTGGTCGCGGAAGACGACAGCGGCGGGCGCCTTGCGGCGTTCCAGCTCGGCGTCCATCTTGGCCTTCTCGGCGAGGAAGGCCGGGCTCTCGGCGGCGCGCAGCCGGATGAAGAACCCGACGGTCGCGAGGATGGCGCTGAGCAGGAACGGCACTCGCCAGCCCCACTCGCCGAAGGCGTCGCCGGAGATCCACGACGCGAACGACACCGCCGCCGTACCCAGCAGGAGTCCCGCCGAGACGCCGATCTGCGGCCAGGAGCCGAAGTACCCGCGCCGGGCCCGCGGTGCGTTCTCCACGGCGACGATCGCCGCCCCGCCCCACTCGCCGCCGACCGCGAAGCCCTGTGCCAGCCGCAGTACGCACAGCAGCAACGGTGCCGCCACGCCGACCTGGTCATAGGTCGGCATGACACCGATCGCCGTGGTGGCCACCGTCATGATGGAGAACGTGAGGATCAGCGTGGACTTGCGTCCGAGCCGGTCCCCGAGATGCCCGGCGACGAACGCACCGATCGGACGGGCCAGGAACCCCACGCCGAACGAGGCGAGCGAGACGATCTGACCGATGCCGGGCGAGAGGTTCGGGAAGAACAACTGCCCGAACACCAGCGCGGCGGTGACACCGTAGACCGTGTACTCGTACCACTCGACGATCGCGCCGATGGTGCCGGACTGCAGTGAGCGACGGCGGACCTGCTCCGGCGTCAGGTTGGCGGCGGTGGCCATGGGATCTCCGTTGATCGGGGGGGGCGTGCGGCGGGGCGGTGGCGTCAGACGCGGGCGCCTTCGAAGTGGCCGGTCCAGGACAGCGGGGCACCGGCGTACTTGGCGGCCCGGACGTCACCGGAGCGGGCGTGGCCCTCGAACAGCTCGACGCGGGCCGCCCGGCCGCACAGCACACCGAGGTCGGCCGACGCCTGCTGGTCGCGCACCTCCTGGTAGGTGACGGTGCGGAGGTACATGCCCACCCACAGGCCGCCGGTGTAACGCGCAGCGCCGCGCGTCGGCAGCACGTGGTTGGTGCCGATCACCTTGTCACCGTAGGAGACGCAGGTGCCCTCGCCGAGGAACAGGGCTCCGTAGGCGTGCATCTTGTCGAGCGCCTCGCGCGGGTTCTCGGTGAGGACCTGCACGTGCTCGTAGGCGAAGCCGTCGGCGACGCGGTAGGCCTCGTCGAGGTCGTCGGCGAGGATGATCTGACCGTGGTCCCGCCAGGCCGGGCCCGCGATGTCACCGGTCGGCATGTCGGGCAGGATCTCGTTGATGTGCCGCTCGGTCTCGCTCGCGACGCGCTCGCTGGTGGTCACCAGCACGGCGGGCGAGTCGGGGCCGTGCTCGGCCTGCGAGAGCAGGTCGACGGCGACGACGAACGGATCGGCGGTGTCGTCGGCCACGACCAGGATCTCGGTGGGGCCCGCGAACAGGTCGATGCCGACCTCGCCGAACAGCTGCCGCTTGGCCTCGGCCACGTAGGCGTTGCCGGGGCCGGCCAGCATGTCGACGGGCGAGATCGTCTCGGTGCCGACGCTCATCGCGGCGATCGCCTGGACACCACCGAGGATGTAGATCTCGTCCGCACCGGCAAAGTACATCGCGGCGACGGTGGCGGCGGGGATCTCACCACGGATCGGCGGGGTGCAGGCGACCACCCGGGGTACGCCGGCGGCCTTGGCGGTCACGATGGTCATGTGCGCGGAGGCGGTCAGGGGGTACCGGCCGCCGGGGATGTACGCGCCGACGGACTGGATCGGCACGTGCCGGTGACCGAGGAAGACGCCCGGGGAGGTCTCGACCTCGATCTCCGACATCGACTCGCGCTGCGCCTCGGCGAACCGGCGGACGTTGGCCTGGACCGTCTTGATGTCCTCGATGACCTGGTCGTCGAGCGTGCCGATGATCTCGGCGAGCTGCTCCTCACCGAGGCGGAAGGACTCCGGCTCCCAGCGGTCGAAGCGAACCGACAGCTCCCGGACGGCCTCGTCACCGCGCTTCCGGACGTCGGCGATCAGCTCTCGTACGGCCTGCCCGACGGTGTCGTCGCCCGACGGCGCGGTGGACGAGGTGGTGGCGGCCTTGATGGTGCGGGACACGCCCAGCTCCTTTGCTCGCGGTGTGGATACGTATCCAATGGATGCGTATCCACAGAATGCGAGACGGATGGCGGAGCGGTCAAGGGGTGTCCGGGAAGCAAACGAAAAGGAGCCCCTCGGGCGGGGCTGCGCACCGGGGAATCAAGATGCCCGGTGAGAGGACGTGCGTACGGCGGCGCGGTGCGCCTCAGACCCTCACACCGGGGCGGTGGTGGAACGCCCGACGAACTCCACCGGCAGGACCTCGTGCCGGTGCGGTGCGTCCGGATTCGCCAGCCGGTCCAGCAGCAACTCCACGCCGACCTGCGCGATCCGCTCCAGCGGCTGACGCACCGTCGTCAGATCGATGCGTTCCCACGACGACAGCGGCACGTCGTCACAGCCCACCACGCTCAGCTCGCGCGGTACCGCAACGCCCGCCGCCGCGGCCGCGTTCAGCGCCGCGTACGCCATGACGTCGTTGTGGCAGAACAGCGCGGTGGGCGGCTCGGCACCGGCAAGCAGCGCGCGCACCGCGTCGTAGGCGGTGCCGTAGTCGTAGGCGCCGTCCAGTTCGGTCAGGGCGACCTCCCCGCAGTCCCGCACCCTCTCCCGGAACCCGCGGCCGCGCTGCTCCGCCGTGCTCGCCCCGGCCAGGCCGCATACCATCCCGATACGGCGATGTCCCAGGTCCAGCAGGTGCTCGGCGGCCAGCCGGCCGGCGGTGACGTTATCGGCCTCCACCTGGTCGGCTTCGAAGTCGTCGAGGGTGCGGTGACACAGCACAACGGGTATGCCGTGCCCCCGGATGCGGTGCGCCAGCGGTTCGTCCCGTACGGCCGAGGTGAACACCACGCCGTCCACGCCCTCGCGCCGCAGCAGCGCCAGGCCCTCGTCGGCGGTCATCACATCCGTCACCAGCGACAGGCGCAGTCCCTGCCCGTGCAGCACCCGCTCCATCGCCTTGACCATCACCGGATAGAACGGGTTCGTCAGGTCGCGGATGACCACGCCGATGAGCCCCGAGCGGGCCCCCACGAGACTCCGTGCGGCCTGACTGGGCTGGAAGTCGTACTTGGCCACCACGTCGAGCACCCGTTGCCGGGTCTCGGGGGCCACGCTTCCGCCGTTGAGGACGCGGGACACGGTCGACTGCGCCACACCCGCCTCACGGGCGATCTGCACGCTCGTGACGGTCGGCCGCCGTGCCATGGGTCCCCTCACCTCCAGCTGGTATCGGAGCCACCATACCGCCCCCTTGCGGCGGTACCGGGCTCCGCACGCGGCGGGCGCGGGTTCAGCACCTGGGGAAATCCCTCACCCACATCAACTCAACTTCGTATCCAGGGAGTTGGTTACGGATCAGGAATGGCTGCGGCCCCACCCGACTGCGACCTCTGGCGTCTGCAGAAGGGTGGGGCCGGCGGAGTGTGCCCGGCCGCTACGCATCAACGGCGGGATATGGGCCGCGCACCCGCGCCTCCCAGCACAGTGCCCAGCCCGCCTCCGCGCACGGCCGGCCAGGCATTCGCGTGAACGCTCCGCAGCAGCGAGGGGCCCGTGCACCACACCGGGGCTCGCGCCGTCGGCGGTCAGGCGCCCGTGACGACCCGTACGAAGACGACCGGTTCGGCGCCCCCGTTCCGGTAGGCGTACTCCTGGTCGGTGGGGATAACGGCACTCTGTCCGGGACCCAGCTCCCGGGGGCCGGCCGAGAGGGCGAGGGTCAGGCGGCCGGACAGGATGTGGTGGATCTCCTGTGCGCCGCGGCGGTCGGGCTCGGCGTCGTAGTGCCCACCGGGCGCCAGGGTCCAGCGCCACAGCTCGGCCCGCGGTTCCTCGGTCGCGCCGAGCAGGAGCGCCCGGCTGCCGTCCGGGGCCTGCCACACGAGCGTCCCCTCGACCTCCGCGTTCGCCGCATCGTCCGCGGGCAGGGCCAGGGCGGCGAAGTCGGTGTCCAGGGCCCGTGCGACCCGGTCGACAGTGGCGAGGCTCGGGTTGGCCTGGCCCAGCTCTATCTGGGTGAGCATCCGCCGACTGACGCCGCCGGCCTCCGCCAGCTGCTGCACACTCCAGCCGCGCTGCTTGCGCAGCGCGCGGATGCGCCCGCCGATACGGGTGACGAACTCCTGCGTGGCACTGCTGCCGACGGCGACCTCACTCCTCATAGCGAGCAGTATAGTGCGCAAAAAGTTGCCAGGATCCGCGAGTGGGCAATATATTGCTCATCATGCGTGTGATCACCTCTCCCCACGTCTCCGAGCAGGCCGTGCTCGCAGCACTGCGCGAGGCCTTCGGAGCCGTCTCCCCCACCGATGACCCCACCGATGACCCCACCGATGTCCCCACCGATTCGGCCGCTCCCGGCCGGTTCGTCGTCGACCTGCCCGGCGGCGGTGACGTCATCCACTTCCCGGCCGTACTCCCCGCCGCCGGGGTGTACGCGGTCAAGGTCTCCCCGTACCTGCCCCGGCCGGCCGGCCCGGCGGTCGTCACCGCCTGGACGATGCTGGTGAGCCTCTCCACAGGGCAGCCGGTCGCGCTGCTGGACGCCTCGGACCTGACCGTGGAACGCACAGCGGCCACCACCGTGCTGGCCGCCGACCTGCTGCTGCCGCCCGACGCCCGGAGTGCGGCCGTCATCGGGTACGGGCGCGTCGGCCGCGCCCACGCCCGCTATCTGCGCCAGGTACGCCCCGGCATGACCGTGCGCGCGGTCTCCCGGAAGCGGCCGGAGCAGGTCGACGACGGCGTCCGGGCCGTCGCCACCCTTCAGGAGGCCGTGGCGGGCGCCGACCTGGTGATGCTGTGCACCTCGGCAGCCGAGGACGTCCTGGACCCCCGGACCCTGGAGCCGGGAACGGTCGTCACCTCCCTCTCCACCAACGCACCCGGAGCGCGCGAGATCCCGTCCGCCGCGGTGCCGGAACTCGACGTGTACGTGGACGCACACACCAGCCTTGAGGTGGCCACCGAACTCGTGCAAGCCACCGCATCCGGCTGGGATTCCGCCTCCGTACGCGGCGACCTCGCCGGCCTGGTCACCGGCAGCGCACCGCGCCCGAGCGGGGACCGCCCGGTGTACTTCCGATCCGTGGGACTCGGGATCGAGGACGCGGCGGTCGCCTGGGCCGCCTGCCGGAGCAACGACAACGACACGACGGAGGAGCAGTCGCGGTGAAGATTCGTGAGTTCGCGGTCGAGCAGTGGATGAACGAGTACGAGGAGACCTGCCGGTACAACCTGGCCGAGACCTGCGTCCGCTCCCTCACCACCGGTGAGCTGCTGAACCTGTCCGGCCGACGCGAGGACGTGCTGACCGAGCTGGCAGCCACCCCGCTCACCTACGGGCCGATCCCGGGCAGCCCCCGCCTCCGCGCCCTCGTCGCGGACCTGTACGCGGCCCAGGCCCCGGACAACGTCCTGATCACCCACGGCGCCATCGGCGCCAACGCGCTCATCCACGCCACCCTCGTCGGTCCCGGCGATCACGTCGTCGCCGTGGTCCCCACCTACCAGCAGCACTACTCCATCCCGGACAGCTACGGCGCCCGCGTCGATCACCTGCCGCTGCGCGAGGACCACGGCTGGCTGCCCGACCTCGACGCACTCGACCGCCTGGTCACCCCGGACACCCGGCTGATCGCGGTCAACAACCCGAACAACCCCACCGGCGCACTCATCGACGAAGCCGGGCTGGACCGTATCGCCGAGATCGCCGGCCGCGTCGGTGCGTGGGTGCTGTGCGACGAGGTGTACCGGGGTGTGGACCAGCACGGTGACGGCTTCACCGCCTCGATCGCCGACCTGTACGAACGCGGCATCTCCACCGGCAGCATGTCCAAGCCGTACTCCCTGGCCGGCCTGCGACTGGGCTGGATCGTCGGCCCCACCGCACTGCTCGCCGACGTCGCGACGCACCGCGACTACACGACCATCAGCGTCGGACGCATCGACGACCTGCTGGCGTGCGTCGCACTGGAGAACAAGGACGCGATCCTCGCCCGCTCCCACCGGATCACCCGCACCAACCTGGCGATCCTCGACGAGTGGGTCAACGGCCGCAACGACATCACCTACGTACGCCCGGCCTCGGGCACCACCGCACTGCTCCGCTACGACGCTCCGCTCGGCTCCTACGAGTTCTGCACCCGCCTGCTGAAGGAGACCGGCGTCATGTTCACCCCCGGCGCGGCGTTCGACATCGAACACACCGTACGCATCGGCTTCGCCGATGACACCGAGACCCTGCGCACCGGCCTGCGACTGGTCGGCCAGTTCCTCGACGGGCTCGCGCCCACGGCGTGAACACCGACCGATCTCCCGTCACCGGGTCGTGAGCGGCACGACTCAAAAAGTCCCACCTCAAAGGTCCCGTCTCACTTCGGTGTTCACGGCCGTGAGCATGCCGACCGAAGTGCCGGCGCGACAACGCATTTCTTCTCTCGGAGCCGTACTCCCTGACCGCCATGCGAGCGAAAGGGCGCGCCCGGACGTTCGGTGCGGGGGTGCGGCGCGGGATGTCACCGGGGGAAGAAGCCTGCGGCGCAACGGCGAAAGGTCCGGCAGTGGTGAGACAGGTGGACAGTGGCGCGGGCCCGAGTGGGCTGTGCATCGGTGCGGTCGTACCGCGGACGGGCCGGCTGGCCAAGCTGGGCGACCCGCTGTCCTTTGTACTCGACCGCCTGGCACCGCGGCTGTCGCAGCCGGCCCGCGGCTCGCGCCGGAGACCGGTCCGGCTCGCGTGGCGTGACAGTCTCTCCGACCCCGAGGCCGCGCGGCGGGCGGTATCGGAGCTGGTGCACCGGGAGCGGGTGCAGCTGGTGGTGACCATGGCGGGCACGAAGGTGCTGCCGGCCGTGGCCGACGCCTGCGAAGAAGCGGGCGTGGCGTGCGTGACCACCACTTTCCCCTGGCAGGCGTTCGTCCACGGACGCGGCGGCGATCCGCGACGGCCGTTCACCTGGACGTACCACTTCGCCTGGGGGCTGGACGACATCGCGGCCGTCTTCGCCGAGATGTGGGAACAGCTGGGTACGCAGCACACCGTCGGCTGCCTGTGGAACGACGACCTTCAGGGGCGGCTGCTGCGCCACGCGGAGCACGGATTCGTACCGGTGGCGGCCGGCCGGGGCCACCGCCTGGTCGACCCGGGCGGCTATCAGGAGCCGGCGCGGGACTTCACACCGTCCCTCGACTCCTTCCGCGAGCAGGGCGCCGACATCGTCACCAGTGCCGCCACCGCCGAGGACCTCGCGCTGTTCCACCGTCAGGCGCGCGAGCGCGGGGCGCGGCCGCGCCTGATCACCTGCTCGCGCTGGCTGGCCTACCCGCGCGGGTCGACGCTCGCCGAGCTCGACCGGGCGGGCGTGGCCACCCTCGTGTACTGGTCACCCCGGCACCCCTACCGGTCCTCCCTGGACGGCACCACGGCGGCCCGGCTGGCCGAGGAGTACGAACAGCGCACCGGCAACCGGTGGCTCCAGCCACTGGGCCTGGCCCACGCCCTGCTGGAGGTCGCTGCCCACGCCCTG
Source organism: Streptomyces sp. NPDC047117 (assembly GCF_040643545.1). NCBI lineage: Bacteria > Bacillati > Actinomycetota > Actinomycetes > Kitasatosporales > Streptomycetaceae > Streptomyces > Streptomyces sp. NPDC047117. The sequence continues at coordinate 254,863 of NZ_JBEYUN010000011.1, read as the reverse complement.
GCGACCGCCGACGATCCCCACGACCGCCGCTCGGTCGCCGACGCGGTCGGACGCACCCGCCTGTCCACCACCGCCGGGCTGCTGGACTGGACGAGCGGGCCCACTCCCAACGTCGCGCTGGTACCGCTGGCCGGCGGGCAGTGGAAAACGGGAGGCCACCACGGCCATGAACTCGCCGTGGTGGCCAACTCCCGCTGCCCTGACGTTCCGGTGGAGGCCGACCTCACTCCCGCGTACTGAGCGCCGTACGGCCGTCGTTGTTCAGCAGCTGAGGTTGCCGCCCGCTTCGACGCCGAGGACCTGGGTGAAGCGCTGGTAGTTGTCGATGCGGCTCTGCACCTGACCCGGGTTGCCGCCGTTGCATTCCAGGCTGCCGTTGATGGCGCGGATCGTCTCGCCGAAGCCGGCGCCGTTGACCATGGCGTCGTGCGGTGTCATGGTGCCGGGGCCCTTCTGGGTGTTCCAGTACCACAGGCCGGTCTTCCAGGCGACGGCCGCGTCGTTCTGCACCAGGTCCGGGTTGTTGAGCAGGTCGATGCCGAGCGCGTCACCCGCGGCCTTGTAGTTGAAGTTCCAGCTGAGCTGGATGGGCCCGCGGCCGTAGTACTTGTCGTTACCGGCCGGGCAGCCGTAGGGCTGGGTGGTGTCGCAGTAGTGCGGGTAGTTGGCCTCGTTCTGCTCGACGACGTGGACCAGCCCGCCGGTCTCGTGGCTGACGTTGGCGAGGAAGGCGGCGGCCTCCTGCTTCTTAACCGTTTCGCTGCCGGTGTTGGAGAAGCCGGGGTAGGCGCTGAGCGCGGCGGTGAGCCCGTTGTACGTGTAGAAGGAGTTCCGGTTCGGGAACATCTGGTTGAACTGGGCCTCGCTGACCACGAATTCGGCGGCAGCGATGTTCTTGTCGGCCTTCTGGGCGGAGGCCGTGGGGGCCAGCGTCAGGGTGCAGAGAGCGGCGGCCGCACCGGTGGCGGTCAGCAGTCCGAGTATGCGACGGTGCACGGGGTCGACTCCTGAGGGGTGTGGGGGTGTGGGGCGGGCCGGCCCCTCGCGGGGCCGGCCCCCGAGCTGCCTGTCAGCCGCCGACGTTGACGTCGATGCAGGCGTAGAAGGCATTGTCGGTGTCGGCCACGTTCCAGACGGCCAGGACCTTCTGCTTGCCGCTGAGGTTGCCGAAGTCGACCTGGTGGTTCACGACCTCGCCCGGCTTGGCACCGCCGTCGTCGAACAGGGCGATCCGCTGGCCGCCGACGTAGTACTCCCAGGTGCTGGTGGAGTGGCGCGCGGTGAGCTTCCACGAGAACGTGGTGTTCTTCGACACCGGCGTGACGGTCCAGCCCTTGCTGTCGTCGTCCAGCTCGGCGAACCGGCTGTTGCCGCCGCTGCAGCTGGACAGGCCCTTGGGGCCCTCGACGCTCTGCGGCTCGTACGTGATGTCTCCGCAGGACACCGTGCCCGCGGCGCACTGCGCCTGACGGCTGGGCGGGTCGGAGATGTAACCGTGGGCGCTCGCCGAACCGGCGGGGAGGCTCAGGGCGATGACGGGGGCGAGAGCGGCGCCGATCAGGGCAGCCGTCTTCCGGGTGGTGCGCATGGGGGAACTCCTTCACATCAGGCCCTTCCCCGGACGCACGCGGTCGTGTGGGGTGCCGCGTGCGGTGGGGCAGGCCTCTCGTGGGTGGGGCCAAGAGGCGCGAAGGTGACGCGCTCTCACCGCCCGCGCAGGGAGAAGTTGCGTCCCGTGCGGGACCAACTCCCGGCTCGAACCGGCGAGTTCTTTGGACTAGACCATACAAGCGGCGGTCATCACCGTGTCAAGGGTGTGACAGAGAGGTATCCGTGGGGCGCCGGGCACGCGTCAGACCGGCGGGGCGGGCCGTGCCACCCCGCCGGGTCCCTCTTCTCACTCCCCCTCGCCCCCGCCCTCCCTTCTGTCGATGGCGACGAGACCTTCCAGGATCCGCAGTGCCTGGGTCAGTCCGCCCGGGCGGTGGATGCCCGGAGTCGGGCGCGGTGGCCAGCCGGGACCGGTGGCCAGGACGGCCGGGTGGAAGCGGGACCCCTTCAGGCCGCGGCCGGGGCCGTGCGCCAGGGGGAACAGTGCGGGGTCGGCGGTGGAGCGGGTCTGCGACCACAACACAACGGCACACGACCCGGCTCTCCGTACCGCCTCGGCCAGCGCGCCCGTCGGCACCGCGCAGCCGAACATGCGTACCGGGACGCCACGATCCCCCAATGCCGCGGTCAGCGCCTCCAGCCCCAGGGTGTGGCCCTCCCTCGGGGCGCAGGCCAGCACCACGGGCCGCCCGCCCGTGGCCGTCGCGGCGAATCCGGTGGACCGGCGCAGCGCCGTGGAGAGATGCCAGGACAGCAAGTGTTCCGCCTCCACATACCGTTCACCGTGCGGGTCGCCGGAACAGGCCCACTTGCGGCCGATGGACCGCAGGGCCGGGGACATGACGCGTTCCCAGGCACCGACCAGGCCGTACTCGGCGAGTGTGTCGGTGAGCAGCTCGTCCAGCAACTGGGCGTCGAGGCGGACGGCGGCGCGGCCGAGGCCCCGCACCCGCCGCCGGGCGTCCGCATCGTCATGCGTCGTCGCCGTACCGTCGGTGGGAGTGTCTCCTGTCCCGGAGGACGCGGAGCGGCTTTGCCGGGGCAGGGCCCACACCTCCTCCGCCACCTTCTTCGGTACGTCGCCGGCGGCACGGGCCAGTTCGGCGGCCTCCGCTGTGGGCACACCGTGGGCGGTCAGCTCGCACACCCGCTCCAGCACCGCGATGTCCCGCTCGGTCCAGCGCCGGTGTCTGCCGCCCTGGTGGCCGGAGGGGCCCAGGCCGTAACGCCGGTCCCACGAGCGCAGCGTGGCCGGGGCGACGCCCAGCCGAAGCGCGACATCTCCAGTGGTCAATCTCGCCTGGCGCGTTTGAGGTGGTGCGGTCTCCATGACGGAACGGTAGGGCCTACGGGCGTGGCGTGCCGCCCACTCGGCCCATCACACACCGGGCAGGCGGCACAAACGCCACACTCCCACGCCCCAGCGTGAAGGGCGGCTACCGCGACACGAGCGGGGACCGGGCCCGTGCCACTCCGCCGCGTGCGGCGTCACCGGCCGGGGACTCGGTTCCGGGCCGGTGACGCCTGGACGCGGGGATGCGGTTGTCCCTGTACTCCTTGCCCTCGCATGGTGCGTCCGGGCGGGATGCAGGCGCCAGCTGCATCGTTCGTGCCACGCTTCCGCGCTCGCGGCGTGCCTCCGACGCCAACGACGACCGCCCACAACGATCGCCGGCGATGACCGCTAGCGATGACCGCTGACGAAGCAGAACTCGTTGCCCTCAGGGTCGGTCAGTACCTGGAACTGCCCATAAGGATTGGTCACCAGCTCGCCGACGGACACCGCGCCCACCTCGACCGCTTCGGCCGTCGCCGTGGGGATGTCACCCGCCAGCAGGTCCAGATGTACGCGGTTCTTGGTGTTCTTCGGCTCCGGTACCCGCTGGAAGGCCAGGCGTGGCATGTCGGGCGGATCCACGTAGCTCCAGTCCGCGTTCCGCCGTACCGGTTCGCCGCCCAGCAGCCGGGCCCAGAACGCGGCCAGCTGCTGCGGAGCGTGACAGTCAAAAACGATCTCGTCCAGTCGTGCGCGCATCCCCGCACTCTAGGCGTGACCCGGTGTGTCAGAACGGCTCGTCGAGCAGCGTTTCCAGTGTGACCGTGGTCCCGGCGTCGCACGCGACGACGTCGAACCAGTCCGCGAGCGCACGAGCCACCCACAGACCACGGCCGTGCTCGGCACCGTCCTTGCCGAAGGGTTCCGCACCCGGTACGGAAGGCGCCGTGCCCGGGCCCTTGTCGGCGATGACGCACCGCAGTCCGGTGCCGGTGTGGGTCAGGACGATGCGTGCCTTGCCGCCGCCGTGGACGATGGCGTTGGCCGCGATCTCGTTCACGGCGAGGATGAAATCGCTGGTCCGGTGCGGCGTGAGCCCCATCTCCATGGCACACTGCCGCACGCGGTGACGCAGCCCGGCCAAATCGGTGGCCGCTTCGAAGGTCAGGTCGAGCACAGTGGCGGGCATCGTGGCTCCCTCGACAGGTACGGCCCGTGGAGCCGGACTGCCGTCCCCGTCCTGGCCGTTGCTGTCGCAGTTGAGGGTCACTGCGAGGAACTCCTCTCGTCGATGACGAGTTGAGGAACGCGGGCGCTGCCGCACAGTCGGATCACCGTGCTCTGCTCCGGCCGGCAGCGCACTTCCAGGGCCTGGCCATCAAGGTGCCGGCTCGCCATGTGCACCAGGGCCGCAGCACTGCGGACGTCCATGAAACACAGCTCGGTGAGGTCGAGTACGGCGACCCGCCCCGGCCCGGAGAAGGCTTCGGCCAGGACCGCCATGAACTGCTCGCGCGTATTCAGGTCGGCCTCCCCGGCGACCCGCAGCCCGCTCCCCGAGCGTGTGACGTCCAGTGCGCCCAACCGCGGCAGTACGTTGTGGGAGTGGGCGCGCAGGACACGGTCCCACAGGTCGTCGCCGAACATCCGCCGGTCGTACTCGCAGATGGCCGTGAAGCCGATGTCGGCGAAGAGGGGTGAGAGCCCGGCCTCGTACTCGACCAGCAGATCGTGGTCGCAGCCCGGTGCGGCCGCCCATCCCATGTCACCCATGATCCGGATACCGGAGTAACCCTGGCTCCGGGCCTGCATGGTCAGCTCCATCCAGAGGCGGACCCGCTCCGCCGGAGCGAAACCGCCGCTGCTGCCCGGGCTCGCCCCTGGCACCTCGTTGCGCACGACCAGTTGTCCGTTCGTGAGCGCGGCTCCGTGGTGAAAGCCATGGGCATACAGCCGCTCGGCCGCGATGTCGGGAGTGATTGCCAGATCCGTGAAGAGGACGACGTTCTCGTCGCGGGATACACCGATGTCGGCATAGGCCGCCCGGATCTCCCACAAGGATTCGTCGTCGTCAAAACCCAGGCATGCGTGATCCCCGGAGACCATACGGGTGACCGAGACTGCCCCGACTGCAGAGCTCACGTCCATACATGAAGACTCTAAAACCTGGCGCGGGGCCGAGGTGAGCGGTGACCGCAGTTGCCCGAACCCACCCCCTTCGAGACCAGGTCGGTCTGTACCGGTCTGCCGCGTGATCGGCGATGCCGCCGACGCGACACGTTCCCGCGTTATTGCAGGCACGAACGGGCACGACGAAGGCCCGCACCCTGCGGGGTACGGGCCTTCTGTTGCGCGTGGTGGTCAGGAGGAGCGGCGCAGCCAGTCCTCGAAGCGGGTCTCCGCCAGACGGGCGCGGCCCTCGACGGGTACGAGGCTGCGCTCCCTCAGCTCGGACCCGAAGTAGCGGGCGTGCGGGTCGGCGACGACCTTGCGCGGGTCCTTCCACGCACGCAGCGCCTCGGCGATCAGCTCGTCGAACCGGAACACCTCGGGTCCGGCCACCTCGGTGATGCCCTTGAGCGGAGCCTCGACGGCCGTCCTGGCCACCGCTTCGGCGACGTCGTCCGCCGCCATGGGCTGGAAGAGCACATGCGGGAGATGTACGGTGCCGCCCTCGGTGGCGGTGTCCGCGATGCCCTTGACGAACTCGAAGAACTGCGTCGCCCGGACGATCGAGTAAGGGATCGGCCCCTGCTTGAGCAGCTGCTCCTGGGCCACCTTCGCCCGGAAGTACCCGTTGTCCGGCAGGTCGTCGACGCCGACGATCGAGAGTGCCACGTGGTGCGTCACGCCGGCCCTGCCTTCGGCGGAGAGCAGATTGCGGGTGGAGGTGGTGAAGAACTCCAGCACCGCCGACTCCTCGAAGGAGGGCGAGTTGGACACGTCCACGACCGCCCGGGCTCCGGTCAGCGCCTCGGCGAGCCCTTCGCCGGTGAGGGTGTTGACGCCCGTGCTGGGCGCGGCGGGCACCGCCTCGTGTCCACGGTCATTGAGCTTGGCGATCACTTTGCTGCCGATGAGGCCGGTGCCTCCGATGACCACGATCTTCACGGTGCGTACTCCCTGAGTGATGGCGACCTGTGTGGCGGCGAGTTGCCCGGCGGCCTGTGGGCGGTACTCGTCGTGGGCGGTACTCGTCAGGTCTACGGAGGTCTGCTACGACGCGCGCAGGTGTGCTCGTTGCTTCAGTTCATCGTCGTCGACCAGGACGAGCATGGGCTCTCCCGGCGCGCAGAACATCGTGACGAGGAAGCGCAGGCGTGTGTCGTTGCTGGCGTTGCCGTCCTGGTAGTGGATGACGTCTCCGCCGGGCTCCCAGAACGTCTCCCCTGCCCGTACGATCCGCTCCGGCTCGCCCTCCAGCTCGAAGCGCATCTCGCCCTCCAGTACGTAACCGAAGGCCGGGCCGGAGTGGCGGTGCGGCGGGGTACCGGGGTCGCCGGGCGGGAACTCGATCTGCACGGTCATCGCGTGCGCGCCCGCCGGCGCGGCGGGCGGGGTGACCTCTTGCAGCACGGTCAGCGCGGTCTTCCACGCCTCGGAGCGCGGCTGCCGCTCACCGGTGTCGGACATGGCGGATCTCCTCCTGCTGTCTTGCCGGCGGGTTCGCGGGACACGTGCCCGAGGAGGCCCCATTCTTCAGAGCCCCGGCAGGCTCGGTGAGCGCTGATCCGGACACATCCCGGGCACCGCATCACGCCACACTGCTTCTTCGGGGGTACACGGCTGCTCTTCAGGCGTACGCGCCGTGGCGGACGGCGCGGGGGAACTTACGATGGTCGTCATGGTTGCCGAGTCGCGGGGTGAGAGCGTGGGCAAGAGGGGGACGGCCGGCGGCCCGTCGATGGATGCCGAGCTCACCCTCCCGGAGCTGTTACGCCGCCTCCGTCTGAACCGCGCCGGTGGCGGAGATCTGCCGTTGCGGAGACACCACGGCAGCACCACAACGAAAGCGGCCCGCCGCTCCGGGAAGAGCGACGGGCCGCGTTACCGGGAAATGCTCACATGCCGGGGTGCTGGGACGTCGGCACGGCGTCGGCGCGGACGACGATCACGCTGGCGATCTTGTCGGCGAACGTCTGGCTCTTGGCGTCCCAGATGGCCCACCACCAGCCCAGCCCGAACACCACGTTGTTGAGGAACTGGAGCAGGCGGCGGCCGAGGGCCAGGCCCACGCCGAGCATCCGGCCGTCAGCGGCGCGGATGGCCCGGATGCCGAGGACCTTCTTGCCCACGGTCTGTCCGGTGCGGCCTTCGAGCCGCAGCTGGAAGACCACGGCAACGATCATCGCCAGGATGCCGACCCAGCCCAGGATGGTCGCCAGTGCGTCTCCGCTCTCGCCCGTGCTCTCCTCGATCGCGGTGCTGATGCCGACCATTACCCACAGCGGGCCGAAGTTGATCAGAACATCGATCAGGAACGCGCCCGCGCGCTGGAACCAGCCCGCGTACGGCGGCTGCTGCTGCGGCGGGTACGGCGCCCCGGCCTGCTGCGGATACCCGTACGGCTGTTGCGGCGGGTATCCGTACGCCGGCTGCTGGGGCGGGTAGCCGTACGACGCCTGCGGCGGCGGCCCGGGGTGACTCACTGCTCATACTCCTTCGGTTCACTGCTGGCCCATGAGGGATGTGCAGGACACAGCGTATGGGGCAGGAGTGGCAGCGGTTATCCGACGGGGTGCAGCGCGACAGCCCGGAGGAGCGCCTCCCGGCACGCGAGGATGGCGGGGTGCCGGCTGCGGCCCCGACGTACCACGGTGAAGACGCGGCGGGCGCGCCGGCCACGCGGGAGTCGCCGGAGGGGGACGGCCGGTTGTTGTCCGCGCCAGAGGAGGTCGGGAAGGAAAGCGGCGGCGTGCTGCTGCTCGACGAGGCGGAGGTGGAGCAGGAGATCCGTGGTCTCGAACCGCACATCAGGCTCGAATCCGGCGTTGCGGCACAACGTCATGGCCCAGTGCCGGGCGGCGGTGTCTTCGGGCTCCATCACCCAGGGGTGGTCGGCGAGTGAGCGCAATGCCGCCAGCGGACTGTCGGCAGTGCTCGCCTTGTCGGCCGCTGCGGGCAGCGCGAGGCGGAGGGGGTCCTCGAAGAGGTCTTGCTGTTCGAGGTCGGCGGGCCGCGGATTGGGGTTGCCGGGGTACTCCTCGGCGAGCACCAGGTCGAAATCGCGGGCCTGGAGGGCGGGCAGTGCCCTTTCCGGTTCCATGTGCGTGAGGTGGACGCGCAGGTGCGGGTGGCGGTCGCGCAGCAGGTCGAGCGTGGTCGGCACCAGGGCGAGCGCGGCCGTCTGGAACGACGCGACGCGCAGGGTGCCGGTCAGGTCGGCGAGAGAGGTGGCGATGTCCGCCTCCGCGCGCTCCAGACGTTCCAGTACCGCTTCGGTGTGGGCGACGAGGATCTCGGCCTGCTCGGTCAGCCGTACCCGCCGCCCGACCGGTTCCAGCAGCCGGACGCCGACCTCGGCCTCCAGCTGGGCGAGCTGCTGGGAGACGGAGGACGGGGCGTAGGACAGGGCAGCGGCGACGGCCGCGAGCGTGCCGCGCTGCTTGAGTTCGCGCAGCAGGCGCAGTCGGTGCAGGTCGAACATCGGCAGGCGGGTCTCCTTGCCGTCGCGCAGCGCCGGCCATCGGTTTTGGTCGGGTTTTCCGAAGAGTATCCGTCGGAAACATTCGCTGGACCGATCGGAGGGACGTACCGGACCCTGATCAATGTGACTGATCACGTGGCAAGAAACGCGTCCTCCCTCCGTACGCTGCCGTGGTACGACCGGCCCAGCGCCCGTACGTGGCGGTGCGCACCCGCGCCCGCCGATGTGCGGAGCTTCCACTCCTCCCTGCCCGACTACTCCCCCACTCCGCTGACCGACCTCCCGCCCCTCGCGGCGGAGCTGGGGGTCGGCCGGGTCTTCGTCAAGGACGAGTCGTCCCGGCTCGGGCTGCCCGCCTTCAAAGCGCTCGGCGCGTCCTGGGCGGTCCACCGCACGCTGGCCGAACGGGCCTCGAACGGTGCGGAGCCGGGCCCGGTGACCCTGGTGACCGCCACCGACGGCAACCACGGCCGGGCGGTGGCCCGTACGGCACGGCTGCTCGGGCAGCGCGCCCATGTCTTCGTTCCGCAGGGCGTGCACCCGCGGGCCGTGGCGGCCATCGCCGCCGAGCAGGCACAGGTCACCGAGGTCCCGGGACCGTACGACGAGGCAGTACGGCTGGCCGACCGGGCAGCCGCCGCACCGGACGCCGTCCTGGTCCAGGACACCGCCTGGCCGGGGTACGAACAGATCCCGGGCTGGATCGTCGAGGGCTACAGCACCCTCTGCGCCGAGATCGACGAACAGCTGGCGGCCGCGGGGATCGCGCAGGGGCCCGGCCTCGTCGCCGTGCCGGTGGGTGTGGGTTCGCTCGGCCAGGCGGTGGTCACCCACTACCGCAGCCGCCCGTCCGAGCGCGCCCCGGCGCTGCTGTCCGTGGAGCCGGAAGCCGCGGCCTGCGTCCTGGAAAGCCTCGTGCTCGGCGAACCCGTCAGTGTCACCACCGGCGAGACCATCATGGCCGGGCTGAACTGCGGCACGCCCTCCAGCATCGCCTGGCCCTACCTGCACGGCGGGCTGGACGCCGCTGTCGCCGTCCCCGACGCCGACAGCGTCCGCGCCGCCGCCGACCTCGCCGCGCTCGGCGTCTCCTCGGGCCCCTGCGGGGCCGCGGCGCTCGCCGGCTTGCGTGCGGCGCTCACCGGCGCGGACGCCGACGCACGCCGTACGGCACTGGGCCTCGCCCCGCACTCCGTGGTCGTACTCCTGAGCACCGAGGGCACCACCGCCAACCCGCACTCCCCTGCCGGTCCATGCTGACCCCGCTCCTGGCCGCAGTGGGTGTCCTCGGCCTGCTGACCATCGTTCCGGGCCCGGACATGGCGATCGTCACCCGACGCGCCGTCGTGGCCGGGCCCCGGGACGGGCTGCGGACGGTCGGTGGCATCGCGACCGGGCTGCTGGTCTGGGGCGCGCTGACCGTCGCCGGGCTCGCTGCCGTACTGGCCGCCTCGCCTGCCGCATACCTCGTACTCAAGCTCCTGGGCGCCGGTTACCTGGTCCTCCTGGGCGCACAGACGCTGTGGCAGCACCGCCGCGCCGCCTCTCCCGCCACACCGGATGCCGACGCCCGGGCCACCACCGGCAGTCCATGGCGGACCGGCCTGATCAGCAACGTCCTCAACCCGAAGATCGCCGTCTTCTACACCGGGCTCCTGCCCACCCTGGCCCCCGACGGGCTCCCCACCGCCTGGGCCATGACGCTCCTCGTCCTCCTCCACGCCGCCCTCACCCTGGCCTGGCTGAGCGGCTACGTCCTCCTGCTGTCCCAGGCCGGGCCCGTACTCCACAGGCCGCGGGTCCGCCGCGCTCTCGAACGGACCACGGGCGTCGTACTGATCGGCTTCGGCCTCGCGGTCGCCGCGGCCTCCGGGTGACGCGCGACGTGGAAGGATGCAGCTCACGCAGGCCACCGGGGGCTGACAGAGCATCATGAAGAGAAAGTGACTCTGCCGATGTACACCGCTTCACTCAACGGCACCGTGCTCGCCTACGGCGTCCAGGGACCCGCCGACGGCACACCCGTGCTGCTCGTTCACGGACATCCCTTCAACCGGACGCTGTGGGAACCGCAGGCCGACGCCCTTGCCTCGGCCGGCTATCGGGTGATCACCCCGGACCTGCGAGGTTACGGGCAGAGTCCCGTGAGCGGCGACATCGTGTACCTGTCCGACTTCGCCGACGACCTCGCCGCCCTCCTCGACCATCTGGGCATATCCGCGGCAGTGGTCGGCGGCGTCTCCATGGGCGGCCAGATCACGATGGAGATGCAGGCCCGCCATCCCGACCGCGTCGCCGCCATGGTGCTCTCCGACAGCTCGGCGCCGGCGGAGACACCGGACGGGAAGCTGTTCCGCAATCGCCTGGCCGACCGTCTCCTCGCCGAGGGCATGGACGGGTACGCCGGTGAGGTCATCGACAAGATGCTCGCCGCGTACAACGTCCCTGCCCTTCCCCATGTCGCCGACCGGGTGCTGACGATGATGCGCGCGACCGACCCGCGGGGCGCGGCGGCAGCGTTGCGGGGCCGGGCCGAACGCCCCGACTACCGCCCCGGTTTGAGCAGTGTGGACGTACCGGTGCTGCTCCTCGTGGGGGCCGATGACGTCTACACCCCACCGGCCGACGCCGAAGAGATCCGACGCCATGTCCCGCACGCCCGGCTCGCGGTCATCGACCGAGCGGGCCACCTGCCCGGGGCCGAACAGCCGGAGGTCTTCAACCGGCACTTGCTCAACTTCCTGGCCCGGGAGGTTCCCGGCGTCCCGAAGTAGGCCGTTCCCCGCGGGTCCCGTTCAGCCGAGGATGAGGGGGAGACGCATGGCCGGCTCGCCGAGTGCTGCCCTCTCCCTCTCGGTCGGCGTGCGCCGGCCGGTGCCGATCAGCAGCGCGTCCTTGTCGGAGAGCGCGGCGGGAAAGCCGGCGCCGGCGATCCTCTCCAGTACTGTGCGGGCCGCCGCGAGGGTCTCGGCGGGCGGCTCGGCGGCCGAGGGCCGGTGGGCGATCAGGTCGAGGTGGTGCAGCGTCCATTCGAGTACGTACGCGGACAGGTAGTCGCCGACGGTCAGTACCTTGTCCTGAGTGCTGACGCGGGCGGTGGGATCGGCGAGTCGGGCGGCGCGCCCGGCTGCGGAACCGACGTCGTCGAGGTGGAACTTGAGCCACCTCGGTTCGCCGTACGCGGCGGCCAGCCGGGGGATCAGCGCGTCGAGCGGTTCCTCGCCGGTCGGGGGTGCGTCGGCGAGGTCCCAGTAGGTGGCCGCATCGACGGTCGGTTCGGTGTCGGCGGGCGTGACCAGGGTGATCAGGACGTCCTGGGCGTCGATGACCAGGTGGCACACCAGGTCCCGGACGAGCCAGCCGGTGCAGCCGGACGGCCGCTCGAAGTCCTCGTCGGGGGTGTCGGCGACGGCCGTGAGCAGCGCCGTCCACGAGCGTGAGAAGAGATCCACGGCGGCACGGTACGGCCGGACCGGAGCGGTGGACAAGCGAATTCGGGCGGGCGGGTGGATACCCGGGTGAGTGGGTCGGCTCACGCACCGCACCTCTCTCTGCAATTTCGGAATAGCGTAATATCGGGCCATGGCTGATGCTCTCCCGGCGGACGACTCCACGGGCGGTGGCTCCCCGGCAGGTGGCTCCCTGCCGGAGCGGGTCGCCGCGCTGGAAGAACGCGTAGCGCGGCTGGAGTCGGGTCCCCGAACACCGCGGCATGAGGTGTTCTGGGCTCTTGAGGGGCTGCGTGAACGGCTCACCGGGAACGGGGAGGTGTTGTTCACCGGTGCGCTGGAACTGCCCACGGGCGAACACTACGCATGGCAACAAGGCGCGGTCGCCGAGGAGTTGCTCGAAGCGGACTGGGCGGAGCACGCGGCACCGTACGCGGCGCTCGGGCACCCGGTACGGCTCACCCTGCTGCGGGCTGTCCTGCGCGGGATCCGGTCCGCGGCCTCGTTGCAAGAAACCGCCGGGCTGAACACCACCGGGCAGCTGTACCACCACCTCAAGCAGCTCACGGCCACCGGCTGGCTCCAGGCGGAGGGACGTGGCAACTACCACGTGCCCGCGGGCAGGGTGGTACCGCTGCTCGTGCTGATGTCGGCGGTGGTTCCGGCACCGAATTCAACGACGGAGGGGTAGTTGATGAACCGACGGAAACTTCTGGGCGTGGCGACGGCCGCGGCCGGTGTGTCGCTCTTGCCCGGTAGGGCGATGGCCGCTGAGGGCGATCTGGCCGCGCGGGTGCGGCGTTACCTGGATCGCGCGTTGGAGCACGACAGCCCCAGCGTGGTGTGCGGAGTCATCCGCGGCGCACAGGAGTACATAGCGGGGGCGTCCCGGAAGGGGCGCGACGCGGCACCGGACCGCAGAACGGTGTTCCAGCTCGGCTCGATCGGCAAGACGCTCACCGCCACGGCTCTCGCGCGCGCGGTGAGTGCGGGCACGGTCCGTCTCGACGCGCCGCTCACCCTTCCCCCCGGGTTCACCGTCCCGGGCAAGGGCCCTCGGCGGATCACCCTGGCCGACCTGGCGACCCACTCCTCCGGCCTGCCCCAGCTGCCGCCGAACCTGCTGGCGGAGGCGGACCCGTACGACCCGTACGCGCACTACACGCTGGACGACCTGGCCGCCGGTCTGGAAAAGACGACGCTGCTCACCGACCCGGGCACCGCCTACCAGTACTCGAACTTCGGATTCGGGCTGCTCGGCCAGGCCCTCGCCTTCGACGACGTGGACGCGATGGTGCGGCGCCGCGTGACCGGGCCGCTGCGCCTGTCCGACACGACGACGGAGCTGCGGCCGGACATGGCGGCGCGCAAGGCCGTGGGCCATCTCGCGGGGGAACCCGTCCCCGACTGGCACGACCACGTGCTCAGCGGTGCGGGCACCTCGCTCTACAGCACCGCCGGGGACATGGTCCGCTTCCTCCGCGCACAACTGCGGCCGGAGCGCTCGCCGTTCGGAGACGCCATCGAACTGACCCAGCGTCCGCACTTCACAGCGACCGAGCACCTGCGGCTCGGGCTCGGCTGGCACCTCGGCTCCCTGTCCAACGGCCGGCCCATGACCTGGCACAACGGCGGCACGGGCGGCTTCAGCACCTGCACCGCGTTCAGCAGGCGGAGCGGGACGGCAGTGGTGATGATGGTGAACACCTTCAGCGAGGGGAACGAGGCCGACGGCGGGCTCCGCCCCGTCGACTCACTGACCTTCGGCCTCCTCTCCGAGCTCGTCGGGAGCTGACCTTCCGCGGGCTCGGTCGGTAAGTGGGTCGGCGGGTGGGTCGTTAGGTGCGGGGAGCGGCGTCTTCCGGGCCCGGTTCCGGACCCGGAAGGGCGGAGGGCGGGCCGGGCTCGCCCCCGCCGGCCAGGGCGCGGGCGACGCCGGTGTCCAGATCCGCGTGCAAGCCCGTGTCGAAGGCCTGTTGGTAGGCGTGGGCACCGAGCGCCTGCCGGGCCCGCTGTTCGCAGGCCCGGCGATCGGCCTCCCAGGCGGGGATGCCCAGCTGCGGCCGGCCGAGGGTGCCCCAGATCTGCTGGGCGAGGCCGAGCAGGTAAGCGGCGTGCTCGCTCCGGCCGAGGCCGGCCGTGGCCTGGGCCAGTACCTCGATGGCCATGCCCCTGCCCACGCCTTCGTGCAGCCGGTGCTTCACCTGGAGGGCGGACCGGGCGTACTCTTCTGCGGTCAGGTGCCGGCCCAGGGCCAGCTCGGCCTGCGCGTAGTTGATCTCGACCCAGGAGCGCAGACAGCACTCACCGTGCCATGAGCAGTGGGCGTGCAGCCCGTCCAGTACGGCGACGGCCCGTTCGATGCGGCCGGTGGAAATGTACGCGTGTCCGCTGGCGGCCATCGTCATCACGATGGGGTAGTCGACCTCGTCCATGCGGGACCGCGGGACCGGCAGCGACTCGGTCAGGGTCACCAATTCCGTGTAGTCACTCCGCAAGATCGCCAGGAGTACGGCGGTGGCGGTCGCGGTGGCGGCTTCGGCTTCGCCGAACCGGCCTGCCTGTTCGGCGCACTGGGCGGCCCAGATCTCGGCACCGGCTTGGTCACCCAGCTGGGCCAGGAGCATGCAACAGCCGAACAAAGCCCTGACGCGTGTACGGCTGGGAGCGGTGTCCGCGGTCAGCGCCCGGGTCAGGTAGTACTGGCCCTCCGTGACGAAACCGCAGCCGTACCAGAAGAACCACAGCGCTCCGGCCAGTTCCAGTGCGGTGTGATGGTCCGCCGGCCGGGACAGGCAGAACTCCAGCGCGGCACGGAGATTGCCGTGCTCGGCCGTCATCCGGTCGCACCAGGCGAACTGGTCGGGCCCGAACCAGGCGGCGTCCCCGGCCTGTGCCAGACGCAGGTAGTGGTCGCGGTGTCTGCAGTGCAACACCTCCTCCTCGCCCAGCCGGCTCAGCCAGCCGGCGCCGTACTCGCGGAGGGTGTCGAGCATCCGGTACCGCTCCCCCGCCTCCGCCGGCTGCCAGGTCAGGAGCGACTTCTCCACCAGGGAGCCGAGCAGGGCCGGAATGTCCGCGGCCGGCAGCCGTACGTCGGCACACACCTGCTCGGCCGCCTCGGCGTCGAAGCTCCCGGCGAACACCGACAGCCGGGCCCACAGCAGCCGTTCGGCCGGGGTACACAGCTGATGGCTCCAGCCGATCGCGGTACGCAGCGCCTGGTGCCAGGGGGGAATGGTGTCCCGCACCGCGTGCTCGGTCTCGCCGAGGAGTGCGTACCGCTCCTCCTCCAGCCGCCGGTTCAGCTCCGCCAGCGGCAGGTGGCGCAACCGCGCCGCGGCCAGCTCGATCGCCAGCGGCAGTCCCTCCAGCCGCCGGCACAGGGTCACGAGCTCGGCCCGGTTGGCGGGGGTGAGCGCGAAGCCGGGCACCGCGCGGACGGCACGGTCGGCGAGCAGTACGAGCGCATCGGCCTCGGCGCCGTCCGCTGCGGTCCCGCCTGCTGCCGAATCCGCCGGGGCTGCTGGATACCCCGGGCCCGCCAGGCCCACCGGGCCGGCAGGGTCGAGGCCCCCGCCCTCTCGCTTCGTCGGTGCCGGGAGCGGGAGTGGTTCGAGTGTGAACACCTCTTCGGTGAGCAGGTTGAGCGGGCGGCGGCTGGTGGCCAGGATCCGCAGTCCCGGCGCGGCGTGCAGCAGCGCCTCGATGACCATCTGGCACTCCTCGACCAGATGCTCGCAGGTGTCCAGCACCAGCAGCAGCTGACGGCCCGCCAGGTGGTCGGCCAGCATGTCGATCACCGGCCGGGTGGAGTGGTCGGCGAGCGGCAACGCCTCGGCGATGGTGTGCGGCAGCAGCTTTCCCTGGCGCAGCGGCGACAGTTCGACCCACCATGCCCCGTCGGCGAACAACGGCTGGAGCGTCGCCGCGGTACGCAGCGCCAGCCGGGTCTTGCCCACCCCGCCCACACCGGTCACCGTCATCAGCCGGGAGCGCCCGACCCGCCGCGCCACCTGCGTCAGCTCGGCCCGGCGCCCGACCAGAGGGCTCGCCTCGACCGGCAGATTCCCCACCCGCTGTTCCGTGACCAACCGGCCATCCCCTCGTCCGGCCCCGGTGCGTTCCGCGGCCTCGTGCGTCCCAGGTGCACGTTCCGCTCGCCCGTGCTGTTCCCGGTGCTACAGAATGCCGTGGTGGGGCGCGGCAGTTCTCCGGAACCGGCCCGGGATTCCCCGGCCGGGTGAAAGGGTGCGGTCCAACACCCCGCCAAAGGGCGCGGACCCACACCCGACCGTCGCCGTCGGCAGTCCCCGAGACCGACTACAGCTCGTAGATCTGACCGGTCTGCGCGCCTTCCACCGAGCGTACGTACGCCTGGGCGACACGCTCCAACGGTACCGAGCCCATGCCCGGGAAGAAGTCGCCGTAGGTGTCCAGGGACTCGGTGACGACGTTCGGGGAGACCGCGTTCACCCGGTGCGGGGCGATCTCGATGGCGGCGGCGCGGACGAAGGCCTCGACGGCGCCGTTGGCGAGGGAGGCGGCGGCGCCGGTGAGGATCGGTTCGTGGGTGAGGATGCCGGTGATCAGGGTGAAGGAACCGCGCGCGGCGACGTGCGCCAAGCCCTGGCGGACCAGCTCGACCTGGGAGAGCACCTTGCCGGTGAAGGCGGCCTGCCAGTCCTCCGGACCGAGCTCGGCCACCGGCTTGAACGGCACCGAACCGGCCGCGCTGACCACCGCGTCCAGCGGCCCGGCCGCCTCGTACAGGGCGGTGACCTGCGCCGGGTCGGTGATGTCGAAGCGGAGGTCGCCCGCTGAGCGGCCGACGGTGCGGACCTTGTGGCCACGGTCGGCGAGAGTCTGGTGCACGGCGCGGCCGATGGTGCCGCGCGCGCCGATCAGGAGAATGTTCTGCTGTCGGTTCGTCATGGCAGTCACGCTAAGCGGATCTCGTGGGCCCGGGGAAATGCCTTCTGTTCACTGCTTATGCTTGCCGTTTATGAATGTGGAGCTGCGCCATCTGCGAGTCCTGGCGGCGATCGGCGACGAGGGCACGCTGACGGGTGCCGCGCACGCGCTGCGCGTCACCCAGCCCGCGCTCTCGCGCACCCTCGCCCAGCTGGAGCAACGCCTCGGGGTGCGGCTTGTGGAGCGTACGACGCGCAGCCTGCGCCTGACCGAGCCCGGCACGCGGCTGTACGAGAGCGCGCACCGAATCCTCGGCCAGCTCGACGACGCCCTCGCCGATGCGGCCGGGCGCGGTACACCGCGTCCCCTGCGGCTCGCCTTCGTATGGGCCGCGCTGGGCAGCCACACCGTGCCGCTGCTGCGCGCCTGGCGCGAGCGGCATCCCGAGTTTCCGGTGGACATCAGGCGGGCCGACGATCCGGTGGCGCTGCTCCGCCGTGGCGAGGCGGACCTGGCGTTCCTACGGCTGCGCCCGGAGCCCGACGACTCGTACGTGGTGCACCGCGCGCTGATCCGTGAGCGCCGGATGGCCGCCGTGCCCGTGGGGCATCCGCTCGCGGACCGCGCGGACGTGGCGTTGGCCGAACTGTGCGAGGAGACGGTGGCGCTGTGCGCGACGGCCGCGACGACCAGCGCCGAGCTGTGGCCGGCGGGGCAGCGGCCGCACACCGTGACCGTACCGGGCGTGGACGAGTGGCTGACGACCATCGCGACCGGCGCGGCGGTCGGCGTCACGGCCGAGGGCACCGTGCACCAGCACCCGCATCCGGGGGTGTGCTATCTGCCGGTGCGCGACGCGGACCCGGTCACCGTCCTCCTGGCATGGCCCGCGCGCGCCGCCCACCCGGCGACGGACACCTTCCGCCGCCATGTGGAACAGCAGGTGTCGGAAGCCGGCCGGCCCGCCTGAGGGAGTCAGCGCACCAGTGGCGCGGCGTGCGCGACGAATGCCTCGATGGCCTGCTTGGCCTCGGCGTCCCGGCTGTTCCGGTCCGCCTGGTCCACCGCGTTGGACACCTCCCGGGTGCACTCATAGGCCCGCTCGGCCGCGCGGATCACCCCGGTGTCGTCGGTGAGCAGTTTGACCCGGTAGAGCGCCTGCCGGGCCACGGTTCTCAGGCGGTGTGCCTCGTCCCGCGCCGCGAGGAACGCCTCCCCTTCCGGCTCCTTCTTCTTGCGGTACCAGCGGTCCGCCTGGCCATGGCGGTACTGCTCAGCCGCCTCGGCGAACGCGCTGTAGGTGGCCATGCGCTCCTGCCGCAGCGCCTCGGACCGGGTGAACAGCTCGCTGCGCCGCGACGCCCGCCGCTGGAAGGCATGCGTGATGACAGAGCCCAGCAACGTGCCGACAACGGCTACGACAGTCGTCCAGATGGCTTCCACGACACCAGTCGATCACAACAACTCCGGGGCGGGGCAAGCAGTGTGCCGTCCTTCCGCCCTCGCCCCCTCAGGCGGCGAGCCGCTGGGCCTGAGCCTGGGACCGGGCCACCGCGCGTGCGGGAGCGGCCGGCAGGCGTACCGGGGTGGGCGCGATGCGGGCGGGCTCCGTCGGGGTGTGGGTGGTCAGGACCCGGTACGTCGTCTTGGTCGGGTCCTCCAGCGGCTCGCCCAGGGACAGCCGGCCCGCGGAATACAGCTCGTCGCAGACGGCGGTCGGCAGCGCCACGTAGCAGCCGCCCTTGTTGGTACGGGAGTCGTACGGCTGCCAGTAGCCGTACCGGCGTCGTCCGCCGGCCCGTACGGTGACGAACACCGGAGTACGGGAGTCGGCGATGGTGCGCAGGACATCGGCGGTGGCAGCGCCGGACGGGCCGGCGGCGCGGGAGCGCGGGGCGGGGCGCGAGGACGGACGGGAGACGGCTCGGGCGGGGCGCTGGGGCCGGGACGGGGGCCGGTACGGAGACTGGTGCTGGGCCTGGAACATGATCACCCTCCCGTGACCGCAGTGCGCAGAACACCGAGTCGTCCGGCCGGGGCAGGCCGCCTCGACAGCGGTCTGCCGCTGGATATGGCAGATATGACAGATGCGGCGGGTTCAACAGGCGTCGCCCGGCCACGCGTGAGCATGAGCTTCCCGGTCGGTACCCGGTTGAGGTCGGGAGACATCAGGGCACACCTTTCCGAGGACGGAGACTCATGATCACGTACCCCCATTCAATCAGGTGTTGATCATTCCACCCAACTTCCTTATGGGTGCGTGTCTTTATGTGTTCCGTACTGCTCGGGTCCCGCTCGGCCCGGCGGGCGTTCACCGACAAAACCGTCCTCGTCCCGCTCCAGCAGCGGCAGCCGGCGGGCGGCCGGCAACCGGGGCGTGAGGGCCTGGTACGCCAGCCCCTCCAGCCGTACGGTGTCGGGCCACACCGCGGGGTCCGCCTCGATCGCCTTGAAGGTGGAGTCGTGCAGCTTGACGGCGCCCTCGATGGGCCGGGCGTCGCGGAGGGTGAGCTGACGGGCCTCACAGCTGCTGAGCCCCAGTGCGACTCCGCCGGGGTTGTGCAGCCGTGCCTCGATGAAGGAGATCCAGCCGCCGGCCCTGGTGCCGGTGAGTCCGACCCGGCCCTCGGCGACCGGACCGCCGGCGTTCAGGAGGGTGCCGAGGCTGAGGCCGGGCGCGTCCAGCGCGGTGCTCCCCGGGTTGTGCAGCCGCGCGTCCTCCAGGTCCAGGGCACACCCCACCTGCGCCGCCTCCGGTACGACGGCGCCGTGTGCCACCAGACGCGGGGCATTGATGTCGCCCTCGACGTGGGCGCGGCCCAGCCGCAGGGGCCCGGTGACGTGGCAGCCGGCGAGCAGGAGGTCGCCCTCGACACGGAGTCCGGTCGCGGTGAGCCCGGGGAGCCGCGCGCCACGGAGGTCGAGTTGGCGCAGACGGGTGCCGCGCAGGTCGGGTGCCTGCGCGAACTCGCAGTTCGTCAGCCGCACCAGATACGTGATCTCGGCGAACGCGAGGTCGAGCCGGCCGGTGACGATCACGCCGTCGAGCACCAGTGCGGGTACCCCCCCCCGCCCTCCGTGTCCGGCGCCGAGAGGAGCAGTGCGCGCAGGACGGCGGCTCGGACCGTTCCGGCTCGGACCGCGCTTCCGGCCGGCTCCCGCTCCTCGCGGGCGAAGGCGCGCTGGATGGGGGCTTCCAAGGGATTCAGGTCCATGAGGGCCACGCCGCGACGCTACCGAGACGGAAGGGGTCGTAGGTGGTCATCGACTACGCACGGGTTCGTCGGTTCCGGAGGTGTTCGGCGATCGTTTTTGGGGCATTCGGGAGTCAGGCGGACGTCCGGGTCTGCAGGCCGGACCCCTGCCAGGGTATGTCGGTTCGGACCAGGAGCGGGTGTGCCCGATGGGCTCCATGGCCAGTCACCAGCTGGCCATGGAGCGCAGTCCCCCGCTACGGAAGAGCCCTCTCGTCAGTTCCCTGCTGCGAGTTCGCCGCTGAGCCGGCCGTGCAGGTGCGCGCTGGGGTCGTTCAGACCGGTGATCTCGACGGTCTTGCCACGCTGTGCGTACTTGGTCTCGATCGCGTCCAGTGCGGCGACGGACGAGGCGTCCCAGACGTGAGCGGCGGACAGGTCGATGATCACTCTGTCCGGGTCACCGGCGTAGTCGAACCGGCCGACGAGGTCGTTGGAAGAGGCGAAGAACAGTTCGCCGGTGACCCGGTAGACGGCGGTACTGCCGTCGGGGTCGGTCACGGCGGTGACCTCGGCGAGGTGCGCGACCCGCTTGGCGAAGACGACCATCGCGGTGATCGAGCCGACGACGACACCGATGGAGAGGTTGCTGGTCGCGACCACGACGACGACCGTGATGGCCATGACGGTGGTCTCGCCGGCCGGCATCCGCTTGAGCGTGGCGGGCTTGACCGAGTGCCAGTCGAAGGTGCCGACCGAGACCAGGACCATCACGGCGACCAGCGCGGCCATGGGGATCTCGGACACGACCGGCCCGAGGACGATGCAGAGGATCAGCAGGAAGAAGCCCGCGAGGAAGGTGGAGAGCCGGGTCCGCGCCCCGTTCTTGACGTTGATCATCGTCTGGCCGATCATCGCGCAGCCGCCCATGCCGCCGAAGAGCCCGGTGACGATGTTGGCGATGCCCTGGCCGATGGACTCGCGGGTCTTGTTGGAGCGGGTGTCGGTCAGCTCGTCCACCAGCTTCGCCGTCATCAGCGACTCCATCAGTCCGACGAGCGCCATCGCCAGGGCGTACGGGGCGATGACGGTCAGGGTGTGGAGGCTGAAGGGGACGTCGGGCAGCCCCGGAACGGGCAGGGACGACGGCAGCTTGCCCTTGTCGCCGACGGTGGGCACGGCGATGCCGGCCGCCACGGTGATCACGGTGAGGATGACGATGGAGACCAGCGGCGCGGGCACGGCCTTGGTGATCCGGGGGAAGAACACCATGAGCAGCAGGCCGGCCACCACCAGCGGGTAGACCGCCCACGGCACGTCGCGCAGGTTCGGTATCTGGGCGGTGAACAGCAGGATGCCCAGCGCGTTGACGAAACCGACCATCACCGAGCGCGGTACGAACCGCATCAGCTTGGCGACGCCCAGCGCGCCGAGGACGATCTGGAAGACACCGGCCAGGATGACGGTCGCGATCAGGTACCCAAGGCCGTGCTCACGGGTGACCGGGGCCACCACCAGGGCCACGGCGCCGGTGGAGGCGGAGATCATCGCGGGCCGGCCGCCGACGAAGGCGATCACCATCGCCATGGTGCAGGCCGCGAACAGTCCCACCGTGGGATCCACCCCGGCGATCACCGAGAACGAGATCGCCTCCGGGATCAGCGCCAGGCCGACGACCAGTCCGGCCAGCACCTCGGTACGGAAGACCTTGGGCGAGGCCAGCCAGGCGGGGCGGCCGGCCGCCTGCAGGCGCCCGCGGGCGGAGGCGAGAGAAGACAACAACGCAGTACCTGTCATGCTCGGGCACGCGCTCGGCGGGCCGGGGCGGCGTGCGGAAGGGCGGGGCGGCCCGGACGGCGCCCTTGCGGGAGACGCACATGCGCGAGCCCGGGGCGGCCGAGGCCGCAGCATGCCCGGATCGTTCTTTCGGGGGCGACACCGGCCCCGAAACGGCAACGGAGAGCAGCAGCACGCACCGCTCTCCGGCCACGATTCTACCCGGGGCGGCTGCTCCGCCCTTACCCCGGCCGTACGGCCGTCACGTGCCCAGGGGCACATCCGCGCCGGTCAGCGTCGCCCGGATGCCTTCCTTCGTCACGGAGATGCCGCGCAGCCGGAGGTCGCCCGGCAGATCGTCCGGCAGCTGGGCCGAGAACTCCATGTCCTTGGCGACCTTCGGCTCCCGCACCTTCTGCAGGCCGCGGATGAGCGACGGATCGATGCCGGCGGGTTCGAGGACCGAGGGATGCTCGGCGAGGGCGTCCAGCGCGCGGCCCTTCATCAGCTGGTCCGGGAGGAGGCGCTGCCCGGTCGCCTGCTGGAGGTCGCGCCCGTCCATCTTGTCGGCAGCGGGCGTGGCCAACTGGAGGCCACCGCCCTCGCCCGGGGTGTACGTGAGCAGACCGGGCACCACCACTCGGGCGTTCGCGACGGTCAGGGCCAGGCCGTGGTCCCCGGTACGCCGCAGGTGTGCCCGCGCCCGGATCTCCGCCTGCTTGCCGGCCACCGGCAGATCGCCGTGGACCTGCACGCTGTTCTTCTGCGGGCCGGGGGCCAGCTGGACCTGCGAGGCGCCGACCTCGCGGTTCAGGTCGTCGAAGTCGAGGAAGACGTCGCCGCGCACCCGGCTGAGGACCGCGCCCTTGACCGAGGTCGGGAGGCTGCCGACGATCCGTATGTCGTCCACCGTCCCCTTCACCTGGGCGACGGAGACCCGCCCGGCGGGTACGTCGGGCACGTTGACCTCGACGTGGTCGAGGCGCTTGGTGACAAGCTGGCCGAGGAACGGGAAGCTGTCGATGTGCACCTCGGGCTCGGCACGCAGCTTCAGGGCGTCCTGCACCTTCTCCGCCGCCAGGTTCTCCGCGTAGAGCACGGCCCAGCGATCACCGAGGGCCAGGAACGCGAGCACGACGGCCAGGGCGACGACCGTCTTCACGGTCCTCCGCACGATGCGACGGCCGCGGGAGGGCCGGCCCCCGGCGGCCGGAGATGTCTCATGAGGAGCCGCTGCGTAGGTATCCGTGGTTTCCCTCGGTGTTGTCTCGGTCTGTGGCGTCGCGTGTTCGGGAGATCCGTTCCAGTTCACCGCCACATGCGATCACAGGGCGGATGCGTTCGTCCAAGTCCCGTACGACTGCACGCAAGTCGGACTCATCCGGGGAGCATGGCGCGCCGCCCGGGGGCGGCGGAGGACTGCATGCTCATCCCGCCGTCCACGACGAGCACTTGGCCGGTGAGATACCGGGATTCGTCGGAGGCGAGGAACACCATGGTGTGGCCGATGTCCTCGGGAGAGCCCAGGTACGGGAGGGCGTTGCCCCGCTTCAGCGTTTCGACGACGTCGTCGGGCAGATTGTTCTCCAGGGCGGGCGTCATGACGGCGCCGGGGGCGATGGCGTTGCAGCGTACTCGCTGTGGCCCGTACTGGACGGCGATCGACTTGGTGATGCTGACGACCGCGGCCTTGACCGCGCCGTAGGAGGTCTGCAGGACATCACCGACGAGTGCGGCGACGGAGGCCGTGTTGATGAGGGAACCGCCGCCGGCGCGGATCATGTGGGGTACGGCGTGCCGCGCGCCCAGGAGGGTGCTGCGCATGTTGAGGGCGACGGCCCGGTCGAACTCGTTCATGTCCATGCGCAGCAGGTCCAGGTCCTTGCGCGGATCGGTGCCGCCGACGTGGTTGCAGAGGACGTGCAGCGCACCGAACTCGTCGATGGTCGCGGCGGCCATGTCGGCGACCGACCCCTCGTCGGTGACGTCCACGGTGACGGGCAGTGCCCGGCCGCCGGCCGCCTCGACGAGTGCGGCGGTTTCCTCGGCGCCCCGGGTGTCGTGGTCGGCGACCACGACACGTGCGCCCTGCCGGCTCATCAGCTCGGCGGCGGACCTGCCGATCCCGCTGCCGGCGCCGGTGATGACCGCGACCTTGCCCTTGAGCCGTTCCATGACCCTGCCCTTTCGTCTTCGTACCACGTGTCGTCGTACGCGTTGATCGCCCCGCCCTGCCGCCCCTACCAGCCGACGTGGAGGGTGTTGAAGCCGTGGATACGGCTGTGTGTCTTGAGGTCGAAGCGCTCCGGGTCGTCCACCAGGCGGAGCGTGGGCACCCGTGTGAACAGGGCCCGGAACGTCAGCAGCAGCTCCAGCCGGGCCAGCGCCTGGCCCAGGCACTGGTGGGTGCCGTGGCTGAAGGCGAGGTGCCCGCGTGCGGGGCGGCGGATGTCGAAGGTGTCCGGATCGTCGAAGGCCGCCGGGTCCCGGTTGGCCGAGGGGAGGGAGATCAGTACGCCGTCGCCCGGCTGAAGGGCGCATCCGGCCACCGTCACCTCCCGCCGGACGGCGAGCTGCCGCGGGTGCTGGGCGACGGAGAGGTGGCGCAGCAGCTCCTCCACCGCGTTGGCCTGCAGCGTCTCGTCGCCGGCCAGGAAGAGGTCCCGTTGTTCGGGGTGCTGGAGGAAGAGCGCGGTCCCCAGGCCGATCATGTTGCCGGTGGTCTCGAACCCCGCGACGAGCAGCGTCATCGCGATGTTGACCAGCTCCGCCCGGTCCAGGGCGCCGGGCTCCAGGAAGTCGCGTATCAGTTGTGAGAGGACGTCGTCGTCGGATGCCCGGGTTTTCTCGCGTACGAGGGCGTCGAGGTAGTCGCCGAGTTCCCGCAAGGCGATGCGTACGTCGGCGGGATCGGCGTCGCCGGCCAGGGCGCGGGCTGCGGCCTGCTGGAAGAAGGCGTGGTCGGCGTAGGGCACGCCGAGCAGCAGGCAGATGACGCGGGACGGGATGGGGCGGGCGACCAGGCCGATCAGGTCGGCCGGCGGCTCCGCGGCGAGGAGGTCGTCGAGCGTGGAGTCGATGACCCACTGGATCCGGTCGCGCATCGCGTGGACGCGCTTGACCGTGAAGTGGCGGGTCAGCCGGCGCCGGCGGGTGAGGTGGTCGGGGTCGTCGCTGCGGATGAGGCTCTCGACGCGGTCGTCCCGTTGCTGTACATCGCTGGGGCTGAACAGCGGGAAGCCCGGGGTGTCCAGCCGCGCCGAGAAGTCCGGGCCGGCGAGTACGGCCTTGGCGTCCTCGTAGCGGGTGACCAGCCAGGGGCGGCCGTCTTCCAGCGCCCGGGTACGCGGCAGCCCCGGCCGGGCGCGGAGCCCGGCGAACTCCGCGGGCGGGTCGAAGGGGCACGTCCGTACGGTCGGGTACGGGACGGCGACTTCCTCCGCTGCCCCGGGTTCTCCGGGCCGGCCTGCGCTCATACGGATCTCCCTGGCTTGCGCATGTCGATGGGGGGCGGCGCACGGCGTCTCACGAGTGCCACACGGACACCGCAATGCGCACCATGCACATGATGCGCACAGTACACACGATGTGCATAATGAACAAGGTTGCTAGAGGCAACGTTCTCTCGCGCGGCCTCCGGGCAGCCGCCGGGAGCCATGCGCGATGATGAGGAGGAACCGAGGCGGAAGAGGAACCAAGGACATGAGCGAACAAGAGCGTCGGCTGAGCGATCTGGAGCGAGAGCTGACCCTGCTGTCCCGGCACTTCGTCGCCTCGCGAGGACCCCGCATCGGACAGAGCCTGGAACGCTCGGCCTATGTCCTGCTCACGCGCCTGGAGGTCGGCGAGCCGCTCACGCTCAAGGAGCTGGCGCACACCTTCCAGGTCGGCATCTCCACCATCAACCGCCAGGTCAGCGCCATGCTCCGGAACGGTCTGGTCGAGCGCATCCCCGATCCCGACGGCGGGATGGCCCGCAAGTTCCGCCCCACACCGCTCGGCCTCGAACGCCTGGAGGCCGACCGCGCCATCAGCCGCGCCGGGGCCACCCGCCTCATCGAGGCGTCCGGCTGGAGCGAGGGGAAGACCGAGCAGTTCCTCACCCTGCTGATCGAGTTCAACCAGAGCATCGAGCAGCTCGAAGGACTCACCTGGTCCCGCTCGGACCGCCCCGAGAGCACGCCCGACACCGACTGATCCCCGAGCCGAGCGGCGCGGCCACCTTCTGGCGCGCCGCCCCTTCCGGGCCTCTCCCCTACCTCAGTGCGCCGAGGCCCGTTCCCGCCAGATCTGCCGGGAGGTAGCCACCGGGTCGGCGACCGCGGTGGCGGGGGCGTCCCAACGCCGCATCAGCGCCTCCCCCGGGCGGTATTCGGGCCATCCCGGGTCGCCCGTGACCGCGAAGCCGACCCAGGCGCCGCGCAGTTCGGCCGAGAGCGAGGCGAACTCCGGCGGCACCGGGCTGCCCAGCAGGGGCTCGCCCATCCGGGACGCCGAAGGTGAAAGGCACGTCGACGGAGTGGCAGGCCCCCAAGAGCCCGTCGCGTACCGGCGAACGCCAGCCGAAGACATACCCCCACGTGCGGCCGCCCGCCGCGGCATGCCCCTCCGCGCACCTCAGCGACGGCATCCGGAAGACCTGGTCGCTGAGCAGCAGCCCGTACAGGTCCACGTCGCTGATGCCCGGATGTGCCGCACGGTACGCGGCGATGGCCGACGCCGGGAGCCGCATGCCCCGTGCCGCGCCGACCGGGTCGATGCCGGACAGGTCCGCGTCCGCCGTGCATGAATCGGCGTCGGCCGGAGGCCGTTGGCCGGAACCATCCGGACGGGTATGCGATCCCTAGTGCCAGGTCACAGGGGTTGGGCACAATCGGCCGGGCCGGACGCGCCGACCGCATCCCGCAGCGCTCGCGGTCGTTATCCGGCCGAGTCCCCGACGAGAGGAAGCCCGTTGGCATCGCTGTCCCAGCCCCGTCTGCGCCTCGCGGTCCTGGCAGTGTCCACCATCCTGCTCGGTACCGCCGCGACCGCCTCGGCCTCGGCCCCCGCGGTCCCCGCCGCTCCCCCGGCCGGCGGCCAGCCGGCGGGCGGCCGCCCGTACATCGAGACCAGCCTGTTCTTCGGTACCGCCCATCCGGACGGCAGCCCGCCCGTCACCGACAAGCAGTTCCAGGGCTTCGTGGACGAGTTCGTCACGCCGCGCTTCCCGGACGGGCTGACCGTCCAGGAAGGCGAAGGCCAGTACCGGGACGCGCACGGGACCATCGAGCGTGAGCGCTCCTACGAGCTGATCCTCTTCTACCCCACGGGCCAGGCGGGACCCAGCGGCCGCAAGATCGAGGAGATCCGCTCCGCATACGAGAAGAAGTTCGCCCAGGAGTCGGTGGCCCGCGTCGACGACCGCACGACGGTCGACTTCTGACCCGGCGGCCGACCGCTTCTGGCCTGCAGGCCGGACCGCTCCTGACCCGGCGGCCGGACCGAGACCGTACCGGTGACCTGGCGCTCGGACCGTACCGGTCCCGGCGGGCGCAGCCCGACCCGGCATCCGCCGTTCGAGTGAGGAGGCGAACGGCGGACGCCGGGTCGGGCGCGCTCCGTGCGTCTACTGGGAGGAGTCCTGACCCCGGTCCCGGCCCATCTGGTCCTTCATCTTGTCCTGGGCGGTGTCGACGTGGCGGCTGTACTTGCCCTGGGTCCTGTCGTCGAGGAGGTCACCGCCCTTGTCGATGCCCCGTCCGGCTTGGTCCTCGTGGCCCTTCAGCATCTGCTTGAGCTTGTCGATCATCGACATTGTGGCCCTCCTTCGGTTTCCCGTCCCTTTCAGGGTCGGGGACCATCGCCCGGGCCGCATCTTCTGGCCCTGACCTGCGGGTCATCGGCGGGAGCGAGCCATCTGGAGGCCTGTGGAGCGCGTGGCGCGAAGCCGCGCTCGGGTGGCGGCTGCGTGAGGTGGCCGGGGCCGGACACCACGGCGCGCGGCACGCCCCTGCAGGGCAGGGCGGCGCCGCGCGGTGCCGTGTTCACTTCGGTCAGGCAGTGGCGTGACGCCGTTCGCTGCCGTCGGAGGACGTGGTGCGGTCGGCTTCGTCCTGGACCAGCAAGGAGAGCAGAGCGGCCACCGTCAGGCCGGATTCGGCCGGGTGGCGAAGTACCCTACTCGGGTCGATCTGGTACGTGTTGGCGCGCCCCTCCCGGGTGTGGGAGAGGTAACCATCCTGCTCGAGGTCGGCGATGATCTTCTGGACGGCGCGTTCGGTAAGCCGGCAGTGAGCCGCAATGTCACGGATACGAGCGTTGTGATTATCGGCAATCGCTGCCAGCACCCGCGCATGGTTGGTGAGAAACGTCCATCCGGTGTGTGGCTCGGGCACTCCATCCATGCCCCAACTCTAGCGACTAGATATACACGCATTCAAAAGCACGTACTCGATTTCCGGTATTAGTTGACGTACATGACCTGCGAACGGCAGCCTGGGGGCGGCGGTAGGCACTATGAGGGAGAGAGGCCATGCCGGAGCCTGCGTACTCTGAGCAGCCCCTCATCGGGGAGAACATCGGCAGCCCGCAGGGTCACCACGAGTCCGCGGACACCCCGCCCTTCCCGGCGACGATCGACGTCGTGCCCGACGGCGACCGGATGACCGTGACAGTGCGCGGCGAGCTCGATCTCGATGCCTGCCAGCAGCTCCGGCCCGGCCTGAACCAAGCCCTCAGCCGCTCGGTCAGCGGCCTCGACCTGGACCTGACCGGGGTGGGCTTCTGCGACTGCTCCGGCCTCAACCTCCTGCTCACCCTGCGCGAGCGCGCCCTGGACGACGGGAAGACGGTCGTCATCGGTGCCGTCGGCCCCGCGGTCGAGCGAGTGCTCCACCTGGCCGACTCCCGGAACCACTTCGCCCCCTTTGCCCCTTTCACGCCCCCTACCTCGAACGACAAGAACATGACTGAGTGCGCCGACCACGACACAGACCCGCAGCAGACCACCGATCAGGACCTGCACACCCTGGTCGCCCAATTGCGGCGGGCGATGCAGACCCGGCCGACCATCGACCTGGCCCGCGGCATCCTGATGGCCTCCTTCCGCCTGAGCCCGGAGGCCGCCTGGGACGTCCTGGTCAGCGCCTCGCAGAACACCAACACCAAGCTGCACCGGCTGGCCGGGGACCTGGTGAGCACCATCCACGGACCGGAGCTGCCCGAGTCGGTACGCGCACACCTCGCGGCCGCGGTCGCCAAGGTGAACGCCGCGGACCCGAACCCGCCGGCGGAACCAACGCCCCCCGCCGAGCCCGCGTCCGCGCGCGGAGAGACCGGCTCCCTGCCCGACCACTGACCGCCCAAGGGGCCACTGACGGATCGGGAAGGCGCTCACGCGTAACGGACGACTGACGGTGCCGGTGCGTCGGCCGGCTGGCAGAGGATGAGGGCGAGGTCGTCGGTCAGCGGGCCGCCGGTGTGCGCGGTCACCATGCCGTACAGGGCGTCGAGGGCGTCGGAGGGCGAGGGCGCGGTCAGCGTGTCGCCAACCCGTTCGAGCAGAGGGAAGGCGGTGCCCTTCGCATCGCGGGCCTCGGTCAGCCCGTCGGTGTAGAACAGCAGTTGATCGCCGGGCTGCAGGAAGACGCGGTGCAGCCGGGGTGTCGGGTGCAGGCCCAAGGGGAGGGCGAACTCGGGCGGTTCCAGCAGCTTGATCTGATTCCCCAGCCGAATGGGGGCGGGGTGGCCGCAGTTGACGAGGCGGACCTCTCCGGGGGTGAACTCGGCCAGGACGGCGGTGACGAAGTCTTCCGGCCCCAGGCTCGGGGAAATGCGTGCGTCCAGGGCCCCAGCCAGGTCGGCGAGGCCAGGGGTGAGGTAGGCCAGGTCCCGGAAGGCCCGGATGGTCGCCGCGGTGGTCACCAGGGCGTCCAGGCTGTGGCCGCGCACGTCGCCGATGAGCAGGCGCGTTCCGTACGGGGTGTGGACGATGTCGTACAGGTCTCCGCCCGCCGAAGCGCCCGGTACGGGACTGTGGTGCCGGGTGCATACGCTGACGCTGCCGAGCTGCGCGGACACCGGGTGCAGTATCGCGTTCTGAGAGGCGTGGGCCACTTCCATGGCCCGGGCCAGCGCAGTCTCGGTGGCCGTGTATTGAGCCGCGTTGCGTACGGCGAGCGTGCTGCCCGCCAGCAGCACCAGGAATTCCACGACGAAGCCCGGTGTCGACACGCGCCGCTGTGCGGCCCCCGCTGCGAGTGCGAGCAGCAGCGACCAAGCGGCGACCGCAGCGGTGCGCCGCATGTCCAGGCGGATGCAGGCCAGTAGGGGGCCGATGAGCAATGCAGCGATTCCTGGTGACCAGCTGCCGGCCGACGCGTTGAGCACGGCGAGAAAGGTGCTCGCCCCCACCGCCAATGCCAGTCGGCTCCACTCGCGCCACTTGTGCTTCCTCACCGACCGCCCCCACTTGCCGACGGCCATGACCCAGCCCCCTGCCTTCCGTGCGCGCTGAGAAGCGGACCGCAACCATGCCCCACCGCACCGGTGACCGGGACTGGTTGATCGAATCAGGGCGGGAGATGGCCGGGAGTGTCGCGGTGGTGCGGCCATGTGGACGTCTTGCTGGCATAAGCGTGCAGCTCATGGCATCGGGAAGCCGGGGCAATACCGACGGAGCAGACTCGTGTGCAGGCGACGGGCAGTGGCCGGAACACCCCATGAGAGAGGGGTGCCATGGGAAGTTCCCGGCAGGGCTGGAAGGCGGGAAACCTGCCACCCGAGGCGACGAGTTTCGTCGGTCGAGGGGACGAGTTGAGCGCCATGGCAGACCTGGTGTGTACCGCTCGGCTGGTGACGCTGACCGGATCGGGCGGGGTGGGCAAGAGCCGTCTGGCCAAACGCGCCGGAGCCGAGGCGCGGCCCGCCTTCCCCGACGGGGTGTGGCTGGTCGAGCTGTCCCCCCTCCAGGGGGCGCAGTCGATCGCGCTCGCCATCTACGAGGCGCTCCGGCTGGCCGATCAGTCCTCCCGTACCGCGGCCGAGGTGGTGACCGACTGGCTGGCGGACAAGCGGCTGCTGCTGATCCTGGACTGTTGCGAACACCTCGCCACCGGTTGCGCCGACTTCGCTCAGACGCTGCTGGCCGCGGCCCCCGGGGTGCACATCCTGGCCACCAGCCGGGGCCCCTGCAGGCCCGGGGCGAGCGGGTGGTGCCCGTTGCCCCGCTGCCGGTCACGGCGACAGCAGGATGCGACGGGGCGGAACCTGCCGACCCGGTGGTGCTGTTCACCGAGCACGCCGCCGAAGCCACCCCCCCCCGGGTGGCCCTCGCGGGGCAGGACGGCGCGACGGTCGCCGAGATCTGCGCCCATCTGGAGGGCATCCCCTCGCCCAGGAGGTGGGCGTACGAAGCGACGCCGGTGGCCACGAGGCGCGGGTCCGGGCATCCGGGGCACACGACGGGCGCTGTGGACCTGCGGGTGCGTGGCCACCCTGCAAGGAGAGCGAGCTCCATGGCGACCTGTGGGTGCGTGGCTATGCTCTCTACTTCCTGGCCATGGCCGCGCCGGCCAATAGCGATCCGGCAGCGGCCACGCGGCACGCCCGGGACGCCCTGGCCGCCAAGTGGCAGCTGCACGACGCTTTCGGGGCCGCAGTCAGTCTCGACACCCTGGCCACGTCCGTCGCCGCCTCCGCTCCGGAGCGAGCCGCCCGGCTGCTCGGCATCGCCGACCAGGTCTGGCGCTCCATCGGCCGGGAGCGGGCCGCGGTGAAGGAATTCCTCGCGGCCCGCCACGCCTGCGAACTCCAGCTCCGCGAGGCGCTGGGCTACGCTCCGTACGAGACGGCCCACCGCAAAGGGCTGGAGACCGGCATCGACGAAGGCATCACCTACGCCCTGCACCTGGACTGAACCCACCGCACCGCTCGTCTCCCCACCGAGTGCCGGTCTGGGCAGGTCAGAAGCCTTTCCACGCTGTTTGACGACCCCGGTACGACGACGCCCCGCTGATCGGCGTGATCAGCGGGGCGGG
Source organism: Streptomyces sp. NPDC047117 (assembly GCF_040643545.1). Taxonomy (NCBI): domain Bacteria; kingdom Bacillati; phylum Actinomycetota; class Actinomycetes; order Kitasatosporales; family Streptomycetaceae; genus Streptomyces; species Streptomyces sp. NPDC047117. The sequence goes on along the minus strand of NZ_JBEYUN010000011.1, from coordinate 222,977 downwards.
CCGGTCGGGCGCCTCGGTGGCGTCCGGCCTCAGGATCAGAAGTCGTACGGCTTCTCCGTGTTCCAGTTCAGTACGTCGGCGTCGGACCAGGTGAACTTCGACGGCGCGCCCTTGCTGTTGTGGGCCTTCAGCTCCGAGGCCGGGCCGGTGTCACCGGTCTGGTCGCGCAGCGCAAGGGAGAGCTCCGACGAGGTGTGGGTCTTGGCGCTGTCGGCGAAGAGGGCCACGGCCGAGTAGACCTTGCCGCCGGGGCGCACCGTGATCCGGTCGCTGCCGCCCGGGGCGTCCTTCTTGGAGTGCGGCAGGACGTTCGAGGTGTCCCCGAGCATGACGGACGGGTAGGACGTGACCCAGCAGGCCTTGGAGCCGGTGTTCCGGGCCGTGATCAGCAGGTGCTCGCCCAGCTGCTTCGGGAAGCGGTGCAGTACGTCGTAGGACAGCTCGTTGCCACTGCACTGACGGGTGGCGGCGCTGGCCTTGGTGATCTGGTCGGCGGCCGGGACGGCGGTGTCGGTGGCGGAACGGGTGCCGACGTCGGCGGAGCTCTTCGCGGTGTACGCCGCCGCGGAGGTCTTCTCCTTGGCTCCGCTGTCCTTGGCGCTGTCCGAACCGCCACAGGCGGTCACGCTCAGGGCAAGGGCGGCGGTGACGGCGGCCAGGCCTGCGACGCGGATTCGGTTGGTACGCATGTGGGGTCCCCCCGTGCAATGGTGTGCTGGTGGTGGCGGTGGTCGAGGTGCGTGTGCGTGGGACGGGCTTCATGAAGCCTTCCCCGCTCTGAGAACCAGCTTGGCTCCGACAGCTGACGTTTCACTCACGCGAGGCTGTCGTTCCGCTAACGCGCCGGTCGGAAGCGGTAACACCGCTTTTGCGGAGGCGGTAACACCGCTTGGCGGGGGCTGTGGCGCGCGGGGATGCGGTCGTCGGCCGGGAGAGGCGAGCACGGGGTTCTGGGTAGTGTCTCTCGCGGGCACCGCGTCGTCGCCACGGGCCGTCGGGCGGTGTGTCAGCAGCCGGCGAATCGAGGGGGAAACCGATGACCGAGCCGATGAGTGACCGGCACCCGGCGGCGGCCGCACCGGTGCACGTCACCGCGTGGGGCGACGAGAACGCCGACCGCCCGCCCGTCGTCTTCGTGCACGGGATCCTGACCTGGGGCGACGACGACCGGTACGGCTTCGCGGCCCAGCGGCCCCTGGCCGGCCGGCATCGCCTGCTGCTGATGGACCGCAGAGGGTACGGGCTCAGCCCCGACATCGAGCGCAGCGACTGGGCGGTGGACGCCGAGGACGTCATCGGTCTGCTCGGAGCCGGCGGCACCGGCGCTCACCTGGTCGGGCATGCGTACGGCGGTGTCGGCGCACTGGCCGCCGCCGTACGCCGCCCGGACCTGGTCCGCTCGCTCACACTGATCCAGCCCGGCGCCCTGCGCCCCGCCGAGCGCCACCCGGTCGTCGCCGAGGCACTGGCGCGCGCCCGGGCGGCCACCGCGGCGCTGCCCGCCGGCCTCACGCCGGAGGAGTTCCTGCGCGGCGCCACCGAGTCGGTCGGGATGGCGACGCCCGAGGCGACACCGGCGCGGCTGCGCGCTGCCGCGGCCACGATGACCGAACTCCCCTGCTGGGACGCGGACATCGCGCTGGAGCCGCTGGCCGAGGCGTCGTTCCCGAAGCTGCTGGTCTCCGGCGACTGGGAAGGGGCACCCGAGCAGTACCGCAAGTACGCCGGCGAGCCGCTGATCGCCTGCGCCGCGTACCTCGCCGAAGCCCTCGCGGCCGACCACCTGGTCGTGCCCGGCTACTACCCGCACACCCAACAGCCGGAGCGTGTGAACAACGCGCTGCAGGAGCTGTGGCACCGCGCCGAGCGGACGTGAGCGGCGAATCGGGGCGGCACGCTTGAAGCTTGCATGAACGGCGGACCACTTTTCAGACGTACACCAGACATTTACTCCCCTTCCTTAGATTTCCGGCTGTCACGGATTCCGGACTGTCACGGATTCCGGACTGTCACGGATTTCGGTCGGCAACTGCGCGCCGACCGCCCGGTCTTGGGGGGGAACGTGGACAAGGTCTTCGACAGCACGGCTTTTGCGGCACGGGACGCGCTCGCCGCGTGGGCGGAGGTCACCCGGACCACGGTGATGCCGACGACCTTCCGGCTGGTCGACGTCGAGGTGTTCAGCGGCTGGTTCAAGGCGATGCCGCTGGGCCCGGTACAGCTCTCGGGAATGGCGTACTCCTCCTTCTGCTCCCACCGCACGCCGAAGCTGATCCGTGTCTCCGACCCGGAAACCCTCCAGATCGCCCTCGTACGCTCCGGCCCCCATGTGATCGAGCAGAACCGCCGCCGTGCCCCGGGCCGGCCGGGTGAGCTGCTGGTCTTTGACAGCTCGCGCCCGTTCGACTCCTACGCCGACGGTGAGGCGCTCCTCATACAGTTCCCACGCGAGCTGCTCCCCCTGCGCGCCGACCATCTCGCCCCGCTCATCGCGTCCCCGCTCCCGGGCGACAAGGGGCTCGGCCGGCTGCTGGCGGACTTCCTGGTCCGTCTGGCGGAGGACGGCGCCGACTACACACCGCAGGACACGGCCCGACTCGGCGCCGTGGGGCTCGACCTGGCGACCGCGTTCCTCGCGCACCACACGGACCGCGAACGCGACGTGCCGCCGTCCTGCCGGCAACGCGCCCTCTATCTCCGCATCACCTCCTTCGTCCAGCACCGGCTGGGCGACCCCACCCTCGCCGCGAGCGACATCGCGGCGGCGCACCACATCTCGGTCCGCTCCCTGCACCGGCTGTTCCAGCAACACGGGACGAGCATCCGTACCTGGATACGCGGCCAGCGCCTGGAGCGCTGCCGGCGCGATCTGGCGGACCCGCTGAAGCGGCACGTACCGATCCAGGCCGTGGCGGCCCGCTGGGGATTCCCCCGCCCCGCGGACTTCACCCGCGCCTTCCGCGCGCACTACGGCACCACGCCCAGCGACTACCGGAACCGCACGCACCCTTGCGGCGGCACCGAACCCGGGACACCGGGCCGAGACGAACCTGGCACCCCCGGCCAAGGCCCTGGCGCGCAGAGCCAAGGCGCCGGAGGCGGCGACGGGCGAAGCTGTTCCTCGCGTGCATGACATGCCACGGCATTCGGCACGCGGGAGAACACTCGATCACACGGAACTCACAGGGGGAATTCCCGTGCGAATGCGCACTCGTATCGCTCCGTTCGCGATGACCGCCGTACTGCTCGGAGGGGTGGCTGCCGCGGCAACGACCGGCCCGGCAAGCGCCTCGGAGCCGAAGGCCAACGTGGCGATCCAGTCCTGCTACGGCACCGCGAAGAACTACACCAGCACGCCGGGCAGCGGCAGCCGCAACGCGCACTGGCCCGCCACGGGCACGTACGCGTACACCACCAAGAACTGCGCCGACATCAACCTGAAGGTCAAGGCCACCCGCCAGGTCACGACCTGCTTCAAGGCGACCGGCAAGTGCAACGGCTGGAAGACGGCCACGGCGGGCAAGTGGATGCAGGTTGCCACGGACGTGAAGGACGGCTCCGGCTTCTACATCCAGTTCAAGGGGACGGCCCGCAGCGCCGGGCAGATCGCCTACTGACAACATACGGAGGGCCCGCACTCTGCGGGCCCTCCGGGGTATCCGTGGGGGACGGATAGTTGATCGTGTCGTACCCGCCCGCGGGGTGGTGATGCGCCGGCGGTGGTGTCAGGTGGCTGTGGTGGACGATGTCCACCCGGTTGGCGCAGCGTGCGGTCAGCCGTTGCGTCCCTGGCGCAGGACGCGGGCACACCAGCCGATGATCACTGCGTTCACCAGCGCACCGACGATGACGGGGAGGAAGAACATTGAGAAGTGGTCGGGCAGCACGAGCATCAGCAGGCTCACCGGCGCGGTGGCGATCGTCGGCACCACTCCGGCGAAGGAGGCGTCGGGGTTGTCGCCGTAGCTCACCACGATGGCCCAGACGAGGAGGGCCGCGCACACGGCGAGGTAGAGCCGGGCGACGAGGCTGCCCAGCGCCTCGCGTACGGTCCGCAGGACGGGGTGGGTGGCCGCGGGGTCGTTCATAGGGACGGTCTGCTCCTTGTGCGTGGTGGTCATGGTGTGGGTACTGACGGTGTTGGTGTTCATGGCGTCGGTGTTCCGCTGTAAGTGATGGTGGGCGTCAGGGATGCGTTCCCGGTGGGATCGCACGGACGAGGCCCAGGTCGTACGCGAAGATCGTCGCCTGCACCCGGTCGCGTACCTGGAGCTTGCGCAGCAGCGCGTTCACGTGGGACTTGACGGTGCCGACGGTGATGTCGAGTTCGGCGGCGATCTCGGCGTTGTTCAGGCCGGAGGCGACCAGGGTGAGGACGCGGCGTTCGCGCGCGGTCAGCTGCGCCAGGAGGGTCGTGTCGTGCCCGGCCCGCGGCCCGGTGGGCGGGCCGGACGCGTAGTGCCCGATGAGCCGGCGGGTGGCGGAAGGGGCGAGGACGCTCTCCCCGCCGGCCACGACGCGGATGCCCTGCAGCAGTTCGGCTGCCTGCACGTCCTTGAGGAGGAAGCCGGAGGCACCGGCGCGCAGTGCGTCGAAGACGTAGGCGTCGAGGTCGAAGGTGGTCAGTACGAGGACGCGCGGCGGGTTCTCGCGCCCGGTGAGGATCCGGGTGGCGGTGATGCCGTCGAGGCCGGGCATCCGTACGTCCATGACGACCACGTCCGGTGTGAGCTGTTCGGCGAGGCTCACCGCGGCGGCGCCGTCACCGGCTTCTCCGACAACCGTCATGTCCTCCTCGGCGTCGATGACGGCGGCGAAGCCCGCCCGGACCACTGCCTGGTCGTCGACGACCAGCACGTCGATGGTCATCGGGATTCCTCCTGGTCTCCGTTCAAGGGCAGCCGCAACACGACCGTGCCCGGCCGATCGGTGGTCAGGGTGCCGCCGAGGGCGGCGGCTCGCGTCGCCAGCCGGTGCCGCGCGGCGCCGCGGGCGGCGCCGGACACGCCGGTCGCCGTGAGGGTCAGGGCGTCGTCATCGGCGTCGAGGACGAGCGCGGTGGGTTCGCCCCCACCCGCCTCCAGAAGGCCTGCCTCGTGCCCGCCCGCCTCCAGGAGGGTCTCGGCGGCACGGTAGGCCGCGATGTCCACCGCTGCCGGCAGTCGCGCCGGGACCCGGTCACCGATCCGTACTTCCACCCGACGGCCGGTGGCCCGGCACTGGTCGACGAGGAGATCGAGGGCCTGGAGCGTGGGCTGCGGCCGGAGTTCGGCGTGCTGCTCCCCGTCCCGGACCGTTTCGAGCAGGGCCCGCATGGCGGCCAGGGCCTCGCGGGCCCGCTCCGCCGTCGCGGCCAGCCGCCCCGCTTCCGCCTCCGCGACGACCTCGGCGGTGCGTGCCAGCACGGTGGTCTCCAGCCCGGTGGTGATCCGGCGGCGTTCGGCCCATGCGTCGCGTACGGCCTCCTCGGTCCACGCGGCGAGACGCTGCTCGTGGGTGTCGCGGGCGGCTCGTCGGCGTGTGCCGTACCGGGTGCCGGCAACCCAGGCGGCGGCCGCCACCACGACGGTTGCGGCCCCGGCGGCCGCCCAGACGGGCGTGGTGCCGCCGCGCGCGAGTACGGCGGCGATCACCGTGGCCGTGTGTACGGCAGCGACCACGACCGGTACCGCGAAGCGCCGCATCCCCCCACTCGGGTCGGGGCCCTCGCCCGACGCACCGTCAGCTGCCGCCAGGACGAGTGCCACGCAGGTAGCGATCATGCTCAGTGCGGGCGGTACGACCGCCGGCCCCGCGTACCCGCTCACGGCCATCGCCGCCGGCCACAGCCCGGCGAGGACCAACAGCACGCCCCACGCGGCGCGCGGGGTCCGCCGCAGCCACAGCAACGTGACCGCCTGCGCCGCGGCGAGCAGTGCGAAGAGCGCGCCGGCGGAGACGCCGGACCCGGCAGACGTCGTGTTCTCCCGGATGACGAGGAACGGCAGCAGCGGCTGGAAACACAGCACGGCGGCCGCGACGAACTGCGCGAGGCGGTACGTCCGCGGAACCGACGGCACCGGTGACGTCCCACTCCCCGCCGGCAGGACCGCCCGTACTTCCCACCCTCCGTCCGGAGTCGGCCCGCTGGTGAGCGTGCCGCCCGCTTCCCGCGCCCGGCCGCGGAGGAAGTTCTGGCCGCGCCCGCCGCCGAGGCCCTTGCCCGGTGTGGTGGCGGGCCCGGTGGCCTCCGGCGGCGCGTTGCGCACCACGATCTCCGTCCGCGCATCGTCGTGCGTGCAGCGCACGGTGGTGGGGGCGCCCGAGGCGTGGCGCACCACGTTGGTCAGCGCCTCGCGGACGATGCCGTACACGGTGTCGCCGCGGGACCCGTCGGGCAGCGCCTCGATGTCGCAGGTCACCGGCTGGCCGAGGGCGCGGAAGCCGGCCACCAGTTCCCGCAGCCGCTCCTCCGGCGCCGGGCCGTCCTGCGGTGCCAGGGCCGGGGCGCGCACCGCGCTCAGCGCCCGGGTCACCTCACGGCCGGTCCCGGCGGCGAATTCCGCTGCCTGGTCGGCCAGTTCGGGCCGGCGGTCGCGCAGTCCGAGCGCCGCCTCCACCGTCACCACGACCGCCGTCAGGTGATGGGCGCTGACGTCGTGCAACTCCCGCTCCATACGGCCGCGTTCGGCCGCGGGGAGCCGGTGCCGCTCGGCCTCCGCCCGGTGCAGACGCCGCTCGGCGGCCTGCCGCGCGGATCGCAGCCGCCGTGCGTACAGGCCCGTGCCGGTGGCCGTCGCGTAGAGCAGTGTGGTGAGTACGAGGTCGAGACCCTCGCCGCCACCGCCGACCCCGTGCAGGGTGAGGCCGTGCACGAGTTGCCAGAGCGCGAGCGTCACGACGCACAGCAGTGCGGTGGTGGTGTCCCGCTCGGTGGCCACCGCGAACAGGGCCAGTGCGACACCGGCGGTGCCGTACACGGCCACCACGCCGGCGGGCAGTGGCTCAGCGATGAGCGCGCAGACGGCGACGACCAGGACGAGGACGGGCACCGGGCGCGTACGGCGGGCCGTGAGCGCGACGGTCACCAGCCCGCCCACCAGGACGGCCGCGAGGGACTCCGCAGCCGTCGGCGTGGCCCCGCGCACCAGCGCGGCACCGGGCCACACCACCGCCTGGGCACCGAGCAGCAGGACCGGAAGCAGCCGGTCATCGGTTCGTTTCATGATGTGCCCAGGCTATGGTCGCGTGCGGCCCGTCAGCATCAGGCCGCAGGGCGATCACGGTCTCCAACCAGAGATAGAGACCGGGCCTCGGCATCCACCCTCGGGCCGGGCTGAAGGCAGGTGGCGCTTTCCCGGGGAATCGCGTGGCACTTTCCCGGGGAAGGGTGTCACTCATGCCACTGGGAGACGGCATGGCTGCTGGATAGCTTCGGACGCGTCCCCGGAAAGTGCCGGGATTCACGTACCGAAGGACCCCCGCATGCACGCTCAGATCGTCCTCTTCGACGGCTTCGATCCGCTCGATGTCATCGCGCCCTACGAGGTGCTGTACGCCGGCGGCACCGCTTCCGGAGGCGGGGTGAGCGTGGAGCTGGTCTCCGCCGAAGGGCCGCGCGAGGTGCTCAGCGGCACCGGCGGGCTGACGTTGCGCGCCACCGCCGCCCTCGACCCCGTACGAGCGGGCCTGATCCTGGTACCCGGCGCCTCGGGCCGCGTCGGAGAGCCCGGCGAGGCCCCGGACCAGGACGCCAGGACCGGGGAATGGCGGCAGGACGAACTCATCCCCGTACTGCTGGGCCGCACCCTGACCACCGAGCTGCCCACACTGTTGCGGGCGGCGATGGAGAACCCGGCGGTGACGGTCGGCGCGGTGTGCGGCGGCTCGCTCGTACTGGCCATGGCCGGCCTGCTCGAAGGACGTCACGCCACGTCGCACCACATGGGCCTGGACCTGCTCGACGCCACCGGTGTCCACGCGGTGCGGGCCCGCGTCGTCGACGACGGCGACCTGGTCACCGGTGCGGGCGTCACCTCCGGACTCGACCTGGGTCTGTACCTCCTGGAACGGGAAGTGGGCCCGCGGATCGCGCACGCCGTCGAAGAACTCTTCGCACACGAACGCCGCGGCACCGTATGGCGCGCCCAGGGCCCGGTACCCGCCGGCTTCTGACCGCCGGGCCGCTCGCCGCGCACCCCACAACACTGCCGCACCCCCTCTGCACCGCGGTCTCACCGCTCCCCCATCGCACCGTGAGGAACCACTGCAGCATGTCCGTCGAAGGCATCTGGGACCTGTCCGTCTCCACCCCCATCGGCAAGATCGAGGCCGAGGTCGAACTCCGCCGGGAAAGCGGTGTGCTGACCGGCACCGCGCGTGGCGCGGGAGAGGAGATCCCGCTCAGCGACGTCGTCCTCGACGGCGACCGGCTCACCTGGAAGCAGGCCATCACCAAGCCCATGCGGCTCAACCTGACCTTCGCCGTCACCGTCGACGGCAACACCCTGTCGGGGACCTCCCGGGCCGGACGCCTCCCGGCCTCGAAGGTCACCGGTGAGCGCCGCGCCGCCCGGGCAGAGACGGGCCGCTGACCGGTGACCACACTTCTTCTCTCCCTGCACGTGCTGGCCGCCGTGGTGGCCATCGGCCCGGTCACCGTCGCCGCAAGCATGTTCCCCAAGGCTCTGCGCCGCGCCCACAGCGAGCCGGGCGACCATGAGGCGCTCACGGCCCTGCGGATGCTGCACCGCATCTGCCGCGTCTATGCGGCCGTCGGCATCGCGGTACCGGTCTTCGGGTTCGCGACGGCCCGGAGCATGGGTGTCCTGGGCAGCGGTTGGCTGATCGTCTCGATCCTCCTGACGGCGGCGGCCGCCGCCATTCTGGCGCTGCTGATCCTGCCCGCCCAGGGCAACGCCCTCGCCGCGGCGCAGGTTTCCGGCCCTGCCCTGGGGTCACCGGGGCGCCTCGCCATGGTGACCGGAATCTTCAACCTGCTCTGGGCGGTGGTCACCGTCCTGATGATCATCCGGCCCGGCTCCACCACAGGAGTATGACCGTGCATCTGCGGCCACTGCGCATCACCGCACACACCGAACTCGTCCCCCAACCCGGCCACGCCCACTCCGGCCGTCAGGCCGTCCTCAGGCCGCGCGCGTCGGCAGTTCACCTGCCGACGCGCGCGGGGGCGCAAGTGCCGGAGCCCGCGGCGCTCGCCACGAATCCGCTCACTCTGGCACATCGTCCGAATTCGCTGCGGTGCCCCCGGGGCGCGCTCCTCCCGGAGCTAGGCTGAGCCGGACAACCCCGCGTACACCGCGCGACCTCCTCATCCGTAGCGACCACGCAGAGCAAGCGATCGCGGGCAGGCAGGTGCAGCATGTCCTGGTCCGAGCCGGCGCATCACGCGCGCTTCAGCATCACCATGTCCACCGAGCGGACCCTCATCCGTATCGCGGGCGAACTGGACAGCCTGTCCGTGGCGGCACTGATCCACCGGCTGCCGGGCCCGGAGGAGTGCGCCGCACAAGTCGTACTGGATCTGAGCCGGGTGACGTTCTGCGGGCTGGCCGGAGTGGACCTGCTGCTGGAGCTCTACTACCGCGCGACGGACGCGTCCCGCCAACTGGTGCTGCAGGCGGCGAACAGCAGCGTACTGCGCACCGTCCGGCTCAGTCGCGACCCGATGGCCGCACAGATCGTACGGTCCTGTGCGGCCGGACACCGGCTGAGCCACCACCCCGACCACGCGGTCCTGGTCGCGGCGCTGGCGCTCGCCCTACGGATCACCGAGGCCCCACTGGGCAACGCCCAGGCGTGCGACCACGGGAACGGCACGCTGCGCATCGTCGGACAGCGCGGCTTCGCCCGCCCCTTCCTCAGCTTCTTCGAGACGGTGTCCGACCGCGAAAGCGCCTGCGGCGTGGCCGCCCAGGACCGCTCCCCTGTCTACGTCGAGGAGATCTCCAACTCACCCCTCTTCGCGGGCACGGCCGCCGCCGACGTGCTCCACGAGGTCCCCGTCGGCGCCGTGGCCTCATTACCCGTACTGGGACCGACCAGCACCGTGATCGGGGTCATTTCCCTCCACCACTCCGGGCCCAGCCACTGGCCGTACGAGCAACGCCGCATGCTCGCCTCCCTGGCCCGCTCGGCGGGCCGCCTCTGCTCGCGCTCCGGGGCCTGAGCCCCGGCGCGTGGCCGTGGAGAACTTGACCAACGCCCCGCGGGGGGTGGCCGTCCCGACTACCAAGACCGCACACCCCCGCGGGGCGAAAGTCACCCGACCTGTACCTGTGGGTCGGCTGCGGCAGCGGGCGCGGGCATGCGCCAGGCCACGACCGCACCGATCACGAGCCCCACGGCGGCCAGCAGCGTGGCGACCAGGAACGGATCGAGGGAGTGCAGGGTCGGAGCGAACCCGGCCCCGACGCAGACCGCTACCCCGGTCGCACCGCCCAACTGGTCAGCCGCGCGCTGGATGCCCGAGGCGGTCCCGGCGTCGTCCTCGGTGACGCCGCTGACCGCAAGGTACTGGAGCCCCACGAGGCCGAACGCCATCCCGGCCGCGATCAGGAGCATGGGCGCGATCATCGCCACACCGTCTGCCCGCAGGGCCGAGAGGAGCGCGATCGCGGCCATCGCGGCCGCGGTGAACCCGGTGCCGGCAAGCACGCAGGCACGTGCTCCCCACCGGCCCAGCAGCCGGGGTACGAGCATGGAGAACACGATCAGCGAGACCGCCAGCGGCAACATCGTCAGACCCGCACCGAGCGGGCCGACGCCCAGCCGGTCCTGCAGAGCGAAGGTGAACAGCAGAAACGAGGTCGACAACGCTCCGCTCAGCAGCATCGTGGCCAGATTGGCCGCCACACGCGTGCGGTCGGCGAAGAAGCGCAGTGGCAGCAGCGGGTTGCGTGAGCGTGCCTCGACACGGACGAACCCGACTCCGGCGGCCATCGCCCCGGCCAGCGCCCCCGGGACCACCCATGCGGGCGTTCCGCGTTCACCGGCCTCGACCACGCCGAAGATGAACAGCAGCGGGCAGGCGGTCAGCAGCAGCGCGCCGGGAAGGTCCAGCGGCGAGGCGTCCTTGACGGCTGGGCGGTCGCCGTTGACCAGGAAAACGGCCGCCAGCAGCACGATCAGAACGAACGGGACCGAGACCAGGAAGATCCACCGCCAGCCCAGGTGGGCGGTGATGATTCCGGACAGGACGAAGCCGACCACGAGACCACAACTGGCCACCGCCGCCCACACGCTCAAGGCCCGCGACCGACTCGGCCCTTCGGGGAACGACAGGACGATGGTGGCCATCGCAGCGGGCAGCGCGATGGCCTCACCTGCGCCCTGCAGCAGGCGCGCGACCACCAGCAGGGCAAACGTGGGGGTCAGACCCGCCAGCAGAGACGCGATGCCGAACAGGCCGCTGCCGAGCAGCAGCGCACGCCGCCGGCCGAGCAGGTCGCCGAGCCGGCCACCGAGCATCAGCAGCCCGCCACCGGTGACCGTGTAGCCGACCACGACCCAGGTCAGAGCACGTCCGTCGACGTCGAAGGCGGTGCCGATCGAGGGCAGGGCGATGTTGACCACGGTCACGTCGACCGCGATGAAGAACTGCAGCATGGACATCGCGCACAGCACCAGCCATGCACGCGCCGGGGACGGGCTGTGCCCGCGGGAAGAAGGGATGCCTGGGAACATCAGGTGCTCCGTCGCTCAGAAGAAGTTCTGAGCAGCACGAACGTGCCGCTCCGGACTGATCACGAAGCGGCTGGACGTTCAGGAGAAGTGTGAGTCGAACGTCCCGCCGCTAGCGGGACGTCCTGGTCACCGCGGCACAAGCGGCCGCGCACGAAGCAGCAGACATGCCATGAACGCTACCAGGGAGGCGGTCCCTGGGTCACGACTCCGCCTGACGTCTCATGTCGTCCCCCGTAGCGTGCCGAGTTGGGCGGCGAGGTCGGCCAAGTCATCGGCGTACAGGTCGAACCGGTCCGAGGGGGCGGGCGGGTCGCCGACGGGGCGGGAGACGTAGGCGGTGCGCAGGCCGTGGTGTTGCGCGGCGCGCAGGTCCCAGGCGTGGGTGGCAACCATCAGCAGCCGCTCCGGCGGCCGTCCGGAGACGGTGACGGCCAGTTGGTACACCGCCGGGTCCGGCTTGTACGTCCGGGTGTCTTCGGCGGACAGCGCCTGGTGCCAGCGCAGTCCGGCGTGCGCGTTGAGCGCCAGCAGTGCCGTCCGGCTCGCATTGGAGAGTCCGATCAGCGGGAACCGTTCGGCGAGCCGGGCGAGCCCTGCCACGGTGTCGGGCCACGGCGGGAGCCGGCGCCCCGCCGGCGCGAGGGTGGCCACGGCGGCGGGGAAGTCGGCTTCCTCGTCGTCGGTTTCCCCGGCGCCACCTCCCTGATCCCCGATGCCCGCGGCATCGGCGACGAGTCGTGCGGCTTCCCGGTCGAGTGTGTCGGTGGTGGCGTAGGGCCGCTCGCCGTCGACGATGCGGCGCTGCTCGCGCTCGATGTGCCGCTGCCACAGCGACAGCAGTCGCTCGGTCCCGGCGTCGTCGAGAGACCGGTCGAGCGCACGAATACCCGCGCGAAGACCCGCGGGTTCGTCGACGAGCGTGCCGAGCACGTCGAACACAACGGCATCGATCTCCAGCTCTGACATGGCGAGGTCTCCCGGAGCAGCAGCGGCGTGGGGGCGGTCCCCCACCTCACCTACGTGGCCGACGCAAATCGCGTCGATCGCGTCGACTGCGCGCGGGCAAGGGCAGGGTTGGCCGTCAACCAAACGTAACGGGATCGAGTAAGAGGCGCAATAGGCACTCAATACTTACATTGCTAGTCAGTCAGGTGGGCGGTGAGGGCCTTGGTGACGTCTTCGGTGGTGGCGGTGCCGCCGACGTCGCGGGTGAGGATGCCGGCAGCGGTGGTGGCCCGGATCGCCTTGGTGTCGGGTGCCGCAGGATGCGGTCTCCCTGACGCCCCCACGGCCGAACCGAGCCTGATGCACTTAGCGATTTGCCTAATATCTTTAGGCAACTGCATAATCGGTGACGACGGAGGAGAGGATCGCTATGGTGCGGGTCGGACTGACCACGGAGCGGCTTGCGCAGGCAGGTGCGGAGCTGGCCGATGAGGTCGGTTTTGAACAGGTGACCGTCTCGGCGCTCGCCAGGCGGTTCGACGTCAAGGTCGCGAGTCTGTACTCGCATGTGAAGAGCTCCCAGGACCTGAAGACCAGGATCGCGTTGCTCGCCCTGGAAGAACTCGCCGACCGGGCCGCCGACGCCCTGGCCGGGCGGGCGGGCAAGGACGCGCTGACCGCCCTGGCGAACGTCTACCGCGACTACGCCCGCGAGCACCCCGGCCGCTACGCCGCGGCCCAGCTCAGACTCGATCCGACGGACGCCGCCGCAAGCGCGGGCGTCCGGCACGCGCAAATGACGCGGGCGATCCTGCGCGGTTACGACCTGGCGGAGCCCGACCAGACGCACGCGGTGCGGCTGCTGGGCAGTGTCTTCCACGGCTACGTCAGCCTGGAGCTGGGCGGCGGTTTCGATCACAGCGCACCCGACACGCAGGAGACCTGGACCCGGATCCTGGACGCGCTCGACGCCACTCTGCGGCACTGGCCCAGGGCCTGACCAGCGCGTACGCCACCACACACGCACACAGAGGTCCACCGCTCACGCACGTCGAGAGTCACCGAACACGCACGTCGGGGGCCACCACTCATACCCGTCGAGGACCGCCACTCACGCACGTCGAGGGCCACCACACACGCACACCGAGGTTGAGGTCATGCACACCGAGGACAACTGGTTCAGTACGCCCGTCACCGGGGGCCTGCTGCGCGGCGCCGTGGAGGTGGAGCACACCGAGCACGGCGTGCTGCCGCACCGGCTGCCGGCCTGGGCCCGGGCCCAGAACTCCGACGGCCAGCTTGCCATGGCCGAGGCCCAGCCCTCCGGCGTACGGCTGGCCTTCCGTACCCGGGCCACCACCATCGAACTGGACGCACTGCCCACCAAGCGCGTCTACGTGGGCGTGCCGCCCCGCCCGGACGGCGTGTACGAGCTGCTCGTGGACGGCAGCCCGGCCGGTGCGGGCAGTGTGGCGGGCGGCTCCACGCTGACCATCGACATGACGGCCGGCACCTTCGAGCACAGCCCCGGACAGCCCGGCACCGTCCGCTTCACCGAGCTGCCCGACCGCGCCAAGGACATCGAGATCTGGCTGCCGCACAACGAGTCCGCCGAACTCATCACGCTGCGCACCGACGCACCCGTCGAGCCCGCACCGGACCGGGGCCGCAGGGTGTGGCTGCACCACGGCAGCTCGATCAGCCACGGCTCCGACGCCGCCGGCCCCACCACCACGTGGCCGGCGCTCGCCGCCCGCCTCGGCGGCGTGGAGCTGATCAACCTGGGGCTGGGCGGCAGCGCCCTGCTCGACCCGTTCACCGCGCGTACACTGCGGGACACCGCCGCCGACCTGATCAGCGTCAAGCTCGGCATCAACGTGGTCAACGCCGATCTGATGCGGCTGCGTGCCTTCGGGCCGGCGGTGCACGGCTTCCTCGACACCATCCGGGAAGGCCACCCCACCACGCCGCTGCTGGTCGTGTCGCCGATTCTGTGCCCGATCCACGAGGACACGCCCGGCCCCAGCGTCCCGGACTTCAGCAGGATCAGCACGGGCCGGCTCCTGTTCCGGGCCGGGGGCGATCCTGACGAGCGGTCGGCCGGCAGGCTGACGCTCAATGTGATCCGGGACGAACTGGCCCGCATCGTGAAGCAGCGGGCGGCCGACGACCCGAACCTGTACTACCTCGACGGCCGCGAGCTCTACGGCGAGGCGGACTTCGCCGAACTGCCGCTGCCCGACCAGCTTCACCCCGACGCCGCCACCCACCGGCGCATCGGCGAACGCTTCAGCGAGCTGGTCTTCGCCCCCGATGGCGCGTTCGCGCCCGGTGACGTCCGCACATCCGGTGACGTCCGCTCATCCGGTGACACCGACACGGGCCGCGGCGCCTGACCGTCATCGAGGCAAGTCGCCGTCCAGCGTACGGAAGTGGCCCGCACGGGCGAGTGTCTCCAGTTGATCCAGTGAGCGGCGGGCCGCGGCCGCGGCCTCCGGATCGCGTTCCTCGATGCCACTCGCCGCGAACTCGTCCTCGTCCAGCCGCAGTACGGTCGCACCGTCCGCCGACAGCCACAGGTCGAGGTCCAGGTCCTCGACCACGATGCCGCCCGGCCCGACGGCCGCGGGCCGGGTGACGTCGCAGTACCAGCCCTTCACCGTGCCGTCGGCGCTCCGCACCTCCTTGACGGCGTACCAGCGGTCGCGCCAGTAGTGCTCGGTGAACACATCACCCGGCTCGAAGCGTACGAACCCGAAGTCGCGGACCCCGTCCCCCGCCCAGGGCGCGCGCACGACGACATGGGTGCCGTCGTCGCTCAGGACGGCCGCCGGGTAGCGCACCTTGGTCCGCTCCCCCTTCACCAGTCCGACCAGCACCTCGCCACCCACCGGCAGCATTCCGTCGCCCCTCATGTCCCCGCCCATACATTCCCCGCCCCTGCGCTCCCCGCCCTGGACTTCCGTGCCCATAGTTCCTCGTGGCGGCAAAACTCGCCACCGCCACGCGCGGGATCGCCGAAAGACGCGCCCTCGCCCCGCCGCGGCGATAATCGGGCGGGGGATCCAGACGGCGGGCGGACGTGGAAGGGAGTCGGCCGTGCAGACGGGCGCACCGCAGGACACCGACGCATTGCACTGCCTGGTGACCGGGGCCACCGGGTACATCGGCGGGCGGCTGGTCCCCGAACTGCTGAAGGCCGGCCACCGAGTGCGGTGCCTGGCCCGTACTCCGGGCAAGCTGCGTGACCATCCTTGGGCGGACTCCACCGAGGTGGTCAAGGGCGATGTCACCGACGCCGACTCGGTCGCCGCGGCGATGGACGGTATCGACGTCGCCTACTACCTGGTGCATTCACTCGGTACCGGAACCGAGTTCGAGGAGAAGGACCGCCGCGCGGCGGAGATCTTCGCCGAGCAGGCCCGTGCCGCGGGCGTGCGGCGCATCGTCTACCTGGGCGGCCTGACCCCGCGCGGCGTCCCGGAGCAGGAGCTGTCCCGGCACCTGCGTTCCCGGGCCCAGGTGGGACACATCTTCCTCGACGCGTCGGTGCCCGCCACTGTGCTGCGCGCCGCGGTGATCATCGGGTCCGGCTCCGCGTCCTTCGAAATGCTGCGCTACTTGACCGAGCGGCTGCCGGTCATGGTCACACCGAGCTGGGTGCGTACCCGCATCCAGCCGATCGGCGTCCGGGACGTGCTGCGCTACCTGGTGGGTTCGGCCCGGATGCCGGCCGAGGTCAACCGTGCGTTCGACATCGGCGGCCCGGACGTCGTGACGTACCGCGAGATGATGAGCCGGTACGCCACCGTCGCCGGGCTCCGCCGCCGGCTGATCATGCCCGTACCGATGCTCACCCCGCGGCTGTCCAGCCTGTGGGTGGGCGTGGTGACCCCCGTGCCCACCTCCCTCGCGCGCCCGCTCACCGAGTCGCTGCGCCACGAGGTGGTGTGCCGCGAGCACGACATCGCCCAGTACGTCCCCGACCGCACCGAGCAGCCGCTGCCGTCGCCGCTGCCGTTCGACGAATCGCTGGCGCTCGCGCTGCGGCGGGTGCGGGAGGCGGATGTCGTCACCCGCTGGTCGTCGGCCTCGGTGCCCGGTGCGCCGAGCGATCCGCTGCCCACCGACCCCGACTGGGCCGGCGGCAGCCTGTACGAGGACGAACGGCAGCTGACCGTGGACGCTCCGCCCGAAGCGCTGTGGCGGGTGATCGAGGGCATCGGCGGTGACAACGGCTGGTACTCCTTCCCCCTCGCCTGGGCGGTACGCGGCTGGCTGGACCGTTCCGTCGGCGGTGTCGGGCTGCGCCGTGGGCGCCGGGATGCCGAACGGCTGCGGATCGGTGACTCGCTCGACTTCTGGCGGGTGGAGGAGATCGAGCCCGGCCACCTGCTGCGGCTCCGCGCCGAGATGCGCTTGCCGGGACTGGCCTGGCTGGAGATGTACGCCGAGCGCGCCGACGACGGCCGCACTCGTTATCGGCAGCGCGCCCTGTTCCATCCGCGCGGGCTGTTCGGGCACGCCTACTGGTGGAGCGTGGCGCCCTTCCACTCCGTTGTCTTCGGCGGGATGGCGCGCAACATCGCCCAGGCCGCAGCCAAGGGCATGAGCGCACACTAGGCGTTCATGCCGGTCAGTTTCTCAGCTGCTCAGGAGCTCAGTTGCGGTTGAGTACGCGTGACACGCCCGCCACGACGGCGGTGGTCAGCAGCCAGCCGACCGCGATCAGCGCGTAGGCGAGGAACTGCTGGAGGCCCGTCGTCCAGTACCAGGCGTTGCGCTGGCCCAGGGCTCCGATGGGAACGAGCAGGTCGAGGGTGTAGACGAGGGGCTGGAAGGGCGCGCCCTCGCCCTCTTTGACGGGCGTCGGCCCGGCGGCGCTGAAGACCGCTGTGCCCAGCAGGGTGAGGGCGGTGAGCCAGAGGCCGGCCAGCCAGGGCCGATACCCGTATCCGACCGTGGCATCGAGCAGGTGCCCCCACGCCCGCCCGGCGGGGCCGAGGGTACTGCGGCGGTGGCGTTGCTTGGCGAGCAGGACGGCGCGTGCGTCGTGGTCGTGCCCGAGCGACTGGTACACGGCGGCCAGTTGCTGGTACGGCTGCGGCCGGTATCCGTCGGGGTCGCGTGCGACGAGGGGAAGGCGCGCGCCGGCCGGCAGCTGCGGCCGCAGGGACCGGTACTCCAGTCCGTCGAAGTGGAGGGGGCATGCGAAGTCCTCGACGGGCAGGTGCAGGACACCGACCTGGGCGTACTGCAGGTCTACCGAGCCGTGCAGGCGTGCGGCGGACAGGTCGAGTTCGGCGGCCTGCAGGTGACGGTACGTCACCCCGCGGCAGCGGCAGTCTGTTCCCCTGGCGTCGGACCCCCGGTCATCGGCCCCTCGGGCACCGGTTCCCCGGACCGTCGCGGTGTGGAAGCTGACGCGGCCGCCGATGGTCGCGTCGGTCAGGTCGATCGCACCCTCCGCGTGGAATCCGTCACTGAAGGCCGCATGGGAGCCGATGTGGATGCCCGGGGCGTACAACGCGTCCCCGCCGGGGTGGTGCAGCCGCGCGCCCTGCAAGTGGAGTCCCTGGCCCACACGCGCCGCAGACAAACGCATCTCGCCCTCGGCCCGGAAGCCACTGTGGCAGACGATGCCGCCGCCGATCTCCAGCCACGAGCCGTCGAGCGCCACGGCCCCGGGGTGGTCCAGGAGCGCACCTTGCAGGAGCAGGCTGCCGTCGATACGGGCATTGGTCAGGCGGAGGGCGCCGCTGATGCGGGTGTGCATCAGGTCGAGGTGCCCGCCCACCGTGACGCTGTTGGCGCCGAGCCCGGGGAGGTACGAGCGAGCGAAGCCCGTGACGTGCAGCTTCGCCCCGTACAACTGCGGTGCCTCCTCGAACCGGCACTCCTCCAGACGCAGCACGCAGCGGGCCTCGCAGAACACGAGGTCCATCCGGCCCGCTATGCGTGCCCCGACCAGATGCACCACGGGGGTCTCGCCCGCGCGGGGGTCGACACTGCCGAGCAGCAGCGCACGGATCACCGACGCGCGTACGGTGCGCTCCGGCCCCCACCCGGATCCGGATCCGTCCCCTTCGGCGTCGGACCCATCAGCGCTGTTGGCCCCATCAGCCCCATCGGCCGCCCGGTCCCGCAGATCGACCTTGGTACCCGTCGCGAATGCCTGCCACAGACGGCGTTCCGGATCCGTCAGATCCTCTTCGCGCATGGGTGCCGGCTCCCTCTCCCGGGACGGGGGTCCGTTCATCTTGGACGCCGGGCAACACCGGATCAAGATGCCGGCCGGGCGGAACCGGCGAACGGGGCCGCCACACACTCCTTCCCCACCGCGGCGGCCCCGTCCCTCCGGCTCAGCTCAGCCGGGTGGTGGCGTACACCTCGATGACGTCCCGCTGGTAGGCGGCGAGGCCCGGTGCGATCGCCTCGTACGCCGCGCGCCACTGCTCGTTCTCCACACATGCGCGCCCCATGGCCTGGTACTCCTCGGCGGCGACCGTCCGCAGCTCGGCCAGCGCCCGGTACTGGGCGTCGGCCTCGGCCTGCACCGGTGCGGCATCGGCGGGCAGGCCGGCGGCCAGCAGTTCGGCGAACCGGATCATCTGTGCCGTGCGCGCACGGTGCAACGCCTCGATCTCGTCCTGGCTCATCGTCGCGGTGTGCCGCGCGACGGCCTCGGCCTGCTCGGGGAAGTCCCGCAGGTTCTCCGCGTACTGGCTGGGCCGGATGCCCTCGAAGAGGTTCTCCGGCCGGTTGATGCTCGTCATGGGGCTGCCGTCCTCTCTGGACTGCTCCAGTTCCGTGATCGTGCGGGAGACGGTGCCGGCCAGGGCGTCCAGCCGGTCCCGCTCGGCGAGCAGCCGACGGTGGTGGTCACGCAGCGCCTCCACCTCGTCCACCTGCGCCGCGAGGACCCGGCCGATCTCGGGCAGCCCCAGTCCCAGCGCCCGCAGTACGAGGATCTGCTGCAGGCGCAGCAACTCGTGCTCGCCGTAGTACCGGTGACCGTTGCTGCCGGTCCGGGCGGGCGGCAGCAGACCGATCTCGTCGTAGTGCCGAAGCGTCCGAGCCGTCACGCCCGACATCCGGGCAACCTCCGCGATCGGCCAGGCCATCGCCGACTCCCTCCCGAGTGCTCACAAGGCCGGTCGTTCCGACCCTGGTCAGGACGGTAGAAGCTGCCGCTGCGGCAACTTCAAGCCCCTGTGCCGAGGATCGTGTCGAGCATGGTGCGCGACTCCTGGAGGGCCCGGATCTCGCGGGTGATGCGGTCGCGTTCGCCGTTCAACCGGCCGATCAGGTCCGGGCAGGTAGGGACGAGGCGGTCGTCGTGACCGGTGACGCAGGGCAGCACCTGGGCGATGACCGACGTGGTCAATCCGGCGGCGAGCAGACAGCGGATGCGCCGCACCGTCTCCACGTCCGCCTCGGCGTACTCCCGGTATCCGCTGGGGAGTCTCTGCGGCGCCAGCAGCCCCTGCTGCTCGTAGTAGCGGAGCAGGCGTTCGTGTACGCCGGTACGCCGCACCATCTCCTTCATCCTCATCCCGGAGATCGTCCTCTCGTCACAACGGCCCGGCTTTGAGTGCGGCAGAGACTTGACTCTGACACCGGTGTCGGAGTTTAACGTCCTGCACATGACTTCTGACGCTGCGCGCATCACTTCCGACCTGGCCGTCCTCGGCCGTGAATCCGATCTCGACGTGTACGTGCAGGGCACCGGCCCCGCCCTGCTGCTCGCCCATGGCGCGGGTGGCGGCATCGTCGAGAACTTCGGCCCGGTGCTCGACGACCTCGCGCGCGATCACAGCATCGTGGGCCCGCACTACCCCGGGTCCGGTGGCTCCCCGGTCGCGACCGGGCCGCTGGACCTGGACGTGCTCGTCGACCAGTTGGTGGCGGCCGCGGTCTCACGCGGGCACGAGACGTTCGCCGTGCTCGGCGAGTCGCTGGGCACCACGGTGGCGGTGCGTGCGGCAACCCGTCATCCGCACCGTGTCACCGGCCTCGTCCTCACCGCCGGTTTTCCCGTCGCGGATCCGGTACTGGCCTTCGGGGCCCAGCTGGTGCGGATTCTGGAGGCTGCCGGCGACCGGGACGCCGTCGCCCGGTTCGCGTTCCTGGCCTGCGCGTCGGAGGACCAGCTCAATGCGCTTTCCGCCCAGGAGATCGACGCGGCTGTCGCCCAGGTGCGGGACGGCATGCCGCCCGGTATGCCGGACCACTTCGATCTGGTGAGCCGCGTGGACGTACGGGCCGACCTGGCCCGCATTCAGGTCCCCACCCTCGTGGTCGCACCGCTCGCGGACCGGCTGGTGCTGCCCGACAGCTCACGGCGCCTGGCCGCCGGCATTCCCGGCGCCACGCTCGTGGAACTCCCGGGCGCGGGCCACATCCTGGACGCCGACAGCCGAGCGACGTGGCTCCGCCACACGCGGGACCTGCTCGCCACGCTCCACTCCCCCACGACGTGACGGGCGGGGGCGCACTGCGCGGTGAGGCGTGCGGCTATGCGGCTACGCGGCGCAGAACTCGTTGCCTTCCGGGTCGCGCATGACCCACCAGTGTCCCGCGGGCCCCATGTCCACCTCGCGGACGCGGCTCGCGCCCAGGCCCTCCAGCCGTACCACCAGCTCTTCGAGGCCCTTGGGGACGCCCGGGACGCCGGTGTGGACGTCGACGTGCAGACGGTTCTTCACCGCCTTGTCCTCGGGCACGTCCTGGAAGAGCAGCCGGCGCCCGTGCCCGACACCGCTCTTCTCGTCGAACGGGTCGTCGGGGTGACGGATCCCGGCGTAGCCACGGAAAACCTTGTGGCCGCGGTGCTCGGCAACAGCCTCCTTGCCGAGCAGGCCACCGGCCAGCAGCTCATCGATCAGGGGGCTGGGGTCCTCCACCTCGTACTGCAGCGCCGCGGCCCAGAAATCCGCCAGGAAGGGCGCGTTCCCGCTGTCTATGACCAACGTCCAGTTCAGTGCCATACGCCCAGTTATATGCGGTACGTGGTCATGACCGCACGCCGACGAGGCTGACGTACCGTCAGGCAGACACGGCTCGACGGACGCATTCTCCGGCCGCTCGCTCGGCCCGCACTGGAGTCCGTGCGGCGGGGATGTGAAGGTACGGGGTATGAAAACTCGTACTGCTGTGCGGTCTTTGGCGCTCTGCGCCGCCTGTGTCGTGCTCGCGCCGCTCACCGGGTGCGGCAGTGGTTCCACGGACCGCTCCGCGTCCGACGGTGGCGGCGCGGCCACCGGGGTGCCCACCGCGCCCGCCGCGAGCCGGGCGCCGGCAGCGGGCAAGGGCTCGAAGGACCCCGACGACCTCAACGGTGACGGCCACCGCGACCTGGTCGTACCCGTGTCCCTCACCGCCGACCCCGGGCGCACCCGGTCCGAGGAACGGGTCGGTGTGGTCTACGGATCGGCCGACGGACTCGACCCCACGACCCGCACCGTGTACGGGCGCCACGACTTCGGGCTGCCCGAGCAGGAGGTGAGTACGGCCGGACCGGACAGCATTCCGGCCGAGGCGGTGGTCACCGCCGACCTGGACGGTGACGGCTTCTCCGACGTCGTCACCGACGTCGACGGCGCCCGCGTGACGGACGGACACGTGTCAGCGCCCCGCAGTGTTCCGTACGTGGCCTGGGGCGGCCCCGGCGGGCCCACGGGGAAGTCCCCGGCCACCCCACTGCGGCTCCCGGCCGGGGCATCGAAGCTCGGCGTGGACTCCCTCGTACGCGGCGACTTCGACGGGGACGGGCATCACGACCTCGCGGCACTCGCAGCCAATCAATCCTCCGTTGTTCTCCTCTACGGCCCGTTCACCCGCTCCGGCGTGCCCGCGCGCAGCGACACCCGGCTGCCATGGCGGGACGGCGACCTCATCGCGGACGACATCGACCCCACCGGCAAGCCGCGCGCGACCTCTCTGCTGCTCCACACCATCAGCGACGGCGAGCAGTCCGAGAACATCCTGTACCCGGCCCACCGAGGCGCCGGACCCTCGCCCGACGGGCGAAGGCTGCGCCGCGGCAACGCCCACGCGTTCGGGGACTTCGACGGCGACGGGCAGCGCGATGTGGCGATCGGGGACGACGGCAGCCGCAACGACGAACCCGGTTCCGAGACCGAGGCTCCGGAGGTCGACGGATCGCTCGCCGTGTACCCCGGCACGGGCGGCACTCCGGCCACCCACCGGCTGCCGACCGCACCCGAGGGCGCCGCCACCGATTACGGGCCCGGTGGATTCGTGGCCGCCGATCCGGACGGTGACGGCCGTGACGGGGTCCTCGTCGCCACCTACGAGGGCGCCACACTGATCGACGGCGACCGGCGCATCCCCGTACGGCGGGAGGGCCCCGCCCGCTCCGGCGGCAAGAAGACACCCGCAGAGCGGCGGCACGCCAGGCCCGCCGGCGCCGCCGACTTCGACGGCGACGGCAAGGAAGAGCTGATCCTGCACTGGGCCGCCGACACTCTCTTCGCCCTCTACGGAGAACACCCCACCCACTGGTGGATCACCCGCGGCACCACCGCCGACAACCGGACCACATTCGCCACCGTCCAATGCTTCGGCCTGGGCATTGACGCGAAGGGATCCGACCGGCGCGACTGCGCGAAGCGCTGATGCCAGTGGGATGTCAGTGGCTCGCCCTACGCTTCGCGCGTCATTGACCGGACGTAGGACAGGAGGCTCCGTGACCGCCGAGGACACGGCCATGAAGCGCATCGAAGGGGCCATCGCGCTGCAGCACGCCGGTGACACCGACGCCGCACGGCAGCGGTGCACCGCGATCTGGGCCGAGATCACCCCGGACGGCGACCCCTTCCACCGTTGTGTGCTCGCCCACTACCTGGCCGACCTGCAGGAGGATCCGCAGGAAGAGCTCGTGTGGGACGTGCGCGCCCTGGAGGCGGCGAGCTCGGTGACCGACGACCGGGCCAAGCAGCACCACACGTCGTTGGCAATACGCGGCTTCTACCCGTCGCTGCACCTCAACCTCGCCGCCGACCACCACAAGCTCGGCGACCATGACCGGGCCCGCGATCACCTGTCGCAGGCGCGGCAGTACCTCGATGCTCTGCGCGACGACGACTACGGCCGGGGCATCCGCTCGGCGATACAACGCCTGGCCGGTCGGCTCGATGGCGCGGACGGCGGGGCGTGAGCGGGATTTCACGCTGATCGTGGTGTGTGTGGGTGGTCGTGGAGCTGCCCGGAGGTTGGCGTGCGAGGATTCGGGGAGCGCTGGTGGTCGGGGTGGAGGGTGAGATGTTCGCGATTTCTCTGGGTGACGGGGCCGAGCTGGGGCCGTTGGAGCCGTGGCAGGCCGCGGAGTTCCTCGCGCACATGGACCGCGGGCGCGAGTACATCGGCCGGCACATCGGTCTCCCCGACGTCACGGCCGACCTCGACTCCGCCCGGCGCTGGCTCCAGTCCTACGCGGACAAGGCCGCGGCCGACGCGGGCCGGCTGTACGGCATCCGGCTCAACGGGCTGCTCGTCGGCGGTGTGCTCTTCCGGGTCTTCGACGCGGAGGCGGGCACCTGTGAGGCCGGTTGCTGGCTGGAGCCGGACGCCGCCGGGCGTGGCCTGGTCACTCGTGCGGTGCGCGTCATCATCGACTGGGCGGTTCACGAACGAGGGATGCACCGCGTCGAGTGGCACGCGTCCGCGGCGAACACACCGAGCATCAACGTGGCCAAGCGGCTCGGCATGAGCCGTGACGGAGTGCTGCGCGAGAACCACCCCTACCGGGGTGTCCGGCAGGACACCGAGGTGTGGTCGGTGCTGGCGCCCGAGTGGCGTGCCGCGACAAACAGCCACTGAAGGACGCTTTTCTGCCGTCCTTGTGCGCAGCCGAGGTGCCGTGCGAGCGGCCTCGATGCCCGTACTTCCGGGCCTTTTGAGTGGTGCTGCCGCCCCTGCTCACAATGGGCTTCCGGCGGGCCGTACAGGTGTTGTGCTGGGCCGCGTCCGTGGCGGAGCCAGTGGCATCGCACACTTTTCCGCGCGTTGCGGTAGCCCGGTCACACGTTCCCCAATTTGGGGCGGATGCGCACCGACTGTGCCCACGAAGGTGCATTGATGCGTACTCTCTCGGGAACCCGACAACGTCACAGCGGCACACAACACCACGACAGCCCCGTAGGCTGCTCGCAGCACCATCGCGAAATAGCCATGGTGGCCGGAAACAGAAAGGCAACATCATGACTTCAACCGTCAGCACGCCGGGCAGCATCCAAGACACAACGGCTCTGCTGGAGTCCGAACTCCCCCGCCTCGAGGCACAGCAGCAGACCCTGGAGCAGGAACTCGCCGCCGTCACCACGCGGTTGGACTCGGTGCGTACCGCGCTGCAGGCCCTTCAGTCCCTGTCGGCCAACGGTGGCGCGCCGGCCGCGGCCGCCGCCACGGTGCCCGCCCCGGCCGCGGCCCCGAAGGCGGAGACCGAAGCGCCCGCTGACCCGGCGAACACCACTCCGGCGAGCGCCGCATCGGAGAAGGCGGCCGCCGCGCCGGCGAAGGAGGAGAAGGCCGCGGCCCCGGCCCCCACCGTGCCCAAGGCCCGTAAGGCGCCCGCCGGCACCGGCCGGAAGAAGGCGGCGAAGGCCCCGGCCGCCGCGCAGGGCCGCAAGCGCGGCACGGCCGGCAAGGCCGCCGCGGCGCAGACCGTGAAGGCCGCCAAGTCCTCGACCACCGCCAAGGCCGGCACCACCGCCAAGGCGGCCAAGGCCACCAAGTCCGTGAAGGACACGAAGGACGCCAAGGCCCAGGACGCCACGGCGAAGGACGCCAAGGGCAAGGACGCCGCCGCCAAGCCCGCCGCCAAGCCCGCCGCGGCGAAGAAGGCGACGGTCACGGCCGGTTCCGCCAAGGACGGTCTGACCGAGCAGGTCGTCAGCGCCCTCACCGAGAGCGGTGCGACCCCCGTGCGTGCCCGGGACATCGCTCAGGCCGTGGGCCGTGCCGACTCCCCGGCCGGCGTCAACGCCGTACGCAGCACCCTGGACCGGCTGGTCGCCACCTCCCGCGCCCAGCGCGCCGGGCGCGGCCTCTACCGGGCGTCCGCGGCCGGCTGAGAGCGGTCGCTCCCCCGCCCCGCCGCCTCAGGGCGAGCCGAGCCGGCCACTCGCACGACGGGCCGCGCCGGTCACTCGGCCTCGGGGCGGGAGGCCGCCCGTTGGCGGACGCCCGAGCGGACCGCCCAGAAGAACACCGCCGTGGCCATCACGGCGACGGCGAGTGAGTCGTACGGGGCGGGGAGCAGAGCGGAGCCCTCGAAGGTGCCGAGCCCGGAGAGCAATGTGAGGGCGACGAGGTAGGTCACCAACCACGCACCGGCACGCAGTTCGGCGGTGAGCGGTCGGTGGCGCGGGCCGGCGTCGGCGCTCTCCCCCTCTCCCGGGCGGCGCATGGCCAGGAAGATCAGCAGGCCGCCCAGCACGAGGGGCAGCGCCAGGCGGAGGTCGTCCCAGCCCGACCAGTAGACGAACTCACTGGCCACCACGAAGCTGAGCGGTGCGATCCAGCGCAGCCCGGGGACCCACCCGGCGGTGCGGCCGCCCGGTTCGGCGCGGAAGACGGCGACGGCCACCGCGGACGCGGCGTAGATCAGCAGATACATGTCGCCCATCACACTGACGATGTCCTGCCAGCCGCCGAACGGCAGGAGGAACACCATGATGACGACCAGGTTGATCACCAGGGCGCGGCGCGGGACACCGAACCGCTCGTTGACCTTCATGAAGTACCGCGGAATCGTGCCGTTCTTCGCCAGTGCGTAGGTGTGCCGCGCGTTGAGCGCCACCCCCACGTACGCCGAGCCGCCGGGCGAGATCACCGCGTCCGCGTAGAGCAGGCTGGACAGCCAGTGCAGGTTGAGGACCAGCGCGAGCTGGCCGAACGGTGAGTCGAAGGAGACACCCTGCCAGCCGTTGCCGAGCAGGTGCTCGGGGACGGTGAAGAGGAAGGCCACCTGGAGGGCCAGGTACATCAGCACGGCGAGGCCGATGCTGGTGAGCACCGCTGCCGGGATGGTGCGGCGGGGGTTGCGGGTCTCGCCGGAGAAGTCCAGTGGGGCCTGGAAGCCGTTGACGGAGTAGACGATGCCGCCGCCGGCCAGTGCGGTCAGGCAGGCGACGTAGCCGTACGGTGCGAAGCCGCCGTGGTCGGTGAGGCGGCCGGAGTGCCAGCCCGAGGCGACCAGGGCGAGCACGGTGAGGATCGGTACGACGATCTTGAACACCGAGACGAGGTTGTTGAGGCGCGCGAACAGCCGGACGGCGAACCAGTTCCCCGCCGTCAGCAGGATGCTGAGCGCGGCGGCCAGGGCCACCCCGGAGAGGGTGAGGGTGTGGCCGTTGTAAATGCCCGGGAGGTAGTGGGCGGCGTACTGCATGATCGCGCTGATCTCGGCGGCGGTGGCGCCGACGGACAGCAGGACGGACCAGCCGACGAGGGTGCCGACGAGGCGTCCGCTGGCGAACAGCGGCCAGCGGACGGTTCCGCCGCCCTCCGGCCGGGTCGCGCCGAGTTCGATCATCACCATCGCGACCAGGCCGCACAGCAGTCCGGCCCCCACCCAGGACAGCAGCGCCGCGGGACCGGCCGTCTGCGCGGCGTACATCGCGGCGAACAGCCAGCCGGAGCCGACGATGTTGGAGAAGCCGATGCCGGTCAGCCCCCAGAACCCCAGGTCGCGGCGCAAAAGGCGCTCCTCGGCCTGGACCCCCTGCGGTCCGGCCGCCACGGCCCCACCGCCCCCGTCTGCCGGCACCTGATGCCCCGTCACGACACTCTCCTCCTTGATCCGTACTGCTCGCTCGCCGGACCCTACTCGACGGACACAGGAGCGGAAGACATCATTCCGCCGAGTCCGCGCCGCGGCCGGACGAGTCACGGCGTACGGAGGCATGGCGTACGGAGGAGGCGCGGCAGGTGCGTGGCGGGTCACGGTTGCGGAGGATCACGGCGCACGGGTCACGGTGTGGCGGCGGCGCATACGGGTTCGTAGGCTCGGCTCATGCTCAGACTTGGATTTCCGGTCATCGGTGTGGTGGATGTGCCCCGCGCCGTGGAGTTCTGGACAGCGGCGCTGGACCTGGTGGCGACCGAGGAGTGGCGGAGCGAGAACTGGCGGACGCTGGACCACGCCGACGGGTCCGGGCGCGCGCTGGCGCTGATGCGCAGTGACTCACCGGCCGAGCCGTATCCGCGCCTCCACCTCGATCTGTTCGTCGACACCACCGCCGAGCAGGAAGCCGAGGTCGAACGGCTCGTCGCGCTGGGAGCGAGCAGGGTGGACTGGGACCAGTACCCGCCTGCCCCCGACTTCGTCGTCCTCGCGGACCCGGACGGCAACGCCTTCTGCGTCGTCGACCTCAGCAAGGCACCGAGCGGCAGTCACCTCCCCGACGAGTAGCCCACCCGGGCCGCGAACTGCAGGGTGAGCGCTCCGGCCAGCGACGCGCCCGACAGTGTGGCGGAGGTGAAGAACGCCGCGGTGACCCACCCGGCGTTGGCCCCGGTGACCGTCCCGTTGCCGGTCACGCACGTCTTCTCCGGCGGGAAACTCTGCGTGTGCAGGTCGGCGCAGTAGTTCTGCAGGTCCTCGTTCACCACGTTCGCGTTGAACCAGCAGAGGGCCCAGGTGAGGAGGAAGAGCGCGGACGCGACGGCGAACGCACCCCACGGCCACTTGGGAGGAGCGGAACGCGCCGGCCGGACGGGAGGTCCCGCCGGCCACGAGTGTGTGTTCGACATGACCGGGGAGCGTAGCGCTACGACACGCTCCGCGTGCTCAGTACGGCAATGCGGCGCGCTCGGCCGCGTGTGCTTCCGCCGCCGTGGCCAGTGCGCGGATGAGGGGGTGCGGGCGGATGCCGTCACCGGCGAGTTCGGGCTGGAAGAGGGTGGCGAGGAAGAAGGGGTGGCCGGGAAGCTCCGCGATGCGCACCTCATTACGCCTGTCCGCCAGTGCCCTTCCGGTGCCGGCCGCCTCCACACCCTTGCCGGTGCCGCCCGCGTCCACACCGCTGAAGCGCATCCCGTGGGCGCGCAGCACATCGAGACGGTCGGGGCTGGGGCCGTACGAGCAGCGGTACCGCTCGACCGTCCGCTCGGCGCCCAGCACGCGCTCCGCCAGCGAACCGGCCGCCACCTCGACCGCGCCTTCGTGGCCGCGCAGGGAGCAGGCCAGTGGGACGATCAGCGGATCGCCGGTCTCCGGGTGGTTCTCGGCGTGGCCGACGTCGGTGAGTCCACAGACGTTGCGCGCGAATTCCAGCAGGGCGTGCTGGAAGCCGCCACAGGTTCCGAGGAACGGGATGCCCTGCTCACGTGCGGTGCGTACCGCCGCGACCGCGCCCGCTTCGCTGCGGTACGGGCTGCCCGGCACCAGCCACACGGCGTCGAATCCGGTGAGGGAACCGGCGGGTTCCGCGTCCGGAGTGGGGATCCAGTACGCGTCGAGGACGGGCCCGTCGCGCCGGGCCGGCGCATCGAGGAGGGCGGGGATACGGGTGTGGGCCAGGACGCCGGGCGAACGATCGCCCACCAGGGCGATACGGGCCGCCGGTGGTGGCGTGGAAGGGTGAGGCATGGCCCCATCCTGATCCGGGCGCTCCGTTCAACGCCAACGATGATTCCTGAGCGGCCCATTAGCGATACTGATGCCCATGGATCCCCATCTCCTCCGCACCTTCGTGACCGTGGCCCGTTGTGGTTCCTTCTCCGAGGCGGCCCGCGAGCTGGGGTACACGCAGTCGGCGGTGTCCCAGCACATCGCCGCGCTGGAGAGCGACCTCGGGGCGGCGCTTTTACTGCGGCGCCCGGTCGTCCCCACCGGTGTCGGTGAGCGGTTGCTGGAGCACGCCGGACCGCTGTTGTTGCGGCTGGACGCCGCCCGCGCGGACATCGCGCGGCTGACCACCGCACCCGCCGCCCGCGTCGTCCTCGGTGTCGCACCGCTGGCCGTGACGCACCGGCTCGGCGAGGCGCTGGCCTCCCTGCGCCATCAGCAGCCGCTGTCGGAGGTGACGGTGCGCGTCCTCGGGCGCGAGGCCGTCGCGCGTGACGTCGCGGCCGGGGACCTGGACGTCGGTCTGGTCGACGGTGCGGCCGCTCCGCACGACCCGCTGCACCTCGCCGACACCGGCGCCCTCACGGCGCGGGCGGTCGACGAGCAGCCGCCGGCCGTCGCACTGCCCGCCGGGCACCCGCTGGCCGGCCGGGCCGGTCTGCGCCTGTCGGACCTGGCCGATGCCCGGTGGCTCGACGCACCCGACGCCGCCGTCCCGCTCGCGCACCTGCGCACCGCGAGCGGGACCGACGGCTTCCGTTCCTCGTTGCGTTACGACGGTACGGACGTGCGCGGGCTGCTCTCCCTCGTCGCCGCCGGGCACGGGCTCGCGCTGCTCCCCCGGCCGGCGATCGCCGAGGGCCCCGGTGCCGGTGTCAGTGCGGTGTCCCTGTCGGCACCGCGACTCGTGCACCGGGTCGAGGTGCTGCACAGCACCGCCCTGACGGGTCCCGCCGCGCTCCTCGCGACAGCGCTCACGGGCGCGGCCCCGCGGCAGAGCCGGGCCGAGGAGCGTGGCGTACGGGCCGGCTGACGGTTCAGGCGGCCCCGACGGGGGCTGCCGGGCGCGCGGTGCGGGTGACGACCTGCAGCCGTATCAGGGCGACGCCCAGCGCCAGCAGGAGGAGAACCAACAGGCAGACCGGCCGGAAGGCGACCATCTGGAAGTTCAGGGCCGCGGCCAGTGCGACGCCGGCGGCGGTGGCCACGAGGCCGATGACGGGGATCGCGAGGGCGAAGGCCCGTACGGTCTGGCGGCGGTGGGAGTCGCCGGAGCGGCGCAGCACGGCGGAGACCGCGGCCAGCGACCCGGCGTAGGCGATGCAGCCGCTCAGGACGTACAGGGTGAGGATGACGGGCGCCGACACATGCAGCGACGGCTCCGGGCTCGTGGGGCTCGCCGAGAGGGCCCGCACCACCCAGTTGTCCCCCGAGGAAGCACGCGCGAAGGCGAACGCGGGGAGGCGCGACGAGGGGGCGAAGACGAAGAACAGGGCGGTGAAGCCGCCCGGCAGCGCGCCGAGAAGTGCTGCCGCCAGCACGCGCCCGACGTGCTGTCTGGGCCGGATCAGGCCCCGTTCGGCGGCCCATGTGCGGGCCAGGGCGGCGACGTCGCCGCCCACGTACTCCTCGGCGGTACGGCCGTCGGCCACGGCTTCCGCGAGGTCGGCGCTCAGTTCCTCGGCCATCTCCCGCGCGGCCTCCTCCGGCACGCCCAGTCGCCGCCATACCCGCCGGGCCTGTGCCACTGCGTCACGCTTCATCGTCCCCACCCTCATGCCCCTGGTCGGCCTGTTCCGTTGTGTTGGTCGTGATGGGCAGTACGCGGTCCACGCCGGCGGCGAAGTCGGCCCACTGAGCGCTCCACTCCGCCAGTTCACGGCGGCCGTCGGCAGCGAGGTGGTAGTAGGTACGCACCGGGCCGCCCGCCCCCGGCTGCCGCGTGACGTCCACCAGCCCTCGTGACCGCAGCCGGGCCAGGGCCGGGTAGATCGACCCGCTGGCCACCTCCAGGCCGTGCTCGGCCAGACGCACCGTCATCTCGTATCCGTATGTCGGGCGTTGGGCGATCACGGCGAGCAGGCACATGTCCAGCACGCCGCGCAGCCACTGCTGCCGAAGCCCCTCGTTGACTGCCACGGCGAGTATCTTGCTCCACAAGTATCCTGCGAAGCAAGGTACCTGCCCGGGGTCGGTCACGGTGAGGGGGCGGGACGGTCTGCTCAGGGCTCGTCGGTCGGCGGTGGGAGGAAGTCGTCGACGAAGTCCTCGCCGGACAGTGCCGCGTCCACCCGCGAGTTGATGTACGCGCCGGTCATCGGGCACTCCAGCGCACGGTCCGTCCGGCAGCCCAGCATGTGCTCCAGTACCGCGGCGGCCCGGGTCAGGCTGCGGATGCGGGCGAGCATCACCTCGCGTTGCGCGCTGATCAGCGTGCGGCGGTCCGCCACGCTGTCACTGCCCACGACGGCGGCGGTGTCGGCGACCGACATCAGGCCGTCGTCGCGCCACAGTTGCACATACGCGAGCTGTTCCAGGGCCGCCCGGTCGTAGAACCGCACGCGGCCGCGCCGCTCGGTGGAGCGGACCAGGCCGCACTCCTCGTAGTAGCGCAGCGCCGACACCGACAGGCCGAAGGCCCGCGCCACCTCGCTGATCGACCACAGTTCGGGCATCGCTCCTCGCCACCTCCGGGTTGCACTCAAGTGCGCTTGAGCGTGAACACTACCGTTGCCGTCTCCCGGAACCCACTGACGCACTGTCCGTCGGTGGCATCCCCGCGTGCCGCCCGTCGGCACCTCACCCGTCGGCATCGTTTCCGCCGCTCAAGGGGCTGTCATGACCGTTTCCTCCACCACCGGAGCCACCACCGCGGCCGCCACTGGCGCCGCCTCCCCCACCGCACCGCCACCGGGCGGCGTACGGGCCTCCGGCGCCCTGCTCGTCGTCGGCTTCGTGTTGCTCAGCCTGAACACACGGGTCGCGTTCGGCCAGGTCGGTCCCCTCGCGCCGGTCGCCGGGTTCAGCAGTGGGACCGTCACCCTGCTCGGCCTGCTGCCGCCGCTGTGCATGGGACTCTTCGCTCCGCTGGGCGCGTTCGCGCGCCGGCGTTACGGCGCGGAGCGCGGGCTCTTGCTTGCCAGTGCCGTTCTGGTCGTGGGGGCGATGGTGCGCATGGCCGGCACAAGCGGGCTGGTCGTCGGCACCGTGCTGGTCAGTCTCGCCACCGCCGTGGTGAACGTCCTGATTCCGGTGTGGGTGCACGCGCGGTTCGCCCCGCGGCGCGCCGGCACGATGATGGGCGTCTACGCGCTGTCGATGGGGATCGGCTCGGCGGTCGTCGCCGCCCTCGTCGCCCCGGTCGCGCAGGCCGCCGGGGGCGCCTGGCAGCCGGCGATCGGCATCGCCGTGGTGCCCGCGCTACTTGCCCTGATCGGCATCGCCCCGCAGGCGATCCGGCGCCGCACCCCACCGGGCCCCGCCACCACCACCTCCGACAACGCCGAGGGAACCGCTTCCGGTACCGCCTCCGGGCGGCGCCCGGTGGCCCGTACCGCGCTCGGCTGGAGCCTGACGGCGTTCTTCGGGCTCCAGACGCTGATGTTCTACACCACGCTCGCCTGGCTGCCGTCCGTCCTCGTGGCGTCGGGCACGAGCCGGACGACGGCCGGGACGTACCAGGCCGTCTTCATCCTGGGCATCGCGGCGGGCGGCTTCGCGGCGCCCGCACTGGCCGGCCGGCGCGCGGACCAGCGGCCGCACATCGCGGCCGCCCTCGCCGTCCCGATGGTGGGTTTCGCGGGCCTGCTGCTGGCCCCGGCCGCCGCTCCCGCCCTGTGGGCGGCCGTCCTCGGTGCCGGGCTGGGTGCGGCACAGTCCCTCGCGGGCGTGCTCTACGTACGCCGGGGCACCGACCCGCAGCATGTCACCGCGCTGTCGGCCATGGCGCAGACCTGCGGGTACCTCGTGGCGGCCACCGGGCCGGCACTCGCCGCCTGGCTGCACGCCGCCACGGGTTCCTGGCAGGCGCTGCTCCTCGCCTTCCTCGGCGTGCTGCCGGTGAACGCCGTCCTCAGCATGCGCGCCGGACACGATCCGCGGTGACCGGGCCCCGGGGCGGCCGGAGCCCGGTCACCGCCCCGGTCGTCCGTCAGCGGTAGCCGTAGGACGCCCAGTTGTCGAGGACGTGCTGTTGCAGCTCCGCGGGGAACGAGGTGCGGAAGGAGGCCGTGGTGCCGCGCGAGGCGCCGCGGAACTGCTCCGGTTGCAGGCAGCTGATGACCGCCTTGCCGCCCCGGCCCGAGGCGGCTTCCTCGGGGGTGAGGTAGGGCACCATCGGGATGCCGGGGGCCTCGGGGAAGCAGTGCTCGTTCTCGCCGGGGCGGTAGCGGGTGGCCATCGCCCACACCACCTGGTCGATGTCGGTGATGTCGATGTCGTCGCCGACCAGGATCACCTTGGGGACCAGCCAGCCCGCGTGGGAGCCGAACAGCACCTCGGCCACCCTGTCGACCAGTTCGCGTTCGCCGATGTCCAGCCGCGCCAGCCGCCCGGTGTCGACGGAGAGGACGATCCAGCAGGTGGCGGCCTCGTACGAGCACCAGGCAAGGTCGATGGGGAGGCCGGCGGAGCGGAGCACGTCCAGGCTCGCCGCGGAGATCATCGTGCCCCAGATGGTGTGGTTCTCCTCCGGGGGCAGGCCCGCCGCGCAGACGGGCAGGACCGGGTCGTTCCGGTGGGTGACCGCCTCGACGTGGAAGACCGGCTGCGGCTTGCTGTGGCCGAAGGAGTAGCCGTGGTACTCCCCCATCGGCCCCTCGGGCGCCGTCTCGTCGTGGCTGATCCAGCCCTCCAGGACGATCTCGGCGTTGGCCGGTACGTACAGGTCGTGGGTCTCGGCCTGGACGACCTCCACCGGACTGCCGGTCAGCGCGCCGACATAACCGTCCTCGTCGACCCGGGCCGGGAGCGGCATCCCGGCGGCGGCGAGGGCCGCGGGCGGTGCGCCGAGGACCATGGCCCACGGCGTGGCCCGCCCCTTCTCCCGCCACATGTCGTGGATCATGCCGATGTGCTGCTGCGGCATCGCCGGACCGACCAGGGTGTTGCGGCCGTTCAGCATGGTGCGGGCGACCGACCAGCTCGTCCATGTGCCGTCCGGGCTGCGGACGACGTGGAAACCGTAGGTGCCGAAGTACCGTCCGCCGTCCTCCTGGTGCAGCAGCGGTACGGGGAACGCCTCCAGGTCGACGGCGTCGCCGGTACGGATGTTCTCCTTGCACGGGCCGTCCGCCACGACGACCGGCGGCAGTGGGTCCGCGTGCATCGCCGCGATCAGCCGCTCCAGGATGTCGCGCGGTGTGCTGTCGCGCGCCAGGCCGAAGTGGGCCGCGAGCCGGCCGTACGCGCCCTTCCCGGTCCGGTCGGCGGTGTTCAGGCCGGCCGGTGCGCCGAGGATGCGGAAGCCGGGCGCGGCACCGGTGAGGTGGTTGAACAAGGGGGCCGGGGCCTTGGTCTCGTAGACCCGCCGGGTCACCGCGCCCACCTCCAGCTCCGGGTCGACCGGCCGGCCGATGGCTACGGCGTCGCCGTCCGCCAGCAGTGTGCCGAGGAAGTCGCGGAAGTTCAGCGCCGGGCCGTGTTGTGTCATGGACGGTGCCTTTCACGTAGAGGAGCGCGTGCGGCTCCGACGCTAGGTACGGAAAATGCACTGGTCGGCACGGACTGAGGACAGGACATGAGCAGAAGCGGACACCTTGCCATCACGGAGGCCCGGTTCCCGGCCACTCCGGGTGGCCCGCCGGGCGTGGAGGTGGTCGACTTCGCCGGGCTGGCCGCCACGGCGCGCGGGCGCGGCGAGGACGAGTACGCACCGCTCAGGCCGGTCTTCCATCAGCTGATCACGGTGAAGTCCGGCGTGCTGCTCTGCTCCGTGGACTTCGCGGAGTACGTGGTGGAGGAGGGCGGCTGGGGCTGGGCGCGGCCGGGGCAGGTGCTCCAGTTCCGGTCCGACCTCGCGGCGGCGGAGGGGACGGTCGTCCTCTTCCAGCCCAGTTTCCTCAGTACGGCCACCGCCGACGCCGCCCATGTGGACGAGCGTCCCCGGCAGTTCCCGCTGGTCCCCACGGGCACCGCGCGCGGTCCCGTACGGCAGACCCTGGAGATGCTGGAGAGCGAGTACCGCCGGCTGACGGACCTGCCGCTGGAGGTACATGTCGAGGTGGTCCGGCACCTGCTGTCGATCCTGGTCCTGCGCCTGTCCCACCTGCCCGGGGACCAGCCGGGCCCGACGGCGGCCGGCACGGCGTTCCGCCGCTTCCAGCAGGCCGTGGAGCGTGACTTCACCCGCAGCCATCACGTCGCGGACTACGCGGCCGGGCTGGGCTACAGCGTCCGTACCCTGACCCGCGCCACCCGCGCCGCGGTCGGGTGCGGCGCGAAGCGGTTCATCGACGACCGCATCGTCCTCGAAGCCAAGCGGCTGCTGCTGCACACCGATCTGTCGGCCACGGCGGTCGGCGAGCGCCTGGGGTTTCCGGGGGCCACGGTGTTCAACCGGTTCTTCCGCGAGCGCGCGGGCGAGACGCCGGCCGCCTTCCGGCTGCGGGCCACCGGTGCGCGGCTGCCCGCCCGTTGACGACGGCCCTGCGGGTCGCGGCGCCGGTCAGGCGCTGAGCGCCATGCGGTGGAGGTGTTCCAGGGCGTCGAGGACGACGGTGCGTTGGTGCCAGGCCAGCCAGCGGCCCGCCTGGTCGCCGATGCGGTCCATGGCCCGGGCCTGGGCCGGGCCCAGGAGCTGGACGGGGCGCTCGTGGTGGCTGGAGACCATGCCGAGGCAGATGCCGCGCCCGGTGGTCAGCGGCGTGCTGTGCGCCGCGCGGCTGCCGGCCTGGAGGATCTTGTAGCGGGCCTCTTCGTCGAAGACCGGGTCGGTGGCCACGTCGGTGACGGTGACCCGGGTGACGTTGCGTGCCGCCAGCGCGCAGGAGGTGCCGTCCTTGCCCACGACGTCGAAGTACTCGACGAACTCCTCGTTCAGGCCCGCGTGCTTCTCGATCCGCAGTCCGCCGGCGTGGCGGTCGGCGAGCTGCACGTTGCCCATCGGGGTGTCCGAGATCAGCAGGGTCTGGTGCAGTACGGCCGAGACCACGGCGCTGCGGTTGGCGGACTCCGAGTTCACCTGCGGCAGTGCCGCCAGCTTCGGCGCGCGGGTGCGGACGCGGTCGGCGAACCAGCGCGTCGCGCCGCCCTCGGGGCGGGGCGCGCTGAGTACCGCGGAGGCCAGGACGCGCAGCTTGACGTTGTGCCGCTGGGAGGCCGCCTGCAGCAGTGTGAAGGCGGCCTGGCCGTCGCGCAGCCGGTACCGTTCCTGGAGGATGCCCTGGGCCTGTGCGATGAGGGGGTGCGTGCGGACTTTGGCCTGGAGGTCGCGTACCTTGCCGCGCAGCCGGTCGAACTCCTGCTGGGGAAGGTCGTCCAGAGCCGTGGCCGGCACGGGGACTTCCGCACTCGCGCCGCCGTTCCACAGGGCGTCCGGCAGGTCGGGCACGCAGGCGGTGATGAGGTCGTGGATCGCCGGCAGCAGGACCACACCGGAGTCGGCGACCTCGTCGACGGCGAGGGCACGGGCGGCTTCTTCGGAGGGCGCGGCCACCATGAGGTGGATGTCCCGGTGGCTCAGTTCCTCCGCGCACTTGGCCAGGGCGCAGGCCGCGGCAAAGGTCATCTCCTGCACACCGGACAGGTCGACCGCGACGGCCTGCGGCTGTCCTTCGGTCTCCAGGATCGCCGGGAAGAGGGGGTGGTCACCGGATTCGAGCACCCCGTCGGCGCCGAACATCTGCAGCCATCCGGCCGCGGCAGGCAGACGAACCACACCGGACCAGATCTCCCGTGTTCCCTTGTCGTTCATCCCGCCTCCACATGCAACCGCCCACGACGTGCACGGCCCGGAGGGGGCCGCAGGTCCCAGTGGAACATCTTTCCCGGCGTACGTCGTCGGCGGACCGTACCCGGCGGTCGGCCGAGACACTTGTCACCATCCGGCGGCCGGGCACAGACTGTGCGTCCGGCCCATAGGCACAAGCCCCCGACCAGCAAAAACGGCAAAAACAGCGAGACCCGTAAGAACAGCAGGAACCGCACCGGCGGCATGAGGAAGCGGAGCACCGTGACAACGTCGATCACCGAAATTGAGACCTACGGCGTGGAACGGATACCTGACGAGGACCGATCGGCGCGCCCCTTGGACCTCTTCCGGCTGGCCTTCGGCGGGGCCAACACCTTCGCCACGTGCGTCCTCGGCGCCTTCCCCGTCCTGTTCGGACTGTCGTTCGTGCAAGGGCTCGCGGCGACCGTTCTCGGACTGGTCGCCGGGGCTGCGCTGCTGGCTCCGATGGCGCTGTTCGGTCCGGCCAACGGGACCAACAACGCCGTCTCCTCCTCCGCCCACCTCGGTGTGCACGGCCGGATCGTCGGGTCCTTCCTCTCCCTCCTCACCGCCGTGGCGTTCTTCTCCATCTCGGTGTGGTCCTCCGGGGACGCGCTCGTCGGCAGCGCGCACCGGCTCGCCGGGGTCCCGGAGTCGGGCGTGATGTACGGCATGGCCTACGCGCTGTTCGGCGGGCTCGTCCTCGTGGTGTGCCTGTACGGCTTCCGTTTCATGCTGCTGGTCAACAAGGTCGCCGTGGTGGCGGCGTCGGCGATGTTCGTCCTCGGCGCCTTCGCGTTCGCCGGGGATTTCGATCCCGGTTACGCGGGTTCCTTCGCGTCGACCGCCGATCCGCTGTTCTGGCCGTCGTTCATCGGCGCGGCGCTGATCGTGCTCTCCAACCCGGTCTCCTTCGGTGCGTTCCTCGGCGACTGGTCCCGTTACATTCCCGCGAGCACCCCGCGCCGCCGGGTCATGGGCGCGGCGTTCCTCGCTCAGCTGGCCACGCTGCTGCCGTTCGTCTTCGGGCTGGCCACCGCGTCGGTCATCGCCGAGAAGGGCGCGAGGTACCTCGATCCGGCCGCGCCGAACTACGTGGGCGGCCTGCTCGCCGTGTCGCCGGGCTGGTACTTCCTGCCGCTCTGCCTGATCGCGCTGATCGGCGGCCTGTCCACCGGGACCACCGCGCTCTACGGGACGGGGCTGGACTTCTCCAGTGTGTTCCCGCGCTTCAGCCGGGTGCAGGCCACACTGTTCATCGGGGTGCTGTCGATCGCGTTCATCTTCGCCGGGCGCTTCGCGCTGAACCTCACCCAGTCCATCTCGACGTTCGCCACGCTGATCATCACCTGCACCGCGCCGTGGATGGTCGTCATGATCCTCGGCTACGCAACCCGCCGCGGCTGGTACGACCCGGACGCCATCCAGGTCTTCAACCGCCGTCAGCGGGGCGGCCGTTACTGGTTCACGCACGGCTGGAACTGGCGCGCCATGTCCGTCTGGCTGGTGTCGGCCGCGGTGGGGCTGCTGTTCACCAATCTGCCCGGCCAGTTCGTCGGTCCGCTCGGTGACCTCGCCGGTGGCGCGGACATCTCCCTGCCGGTCGGGCTCGTGCTCGCGGCGGTGATGTACCTCGCGCTGCTCGCCGTCTTCCCCGAGCCGCGCGAGGTGTACGGGCCGGCCGGGCCCCGGTTCGCGCGGGCGTCGGCCGCCGGGGTGCCGCCGATCACCGGCGGCCCGGAGGAGCTCGCCGAGGTACCGGCAACTGCCCACTGAGCGACCGCGGTACGGGGCGTCGCGGGCCGTGCCGACGCACGGCCCAGCACCTACACTCGGCGACCATGATCACCACTACGACCACCTCTCCCGCCACCCCTTCCGCCGCCCAACCGGCGCTCTTCGACACGATGTCGACCATGCGCGCGATGCGCCGGCTGAAGCCCGACCCGCTGCCCGACGAGCTGCTGGACCAGCTCATACAGGCGGCGGTCTGGGGTCCCAGCGGCGGCAACATGCAGCGGTACGAGTACGTCGTCGTCACCGACCCGGCGGTCATGGCGCGGCTGGCGCCGCTGTGGAAGCGGTGCGTCGACGCCTATCTGGCCACCACCGGCAAGCACGGCCCCGAGGGGATGCCGGAGGCGGCGTACCGGCGGATGGTCGCGGCCATCGAGTACCAGCGCGACCACTTCGCGGAGACGCCCGCGCTGGTCATCCCCTGTTACCGGATGCCCGAGCTGCAGACGGACGACGCCGGGGTGCAGGCGTACGTGGCGGCGCTGGGCCCGGACGCGGCGGCGGACCTGGCACAGACGCAGGAGCGCTTCACGGCGCTCGCGGAGGGTTCGTGCGTCTATCCGGGCGTACAGAATCTACTGCTCGCCGCGCGCGGGCTCGGGCTGGCCGCCAACATCACCATCTGGCACCTGATGCTGGAGGCGGAGTGGAAGGAAACGCTGGGCATCCCCGCCGACATGCGTACCTTCGCCGCGATTCCCGTGGGCTGGCCGCAGGGCAATTTCGGCCCCGTGCGGCGTCGCCCCGTCTCGGAGGTCGTGCACCGCAACGGCTGGTGAGCCGGGCGGGCTCCGCGAGGCGGGCCCCGGTGCCGTAACCACCAGTGGCGCCACCGGGTGGCCCGTCTCACCCTGCGCCGGCTCGCCTCGCCCGCTTTATTAGGTGTAGTATGCATCTATATGAGTGAGGTCAAGGCATGGGGTTCCGCCCTCCGGCACAGCTTCCGAGCGGCGCTGAAGGTGGAACGCGTATTTTCCGATCCCTGGGCGATCGGCCGGGCCGTGCTCGCCGTCGTCGCCGCTTCCGTCATCGGCTCGCTGCTGCACGACCCGCTGGCCTGGGCCATGATGACCGTGGGCACCTTCATCTGCGGCATCGGCACACTGCTGGCCCCCGTCCGGCACCGCGCGGTGAACGCCCTCGCACTCGGCGCGGGCTTCACCCTCGCCACCCTGATCGGGGTGTTCCTCCACCCGATGGGCTGGTGGTTCCTGATCGTCCTCGCGGTCGCCTCCTACGTCGCCGGCCTGTGGCGCGCCCTGGGCGTGGCCCCCGGCATCCGGGCCTGTCTGATCACCATCGGGCTCATGATCACCGCGGACCTCTCCCCCGGCATCTCCGCCGGACTGACGATGGTCCAGTGGATCGCGGCCGGCGCCGGACTGGTGGTCCTCGTCCAGCTGCTGCCGCCCTACGGCAGGCGCCACCCGGCGCAGCGCAAGGCAGTGGCGGCCGTGTACCGGACGCTGGCGGACACCGCCCGGGCCGACGAGCCCGCGCCGTACCTGTCGTCCGCGCCCTTCACCGCGGCCCGCTCGGCCCTCGACCTGCTCCCGGCCTTCGCCCGCCCCGCAGCGGCCCCGCTCTACGGATTGCTCGCGGAGGCGGAGAACATCCGGCGGGCGCTGCTGTTCCTGCCGCGTTCGGGGCGTACGGCGCACCTGCCGCGGCCGGCCATCGCCGAGGCGCTCGACGCGGTCGCCCGTACGGTGCAGACCGCGCAGCGCCAGGACGCCGACACCGAGACCGCACGGCTGCTGGACACCTGGACCGGCCCGGAGGCCGAGGCGCTGCGCCCCCGGCTCCGGGAGGCGGCCCGGCTGGCCGACCACTGGCTGGAGTCGCGCGGCCCCGAGGGGCTGGACCAGGTCCTGGACGCCTTCCCCGCCGAGAACGCGCTGCGTTCCGGGTGGCGCCGGCTGCGCGCCGAGCTGCGTCCGGGCGCCCCGCTGTTCCTGCACGCCATCCGCATCGCGGTCGGTACCGCGGCCGGTGAGGCGGTGGGCCGCGCGTTCGGCGACTTCTGGGGGCACGCCCTGCCCGACCACGGCTTCTGGGCGGCGCTCACCACGATGCTGGTGCTCTTCCCCGACTACGGGCACACCTTCGCCCGCGGCTGGGCCCGGCCGATCGGCTCCATCCTCGGCGGGCTCGTCGCCTGGGTCGTCCTGCTGCCCGGCGGCTGGAACGCCGGCCGGCTGGTGGCCGTGGCGACCGTCCTCGCCGCGTGCGTCTTCCTCACCCTCCGTGTCGGGCAGCTCGTACTGAACTTCTTCATCACGGCCTGGATCGTCTTCCTCATCACCCGCCTCGGCTCGGCCGCCCACCTGATCGAGTGGGGCCGCCCCGCCGACACACTGGTCGGCGCGCTGCTCGGCCTGGTGGTCTTCGTGGCGATCCCGACGTACCACCACCACCGCACGCACGATCTGCTCGCCGACTGGCTGCGGGTGCAGCGCCGGCTGCTGCCCGCGCTGGTCACCGGGTACGCCGAGGCCGGTGCCGTGGACCCGGCGGAGATCGACGTACTGCGGCGGCAGTCCCGGCAGTCCCGCGAGCGCCTGGACGCGGCGGTGGCCAGCCTCGGCCACGAGCCGCGCCGGCACCGCTCCCGCTGGTCCGCCACCGAGCTGACCGGGATCCAGCACGCGGTCTACGAGATCAGCCAGTGCGCCTCGGTCCTGTACGACCGGCAGCCGGGCAGCGCCGCTGACGCCGTACCGGAGACCGCCGAGTTCGCCGCGGTCCTCGACCACCACCTGGCGGAGCTGGCCGCCGTGGTGGCCGCGAAGGGTCGCCCGGCCGAGGGCGCACTGCGCGCCGCCTTCGACGCGACGGCCACTCGCAGCGGCCTCGCCGACCTGGTCGACGCCACCGCACCGGACGGCGTCGCACACGCCCGCGGCCGCGCCCTCACCCTGTGCCTGCGCACCGTGACCGCCGTCGAGGGGCTCGTCTCCCGGCTGGCGTCCGGCGCGGAAGCACCGGTGCCCGCACCGCCCGCCGGTCCGGCAGTCCGCCGGGCCTCCACCACCCTCGCAGGGAGCTGACCCACCGATGACCACCGGGCACGCACAGACGCTCACCCAGCGGATCAAGGACGCTGTCGCCGCACCGGCGACCGACGACGCCTTCGACGTCGGGGCCGCCCTCGCCGAGGTCCTCGCGGGCATCGGCATGAGCTCGCGGGACACCGGGGGCGACATCACCTTCCACGGCGCCGACCCCGTCGTACCGAGCACCCTGCGCCTCGGCGCGGCGGCCGGCATCGCGCTGGCGGCCAAGTCCGCCGCGATCGCCAAGCTCTGGCGGCTGCGCGGCGGTGCCGGGCAGGACATCTCCGTGGACCTGCGCAGCGCCCCGCACCGGC
This sequence comes from Streptomyces sp. NPDC047117, assembly GCF_040643545.1. Taxonomy (NCBI): domain Bacteria; kingdom Bacillati; phylum Actinomycetota; class Actinomycetes; order Kitasatosporales; family Streptomycetaceae; genus Streptomyces; species Streptomyces sp. NPDC047117. The sequence goes on along the minus strand of NZ_JBEYUN010000011.1, from coordinate 180,653 downwards.
TCTGCCCGTTCTACGACCGCCGCTGGGAGCTGCTGAACGGCTATCCGCCGGCCTCCACCTCCAATGTGAACCAGGCGCTCGGCTTCTCCTTCTACCCCACCGCCGACGGCCGCTGGGTGATGCCGCTGAACCCCTACCCCGGCATCAAGACGGCCGCCCAGAAGCTGCTGGGCACCCCGGACGACCCGGCGGCCGTGGCCGACGCCATCGCCAAGTGGAACGCCGACGACCTGGAGCGGGCCGGCGTCGAGGCGGGAGTCGTGATGCCGGTGCTGCGCTCCCCGCTGGAGATCCTGGACGAGCCGCAGTACCGCGACCATCTCGCGCACATGCCGCTCATCGAGATCGAGAAGATCGGCGACAGCCCGGCCGAGCCTCCCCCTGCCTCGAACAAGCTCGGCTGGGGGCACCCCCACCCCGAGGGCGCCGAACAGCCCCTGTCGGGCATCCGGGCGCTGGGCATGGGCCATGTGATCGCCGGTGCGGGCGCGGGGCGTGCGCTGGCGCTGCACGGGGCCGACGTACTGAACATCTGGCGCCCGGGCGAGCACGAGCACGACGCGACGTACGCCACGGCCAACGTCGGCGTCCGCTCCGCCACGCTCGACCCGCGCTCCGCCGACGGCTCGGCGCGGCTGCGCGAACTGCTGGGCGGGGCCGATGTGTTCTACGCCAACCGCCGCCCCGGGTATCTGGAGAGCATCGGGCTCGGCCCCGAGCAGGCCGCGGCCGTCCGGCCCGGCATCGTGCACGCGACGGCCACCCTCAACGGGCCCACCGGCCCCTGGGCCGACCGGGTCGGCTTCGACCAGACGGCCGGCAGCCTGGTCGGGATGATGAACCTGGAGGGCGACGGCGAACGGCCGGGCCTGCCGCCGATCCTGGTGGTCAACGACTACATCGTCTCCTGGCTGATGGCCGCCGGGGTGAGCGAGGCACTGGCCCGCCGGGCGCGCGAGGGCGGCAGCTACCGGGTGCACGTCTCGCTGACCCGGGCCGCGCTGTGGATCCTCAGCCTCGGCGTCTTCGACAAGGCGTACGCGACGGAGATCGCCGGCACCGGGGAGCGCCACGCCTACCTCGACCCCGAGACGTTCACCGCCGACACCCCGCTCGGCGCGTACCAGGGCGTCACGGACCAGGTGCGGATGTCCGGTACGCCGGGCCACTACCCGTTCACGCTGGTCGCCCGGGGCTCCTGCCGGCCGGAGTGGCTCGCGGGCTGAGCACTTCGGTCCCGGCATCTCAAGGGGACGCACGCCCTTGGCAAGAACTGTGCCAAGCCGGAACGCACCGTGGTTCGCTCACCTCCTTATCGACGAGCGGGGACCGGACCGCCTGCCGTGAAGGCGCCGCCGGCGGCCCGGCCCCGGACGTCTCGACGTGTGGGAGTGATGGGTGCATGGGTCCGACCAGCCGGTCGCTCGGTTACGCGGTGGCGGTGGCCGCCGTGGTGTGTGTGGTCCTCACGGTGTGGCTGTGGCCGCGGCTGGCCGGGCGCGGACTGCGGCCCGTACTGGGCCGGTTCGCCGCCATCGCCGTCACCCAGCTCGCGCTCGTCTGCGCGCTGGCGCTGGGCGTCAACTCCGCCTTCGAGTTCTACGGCTCGTGGGACGAGCTGCTGGGACGCAACGAGAAGGCGCCGGATCCGGTCATCCAGCACGGCGGCCGGGACGTGGTCGCCGGGGTGCGCGGCGGGCTGGTGCAGGCAGCCGGCCCGCAGGGGCTGGACCGGGTGACGGGGCTGCCCGCCGGCCCGCCGGAGAAGGTGGGCCGGGTGGAGTCCGTACGGGTCATGGGGCGCCGTACCCGGGTGGTGAATCCGGCCTTCGTCTACCTGCCGCCGCAGTACTTCCAACGCCAGTTCCAGCGGCAGCGGTTCCCCGTCGTCGTCGCCATCAGCGGCTACCCGGGCGGCATCATGAACCTCGCGCAGTACCTCCGGGTGCCGCAGACCGCGGGGCGGCTGATCGCCAGGGACGCGATGCCGCCGACCGTCGTCGTGATGATCCGGCCGACCGTCGCGCCGCCGCGGGACACCCAGTGCGTGGACGTGCCGGGCGGCCCGCAGGCCGAGACGTTCTTCACCAAGGACCTGCCGGACGCACTGAAATCGGCCTATCGCGTCGGCCACGACCCGAGCGCCTGGGGCGCCCTCGGCTACTCCTCCGGCGGCAGCTGCGCGCTCCAGCTCGCCATGCGCCACCCCGGCATCTACACCGCGGCCGTCGCGCTCTCCGCCGACTACCGGATCCGGGACGACCTGACCACCGGCAGCCTCTTCGGCTCCGGTCCGATGGCCGCCCAGCGGCAGCGCGGGCACGACCTGCTGTGGCGGCTGGACCGGCTGCCGGCGCCCCGGATCTCCGTACTGGTGGCCAGCAGCCGGCAGGGCGAGCCGGGGTACGCCGACACGATGCGGTTCGTGCGCGCGGCGAAGCCGCCGATGACCGTGGACTCCCTCATCCTGCCGCGGGGCAGTCACCACTTCACGACCTGGCGGCGCGAGATCACACCGGCGATGCGGTGGATGGGCTCCACGCTGACCTTCCCGCAGGACGTGGCGCCGCGGCCGCGGAAGAGCGGGCGGCCCTCGTCATGACCCTTGACAACGGCATTGGTCTGAACCATTTTTAGCGCAGACACGGTGGCCGCCGTCTCGTAGTGCAGTGACCCCCACGCCTTCCTGGTCCGCTTCTTTCGCACCGGAGACAGCCATGCCCCGTACCGCAGATGTCCGACCCGGCCGACACAGACGCCGGTTCACCACTCTCCTCGCCGCCGTCGCGGCCGCCGTGTGCGCGGCGGGCGGCACGCAAGCCGTCGCCGCTCCGCAGGCCGACGTCAACGTCGCCAAGAACGCCGGCTACGAGTCCGGGCTCTCCAACTGGACCTGCTCGAACGGCAGCGGCACGACCGTCACGAGCCCCGTGCACGGCGGCACGAGCGCGCTGAAGGCCACGCCCGCCGGCTCCGACAACGCCAAGTGCACACAGACGGTCGCGGTGAAGCCCGGCGCGACGTACCGGCTCAGCGCGTACGTCCAAGGCTCCTACGTCTACCTCGGCGCGTCGGGCACCGGCACCACCGACGTCTCGACGTGGACGACGGGCGGTTCGTCCTGGCAGCAGCTCCAGACCAGCTTCACCGCCGGACCCAACACCACGTCCGTCACCGTCTACACGCACGGCTGGTACGGGCAGGCCCCCTACTTCGCCGACGACATCAGCGTCTTCGGGCCCGACGGCGGAGGCGGCACCGACCCGGTGCCCGGCATACCGGCCACGCCCACCGGCCTCAGTGTCGGCACCGTGACCCAGTCCTCGGTCGCGCTCTCCTGGAACGCCGCCAAGGACGCCACCGGCTACACCGTCTACCGCGACGGCGCCAAGGCCCAGACCGTCAGCGGCACCTCCGCGACCGTCACCGGGCTGAGCCCGGCCACCGCGTACCGCTTCCAGGTCGCGGCGACCAACGCGACCGGTGAATCCGCCAAGTCGGCCGAGGTCACCGGCACCACGGCACCCGACGGCGGCTCCGGCGGCAACCCGGCGGTGCCCAAGCACGCCGTCACCGGCTACTGGCAGAACTTCAACAACGGCGCCGCGGTCCAGAAGATCAGCGATGTGCCGAGCCAGTACGACATCATCGCGGTGTCCTTCGCGGACGCCACGAGCACGCCCGGCGCGGTCACCTTCAACCTCGACACCGCGGGCCTGAACGGCTACACCGTCGACCAGTTCAAGGCCGACATCAAGGCCAAGCAGGCGGCCGGCAAGTCGGTCATCATCTCGGTGGGCGGCGAGAAGGGCACGGTCTCGGTCAACGACGCCGCCTCCGCGACGAACTTCGCCAACAGTGTGTACGCGCTGATGCAGCAGTACGGTTTCAACGGCGTCGACATCGACCTGGAGAACGGCCTCAACCCCACCTACATGTCGCAGGCCCTGCGCGCCCTGTCGCAGAAGGCCGGCAGCGGGCTCGTCATCACGATGGCGCCGCAGACCATCGACATGCAGTCCACGTCCGGCAGCTACTTCAAGACGGCGCTGAACATCAAGGACATCCTGACCGTCGTCAACATGCAGTACTACAACAGCGGTTCGATGCTCGGCTGTGACGGCAAGGTCTACAGCCAGGGCTCGGTGGACTTCCTGACCGCGCTGGCCTGCATCCAGCTCGAAGGCGGCCTGGACCCCTCGCAGGTCGGGATCGGCGTGCCGGCCTCCACCCGCGGCGCGGGCAGCGGCTATGTCGCCCCGAGCGTCGTCAACGCCGCACTGGACTGCCTCACCAAGGGCACCGGCTGCGGTACCTTCAAGCCCGCGAAGACCTACCCCACGCTGCGCGGCGCAATGACCTGGTCCACCAACTGGGACGCGACCAGCGGCAACGCCTGGTCCAACGCCGTCGGCCCGCACGTGCACGCACTGCCGTAACGGCGGCCCGCACGTCCTCACGTGCGCGGACGGGTCGCGGTTCACCTGACCGTGACCCAGACATCACCTCCCGTTCGCCCGCATGACACTCACCTCATACGAAAGATCGGCGAGCATTCATGCTCAGTTCGTTGTGTCGAGTGAATGTGGCGCCGTGAGGGGAACAAGAGTGCAAAGCCGACGTCCGGTCCGTACGGGACGCACGAGTCGATGGAGCACTCTGCTCGCCGGGGCCTGCGCGAGCACCCTGCTGCTCGCCGGGTGCGGGGCGCAGGCCACCGGTGGGGCGGACGGGAACGGCCGGGCCGCCGAGCCCGCGCCCGCGGGCGTCGACTGCGCCGGCGACGGCCGGCTGCGCGGCTCCGGCTCCACGGCGCAGCAGAGCGCGATGGAGCACTGGATCGACGAGTACCAACGGGCCTGCCCCAGTTCCCGCATCGCGTACAACCCGCTGGGCTCGGGTGCCGGCGTCGCGCAGTTCCAGCGGCGGGCGACCGCGTTCGGCGGCACCGACGGCGTGCTCAGCAAGCAGGAGATCGCCTGGTCGCGGGAGACCTGCCGGGGCGGCCGCGCCATCCACCTGCCGATGGTCGGCGGCCCCGTCGCCATCGGCTTCAACCTGCCGGGCGTGGACCATCTGGTGCTGGACGCCCCCACGCTCGCGAAGATCTTCGACTCCCGCATCACCACCTGGGACGCGCCGGCCATCCGGAAGCTGAACCCCGGTACGCAGCTGCCGTCGCTGCCCATCCGGCCGATGCACCGCTCGGACGACTCCGGCACCACCCAGAACTTCCAGGACTACCTGGCCGGTGCCGCGCCCGACGCCTGGCCGCACCCCGTCGCCAAGACCTGGCAGGGCAAGGGTGGCGGGGCCGGCAGCGGGTCCTCGCGCATCGCCTCGGAGGTGGCGTCCTCCCCCGGCACCATCGGCTACTTCGAGCTGTCCTTCGCCGCCTCGCGCAGCATCACCACGGTCAGTATCGACACGGGCGCCGGCGAGCCGGTGGCGCCCACCACGAAGACCGCCTCGGCCGGCATCGGCGCCGCTGACATCGTCGGCGAGGGCAACGACAAGACCCTCGCCTTCGACTACGACGCGCCGAAGCCCGGCGCGTACCCGGTCGTCCTGATGACCTACGAGGTGGTCTGCGACAAGGGCAACCAGGCCGGTTCGCTGCCGGTTCTGAAGTCGTTCCTGGGCTACACCGCCGGCGCCGAGGGCCAGAAGCACCTCGCCGCGCTCCACTACGCCCCGCTTCCGGACGCCGTCGCCAAGGAGGTCCGCCGGGCGGTACGCACCCTGTCCTGACTCGTCAGGCGCTTTTCCGCTCGTCCCGTGGGTGGCGCCACACGGGGTACGGGAGCCCGGCCAGGCGGTTGATGAGGAAGCCCTGGGCGGTGAGCACCAGCACCGCGAGCATGATGGTGGCCAGCTCGGCGGGGCTGCGGAGCAGTCCCAGGGCGACGATGAGGGTGGTGGCTCCGGCGGGCGGGTGGTCGGCGCGGAAGACCGGCATGAGGGTGCAGGTCAGGCCGAGCGCGATGACGGCGGCCAGGACCCGCCGCCAGTCGACGTGCATCAGGTCGGGGCCGGTGTCCAGCAGCCCGGTGACCGCCAGCCCGGACCAGCCCGCGAGGACGCCGATGAGGTGGCCGTACACGGTGTTGCGCGGCGAGGCCGTCGGCGCCTCGGGGGTGCGGAACAGCAGGAAGGCGGTCGGCCCGAGCGAAGGGAAGAGGAACGGCTGCCGGGTGACCAGCGCGATGACGGCCATCAGCAGCAGCGCGACGAAGGCGTTCACACCGCAGTACGCCGCGCGCAGCCACCGGGAGGGGTAGCGCCGCTCCAGCACGTCGAGGTGGAGCGCGTCGAGGTGCGGGCCCTCGGTACGTGCTGCCGCGCCGGACGGGCGCTTTCCGGGGCGGGTCACGATCCGGTGCGCTCCCATCCGCGGCGCGGCCGGGCTGTCCCGGCCCCCCGGGCCACGTCCCGCGAGCGGTAGACGAGGTACGGGCGGAAGAGGTACGCCACCGGCGCGGTGAACGCGTGCACCAGACGGGTGAACGGCAGCAGCGCGAAGAGCAGCAGGGCGACGGTGACGTGAATGTGGTACTCCGTGGGTGCCTCGGCCATCAGCGCGGTGTCGGGCAGAAAGGTGAACAGGCTGCGCAGCCAGGGCGAGCCGGTGGTGCGGTAGTCGTGGGTGGCACCGAAGGCGTTGATCAGTGTGGTGGCGAGACCGGTGCCCAGGGCCGTGACGAGGAAGACGTACATGGCCTTGTCGTTGCGGGTGGTGGCGAGGAAGACCGGGCCCGTGGTCCGGCGCCGCCGGATGAGCAGCACCAGGCCGCCGAAGGTGAGCACTCCGGCCACGACACCGAGGGCGAGGGCCAGCGCGTGGTAGGTGGCTTCGCTCACGCCGACAGCCGCCGTCCAGCTCTCGGGGATCAGCAGTCCGATGACGTGCCCGGCGACGACGAAGAACAGGCCGGTGTGGAAGACGGGGCTGCCGATCCGCAGCAGCCGGGACTCGTACAGCTCCGAGGAGCGGGTGGTCCAGCCGAACCGGTCGTAGGGGTCCAGGCTGCAGTCGCCGAGCCGCAGCAGCGCGTCGGCCGCTCCGCCCGCCGGCGCGGAACCGTCTGCGGCCACCTCGCTCATCGCATCCCCTCGGCGCCGGGTGGCACCACCCGGCCGGCAGACATCTACGGGCATACTGCTTCAACGACGCAATCGCCGCACAAGGTAGTCCGTAGAGCGCCCGCCCGCGCGCAGGCCACGCCGCGGGGATCCGCCACAAAGGGGGCCCGGCCCCGAGGAGTGTGCCGAGGGGTTCAGCAGCCGTTGCCGGTCGGGGTGAAACGCAGGTGCGCGTGCTCGTCCTTGCCGAGGGCCGTGTGGTACGCCGCCGGTGTGACCCGGTACCAGACGTGGTCCTTGCCGGCCCGGCCGTTGACGTCGTCGAGCTGTACGCACCACTTCTCGTGGCGGACCACCCGCCGGTAGGACTCGGTGCCCTGCCGGACCTTCCGGCAGTCCTGGTAGTGCTCGGTGGTGTACCAGGTCTTCTTCTTGCCGCGGCCGCTGCGCTTGGTGTGCTTGACCCGCTTGGTGGCGGGGTCGCACTTTTTCACCATGTGCGGCCGCTTGGCCTTGACCGTCTTCTTCTGCACGTGGCGGATGCCGGCCCGCAGCCCGGAGACGCCGTCCTGCTGCGGCCGGGCACCCCCGGCGCTGTGGCCGCCGGCCGTACCGTGGCCGCCGCTTCCCCCTTGACCGGCCCCCGTGCCGCAGGCGCCGAGCCCGGCCACCAGAAGCACCGTCACACCGGCACGTATCAGTCGCTGCTTGCTGAGCATGTCTCCCTCAAGATCTCTGCGGCAGCGCTCAGAGTATCCGGTCGCCGCAGGTCGGCCGTGGTGCGCGGAGCCGCTCTCAGGTTCGCCGTACATCTATTGAGCTATGCTGAAGAAATGTCCTCCGGCGAAGAGCTCGATCACGCGGCCGTTGAACTGCGCAACAGCCTGATGCGCATCGCGCGCCGCCTCCGGGCACAGCGTCCGCCCGGTGAACTGACGCTCGGCGCGATGGCCGTACTGGGCCGGCTGGAGCGTGACGGGCCGGCCACCGCGAGCGAGCTGGCCGCGGCGGAGCGGGTCACCCCGCAGTCGATGGCGCGCCCGGTGGCCAGGCTCGTGGACATGGAGCTGGTCGAGCGGCGCCCCGACCCGGCCGACGGGCGGCAGACCCTGCTGCACCCCACCGAACAGGGCCTGGAGTTCGTCCGGGCCGACCGGGAGCGCCGGGACGTCTGGCTGGCCCGCGCGATGGCGACACACCTCAACGACGTCGAACGCGACCTGCTCCGGCTCACCACCCGCCTGCTGGACCGGCTGGCCACCGCCCCCGACGAGGCCGGCCCCGCGCCCTCGGACGGGACTTCGCCCCCCGTAGCCCCCACGCCCACGCGCCCGTAGAAGGACCGCTCCGGTGCCCCCCTCTTGTGAGAACTCCCCCGCGCCCCGTACGCCGGGCGAAGAGATAGCCAGCACTGCTGAAGACCAGCCTGCCCGGGACGGCGACAGCGCCGCACCCGAGGTGCGGCCGCAGCTGCCGCAGCGCATGGTCGGCCCCATCGCCTTCGGCACGATCCTCCAGCCGCTGAACTCCTCGATGATCGCCGTGGCGCTGGTCGGCATCCAGGCGCACTTCGGCGCCGGTCCCGCCACCGCGTGGCTGGTCTCCGGGCTCTACCTCGCCACCGCCGTGGCCGCCCCCGCCGCGGGCCGGCTGGCCGACACCCTCGGGCCGCGCAAGGTGTCCCTCGCCGGGCTCGCGCTGGTCGCGCTCGCCTCGATCGCCGCGCCCTTCGCGCCGTCCGTCGGCGTACTGGTGGCCTGCCGCGTCGTCATCGGCATCGGCACCGCGGCGCAGTACCCGTGCGGGCTCGCGATGGTCCGCCGCGCCGCCGACCGGATGCGGGCCGATTCGCACAACGCGCTGGCGGCGCTGACGGTCTGCTCCCAGGTCATGGTCGCGCTCGGCCCGACACTGGGCGGCGTGCTGGTGGGCGGCTTCGGCTGGTCCGGCATCTTCTGGGCCAACGTGCCGCTCACGGCGATCGGCGCCACCGCCATCCTGCTGTGGGCCCCCGCCGACCCGAAACGCGAGTCGAGCGCGCTGCGGCGGACCCTGGCCGAGCTGGACCTGCCCGGCATGCTGCTCTTCGTGGCCGCCATGGGCCTGCTCATGTACTGGCTGCTGTCCCTCGCGCAGACACCGCTCTGGTGGGCGCTGGGCGGTGCGGTGGCCGCCGGACTGTGCACCGTGTGGCGCTCGCTGCGGGCGCCGGTGCCGTTCCTGGACCTGCGGCTGCTCTCGAACCGCGACCTGTCCTTCACCTACGTACGGACGATCGCCACCTACACCGCGTACTACGGCATCTTCTACGGCCTTCCGCAGTGGCTGGAGGAGTCCCGGGACCTGGGCGCCTCCGGGGCCGGCCTGGTCATGCTGCCGCTGGCGCTGATGGGCATCGTCTCCACGCTCACCGCCACGCGGGTGCAGAAGCGGCGCGGGCCCGGCCCGCTGCTGCTCATCGGTTCGGCGGTGCTCGCGGTGGGCGGGCTGCTGCTGACGCTGCCCACGCACGCCTCCCCGGTCTGGCTGCTGGTCCTGCTGTGCCTGGTGCTCGGCATCCCCAACGGCTACAACTCGATGGCCAACCAGAACGCCGTGTACGAGGCCGCGCCCGCCGCCCAGGCCGGTGCCGCGGGCGGGCTGTACCGCACGGCGCAGTACGTCGGCGCCAACCTGGCCGCCGCGATGCTCGCCCTGCTGATCGGCACCCACTCCACCGACGGCGGCCTGCACCACACCGGGCTGGCCATCGCCGCGATCAGCGGCTGCCTCGCCGTCGCCGCGCTGGGGCGCCTGCGGCGCGGCCGGGCGCGGGGCCTCAGTGCAGCGGCAGGCGCATGATCGTCAGGTCCAGCCAGCGACCGAACTTGGTGCCGACCTCGCGCACCGTGCCGACGGTCTCGAAGCCGAAGCGCTCGTGGAGACGGATCGAGGCGGTGTTGCCGGCCTCGATGTCGGCGATCATGACGTGGTAACCGGCCTGTCGCGCTTCGTCGATGAGAACGGTCAGCAGCTCGGTCCCGATGCCCAGGCCGTGCCGGTCCCCGCGGACGTAGACGGAGTTCTCCGCCGAGTGCCGGAAGCCCTCCAGAGGCCGCCAGGGGCAGTAGACCCCGAATCCCACGACCTCGCCCGCGTACTCTGCGACGAACGCGGCGTCCGTCTCCAGGTACGCGGCGAACCAGGCGGCGCCCTCGGCGGGCGTCTGGAGCGTCTCGGTCCACAGCGCGGTCGACGTCGCGACGGCGTCGTTGCGGATGGCGAGCACGGCCGCCAGGTCGTCGGGCCGGGCCGCGCGGACCCGTACCGCGTCCGGCGCCGCTCCCGCCTCCGCTACGGCCACTCCGTTCTCATATATTGGATCCATGTCCAATATGGTAGATCCCCTGGTGGCGCGCATCGGAGCGCGGGTCCGTGACGAGCGGGAGCGGCGCCGGTGGACCCTGGCCCAGCTTGCCGAGGCCTCGGGCGTCTCACGGGCGATGATCAACCGGATCGAGCGCGGCGAGAGCAGCCCGACGGCCGTCGTCCTCGGCAAGCTGTCCGGCGCCTTCCGGATCAGCGTGTCCGCGCTGATGGCCCTGGCCGAGGGCACGGCGGAGCACCCGGCGGACGGGCCGGACGACAGCGCCGGGGCGAGCACCGGCGCCATGGCCGAGTGGCGCGACCCGGCGACCGGGTACAGCCGGCGCCAGATCTCCGGGCCGCGGTTCCCGGCGGACATCGCGGAGGTCCGGCTGCCCGCCGGCGCGCGCATCCCGTACCCGGCCGAGACCTTCGCCTTCGTACGGCAGATCGTCTGGGTGCTGGACGGCCGGCTGACCTTCCACGAGGGCGACGCGGTGCACGCGCTGGAAGCCGGGCAGCGGCTCGAACTCGGCGCTCCGGCCGCCTGCGCCTTCGTCAACGACAGCGCGGAGGAGTGCCGGTACGCGGTGATCCGCGTACGGTCCGAGGCGCCCTGAGGCGACGCCGTTCCGCGCCCGCTCAGCGGGCGGCGGGCGGCACGGTCTCCGCGGCCGCTTCCGCCCGAGCGGCCCCGCCGTCGTCCTCCCGGCCCTCCTCCGGCGTCGCGTCCCGCTGCTCCCGGCGCTTGCCGCCCGCGGAGAGGAGCACGCTGGTCAGGACCCCCGCGAGCAGGCCCCAGAAGGCCGAGCCGATGCCCAGCAGGGTCACTCCGGAAGCGGTGGCGAGGAAGGTGACCACGGCCGCTTCCCGTGCGCCGGGGTCGGAGACGGCGGTGGTCAGCGAGCTGGTCACGGTGCCGAGCAGGCCGATGCCGGCGATGCCGAGCACCAGCGCGTGCGGCATCGCGGCGAGCAGGGACGCCACCGTGGCGCCGAGGAGGCCGACGCAGAGGTAGAAGATGCCGGCCCAGACACCGGCGACATAGCGCCTTCGGCGGTCGGGGTGGGCCTCCTCGCTCGTGCAGATGGCGGCGGTGATCGCCGCGAGATTGAGGCCGTACGCGCCGAACGGTGCCAGCAGGAAGTTCGCGGTGCCGGTCCACGTCATGAGCGGCGACACCGGTACGTCGTAGCCCGCGCCCCGGAGGACCGCGACGCCGGGCAGGTTCTGCGAGGCCATGGTCACCACGAACAGCGGGACGCCGACGCTGACCAGGACCTTCCAGTCGAACTCCGGGGCCACGAACACGGGCGTGGCGACGGAGAGCCGTACCCGGTCGGTGTGCCAGCCGCCGGTGAACACCGTGGCGACGACGCCCGCCGCGAGGGCGAGCAGTACGGCGTAGCGCGGCAGCAGCCGGCGGCCCAGCAGGTACGCCAGGAACATCGGGAAGGCCACGGCGAAGCTCGTGTGCATGGTGGTGAAGAGGCCGGTGCCGAACTGGAAGAGGACTCCGGCCAGGAGCGCGGCGGCCAGCGGTACGGGGATGCGGTTCATGGCGCGCGCGAACCAGCCGGTCACCCCGCTGACGAGGATGAGCAGCGCGGAGAAGAGGAACGCGCCGACGGCCTGCGCCATGGAGACTCCGCTGAGGCCGGTGGTCAGCAGGGCGGCGCCCGGCGTCGACCAGGCGGTCACCACGGGCGCCCGGTAGCGCACGGACAGGCCGATGCAGGTGCAGGCCAGACCCACACCGAGGGCGAGCATCCAGGAGGAGATCTCGCGGGAGTCGGCGCCGGCCGCCTTGGCCGCGGTGAAGACGAGGGCGGCCGAACTGGTGACGCCCACCAGCACGGCGATCAGTCCGGCGACGACCGCGGAGGGCGGGGCGGCGGCGCGTATTCGAGCCATCAGGGACATGGTTTCCAGGGTTCTGTTTACGGAACGTTCTGTTTACGGAACAGTAGAGAGTAGGCTGGTCGGCCGTCAACGACCTCCCGACGAGGGCGAGCGAGCACGAAGAGGAGCGGACGCGCACGGTATGGGCCTGAACGATGAGGTGGGGCGCCGGCTACGGGAGCTCCGGCAGCAGCAGCGGCTGTCCCTGTCCGAACTTGCCCGCCGCTCCGGCGTCGGCAAGGGCACGCTCTCGGAGCTGGAGGCCGGGCAGCGCAACCCCACGCTGGAGACCCTGTACGCGCTGACCACCGCACTCAACAGTCCGCTGAGCGCCGTCCTCGGCGACCCTCCGCGGCACGCCTTCGAGGCGCGGACCGAGGGCGTCTCGGGCAGTGCGGTCACCGCGGTGCTCGTCGAACGCTTCGAGGAGCCCCCGGCCGTCACCGACATCTTCCGCATCCGGATCGCCGCCGGCAGCGTCCAGGAGTCGGCGGCGCACATCGCGGACACCTCGGAGAGCCTGATGGTGCTGACCGGTACGGCCGTGGTGGGCGATCCGGCGGAACCGCAGACGGCGGGCCCGGGCGAGTACGCGCACTGGCGCGCCGACACCCCGCACCTCTACAGCGCCCCGGACGGCGACGTGCACGGCATCCTCTTCGTCCGCTACCCGCGGGCGACACCGCCCCGCTGACGCCACTCCCCCCGCATCACGCACCCCCTGGACCTCCTTCAGTAAGGAGGGTTGCCCAAAGCTCGCCCCGGGGTTACGTTGCTGCGCGGATATTCAGTAAGGAGTCCTTACCAAAGAAGAGTCCTGTCAAAGGAGCCCGACCGTGACCGACGACGTGAGCACCGCGCCCTCCGGCGAGCGGGACCGAGAACTGCCCGGCCTGCCCCACTGGGAGACGGTCCCCGACGACCTCCCCGCGGCGATCCGCCGCCTCAAGCCGGCCCTGCGCGCCCGCATCGAGGCCTCCGGCCGCGGCGTCGAGGAGGTCTTCGCCGCCGTGGAGCACCGGGTCGCCGCCCGGGTGGCCGAGATCAAGGCCGCGAAGGAGCGCGGTGAACAGGTGTGGCCGGTCATCGAGTACGCCGACATCGCGAACGGCACCGTGTCCGCCGACCGGCTCGCCCGGCTCAAGGAGCGCGGCTGCCTGGTCGTACGGGGTCACTTCGACCGCGACCAGGCCCTGGCCTGGGACGCCGGCATCGTCGACTACGTCGAGCGGAACGAGTTCTTCGCGCACTACACCGGCCCCGGTGACGATTTCTTCGGCAGTGTCGGCTCCAAGCCCGAGATCTACCCGATCTACTGGTCGCAGGCGCAGATGGAGGCCCGGCAGAGCGACCGCATGGCCCGCGTGCAGACCTTCCTCAACTCCCTCTGGAAGCACGAGTCCGAGGGCGTGCGGTGGTTCGAGCCGGACCGCGACGCGCTGTACCCCGACCGCATCCGGCGCCGTCCGCCGGGCACCGACTCCGCCGGGCTCGGTACCCACTGCGATCCCGGGACCCTCGACCTGTGGATGACCCGGGCGTACCAGCAGGCCTTCCGCCACCTCTTCGACGGCAGCGTCGAGGAGTACGACCCGTGGGACGCCGCGCACCGTACCGCCGGTCCGCAGTACCCCGGCTCCACGATGTGTTCGGCGTTCCGTACGTTCCAGGGCTGGACCGCCCTGTCGGACATGGACCACGATCAGGGCGTGCTGCACACCGTCCCGATCCCGGAGGCGATGGCGTACCTGATGCTGCGTCCGCTGCTGCCGGACGTGCCGGCGGACGACATGTGCGGGGTCACCACCAACCAGGTGTTCCCCGCGACGGAGAAGTGGCACCCGTTGCTGATGGAGGCCCTCACCGGCATCCCGGACGTCCGGGCCGGCGACTCCGTGTGGTGGCACTGCGACATGATCCACAGCGTCGCCCCGGTCACCGCCCAGCAGGGCTGGGGCAACGTCATGTACATCCCCGCCGCCCCGTGGTGCCCCCGCAACGAGCGGTACGCGGCCGAGGTCCGGCAGGCCTTCCGCACCGGCTCCAGCCCCGCCGACTTCCCCGAGGAACACTACGAACGCACCTGGCACGGCCGCTTCACCCCGGACCGGCTCAACGCGACGGGCCGCCGCGGACTGGCGCTCGACAGTGCTGCTCACTGACGGCGCGAGCCGCATCGCGCTGCGGCCCCTGCGCTACCAGTTCCCGGGGGACTCCGGCGACACCTTCGACGACAACTGGCTCGTCGTGGCAGCCGAGGTGACGACACCCGAAGGCGCGTGGTCCTTCACCGATCCGTGCCTGCTGACGGACGAGGCCCGGGAGCTGTCCGGCTGGCTGCGTGCGGTGGCCGCAGGCCGGGTCGCGGACACGGACCTGGTGCCGGACCCGGACGGCGACCTCGAACCGGGACTGGCCTTCCTCGAACCGGACCTCGCCTTCAGCCAGGTCCGGTGGCGGGACGGCAAGGGCCTCCTGCGGGTCCACCTGTCACTGACGGCCGTGCCGCCGTGGCGGCGGGACGACGAGGACCTGGAGGTGTACCGGTACGGGATCGAGGTCGCGACGGACCGGGCGGCGGTGCTCCGCGCGGCGGAGGAGTGGGAGCGGCTGCTCCTCCCCTTTCCCAAGCGGTAGGAGCGCCGCTCCGTGCAGTCGTGGGCCGCGGTCAGCTGTTCGCCCGGGACCAGAGGTCGGTGCGGGCGCGGTGGATCGCTTGCGTGAGGGCGCCCTGGAGGGAGGCGTGTTCGGCGAGGGTGCCGGTGCGGACGTGCGGGGGCAGGGGGGCGAGGTCGGTGACGGTGTCGCGGACCGGTTCGAGGAGCGCGGGGTGGCCGCCGATGGGGCCGCCGAGGAGGACCAGCTCGGGGTCGACGACCGCGCAGACGGCGGCGACGGCCTCGCCGATGGTGCGGCCCTCGCGGGCCACCACTGCCTGCGCCGCCGCGTCGCCCCCGGCCGCCCGGTCCAGGATCGTGCGGGCCGCCTCGACGGCCGCCGCACCACCGAGCCCCGGCTCCCCGACGGTGGCGAAGCCCTCGGCGACCGCGCGGGCGAAGCCGTGGCGATCACCGGCACGATCGGGGCTGCCGCCGAGGTAGCCGATCTCGCCGGCCATGCCGCGCGCCCCGCGCACCAGCTCGTCCCCGATCACCAGCCCCATGCCCATCCCGGCGCCGATGTGGACGTACGCACAACTGGCGGCCTCCCGTGCCGCACCGTGCCAACGCTCCGCCAGGGCCGCGAGGTTGATGTCGTTCTCGACCAGCAGCGGCGCGTCGGTGACGCCGGCCAGCGCCGACCGGGGCCGGAACAGGCCCGCGGGATGCGGCGTTTCCGGCAGTGCGACCACCGCGGAGGTCTCCGGGTCGACCGGGTTCGCGAGGGAGAGCCCCACCGCGAGCAGCGGGCCGCGGGCGTCGCCACCGTGGGCCAGCGCCTCGCGCACCATCGTGCGCAGCTGCTCGGCCGCGTCCTCGGGCCGGCCCGATCCGGCCGGTGGCGCCGCGGTCTCGTGGAAGGGCGTGCCGAAGAGGTCGGCGGCGGTCAGCCGTACCTCGGTGGAGTTCAGCGCGACGGCGAGGACGAAGCCGGCGTCGGCGGCCACCTTGTAGTACGTACCGACCCGGCCCTGCCGGCCCGTCTGGGCGCCGGCCGGCAGCAGCAGGCCCGCGCCCTCCAGGCGGCGCACCGCCTCGGAGACGGTCGGCTTGGAGATGCCGGTCGTCTGAGCGATCTCGGCGCGTGTGATGGGCGCCCGCTCGAACACCGTGTCCAGGACGATCCGGTCGGTGAGTTCGCGCAGCAGCGTCATGCTCGGCAGTGCGGCGCGGCCGAGCCCGCCGAACCCTCTGCGGTATGTCATGCCACCCTCGTCCGCCGCGCGTCGATGCTGCCGCCGCTCAGCCTATCGGCAGCGCGTCGCCGAGGGCGTGCGCCTGACCTGGGGCGGCCCCGCGGTCCCCGGCGCCCCAAGGGCCCGCCGCCCCACCGCCGGGCCGTGTGACAGCTGCGGTTACCGTGGCGGCATGGAACTCATAGGTGAGATAGCCGCCGACCGCCCCCTGCTCGTCCTCGCCCTCAAGGAAGAGGCGCAGTTCCTCGGGGCCGATCACCCGGTTCTGCTCACCGGCATGGGGAAGGTCAACGCGGCGACCGCGCTCGCCACCGTACTGGCGCGCGGCACCCACCCCTCGGGCATCGTCAACCTCGGCACCGCGGGCGCGCTCCGCCCCGGCCTGCGCGGCACCCATGTCATCAGCTCCGTGATCCAACACGACCTGGACAGCGAGCTGCTGGCCACGCTGACCGGCGAGGTCACCGGTGCGCCGCTGGACCTGGCCGACCTCGGCGGACCCGTGCTGGCCACCGGGGACTCCTTCATCGCCGACGACGCGGCCCGCGACCGGCTGGCGGCCCGGGCCGCGCTGGTGGACATGGAGGGGTACGCGCTGGCGCACGTCGCGCAGGAGGCGGGCGTGCCGGTACGGCTCGTCAAGCACGTCAGCGACGAGGCGGGGGACGGCGCCGACCGCACCTGGCAGGAGACGCTGACGGCCTGCGCCCGCGAGCTGGCGGCCTGGGTCACGGCGAACGTGCCCGTACAGGCCTGAGGCACCCGCGGACTTCCGTGGCACCACGGCGGCCGGCCGTCGCCCGAGACTGCGGGCTTCACCTGCGAGCTTCGTCTGCGGGCGTCGACCGCAGCCTCGCCTGCGGCTTCGACTGTGACGAAGGCTACACCCGAAAACGGATGGTGGCTCCGTTTCGTGGTGTTCGGAACAGCGGAACGTCCGCCCGTCCGCGGCGTTCGCACCGCTTTCCGACCGAGGAGAACCACGTGACATCCAGCGACACCACCGCCCGTGCGGCGCAGGTACTCTCCCGCCCCTTCTCCCTGGGCGGGCTCACCGTGCCCAACCGCATCGCCATGGCGCCGATGACCCGTGAGTTCTCCCCCGGCGGCGTGCCCGGCGCCGATGTCGCGGACTACTACGCACGCCGGGCCGCCGGCGGCGTCGGCCTGATCATCACCGAGGGCACGTACGTCGACCACCCGGCCGCCGGTACCAGCGGCAAGGTCCCCCGCTTCCACGGCGACGACGCGCTCGACGGCTGGCAGCGCGTCGTGGCGGAGGTGCACGCGGCGGGCGGCACGATCATGCCGCAGCTGTGGCACGTGGGCATGGCCAGGGAAGCTGGCGCGCCGCCCTTCCCGGACGCCCCGCCGTCCGGCCCCTCGGGTCTCGCCATCGACGGCACGCCGGCCGGGCACGCCATGACGCTGCAGGACCTGGACGACGTCATCGCGGCGTTCGCCAAGGCCGCCGCCGAGGCCGAGCGCATCGGCTTCGACGGGATCGAGCTGCACGGCGCGCACGGTTACCTCATCGACCAGTTCCTGTGGGCGCAGACCAACCAGCGCACCGACGCCTACGGCGGCGACGCGGTGGCGCGCACCCGCTTCGCGGCCGAGATCGTCGCGGCCTGCCGGGCGGCCGTCTCGGCGGACTTCCCGATCCTCTTCCGGATGTCGCAGTGGAAGATGAACAACTACCAGGCGCGGCTCGCCGAGACCCCGGAGGAGCTGGACGCCGTCCTCGCGCCGCTCACCGCGGCCGGCGTGAGCTCCTTCCACGCCTCGACGCGCCGCTACTGGCTGCCGGAGTTCGAGGACTCCGACCTCAACCTCGCGGGCTGGGTGAAGAAGCTCTCCGGCCTGCCGACGGTCAGCGTCGGATCCGTCGGCCTCGACAACGAGTTCATCCAGGCGTTCCAGGGCAAGCAGGCCGGTGTCGCCGGCATCGAGCGGCTGCTGGACCGCATGGAGCGCGACGAGTTCGACCTCATCGCCGTCGGCCGGGCGCTGCTCGGCGACCCGGAGTGGGCCGCCAAGATCTTCGAGGGCCGCACCGGCGAACTCGTCCCGTTCGACGCTTCGATGCTGCACACGCTCAGCTGACGTCCCGTCCGCCTGCCGGATCACCGCCTCACGAGCGGCGATCCGGCGGGCGCCGGCAGGGACGCCAACAGGTGGCGGCGGGCCTGGTGGCCCTCGGCGGTGGGCCACAGCGGATAGACGTGGATCTGGCCCGCCGCCTCGGCGTAGTCCACCTCGACGCCCTCGGCCGTCGCCAGGTCGCGGAAGCGGCGGGCGTCGGCGGTGAGGATGTCGCGGGTACCGGCGAAGACCGTCGTACGAGGCAGCCCGGCCCGGCTCCCCCGTAGCGGGCTCACCCAGGGGTGCGCGAGGCCCAGTTCGCCGGCCCAGAGCGAGCCGCAGTAGCGCAGCGCCTCCACGCCCAGCATCGGGTCGTGCGGTTGCAGGTCCGCGATGCCCGGGGAGTCCATCACGACGTCCAGCCAGGGTGAGATCAGCACCAGCTCGTCCGGCAGGGTGCCGCCGGTGTCCCGCAGCCGCTGCGCCAGCGTCACGGCCAGCCCGCCGCCGGCCGAGTCGCCCATGAAGACGGTGGGCAGCGAGCCGTCGGCGGTGAGCCGGCCCGCCAGTGCGGTCAGGTCGGGGACGACGGCCGAGGCGGTACCGCGCGGCGCCAGCGGGTGGACCGCGACGGTCACCCGGGCCGCCCCTTCGGTCACCAACTGCTCGATCAGGTGCCAGTGATTGTCGCCGATCTCCTCGATGTAGGCGCCGCCGTGCAGGTACAGAACCTGTACGCGTGCGGCGCCGTCCCGCGGGGCGACGTCGTAGCAAGGCCAGCCGTACCGGAAATGGGCGGTCACCCGGCAGTGCCGGTCCAGCCGCCTGGGCGGCCCGAAGGCGGCGGGCCGTCGCTGCTGCTTCTCGACCTTCCGCCGGACCTCGTCCAGGTCGCGGTACCCCATCTTGTGCCCCAACGCCGACGCGACGAGCAGCAGGGCCCGGCTGCTCAAGCTGGGCACGGCGCCCACCTCCCTCTCCACGCTTTCCTCGCAGTTCATTGCACGTCCCTGTGCACACACGCGTTCCACGCGATGCGGATCGGAAACGGACCGGCACGGGTCGCGGCGACCGGCCCTTCCCGCGCGCGATAGCGTCGGGCTCGGACAGAAGGGCTGGTGGTGGGTGTGACGACGCTTTCCGTGACAGGGCATATGGATCTCACCGAGGCGAGCGCCGGGCCGGTGCGGGAGGGGCTGCGCGCGCTGCTCCTGCGGCACGGCGGGGACGGGCTGGTCGGGGTGTCCTGTATCGCGGAGGGGGCGGACTCGCTCTTCGCCGATGAGGTGCTGAGGGCCGGCGGGCGGCTCGTCGTCGTGCTGCCCTCCCGTGACTACCGGCAGGCCGCGGTGTCCCCCGCCCACGCCCCGGATTTCGACCGGCTGCTGGCGGCGGCCGGTGAGGTGTGCGTGATGCCGTACGAGACGGCGGGCCGCGCCGCGTACGAGGCGGCGAACGCGGCCGTACTGGA
The DNA here is from genome assembly GCF_040643545.1 of Streptomyces sp. NPDC047117. Taxonomy (NCBI): domain Bacteria; kingdom Bacillati; phylum Actinomycetota; class Actinomycetes; order Kitasatosporales; family Streptomycetaceae; genus Streptomyces; species Streptomyces sp. NPDC047117. Next base: position 160,911 of record NZ_JBEYUN010000011.1, on the reverse strand, counting down.
CCGGGCGGACCGGCTGGTGGCCGTGTGGAACGGCGAGCCGCCCGCCGGCAAGGGCGGCGGGACCGCCGATGTGGTGCAGGAGGCCCGGGCCCGCGGGATCGCGGTGGACGTCGTCTGGCCGGCCGGCGCGGCGCGCAAGGGCTGAGGCCCGCGGCGTCCGGTCGCGGCCGGGGTCACGCCTCCGGGGCGGGCGGCCGGTAGTCGGCGGCCAGGCCCATCCTGGCCATCAATTCCTGCATCAGCAGCTCGAACATCGGCTCCTGACCGCCCGGTACGAGGGGCGCGAAGTGGTCGAACACCTCCAGTGCCACCTGGCCGTAGATCGACCGCCAGCAGGAGAGCATCACCACCAGGGCGCCCAGCGGCATGTCGACGCCGGTGGCGGCGCGGTAGGCCGCCATCTGCCGCCGCAGCTCCGGGGCGAGTTCGCCGTCGGCGAGGATCGGGTAGGGGCGGGCGGCCCAGAACTGCATGAACACCTGCCCCCACACACCGGCGAGTTCCCGTACCCACTCGCTGGTCAGGTCGCCGTGCGCGTCGCCTGCGGCCGTCGTCGGCGTGCCGAACAGCAGGCTGAATTCCTGGCGGTGGGCAAGGGACCACCGCCGGAACACCCGGGACGGGGCGATCATCCGGGCCGCGTAGTCGGTCTGTTCCTCGGCGTCCACCGCGGCCCGCAGTTCACGCGTCAGCTCGGTGACGATGTCGCGGGCTGTGTGCCGGACGATGTCGGCCAGGTCGTCGAAGTGCCGGTACAGCGCGGCGGGGGTGACGCCGACGCGGCGGGCGATCTCGGCGAGCGAGAGGGCCTCCACCCCGTCCTTGGTGATGATCTCGCGTGCGACGGCCCGTACGTCCTCGGACATCTGCGCGCGAAGTCGGTCGCGTCGGGTGGGGGTGCGCAACGGGCCGTGCCTTCCTCTGCCTCGGGTCTCCTCGAAGGGCGTCTCGGGGTCGACGATATGCGGTCGCGCGCGGGCGGGGTGGGCGCGGGATCGCCATCCGCCCCACCCCAAGGGCTAGTACCGGTGGAATTCCGTCACGTCGCCGCGGGGACGCCGTCGAGGTCGCCGTCGTCGGCCGCGGGATCATCGGCCACGACGTCCGGCACTTCGGCCAGATCCCGCACCTTCACCTCGTGGAACGGCGGGTTCTTGCGCGAGGGATGCACCTGGATCACCTCGACCGGGAGCGTGTCCCCCTCGGCGAGCAGCCGGGAATTCATCCGCGTACGCAATTCCGGCGTCATACGGGAGCAGTGCAGGAATGCGGCGAGCGGAAGGTTCGGCCAGTCCTGGAGCGTCATCAGGATGTAGCCGCCGCCCCCGCCGGGCTGTTCGGGAACGACCCGGGTCACGGTTCCGGTCTGCCGGTCGCCGTGGCGCGGGTAGGTGTCGGCGGCGGGCCGGCCGGCGGCCGGTGCGGGCTGTCGCGAGAGCGCGAGGTGAATGCGCTGGCGGTCGGCGTCGACGCCGGTGACCACCGCTTCGACTTCCATGCCCAGTTGGAGATCGGCGGCGCGGGTCTGGGCACCGGGCAGCAGCCCGTTCACGCCGTGCGCGACCGCGATATAGGCACCGGCCGGTTTGATGTCCACCACGCGCCCGACGAACACATTTCCCTTCGGATAGGAATTCTGCAGATCCGGCCAGGGATTGCGCTGGTTCACCCGCTGGGAGAAGCGCGGCCGGCCGTCCGCCTCGGTGACGAATGTGCCGGAGACCTCGCGCCCGACCGGATACCGCTTCGCCATGTCCAGGGGTACGTCCCGCAGATAGTCGACGTCCTGCTTGTGCATTTCGGCGATCCGGCCGGTGCGGGCGCCCTTGACGATGACGTGGTCACGGTCCGCGATGAGCACTTCGGCACGGTCCTGTTCGGCGTGCCCCTCCAGCGGCTTGAGGGTCATCTCCGTGCCGACCGGCTCCGCCAGCGCCTGCCGGATGTGCGCCTTGAGGTCCTGCATCATCCGCGGAATTCCGGTGCCGTCGAACGAGTACTGAATGGGCCGCAGCAGCCCCGTCACGTCCGTGGGCACGTCCCGCTCGATGTCCTGGGCGAGGACGATCATCCGCTTGTGCAGGCACATCGCCCAGCCGAATTCCAGTGCCACGTCGGCCGAGCGGGTCGAGAAGTCGATGACGACGACGCCCGCCTGCTGGATTCCCCGCCAGGCCGACTCCAGCACGCCCTGGCTCGTACCGAAGATGCTGTCCGCACGGCACGGGGTGAGATCGAGATCGCGGACCGCCGCGGCGTAGGCGTTGTCGTACAGGTCGTCGTAGTCCCGTTCCGGGCCGCCGGCGGCCGACTTGCGGCCGTAAGGCATCGCGAAGAACACGATGTTGTCGTCGGGGCGGTCCGTTCTCTCGATCTTGATTTTGTCCACCGTGCGTCCCCCTTGGCGCAGTAACCGTGAACAACAAAGTAATGCTGCTTTACCTTCACGGGAATACTCGCGCCTGACGTCTTTTCAGGGGCGCACGGTGGACACGGTGATCGTCAGTTCTCCCCGGCGGCGGACTCGTCCGCGTGCGTGTCCTCCGGGAGCGTCACCAGCCAGTGGGTTGCCTGCCGGGGGCGGAGGTAGCAGGCCCAGTACAGGGTGGCGACGGCCATGATGCCGCCGGTCCACAGCAGGTACTGCGTCTCCTGCTGCGTGAGGATGTAGACCAGGACCACGATCAGCAGCAGCGGCACCGCCGGCCACAGCGGCATCCGCCACGCGGCCGTCTTCTTGTGCGCGCCGCGCCGGGACGCCAGCGCCGCGATCGCGACGAGCAGGTACATGCCCGTGACGGAGACGCCGGTGACGCCGTAGAGGGTGTCGAGGTCGACGAAGCAGAGCACGGCGCCGGGGATGCCGACGACCAGGGTCGCGACCCACGGGGAACCGAAGCGGCCGAGCTTGGACAGCGCGTTGTTGACCGGCTGGGGCCAGGCCTTGTCACGGGCCGAGGCGAACAGCACCCGGGAGTTCTGGATGACCATGACAATCCCGGCGTTGATGATGGCCAGGGCGACACAGAGGCTGACGAAGGTGCCGACGGCCGAGTTGCTCCACGCGATGACCATGGTGCTGATGTCGCCGGAGGTCAGTGCCTGGAGGCTCGGGGCGCCGAGGGTGATGGCGATGACCGGTACGAGGATGACGGCGGCGGAGATCGCCAGCGTGGCCAGCACGGTACGGGCGACGTTGCGGCGCGGTTCCTCCAGCTCCTCGGAGAGGTAGACCGCGGTGGAGAAGCCCTGGGTGACGAAGAGGGCGATGGCCAGCCCGGAGACGACGAGCAGGCCGGTGACCGGGCCGGGGACGCCGCCGGGGCCTGCGACCGCGCCGTGCAGGAGCGCGGAGCCGCCGCGCTCGGTGTGCGCGAAGCCGAGTACGGCGACGACTCCCGCGGCGATGACCTCCAGGACCAGGAAGATGCCGGTGATCCAGGCGTTGGCGCGCAGGTCCAGCAGGCCGGCGAGGGTGGCCAGGAGCATCACGGCGGCACCGGCGACGGGTGCGGGGACGTGCACCACGGGGGCGAGGTAGTCGGCGGTGCCCATGGCGATCACCGGTGGCACGATCATCACGACCAGCAGCGACAGGACGAACACCAGCCAGCCCGCCAGCCGCCCGGTCAGCGTCGAGACCATGGCGTACTCGCCGCCGGCGCTCGGGATCAGGGTGCCCAGCTCCGAGTAGCAGAAGGCCACCGCGATGCAGAGCACGGAGCCGATCGCGATGGTCAGGGCCGTGGCGGTGCCCAGGTCGGCGAAGAGGTCCGGCACCACGACGAAGAGCGTGGAGGCGGGCGTGACGCAGGACAGCGTCAGCAGGGTGCCACCGACGACGCCGATCGAGCGCTTGAGGGTACGCGCGCCGTCGGGGGCGGGACCGTCGGCGGGGTGCGCGTCGACGCCGGGAGCGTCGGGGGCGGCGGTGGCGTCCGCGGGTGGCTGGCTGAGGGTGTCGGTCATGGAGCGGTTCCGATCGACTGGTGCGGCAAGGTGCTGTGCGGGAGCGGTATCGCCTCCGTGGACGGCTGTGTCGTGCTTCGCTGTGCTCCCGGCGCACATGGAAGCCCGACTGGATCCGGAGCGTCAAGGCTTGATTGCCTACGGAATTCGTCGCCAATCGCTTCTATGGATACGCTTTCCACACATCGCGACAGCGGCTGACGCTTGAGTCGTCCGCACCGGAACCGCGCGGGAGCCTTTGAATGGTTGGTTGAATCGACAAAAACTCCTGGGATACACAGGAGATAGCCGCTCCTCACCAGCCCTGTCTCGCGCACCGGCGCAGCACTACGGGAACCGCAGAGCGGCCGCCTCGATCATTTTCCCTGGTCAGGGACGTTCCCCACGCATGGCCATGACCGCGCCGTCCGGACGGCGCGGTCATGGTGGGGGCGTGCGTCAGGAGATGTCGCTCAGCTTGGAGCGGACCTCCTTCATGATCTTGGCGGGGAGGGTGGCATAGCCCTGGAAGGAGAGCTCCCGCTGGCCCTCCAGGCCGGCGGTGTAGGTGAGGAACGCCTTGGTGGCCGGCCACGTCGCCGCCTTGTTGCCCTTGTCGCAGACGATCTCGTACGTGACCATCGCGATCGGGTAGGCGCCGGCGGCCTTGGTCGTGTGGTCGAGACGGAGGACCAGGTCACCCTGGGCCCCCTTGGTCCGCGCACCGGCGAGCGCCTTGGAGGCGTTGACGACGGTGGCTTCGACCGGCGCGGCGGCCCCGGTGTCGATCGCCGCGGTGGGGAGGGACCGCTGGATCGCGTAGGCGAGCTCGACGTACCCGATGGCGCCGCGGGTCTGCTCGACCTCGTCGGCCAGCTCCGACGACCCCCCGGCGGCGGTGCCGCCCTCGGCCGGCCACCGCTGGCCCGGCGGGTGGGGCCAGGCACTCGGCGCCGCGGCATGCAGATAGGCGGTGAAGTTGTCGGTCGTGCCGGACTCCCCGGAGCGGTGCACCGTCTTGATGGCGGTGGCGGGCAGGTCTGCCTTCGGGTTCAGCCGGGCGATCGCCGAGTCGTTCCACTTCGTGATCCGCCCGTCGAAGATCCGGGCGAGAGTGCCGGCGTCCAGGACGAGCTTGTCGACGCCCGGCAGGTTGTACCCGACCGCGATGGGGCCGCCGAGCATCGGCAGGTGGACGGCGCGGCCGTCCTTGCACACCTTCTTCGAGCTGGCCACCTGTGCGGGCCGCAGCGCGGCGTCCGAGCCCGCGAAGGCGGTGCGGCCCTTCAGGAAGTCCGTCTGCCCGGCGCCCGAGCCGGTGTCCTCGTAGTCGATCCGTGTTCCCCGGCACGCCTTCTGGTAGCTCTTGGTCCAGGACCGCATCGCGTTGTGCTGCGCGGTCGAGCCGGAGGCCTTCACCGTCGCCTTCTTGCCGCACCTCACCCCGCCCCCGGGCGACGCGGTACGGGAGCCGGAGGCGGTCGCCTTCCCGGACGCGGAGGACCCGCCGGACTCCGGCGGGTCGTCCGAGCCGCAGGAGGTGAGGGCGAGTACGCCCGAAAGCGCCACCACTCCGGCGGCCAGGGGGCGCAGGCCCCGGTGTCGCTGTGCGGTCACGGTCGACCACTCCTCAGGGTTTCGGCACGGGGGCACGCACGGGATCTCTGTACCCCGGCGCGACGCCGGCGCCCGACGGGTGGCGAAGGCTTCACCCGCACGCCATGCTCCCTGAAGAGGCCGTGCCCGGATCTTGACATTCGCGGGGGCCGGAAGCAGCATTTCCGGTATAAGTGAACAACAGTTCACTATACGAACACGTGATCGCTCGGGGTGGCCTTCTTCCCTTGGCCCTCCCCCGCTTCCGCCTCCCGTCCGCGACAAAGGATCATTGACCCCATGGCCACCACGCGTGAACTGTTCATCGGCGGCAAGGACGTGCCCGCCGCCTCCGGACGCACCGCCGAGGACATCAGCCCCTTCACCGGCGAGGTGTACGCCACCGTCGCCGCCGGCGGGCCCGAGGACATCACGCGGGCCGTGGACGCCGCGGACGCCGCCTTCCCCGAGTGGGCCGCGCTCGCCCCGTTCGCCCGCCGCGCCATCTTCCTCAAGGCCGCCGACCTGCTCGACGCCAAGGGGGAGCAGGCCGCGGAGCTGATGGCGCTGGAGGTCGGCGGGACGGCTCCCTGGGCGCACTTCAACGTCGCGCTCGCGGCCAACGTGCTGCGCGAGGCCGCCGCCGCGATCACCGCGCCGCGCGGTGAGGTGCTCAGTTCCCAGGACACCGGCGCGCTGGGCATGGCGATCCGCGAACCGCTCGGCGTCGTCGCGGCGTTCGCGCCCTGGAACGCACCGTTGATCCTCGGCGTGCGCGCCGTCGCCGCGCCGCTCGCCGCCGGCAACACCGTCGTGGTGAAGCCCAGCGAGGACGCGCCACTGGCCTGCGGGCTGTTCGTCGCCGACGTGCTGCGCGAGGCGGGGCTCCCGGACGGCGTGCTGAACGTGGTCACCAACGCGCCCGAGGACGCCGCCGAGGTCGCCGAGGCGCTGATCGCCGACGCGCGCGTACGGGCCGTCAACTTCACCGGCTCGACCGGCGTCGGCCGCATCATCGGCACCCAGGCGGCGCGCCACCTCAAGCCCGCCGTGCTGGAGCTGGGCGGCAAGAACGCCATCCTCGTGCTGGACGACGCGGACGTGGACTACGCGGTCGACGCGGTCACGTTTGGCGTCTTCATGAACGCGGGGCAGATCTGCATGTCCGGCGACCGGATCCTGGTGCACGAGAGCCTGGCCGAGGAGTTCACCCGCAAGTTCACGGCGAAGGTCGCCGAGCTGCCGACGGGCGACCCGCGCGACCCGCGCACGGTCGTCGGGCCGCTGGTCCGCGCCACCGCTGCGCAGCGGGTCGCGGCGCTGGTGAAGGACGCGGTGGACAAGGGCGCGACCGTGCTGACGGGTGGCGGCGCGCCGGACGGCGCGGTGCACCCGGCGACCGTGCTGACCGGCGTCACCAAGGACATGGACCTCTACTACGGCGAGGCGTTCGGGCCGGTCTGCGTGGTCGAGACGTTCGCCGACGACGCGACCGCCATCGACCTCGCCAACGACACCGATAATGGCCTGACCTGCGGTGTGATCACCGAGAACGCGACCCACGGGCTGGCCGTCGCGCGCCGCATCCGTACCGGCATCGTGCATGTCAACGACCAGTCCGTCGGCGACGAGCCGCAGGCGCCGTTCGGCGGCGTCAAGGACTCCGGGTACGGCCGGTTCGGCGGCCGCTGGGGCATCGAGGCGTTCTCCAGCACCCGCTGGGTCACGGTGGCGACCCAGCAGGCGCACTATCCGTTCTGAGCGGGGGGGGCGGCCGGCATCCGCGGGGCTCAGCTCCGCAGGTGCCGGTCCAGGAACGACACCACCGTGCCCCAGGTCGGGGTGGCCGGGCGGGGCTTCGTACGGTGCCCCGCCCGCGTGCTCTCCTCCCGGGCGTCCCGGCGGGTGGCCGGGGCGCTCAGCATTTCCAGGTACGTGCCGTGCGCGGCGTGCGGGAAGGTCAGGAAGCGGGCCTCGGCGCCCGCTGCCGCCAGCGCGTCGTACAGCAGCCTGGACTGATGGTACGGCACGAAGGTGTCCTGCCGGCCGTGGAGGATGAGGAACGGCGGGACGGGGCGCCGGTCGCTCACGTAGCTGAGCGGATTGGCCGCGGCTGCCTTCTCGGGGGCGCACTCGGGCAGCGGGCAGCCGAGCAGCAGGGATTCCGGGGACTTCGGGTCGGCGTGACAGGCGGTCAGGCCGAATGCCTCGTTGAACGGCGCGCAGCCGTCCAGCATGTGCGCGTCCATCTGCAGCAGGTCGCTCGGCGCGTAGAACGGTACGGCCGCCTGTACCGCGCTGGACGGCCCGGTCATGCCCACGTCGCCCTCCAGCTCCGGTACGTCGCCGGTCACGGCGGCCATCGTCGTGACCCAGCCGCCGGAGGACTCCCCCATGACGGCGATGCGGTCCGGGTCCAGGTGGTACTCGGCGGCGTGCGCGCGCAGCCAGCGGATCGCCGCCTTGATGTCGTGGAGCTGGGCCGGGAAGCGGGCCTGGGAGCTGGCGCGGACGGCGACGCCGGCCACGGCGTAGCCGTGCGGGTTCAGCCGGGCGGCGACCCGGTCGGCGCCGTCGCGGCCGTTGTCGGCGAGCCAGCCCGAGCCGTGGGTGAAGACGACCAGCGGTGCCGGGCGGCCGGTCCGGGGGACGTAGAGGTCGAGCAGGTGCCCCTGGGTGCCGGCGGGTTCGGCGGGCGCGTAGGCCAGGTCCTTGGTGACGTGGACGGGGCGGCCGGGGCCGGCCGCCGCTGCGGGCGGGCCGGCGGCGGCCGCCAGGACGGCGAGCCCTGCCGTGAGGAGCGCGAGCTGTCGGAGCACGGTGCATTCCTTTCCGGTGACGGGGCGTCGGGCTGCCGGTCCGGTGCCGGCCTCAGGCTTCGGGGGCGGCGGCCGGCCGTGCGGCCTTCGGGGTGGTGCCGTCGGGGGGCGTGGTTCCGGGGGTTCCGCGGTGGCGTCGGGCGAGCGGGACCAGGGCGATGGCCGCGGCGCCGGCCAGCCCGGCCAGTGCGAAGGCGGTGAAGCCCCAGGACTGGCTGCCGGTGGCGGCGAGGGCGCCGATGAGCCAGGGGCCGAAGGCGGCGCCCGTCCGGCCGACGCCGGTGACCATGCCGAGCCCGGCGGCGCGCTCGCTGTCGCGGTAGACGGTGTCGGTGACGGCGTAGACCATGACCTGGGCGCTGAAGAGCCAGACGCCGGTGAGGGCGACGACGGCGTAGGTGACGCCGAGCGGCAGCTGGGACTTGAGGAGCAGCGCACCGGCCGCGGTGAGGGCGAACCAGAGTGCGGAGATCCGTACGGCGCCGAAGCGGTCGGCGGCGCGGCCCGCGACGAACATGCCGACGATGCCGCCGCCGTTGATGACCATCAGGAAGGTGACGGAGGAGCTGAGGCCGTAGCCGGAGGCGCGCATCATCTCGGGCAGCCAGGTGGACACGCCGTACACCAGGAGCAGCCCGCAGAAAGAGGCCAGCCACAGCAGGAGGGTGGCCCAGCGGGACTCGGGGGCGAACAGGGCGCGGACGGCGGCCAGTCGGCCCCTGGCGCCGGCGGCCGGCGCCTGGACGGGGGTGGGGCGGGGCAGGCCGTAGCGGTCGGCGACGGCGTCGGCGCGGGTGCGGTCACCGCGCGCGAGGAGCACGCCGGGCGATTCGGGGAGGTACTTCAGCAGCAGGGGCACGGCGATGACGGCGGGGAGGACGCCGGCCCAGAAGACGGCGCGCCAGCCGGCGGCGGGCGCGAGGCCGAGCCCGATACCGGTCGCCGCCATGCCGCCCGCGTGGTACGAGGACATCAGCAGGCCGGTGGTGAGCGCGGCGCGGCCGGGCGGCGCGAATTCCAGCACCATCGCGAGGGCGAGCGGGGTGAGGCCGCCGAGGCCGAGGCCCGCGACGAACCGGCCGGCGCCGAAGATGTCCGGGCCGGTGGCGACGGCACAGACGGCGGAGCCGAGGGAGAAGAGCAGGACGCTGGCGACGAGGGTGGCGCGGCGGCCGAGCCAGTCGGTGATGTTGCCGGCGGCGAGCGCGCCGAAGAACATGCCGAAGGCGGTCCAGCTGCCGATCGTGCCGGCGCTCGCCGGGGTGAGGCCGAGGCCGGGGTCGTCGAGCATGTGCGGCATGACGGCGCCGTAGATGTTGACGTCCATCCCGTCGAAGAAGACCGCCAGCCAGCACAGGGCCAGGACCGGGAAGACCGTGCGGAAGGTGTGCGGCGGGCGGTCGCCGGCCGGGCGGTCCGGCATGCCGGAGGAAGTCATGGAAGTCCCTGAAGTCTGTGGGGGTGCAACTCATGCGACGCTCTGTTCGCCTGGTGAAATCCGATTCACCAGGTGGGTGGCATGAGTGTCAGGGCCCGCCCGGCGGCTGTCAATGGCTGGACGCGAGCAGTCCGGTGACCGTGGCGCGCAGCCACTCCACCGCCGGCGCGGGGAGCGTCCTGCGGTACGTGTGGAGCGCGACCTCGACGGTGGGGATGTCGAAGGGCAGCGTGAAGGTTCGCACCGGCGCTGCGCGGGTGAAGGCGCGTACGGCCCGGCTCGGGACGACAGCCAAGTACCCGGTACGTGCCACCAGTTCGGGCAGCACGGCGAAGTGCGGTACGTGGGCCACGATGTCGCGCGGGTGCCCGAGCCGGGCCAGCACCTGGTCGGCGTCGACGTGGCCGGCCGCGGCGGCGACGGCGATGTGCCGCTCCGCCAGGTACTCCCCCAGCTCGGGCCGGTCGCCGATCCGCGGGTGGTCCGTGGCGCGGAGGCCGACGTACCGCTCCTGGAAGAGCGGGTCGCGGCGGATGTCCGGCGCGTCGATGCGGGGCGTGCAGATCACCGCGTCGGCCCGGCCCCGGCGCAGTTCCTCGGCGGCAGCGGCGGAGTCCAGCGGGGTGACCTCGATGCGGCAGTGCGGCGCGCGGGCCTCCAGCTCGGCGAGCACGGCCGGGAGCAGGATCAGTTCGCCGAGGTCGGTGGCGCTGAGCCGGAAGGTGCGCCGCGAGGTCGACGGGTCGAAGGTGCCCTCGTCGGAGACCGTCTCCGTGATGACCTCCAGCGCCTGGCGCAGCCGCGGGTACATCCGCTCCGCGGCCTCCGTCGGCCGCAGTCCTTCGGTGGCGCGGACGAACAGCTCGTCGCCGAAGTGCCGCCGCAGCCGCCGCAGGGCGTGGCTCGCGGAGGGCTGGGTGAGGAACAGGGCCTCCGCCGTCCGCGTGACGCTCCGGGTCTCGTAGAGCAGCACGAAGGTTTTCACGAGATTGAGGTCCAGGTCCGTCACGCCGCCGACCCTAGGGCACGGCCCCCATAGACACGGTCCATGCGGACATCGATGACAGTCATTGGACCTTTGGGGTGCGGCCTCCATACCGTTCGGCAGGTCACTGCCGCAGGAGGGGAGAGCCGATGGCCACCGTGAGCGAAGCGTCGTACGAGCTGTTGAGGGCGCACGGTCTGACGACGGTCTTCGGCAATCCGGGCTCCAACGAGCTGCCGTTCCTCGCCGGGATGCCGGCGGACTTCCGCTACGTCCTCGGGCTGCACGAGGGCGCGGTGCTCGCGATGGCCGACGGGTATGCGCAGGCCCGCGGCGGTGCGGCGTTCGTGAACCTGCACGCGGCGGCCGGTACCGGCAACGCGATGGGGATGCTCACCAACGCGGTGTACGCGCACAGCCCGCTGGTGATCACCGCGGGCCAGCAGGTCCGCTCGACGGTCGGCCAGGAGGTCATGCTGGCCAACGTGGACGCGGCGGCGCTGCCGAAACCGCTGGTGAAGTGGGCGTGCGAGCCGTCCTGCGCGGCGGACGTGCCGCGGGCGCTGAGCCAGGCGATCCAGCTGGCGAACCTGCCGGCCAAGGGGCCGGTGTACGTGTCGGTGCCGTACGACGACTGGGCACGCGAGGCGCCGGAAGAGGCGCGGCATCTGACGGTGCGTCGGACGGCCGCGGCCGGTTCGCTGAGCGGTGCGCAGCTCGACGGGCTCGTCGCGGCCCTGGGCGGGGCCGCGAACCCGGTGCTGGTGCTGGGCCCCGAGGTCGACGCCGAGGAGGCCAACGCCGACGCCGTGCGGCTGGCGGAGAAGCTGAGCGCGCCGGTGTGGATCGCGCCCTCGGCGTCCCGCTGTCCGTTCCCCACCCGGCACCCCGCGTTCCGTGGCGTGCTGCCGGCCGCCGTGCGGGGCGTGAGCGAAGCGCTGGCGGGGCACGACGTGATCCTGGTGGCCGGCGCTCCGGTATTCCGGTACCACCAGTTCGCGCCCGGCACGTACCTCCCCGAGGGCGCGCGGCTGATCCAGCTCACCAGCGACCCGGGCGAGGCCGCGCGGGCGCCGATGGGCGAGGCGCTGGTGGGCGGGGTGCGGGACGCGCTGGCGCGGCTGGCCGGCGCGGTGACCGGCGGGCGGCGCCCGGCGCTGCCGCCGCTGCCGGACTTCCGGCCCGCGCCCGCGGCCGCGTCCGGCGACCGGCTGCATCCGGAGGAGCTGTTCGCGCTGTTGCGCCGGACCGCACCCGAGGACGCGGTGTACGTGAAGGAGTCCACCTCCACCACCGGCGCCTTCTGGGCCCAGATGGACCTCTCCCGGCCGGGCAGCTACTTCTTCCCCGCCTCCGGCGGCCTGGGCTTCGGGCTCCCGGCCGCCGTCGGCGCGCAGCTCGCGCACGCCGACCGGCAGGTGATCGGGCTGATCGGGGACGGGTCGGCGAACTACGGCATCACGGCGCTGTGGACCGCGGCCCGGTACGGCATCCCGGTCATCATCGTGATCCTCAACAACGGTACGTACGGAGCGCTGCGCTGGTTCTCCAAGGTTCTGGACTCCGGGGAAACGCCGGGCATGGACGTGCCCGGCATCGACTTCGTCCAGCTCGCCGGGGGCTACGGGGTCGCCGCGACCGCCGTGCGGACCGGCGACGCCTTCGTACGCGCCCTCAAGGACGCGCTCGGCAGCCGCCGGCCCGCGGTGATCGAGGTGGCGACGGAACTCACCGAGCCGTGAGCCCCGGCACCTCGGGCGGACTCACACCGTGACCGTCTCCGGGGCCTCCTCCGGGGTCTCCTCCGCGGCGGTCTCCGGGGCCGGTTCCTCCTTCCCCCGGGAGGCCAGCGCCTCCATGCGGGTGATCAGCGGCGGGAGCAGCGACGAGCCCGCCGTCGCCGCGCCGGCCGCGGACAGCGCGATCGTCCAGGCGACCGGGCCGAGCGGGGTGCAGCCGAAGAAATGGCTGAGGCCCGGGGTCTGGACGACGGCCGCGAGCGCCGCCATCGAGCCCGCCGCGGACGCCACGACCGAGCGGTCCCGGCCGCCGATCACCAGCGTCTGACCGAGCTGGGTGGCGACCAGCGCGGTGAGCGCGACCGTACGGGCGCGGGCCGGGCGGCCGGTGAGGCGTGCCGCGAGCCAGCCCGCGGCGGCGCCGGTGGCCGTGGCGAGCGCCCGCTGCGCCGTCTCGTCGGTCAGCGCAGCGCCCAGCGACGCCTCCGGCCCCTCGCGCAGGAGACGGACGGCGGCTTCGGGATGGGGCGCGCGGACGGCGAGGGCGATGGCCGGGAGCAGGTCGGTGAAGAGGTTCACCAGCAGGAGCTGACGTGCCGTCAGTGGCGAGGTGCCGGAGACGGTGGCGCCGAGGACGGTGAACGCGATCTCACCGAGGTTGCCGCCGACGAGCATGGCGAGCGCCTGGCGCACCGAGGCCCACATCGCCCGGCCCTCGATGAGCACGGCCAGGATGGTCTCCAGCCGGTCGTCGGTGACCACCAGGTCGGCGGCGGCGCGCGCCGCCGGGGTGCCCCGGCCGCCGAGCGCGATACCGACGTCGGCGATCCGGATGGCGGGCGCGTCATTGGCGCCGTCGCCGGTCATGGCGACCGTACGGCCCAGACGCTGGAAGGCCTGGACGACGCGCACCTTGTGCACCGGTGTGCTGCGGGCGACGACGCCGACGTCCGGCAGCACCTTGTCCAGCGCCGCGTCGTCCAGTGCGTCCAGCTCAGCGCCGGTGACGACTCGGTGGCCGTTGATGAGGCCGAGTTCCTTGGCGATCGACTCGGCGGTCTGCGGATGGTCGCCGGTGATCATGACAATGTGCACGCCGGCGTCCGCGAGTTCGCGCACGGAGTCACCCGCGGTGCTGCGCACCTGGTCGGAGAAGGCCAGGAAGCCGAGGAAGCCGAGCTTGCCGACCACCTCGTCGGTGAGCTTCTCCTCGTCCGCCGGCTCCTTGCGCACGCGGCGCTCGGCGACCGCGAGGACACGGTGCCCCTCGGCGGCCAGCTTCTCGCCCTCGGCGAGGAGTTCCTCACGGTCGGCGGGCTCCAGCTTGCGCCCCGCCTGGCTCGTACATCGCTGGATCACTTCCTCGGGCGCGCCCTTGACCGACAGCACCCACTCCTTGCCGCTCCTGCCGAGCGCCGCGTGGAAGCCACGGCTCGGCTCGAACGGCAGCTGCGCGGAGCGCTTCCAGCCCGGCGCCGAGCGGGTGCGGTGCACGCCGGCCTCCTCGGCGCCCGCGACCACCGCGTTGTCGGTGACATGGGTCAGCGGCTGCTTGCGGCGCCGCCGCGGGGTGGCACGCAGCCCGGCCGCCAGGACGTCCTGCTGCTCGGTGCCGAGGCGTTCCAGCGCGAGGCTGCGGCCGGCCGCCGAGACGGCGGTGAGCGAGATCTGCCCGTGGGTCAGGGTGCCGGTCTTGTCAAAACACAGCACGTCCGTCCGGCCGACCGCCTCGATGGTGCGGGGGTCGCGGACGAGGACTCCCTGGGTCGACAGCCGCCTGGCCGCGGCCAGTTGGGCGGCCGATACCAGGAAGGGCAGCCCCTCGGGGACGCTGGCCACCGCGAGGCCGACACCGGCACCGACGGTCTCCCGGGCGGGACGGCCGCGCATCAGGCCCACGGCCATCAGGGTGCCGGCCGCGCCGAGCGCCACCGGCATCGTGGTGCGGGTGATCTGCGCGAGGCGGCGCTCCACACCGACCGGTGCGGCGGCGCCCCGCCCGGCCTGCGCGCCGCGGCCCGCTTCGGTGGCCGCGCCGGTGGCGACGACCACGGCCCGCGCACGGCCCGCCGCCACAGTGGTCCCCTCGTACGCCATGGACGTACGGTCGGCCAGATCGGCGGCGAGGACGGGGGCGACGTCCTTGGCCACCGGCAGCGACTCGCCGGTCAGCGCCGACTCGTCCGCCTCCAGGCCGCGGGCGGTGAGGAGCCGGCAGTCGGCGGGTACGACATCGCCCGCGGTCAGCGCGACGACGTCGCCCGACACCAGTTCCTCGGAGGGGAGTTGACGCTCCTCGCCGTCCCGGAGCGCGGTGGCCATGACGGCGGAGCGGCGGTGCAGATCGGCGACGGCCCGGTCGGCCAGGTGCCGCTGGACGCCGCCGATGCAGCCGGACAGCAGGGTGACGCCGATGATGATGTACGCGTCCAGCAGCGCACCGACGCCGGCCGACAGGGCGGCGCCGCCGAGCAGCACCGGGGTGAGCGGGTTGGCCGTTTCGGTGGCGACCGCCCGCAGCAGCGAGGGCTGCTGGACCTGATCGTCCGCCGTCCTCGTACGACTGCGGGCCTGACGGTTGGTCAGGCCGTCCTCGGTGCCGCCGGTCATGCCCAGTACGGTGTCCGCGGTCATGGCGTGCCAGGGGCGGCGCGCCGGTATGGGGGCGCCGTTGGCGCGCAGCGCCTGCGCCGCCGACCACACGCCCTGCGCCATGCTCAGCGCGGCGGCCCCGTTGACCGCGAGGAGGCTGCGCTCGGTCATCCCGCGCTTCCTCCGCCCGGCGAGCGTCGTCACCGTGCCGACCACGGCCGCGGCCTGCGCCAGCCGTACGCCGCGCTGCGAGACCGGGCGCGCCGCTCCGCACGCCGCCACCAGCACGCCGATCTGCGCGAGGTCCTCCCCCACGTACACGGCGGCGCCCCACGGGAGCACTCCGTCCCGGCCGGTGACGCCGACGCCCACGTCGGCGGCGGCCAGCGCGGTGCGGTTTCCGGAGGCCAGCAGGACGCCCGAGCCGTCGCGTTGCAGATCACGGACGGAGGCGGCCAGCCGGTCGCCGCCGGGCACCGTGCCGTGCGCGTCGGACAGCGCGACGTGGGAGACGTGGCGGCCCGCGGTCAGGAGGGTGAGGCCGTGCCGGCGGGCCGCCGTGACGAGCCCTTCGGCGGACTCGTGCAGTTCGGGCACCACGGCGACCAGTGCACACGGCCGGCCCCGGTGGGCGAGCGCCAGGATGTGTTCGGCGCCGCCATGGCGCAGCCGCTGCTCCGCCTCCGTCATGGCTGCCGCCTCCGGGCGGTCCTTCCCTTCCCCGCCCCCCGGCCGGTGGGGTGCCAGCGTCCAGTCGTCCGCCTCGTGCGCCGCCGTGGGCCGGCGGCCGTCGAACAAGCGGTACGCGGTCGCCGCGAGGTCGCCGGTGGAGCGCTCCTCGTCCAGCGGCAAGAGATCGGCGAGCAGGTGATTGCCCGTCAGCAGTGCGTCGGTGTCCAGGACGACGGTGCGCACCCGGTCCAGGCGCCGCAGCGCGCCGGGGTCGGCCACCAGCGTGCCGCGCTGGGACAGGACCCGGCCGAGGGTCCCGGCGAAGGCCTCGCGGGCCGTCCAGGGCGGCTTGGGCAGGGCGGCCACGGCCGCGCTCACCGCGGGCCTCGCCTTCCGGGTCACCGCGAGGGTGCCGGTGAAGACCGTGCCCGCCACCCAGCCGGACCGCCGCGCGTACCGCTCGACCGGCCCCTCCCGCAGCGGCACCTCGCGCGGCAGGTCGGGCACCACGGCGGCGCGTGCGTGCTGCTCGGTCTCGGTGACGCGCGGCTCCGCCGCTTCCCACGCCTCGCGGCGGGCGACCGTCTCGGCCAGCCGCAGGGCGTGCCGTGCGGTGTCCACGCCCAGCCCGGCGAAGCCCCCGGAGCCCGCCTGGGCGAGCGCGCTCAGCCCGGCGAGCACCACGTCGACGTTGCGGGGCCCCACCACGGCCGTCACCCTGCGGCGCAGCGCCGGCTGGGTGTCGACGAGACTGACCAGCGCGGAGAGTCCGGCCGGCAGCGGGGTGTGCTGCGAGAGCCGGGCAGCGGTGGCGACCGGCACCGCGACTGCCTGCAGGGCGAGGGAGAGCGCGGCGCGCTGGATGTCGCCGGGCGCCGCCGGGTGTTCGGGCAGCGGGCCGGTCAGCCCCTGCTCCTCCTCCACCGCCTCGACCGTTTCGGTCAGTGCCTGTGCCGTGGCGAGGTCGGCGGCGCTCCCCGCCTCCAGCGCCACCACCACGTGTCCCAGTACGGCGTTGGCCGCGGCCCACCGGACGGCGGGCAGGGCGGCGAGCCGCTGTTCGAGGGCGGCCGTCGCCGCCGGTGCCGTTGTTTCGTCCGCCTCCTGCAGTCCGCATACCGCGATGTGTGCCTGCTCGCCGATGATCCGCGTGCGTGGTCGCGCCGGCGCGCCGAGCGCGCTCACCGCGGTCCGCGCCACCGTCCGCGCGATGCCGATCCCCGGAACCTTCACCGTCCGCCACCCGCCTCCTGGCACCCGGTCCCCCGAAGCCAGTGCCCGCCCGCTTCGATCCGATGCCCCGTCGCGTCCTCGACGCGCGAGAATGGAGTACGCACAGCACACCGTACTCGGGCCAAACAAGGAGTTGGGATGCCCAGTACAGCTGAAAGCACGCGGAAAACCGCTGCGAAACGGACGGCACCGCAAGAGCCCACCGAGGAAACGCACATTCACCGCAGCAAGCAGGGCTTGAGCGTGCACACCCTCGATGTCCGCGCACCGCTGCACGTCCCGTACTTCACGCCCGGGGACGTGGTGAACAACGCGCGGACGGCGACCGAGTGGCTGCCGCCCCTGCCGCCTGCCAGGGAACTCTGGTACTACGGCGGCCTGGGCGCGCTCGCCGTCGCGGGGGCGCTGGAGTGGCCGGTCGCGCTCGCCGTCGGCGGCGCCACTGTCCTGTTGCGGCGCTCCGGACAGCAGGAATCGGCCGAACAGCGCGAGCCGGCGGAGGAAAGCGCCTCCGCGCAGGCCACACCACCCGCCAAGAAGCGGGACTGACGACCGGGAAGGGGAGGGAAGAGCCGCCGGACAGACCGGCGCCGGGCCCGGTTCCACAAGGAGCCGGGCCCGGCACCGTCTTCCGGCCGAGGGAACCCCGCGCGGGGTGCGTAGCGGCCGGCCGCCTCACATGTTGCGGGTGTCGCGCGGTTCGGCGTACGGCTCCTCGTCCCGCGGATGACCGGCTTCCATGGCGCGGCTCCGCTCCATCTCCGCGTTGAACTCCAGGCCGAGCAGGATGGCGAGGTTGGAGATCCACAGCCAGACCAGGAAGATGATGATCCCGGCCAGGCTGCCGTAGGTCTTGTTGTAGCTGCTGAAGTTGGCGACGTAGAGGGCGAAGAGGCCCGAGGCGACGAGCCAGAGCACGACGGCGAGCAGGCTGCCGGGGGTGACCCAGCGGAACCGCCGGCGGACGTTGGGCGCGGCCCAGTACAGCAGCGCGATGATGAAGCTGATCAGGATCACCATCACGGGCCACTTGGCGATGTTCCAGATGGTGACCGCCGTGCTGCCGAGCCCGAGGGCGTCCCCCGTCTTCTGCGCCAGCGTCCCCGTGAAGACCACGGCCATGCTGATGAGCGCAAGCAGAACGACGGTCACGACGGTGGTCAGGAAGCGGGTCAGCAGGACCTTCCAGGTCGGCCGCCCCTCCTCGATGTCGTAGACGGTGTTCGAGGCGCGGATGAAGGCGGCGATGTACCCGGAGGCCGACCACAGGGCCGCCACGATGCCGATGATCAGGGCGATGCCGGCCCCGCCGCTGCCCTGCATCTGCTTGAGCACGTTCGTGACGACGTCGCGGGTGGAGCCCGGCGCGAACTCCCCGACGTTGTCGATCAGCTGTTGGATCGTCCCGCTGCCCAGCAGGCCCAGGATCGACACCAGCGCCAGCGCGGCCGGGAAGATGGCGAGCACGCCGTAGTACGTGAGGGCGGCGGCCAGGTCGGTGAGGTTGTCCTTCTGGAACTCCTTCGCGGTGCGTTTCAGCACTGCCTTCCACGACTGTTTGGGCAGGTCGCCGGGGCCCTTGGGGATGCCGGCGCTCGATCCGCCGCCGTCGTTGTCGTCCTGCTGTTGCCCTTGCATGGGTACGGGACCTTCCGCATCGGGTGACCGGATCTCCAGCCTCACCCGCCCGGCGGACGCCCGCCCGCCGGGCTGGTCCGTATGGAGTGACAGCGGCCGGAGCCCCGCGCCAGGTCAGGGCAGGATGGAGTCGACGTAGCCGCCGTCCACCCGGAGCGCGCCGCCGGTCGTCGCCGACGCCTGCTCCGAGCTGAGGTAGACGACCATGTGCGCGATCTCCTCGGGCTCGATCAGCCGCTGGAGCAACGACTGCGGGCGGTGCTCGCGCATGAAGACCCGCTGTGCCTCGTCCCACGGCAGGTCGCGGTCCACCAGCTCGTACACGAAGTCCTCCACGCCGCCGGTGTGCGTCGGCCCGGCGATGACGGAGTTGACCGTGACGCCCGTGCCCGCCGCCTGCTTGGCGAAGCCGCGGCTCACCGCGAGGAGCGCGGTCTTCGACATCCCGTAGTGGATCATCTCGGCGGGGATCACCACGGCCGAGTCGCTGGCGATGTTCTGGATCCGGCCCCAGCCGCGCCCGGTCATGCCGGGCAGGTACGTCCGGGTGAGCCGGACCGCCGCCAGCACGTTCACCTCGAAGTAGCGCCGCCACTCCGCGTCGCTGATCTCCAGCGGGTCCTGCGCACCGAAGACGCCGAGGTTGTTGACGAGGATGTCCACCTCGGGCAGCGTGTCCGCCAGCCGGGCGGTGCCCTCCTCGGTGGTCACGTCGGCGGCCGCCGCGACGAACCGGCCGCCGGGCACTTCGTCACCCAGCCGGGCCACGGCCTCGTCGACCCGGGCGGCGTTCCGCCCGTTGACCCCGACCCGGGCGCCCGAGCGGGCCAGTCCCGCGGCGATCGCCGCGCCGATGCCCTGGGTCGAGCCGGTGACCAGCGCCGTCCGTCCTGACAGGTCGAGCTGCATGGCATTCGCTCCGTTTCCTGGCTCGTCTCTCCGCCTGCCGCCCCCGGCCAGCAGGCTGCCACGTACCACCCCCGTCCACCCCCAACGGCACGAAAGGCGCCCCGCATGTCTTCGTCATTCACCCCCGTGTCCGCGCACTCCGACCGCTTCGTCGTGGTCACCGGCGGGCCCGGCGCCGGCAAGAGCACCCTCATCGACCGGCTGGCGACGGCAGGGTACGCCCGGACGGAGGAGGCCGGCCGGGGCGTGATCCGCGATCAGGCGGCCATCGGCGGGCGCGGCCTGCCGTGGGCCGACCCGGCGCTCTTCGCCGAGCTGATGCTGAGCTGGGAACTGCGCTCCTACCGGCTCGCCGCGGCGCACGGGGCGCCGCCCTCCGGGCCCGTCTTCTTCGACCGCGGGGTGCCCGACATCGTCGGCTACCTGCGGCTCCAGGACCTGCCCGTACCGGACCACGTGCACGCCGCCGCGCGGGAGTACCGCTACCACCGCCGGGTGTTCGTCGCGCCCTTCTGGCCGGAGATCTACGCGGCGGACGCCGAGCGCAAGCAGTCCCCCGCGGAGGCCGAACGGACGTACCTGGCCATGGTCGACACCTACCGCGAGTACGGCTACGAGCTGATCGAACTGGAACGCACGCCGGTCGAGGAGCGGGCGCGGTCCGTGCTGCGCCAGGTGAAGGGGGCCCGGAACAGCGCGTGACGGAGGGCCGCGGCCGGGAACCGGTACGGGGACCGGGACGGCGGAGCCCGGCGCCGACCAGGAAGGAGTGCGGGCATGGCCACCACGGGCGAGGTGCGGGCAGGCCCTGCGCCGAGGAGTCTCCGGCTGCCGGGGGTCGTACTGGGCGTGGGCCTCGGCGGCTTCGTCGACGGCATCCTGCTGCATCAGCTCCTGCAGTGGCATCACATGCTGACCAGTACCAACACCGACCGCGTCGGCATCAAGTACTACTCGCCGCACACGGTGTCCGGGCTGCGGATGAACACCGTGTGGGACGGCGTCTTCCACACCGTCTGCTGGCTCGCGGTGCTCATCGGCCTGGCCGTGCTGTACTCCCGGGTCACCCGGGGCCGGCGGCGCGTGTGGGCGTCCCGGGTGCTGTGGGGCTGGATCCTGGCGGGCTGGGGGATCTTCAACGTGGTCGAGGGGCTGCTGGACCACCAGATCCTCGGCATCCACCATGTGCACGGCGGCCCGCACCAGACCTGGTGGGACGTCGGCTTCCTGGTGCTGGGGGCGCTGCTCTGGCTCGGGGGCTGGGCGCTGCAGCGCAGCGGCCGCTCCTACGACCCCGAACGGTGCGTCTGATGGGCGGTCACACGCACCACACCGGAGGTGCGCACCCGCTGCCCGGCGGCCCGGTCCCGACCGCCGTCGCGGTGGCCCTGCTGCTCCTGCTCGCCGCCGGCTACCTGCTGCTCGTACGGCGGGCCGGCCGGCTGCACCCCGGCAGGAGCCGGCACCCCTGGCGCACCGCGAGCTTCCTGACCGGGTGCGCCCTGGCGGCCGGGGCGCTGCTGCCGCCGCTGGGCCCGTTCGCACACGGGGACTTCCGCGGCCACATGGCCCAGCACCTGCTGATCGGGATGTACGCGCCGCTCGCACTGGTCCTCGGCGCGCCGGTCACACTGCTGCTGCGGACGCTGCCGCCCGCCCGTGCCCGGCGGCTGACCGGGCCGCTGCACAGCCGCCCGGCCCGGTGCGTCGCCCACCCGGTCGTCGCGCTGCTGCTGAGCACCGGCTCGCTCGCGGTCCTGTACGGCACACCGCTGTACGACGTGACCGCGGCGCACCCCGCGCTGCACTGGCTGGTGCACGCGCACTTCCTGCTCTCCGGCTGCCTCTTCGCCTGGGTGGTGGCGGGGCCCGACCCGGCTCCGGCGCGGCCTGGGGTGCCGGCCCGACTGGTCGTGCTGGGCGTGGCCGTCGCCCTGCACGCGACGTTCTCGCAGCTCCTGTACGGCGGCTTCCTCATCGGCGTGCACGCACCGGTCGACCAGGTGCGGGGCGGCGCCGAGCTGATGTACTACGGCGGCGACCTCGCCGAGCTGCTGCTGGCGGGCGCGCTGGTCGCCACCTGGCGCCCGGCACGCGGCCCACGGCGCCCGGCCGCTCCGCGCCTTAGCCCGACCGAGTCAGTTTCCTCGCCCTAGCCGGGGTCCTTCGGTGCGCCCCGCCCTCCGCCGCCGTGGACTCTGGACCATGGTGCGGGTCCAGAGTCCAGGCGGAGCGGCACGGCCCGGGAGCGAGGAGATCAGCAGATGGCTGACCTGTACATCGACGGCGAGTGGACCGGAGCGGCGGCGGGCGGCCGGCGCGACGTGGTCAATCCGTTCGACGCGTCCGTGGTGCGCACGGTCGACGACGCGGACGGTACGGACGTCGACCGGGCGGTGCGGGCCGCGCGGCGCGCGTTCGACGACGGGGAATGGTCGGACTCCCCGACCCGGCGCCGCGCCGACGTGCTGCACCGCGTGTACGAGCTGCTGCTGCGCGACCTGGAGGACATCGCCCGCACCGAGACCCAGGACACCGGCAAGACGATCGCCGAGTCCCGGCTCGACATCGAGGACATCGCGAACGCCTTCCGCTACTTCGCCGAGATCGCCGACAAGGACGGCGGCCGGGTGGTGGACGTCGGCCCCGACGTGCTCAGCCGGGTGGTGTACCAGCCGGTCGGGGTGTGCGCGCTGATCGCACCGTGGAACTATCCGCTGCTCCAGGCGACCTGGAAGGTCGCGCCGGCGCTCGCGGCCGGCAACACCTTCGTGCTGAAGCCGAGCGAGACGACGCCGCTCACGACCATCATCCTGTTCCGGCTGCTGGAGGAGGCGGGGACGCCGCCCGGGGTGGCCAACCTCGTCCTCGGCCCGGGCTCCACGGTCGGCGCCGCGATGACCCAGCACCCGGACGTGGACCTGGTGTCCTTCACCGGCGGGCTGTCCACCGGCCGCACGATCATGGCGGGCGCCGCGGCCGACGTGAAGAACGTCGCGCTGGAGCTGGGCGGCAAGAACCCCAATGTGATCTTCGAGGACGCCGACTTCGACGCGGCACTGGACTACGCGCTGGACGCCGCCTTCCTCCACTCCGGCCAGGTTTGCTCGGCCGGCTCGCGCCTCATCGTGCAGGAGGGCCTGCACGACCGGTTCGTCGAGGCACTGGCCGACCGGGCCCGGCGCATCCGGCTCGGCAACGGCATGAACGAGGACACCGAGAGCGGGCCGCTCAGCTCCCCCGAGCACCGCGAGAAGGTCGAGAACTATCTGGCGGTCGCGCGCTCCGAGGGCGCGCGGCTGGTGTGCGGCGGAGCCCGCCCGGACGCCCCCGAGCTCTCCCGCGGCTTCTTCGTCCTGCCCACGGTCTACGCCGACTGCGACCGGTCGATGCGGATCGTGCAGGAGGAGGTGTTCGGCCCGGTGGTGACGGTCGAGCGGTTCCGGGACGAGGAGGACGCGGTACGCCTCGCCAACGACACCAAGTACGGGCTGGCGGGCGCGGTGTGGACCAGCGACGCGAGCCGGGCGCAGCGGGTGGCGCAGCGGCTGCGGCACGGCACGGTCTGGATCAACGACTTCCATCCGTACGTGCCGCAGGCCGAGTGGGGCGGGTTTGGTCACTCCGGCGTCGGCCGCGAGCTGGGGCCGACCGGGCTGCGCGAGTACCAGGAGGCGAAGCACATCTACCAGAACCTCCGGCCGGCCCCCTCCGGCTGGTTCAAGGGCTGAGGGCGACGCGGTGACCGGAAGGACCGAGGAGCGGAACGTGGGTGACGGTACGGAGTTCGACTACGTCATCGTGGGCGGCGGAACGGCGGGCTGTGTGCTCGCGGCACGGCTGACGGAGGACCCGGACTGCCGGGTGTGCGTGGTCGAGGGCGGGCCCAGCGACGTGGGCGACGAGAAGATCCTGCGGCTGCGCAACTGGATCAACCTGCTGGACTCGGAGTACGACTACGGCTACACGACCGAGGAGCAGCCGCGCGGCAACTCCCACATCCTGCACTCGCGGGCGCGCGTGCTGGGCGGCTGCTCCTCGCACAACACCCTGATCAGCTTCCTGCCGCTGCCCGAGGACATGGACGAGTGGGCGGCGCTGGGCTGTACGGGCTGGGACGCCGCGACGGTCCTGCCGTACCGCGACCGGCTGCAGAACAACATCGTCCCGGTGGCGGAGAAGGACCGCAATCCGATCGCGAAGGACTTCGTGACGGCCGCTTCCGCCTCGCTCGGCGTGCCGGTCGTGGACGACTTCAACGCGCGGCCGTTCGCCGACGGAGTGGGATTCTTCTCGCTGGCGTACGAGCCGGAGGAGAACAAGCGCTCCTCGGCGTCGGTGGCGTACCTCCACCCCGTCATGGACCGGCCGAACCTGACGCTGAAGCTGGAGACCTGGGCGCATGAGGTGGTGCCGGACGGCGACGGCCGGATGACCTGCGCACGCGTGCGCGCAGCGGACGGCACGGAGTCGACACTGCGGGCGCAGCGCGAACTGCTGCTGTGCGCGGGCGCCATCGACACGCCGCGGCTGCTGATGCTCTCCGGCATCGGCCCGGCGGACCGGCTGCGGGAGCTGGGCATCGAGGTACGGGCCGATCTGCCGGGGGTGGGCGAGAACCTGCTGGACCACCCCGAGTCGGTGATCATCTGGGAGACGGACGGGCCGCTGCCGCCGAACTCGGCGATGGACTCCGACGCCGGGCTGTTCCTGCGCCGCGATCCGGCGGGCGGGCCGCGCCCGGACCTGATGTTCCACTTCTACCAGGTGCCCTTCAGCGTCAACACGGAGCGGCTGGGCTATCCGCCGGTGGAGCACGGTGTGTGCATGACGCCGAACGTGCCGCGGGCCCGGTCCGTGGGCCGGATGTGGCTGCGCAGCGCGGACCCGGCGGAGAAGCCGGCCCTGGACTTCCGGTACTTCACCGACCCGGAGGGCCACGACGAGAAGACGATCGTGGACGGGCTGAAGGTGGCGCGCGAAGTGGCGGCCACGCCGCCGCTGCGGGACTGGCTGAAGCGGGAGGTCTCGCCGGGCCCGGACGTGACGTCGGACGAGGCGCTGTCGGAGTACGGGCGGCGCGCCGCGCACACCGTCTACCACCCGGCCGGCACCTGCAAGATGGGCGGCGACGGCGATCCGATGGCGGTACTCGATCCGCAGCTGCGGGTCCGCGGCACGGACGGCCTCCGGGTCGTGGACGCCTCGCTCTTCCCCACCATGCCGACGATCAACCCGATGGTGACGGTGCTGCTGGCGGCCGAACGAGCAGCCGACCTGATCCGGGTCGGCGCGGGCGGAGGGCGGCACTGATGGCCTCGGCGAGCACACCGGCGGACGACGCACACGGCAAGGGGAGCCCGGACGCGGTGGCGGACACGCCGGACGACGGCTCCGTACCCGATTCCGAATTCCGCAAGGACATGGGGCCGTGGGCGAACTTCGCGCTCGGCTTCACCTACCTCTCCCCCGTCGTCAGCACGTACACCCTCTTCGCCACCGCGCTCGGCGAGGGCGGCCCGCCGATGGTGTGGGCGTTCCTGCTGGCGGGTTGCGGGCAGTTCCTCGTCGCGCTGGTCTTCGGCGAGGTCGTGGCCCAGTTCCCCATCGCGGGCGGGGTCTATCCATGGGCCCGGCACCTGTGGGGCAAGCGCTGGGCGTGGATGACCGGCTGGGTCTACATGTGGGCACTGCTGGTGACCATCACCTCGGTCGCGTACGGCGCAGGGCCGTACATCGCGATCCTGATCGGCTTCGAACCGACCGTGCACACCACGGTGTTGTGCACGGTGGTGCTCATCGTCATCGCCGTACTGATCAACTATGCGGGCACCAGATGGCTCTCGTGGGCGGCCATGATCGGCTTCGCCGCGGAGCTGATCGGTGCGCTGATCGTCGGCATCTACCTGCTCGTCACGCACCGCGAGCACAACCTGGGCGTGCTCTTCGACACCTACGGCACGGAGGGCGACGGCAGCTATCTGCCGGTCTTCCTCGCCGCCGCGATCATCGGCTTCTACCAGTACTACGGCTTCGAGGCATGCGGCGACACCGCCGAGGAGGTCGCCCACCCGGGCAAGGTCATCCCCAAGGCGATGCGCCGCACCATCTACGTGGGCGGCGCCGCGGCCACCTTCACCTGCCTGTCGCTCCTGCTCTCCGTCACCGACTACCGCGCGGTGATCTCCGGCAAGGACACCGACCCGGTGGTGCACCTGCTGTACGACGCGCTCGGTGAGTTCGGGGCCCGCCTGGTGATGGCCGTCGTCCTGATCTCCTTCCTCTCCTGCACGATCAGCTTGCAGGCGGCGGCCGGGCGACTGATCTACTCCTACGCGCGCGACCAGATGATCGTCGGCCACCGGCTGCTGCGGAAGTTCTCCCCCGCCCGGGCGGTGCCGGGCTGGGCCCTGCTGGTGTCGGCCGTCGTTCCGGCAATCATCGCCTTCGGCTCCCTGGTGTCGGCCGACGCCCTCACCAAGATCGTGTCGTTCGCGATCCTGGGCATCTACGGGGCGTTCCAGATGGTGGTGCTGGCCGCCCTGCGGGCCCGCCTGAAGGGCTGGAAGCCGTCCGGCGAGTACCGGCTCGGCCGCTGGGGCCTGGTGGTGAACGCCGGAGCGCTGGTCTACGGCATCTTCGCCATCGTCAACATCTGCTGGGCCCGCACCCCCGAGGCGCCCTGGTACGACAACTACATCGTGCTCCTCTGCGGCGGCGTCGTCGTCCTGGCCGGCGTCCTCTACATGTTCACCACCCACCACTACGGCCGCAGCGACGCCCCGTGCGGCGACGCGATCCCGGAGTCACGCCGCTGAGCGACCGTCACCGCCGGACTGTCACCGCGGGGCCGGAGCCCTTCGGGGCCGTTCGGGGCCGGTTCTGGGCCGGGCAGCCCGGCGCTGCCGTCCGGCGAGTCGGCACTGCACTCGGGTAAGTCGGCGCCGTAGTCGGGCAGCTCGACCGTGCTGCTGACCTTCTGCCCGGCCCTGAGCATCCGGTCCAGCAGGAACGGCCGGGACAGCAGGGTGTTGCGCAGCCACAGCCCGGTGGCGGTGCGCGGCGCGAGGAACGGCCCGGTGCGGTCGCCGCCCTTCTGGCACCCTTCGGCGTACGGCCGGATACGCCGCTCGTACCGGGCGAAGGCGGCGCGGTGGTCGCCGTCGGCCCGGGCCAGCTCACCGTCCAGGACGTACGCGGCGACCAGTGCGGTGCCCGTGCCCATGCCGCCGAGCGTGGCACCGCACGCGGCGTCCCCGACGAGCCCGATGCGCCCCCGGGACCAGGCGGGCACATCGGCCCTGCTCGACGGAACCCCGGTCGTACGGCAGCTGGGGCGCGGCGAACACGAACATCGCACCGGCCCGCGCCGGGTCCCGGTGGTCGGCGCCGACGGAGGCGAGCCGTCCCGGAACGTTGTGGCCGACCGCCCCCTCCCCCGCCGCCAGCCCGAGGTCGTTGGGGAGCTGCCAGGTGGCGGCGTAGTGACCGAGGTGGCGTACGTACCGCTCCTCGGGGCCGATGGCGAGCCGCCGGACGGTCGAGTGCAGCCCGTCGGCGCCGATCACCAGGTCGAAGTCGCGGTCCGGGCCGTCGCGGAAGGTGACGTGCACGCCCGAGGCGGTCTCGGTCAGGCCGGTGATGGTGTCGCCGAAGACGTACTCCGTGGCGGGGGCGCTGCGCTCGTACAGCACCCGGGCCAGGTCCCCGCGCAGCACCTCCAGCTCGCCGCCCATGAACTCCGCGGGCAGTCGCAGCAGTTGACGCCCCCGCGCGTCGACGAAGCGGATCGCACTGCCGCCCGTCCGCAACCGCCGCAGCTCCGGCAGCAGCCCCATGCGGCGGAGCACCGTCATGTGCGTCTCCCCGCGGAAGTCCACGGCGTGCCCGCCGGTGCGCAGGGCGGGGGCTATTTCGACGACGGTGGGCCGGAATCCGTGGCGTGCCAGCCAGTAGGCCAGCGCGGGCCCGGCGACGCTCGCGCCGGAGATCAGGACGGTTCTGTGGTGCAGCTTCGATGACATGGCTCTCCCTGTTTCGCAATCCGCATCCGGCGGACACAGTTATTACTGTGTACCATGGACACGGTTTTTCGTGGAACGGTTCACCGAAAAGCCGCAGTACGAGCCACGGAAACGGGGACGCGCATGACCGAGGGCACACGCAACGGCGTCGGCGACGGCGGAGAGGCCCGGCACGCCGCGACCGTACGGCTGCTGTGGGGGCCGCAGCCGCAGCCGGCGCGAGGGCCACGGCGGACGCTCGACCTGCCGGGGATCGCGCGGGCCGGCGTCGCGGTCGCCGACGCCGAAGGCCTGGCCGCCGTGTCCATGCAACGGGTCGCTGCGCAGCTGGCCGTGACGAAGATGGCGCTGTACCGGTACGTGCCGGGCAAGGCCGAACTGGTCGCGCTGATGGTCGACGCCGCGCTCGCGCCACTGCCGCCCGAGGACGAACCGCGCCCCGACTGGCGGGAGCAGTTGACCACGTGGGCACATCACCTGCTGGACACCTTCACCCGTCACCCCTGGCTGCTGGACGCGACGGTGGGACCGCGTGTGCTGGGCCCGGTCGAGCTGGCGTGGATGGAGCGGGCCGTCGCCGCGCTGGACGGCACCCCGCTCACCGGCGCCGAACGCCTGGATGCCGCCGTCCTGCTCACCGGCCACGTCCGCACCATCGCCCAGCACGGCGGCGCGGCGGGCCCGGCCGGCGACGCCGAGGCCCAACTGCACGCGCTGCTGGACGAGGTGCTCCACGACCACCGCACCCGCTTCCCCGCGGTGAGCGCCGCCCTCCGCGACGCCTCGGCCGACCAGGCCGCACCCCAGGACCAGGCCTGGGAATTCGGCCTCCAGCGCATCCTGGACGGCCTGGCGACACTGATCACCGAGCGGTCGCCGGGCTGACTCCGGCTCGGGACCTTGACGAACGGCCGCACGTCGACCTCAGTGCCACATAGGCCGCGCCCGCGGCGAGCGCTGCCGTGGCCAGGCGGCGGCCGGCTGTGCGGCGGGTGCCGTGCCAGCCGCCGTGGACGGAGCCGCCCGGGAGGGCGTGCGGGACGGTGCCCGCGGTGTCGGGGGCCTGCTCGGTGCGGGAGAGGTGGGACCGGTTCATCTGGTACGCCAGGGCCTTCTCCACCGGACCGGGGAGGAGCTTGGTCCAGCAGGCCAGCACCACGGCGGCGGGGCCTACGTAGACCTCGCGGCGCGGGGAGCGGACCAGGCGGAGGATCGTGCGGGCCGCCCGTTCGGGGGTGTAGACGGGGGCCATCGGCGTGACCTTGCGGCCGGAGTAGTTGGCGGCGCTCCCGAAGAACGGCGTGTCCATGGTGGCGGGCAGCACCGTGCAGACGTGGATGTCGCGGTGGCCCTCCAGCCACAGCTCCTGGCGGAGGCTGGTGCTCAGCGCCCGGACGGCGGCCTTCGCCAGTGCGTACGGCGCGTTGTAGGGGACCGGGGAGACGCCGACGACGGAGGAGACGTTGATCAGCGTGCCGCTGCCCTGGCGGCGCATCGCGGTGAGCGCGGCGCGCGCCCCGTAGACGTAGCCCAGCACATCGGTGTCGATCACCTTGCGGCAGACGTCCGCCGGGATCTCGTCGAGCGCGCCGAAGGCGGCGACCGCGGCGTTGTTGAGCCAGACGTCGATCCGTCCGAAGGCGGCGACGGCCTCCTGGGCCAGCCGGTCCACCGCGGCGGCGTCGGTCACGTCGGTGGGTACGGGGAGCGCACGGCCCCGGCCGCGCCTGCGGCACCGGCGGGCGACCTCGTTCAGCTCCTCGGCGCGCCGGGCGGCCAGGACGACGTGCCAGCCGTGGGCGGCGAACCTCTCGGCGCAGGCCCGTCCGACCCCGCTGGAGGCCCCGGTGATCACCACGACGCCGCACTCACCCTCGGCCCCCATGGCCGCCTCCTCCATCTGTACGGCCGCGGACCGTTCCGCGGTGGTTGTCGAGGCCATCAAGTACCCGGATCGCCATAATGCACACATAACGGATCACCTGTCAGTGTGATGGGAACGCAGGCTGTCACCGCCGGCCCCGCCGGCCGACCCGGATGGAGCATCCATGGCCGTACGGCACCAGCTCATCGCCCGGAAGCCGGCCGCCGTGTGGGAGGTGCTGGAGGACAGCCGCCGCTACGGCGACTGGGTCGTCGGCCCCACGGGCTCCGACCCGCTGGACGACAGCTGGCCGGAGGTCGGCTCGACCATCGCCTACAAGCTCCGGCTGGGCCTCCTGGAGATGACCGGCCGTACCGTCGTCCGCCGCCACGAGCCGCCCCGGTGGCTGGAGCTGGAGGCGCACTGCGATCCGCTCGGCTCGGCCCGGATCGCGCTGGACATCCGCCCCTGGGGCGAGGAGACGCTGGTCATCGTCGACGAACACCCGCTGCGCGGTTTCGGCGGTCTGGTGCACAACTTCGCGCTGGACGCGCTGCTGCAACTGCGCCACCGCAACATGCTCAAGCGGCTGGCGAAGGTGGTCGAGGGGCTGCCGCCGGAGGCGGATCACAGCGGCGCCGGGCGGGGCCCGGCCGCCGAGCGCCCGGCGGGGCGGTGACATGGCCGACGCGGTGGTGATCGGGGCAGGACCCAACGGCCTGGTGGCGGCCAACCTCCTTGCCGACGCGGGCTGGAGCGTCACGGTACTGGAGGCGCAGCCCGAGCCCGGCGGCGCCGTCCGCAGCGACCGCGGCGTCCACCCGGACTACATCAGCGACGTGTTCAGCGCGTTCTACCCGCTGGCCGCCGCCTCGCCCGTGCTGCGCGGGCTGGAGCTGCACCGGGACGGCCTGCGCTGGAGCCACGCGCCGCACGTCCTCGCCCACCCGCTGCCCGACGGCCGGTGCGCCGTCCTCGACCGCAACCGCGCGGTGACGGCGGACGGGCTGGAGGGCTTCGGGGCCGGGGACGGCGAGGCCTGGGTCCACCTGTGCCACCTCTGGGACCGGCTGGGCCAGGACATCCTGCACGCGCTGTTCACCCCGTTCCCGCCGGTCCGTGCCACCGCCCGGCTCGCGGTGCGGCTGCGCGGCGCAGGCGGGCTGCGGCTGGCCCGGAGCCTGGTGCTGCCGGTACGCCGGCTGGGCGAGGAGGAGTTCCGGGGCGAGGGGGGCCGGCTGCTTCTGGCGGGCAACGCGCTCCACGCGGACCTGGCTCCGGAGGCGGCGGGCAGCGGCGGATACGGCTGGCTGCTGACGATGCTCGGGCAGTCGGTCGGCTACCCGGTGCCGGTCGGCGGGGCGGGCGCGCTGACGGCCGCACTGGTCCGGCGGCTGGCCCGACGGGGTGTCACGGTGCGCTGCGGGGAGCCGGTCACCGAGGTGGTGGTGCGCGGCGGCCGGGCGGTCGGGGTGCGGACCGCGGGCGGCGACCGGATCCCGGCGGAACGGGCGGTGCTGGCGGACGTGCCCGCGCCGGTGCTCTACCGCGAACTGGTCGGCGCGGGGCACCTGCCGCCCCGGATCTTCGACGACCTGCGCCGCTTCCAGTGGGACTTCGCCACGTTCAAGGTCGACTGGGCGCTGAGCGGCCCGGTGCCGTGGTCGGCGCCGGGCGCCGCGCGGGCCGGCACGGTGCATGTGGCGGACGGCGTGGACGACCTGACCCGGTTCGCCGCGCAGCTCGCCATGGGCGTGGTGCCGGACCGGCCGTTCGCGCTGTTCGGGCAGATGACGACGGCGGACGCCGCCCGTTCGCCGGCCGGTACGGAGTCGGCGTGGGCGTACACCCACGTCCCGCAGACGGTGAAGGGCGACGCCGGGCCGGACGGGCTGACGGGCGACTGGGGCGCGGGCGAGCAGGAGCGCATGGCCGACCGCCTCGAGGCGCAGGTGGAGCGGTTCGCGCCGGGCTTCCGCGACCGGATCCGGGCCCGCCGCATCCTCGCGCCGCCCACGCTCCAGGCGGCGAACAACAACCTGCGCGGCGGCGCGATCAACGGCGGTACGGCCGGCATGCACCAGCAGCTCTTCTTCCGCCCGCTGCCGGGCACCGGCCGACCGGAGACCCCGGTCCCCGGCCTCTACCTGGCCTCCGCCTCAGCCCACCCCGGAGGTGGCGTACACGGCGCCCCCGGCGCCAACGCCGCCCACGCCGCCCTCCACACAGGCACCCGCCCCCGCCTCCTCGCGACCGCCCAGGACGCCCTCTCCCGACGCGGCCGGGGAGGCGAGAAGGGGCGTACGTAGCCGCCGGCTCCGACACCGGCCGCGGGGCGGCCCCGGGCCCCGGACGGACAGGCGCTGTGCAGGGCTCACTTCACGACATGGAACAGAGAATCCAAGCTTCGGCCTCTTCGAAGCGGCCGGCCTCTTTCAGCAGGAAAACGAGGTTCCCCAGGTCCGCGGTGTATCCGGATTCGACGGCTCGACGGAGCCAGGCTTCGGCCTCCTTGACCCGGCCCGTCTCCTTCAGCAGGAAAACGAGGTTCCGCAGGGCCACGGTGTCTCCGGATTCGGCAGCTCGGCGGCACCAGGCTTCGGTCTCCTCGTCCAGGCCCGTTTTGTCCAGGAGGACACCGTCGCCGGCGTCGAGGTCCGGTACTTCGGTGACTTGTCGGTACCGGGCGTCGGCCAGCTCGACCCGGTCCGTCTTGTCCAGTCGGGCACCGAGGTCGGCATCGACGTCCTCTGCTTCGGCAACTGTCCGGTACCAGGCATCGACCCGCTCGACCCGGCCATCCTCGTCCAGCAGGACACCGAGGTCGGCATCGGCGTCTTCTGCTTCGGCGGCTTGCCGGTACCAGACATCGGCCTCCTCGACCCGGCCTTCATCGTCCAGCAAGAAGCCGAGGCTGAACATGGCACGGGGGTCCGCCGCTTCAGCGGCTTGCCGATACCAAGCCTCCGCCTCCCCGACCCGGCCCTCCACGTCCAGAAAGACACCGAGGCTGAACACGGCGCGGGGGTTCCCGGCCTCCGCGGCTCGGCGGTACCAAGCCTCCGCCTCCCCGACCCAGCGCTCATCGTCCAGCGAGAAACCGAGGTTGAACGCGCTCCGGCCATCCTCGTCCAGCAAGGCTCCAAGGTTGACCATGGCATCGGTGTCCCCGGCCTCCGCGGCACGGCGGTACCAGGCTTTCGCGCCCTTGTGCCTGCCGTCCCCGTCCAGCAGGACACCGAGGTGGAACATGGCGTCCACATCACCGGCTTTTGCGGCTCGGTGGAACCGGGCTTCCGCCACTTCCTTCCGGTCTGCCTCCTCCGGCAGGGCCGGGAGGTTGGCCATGGCGTTGGCGTTCTCGGTTTCGGCGGCTCGGCGGAACCAGGCTTCCGCCACTTTGTGCCGGCCTGTCTCCTTCAGCAAGGTCCCGAGATTGACCATGGCATCGGTGCTCCCGGCCTCGACAGCTCGGCGGAGCCAGGCTTCCGCCCCCTTGTGCCGGCCTGTCTCCTGCAGCAGGGCCCCGAGCTCGACCATGGCATCGGTGTCCCCGGCCTCGGCGGCTCGGCGGAACCGGACTTCATCGGGCATGCCGTTCCCGACAACATCCCGTCCATTGATCACGCTGCCCTGCCGGCCACCCGAAATGGTGTGGTGCCGATCCGATTCGGAAGGGGAAGGCGAGACGGTCGGCTGCGGGTTGGTGGCAGGCTGTTGCCCCGCAAGAGGGCTTACCGTCAACGGGGCCGGCGGTTGGGCAGCGCGGTTGCGAGCGAGAGCGATGAGCGCTCCGGCGTCGCGGCTGGTTTGCTGCGGCACGGGTCGGGACTTTTCCTCCAACGTGCGACGGAGGTGTTCCCACAGGCTGATCATGTCGATCGGGTCCGGTGCTCCGGGAATGCCCTCAGCCAGTGCGGTGATCAGCTCACCGGTGAAGGCTGTGTACGTCTCATCCGATGGGGCGAGCGCCGTGTGTATCTCGGACGAAGCGGTGAGCACACAGGCGCCCGCGACCCTTGCATGGCTAGCGATGTCGTCACTCGCGCTCATGCGGCCGGCCAGTGCGCGTCCGCTGTAGCAGCAGTCCAGGATCACCACGGTGCGCCGGGCAGGAGCCTCCCGCACCGCACGTCGCAAGAACTCGTACCTCAGCGCCTTGTCCGGGCGTTCGGGATCCGACTGTGGCAGGGCCAGCAGCAGTTCGTCGCTATGTGGATCGATCAGGCCATGTCCTGCGTAGTAGACGAGCAAGGTGTCCGTGGCTCGACGTGCGGTTTCTTGCACCGCGTCCAGAACCTGCTCGCCGTTGCGCGGCTGAGCGACCACGATGCAACGGTCGGCGGGCAGGCCCCACACTGCGGGGTCGGTCAAAACCTCACGCAGGCCGACCAAATTGCTGGCAACCGACGGCAAGTCGTCCAGGACGTCGTATTCGTGCACGCCCACCAGTAGCGCTGCTGAGCCGGCCGGGTCCGCGAGGGCGGGCACCGGTTACTCCACGTTCCCTTGGTTCGAGTCCTGATGGTCATCGGGTCTGCCTGCATCCCAGGTCCTGAGGATCTGTTCGACGACCTCTGGTGATGAGCCCTGCACGGTGACGACTACGCCGTCGCGTTCCAGCCGCACCTCAGGTGCGCGCGGACGTGATCCGCGCCAAGCACCGACGGCAACCAGCAGGCTGCCAAGGGCGATGGTGTTGCTGACGACGACATTGACGACCTCCAGAGGCCCACCCATGTGCCCTTGGCCTGGTTGCGCAGGCGCTATGGATGCCTTGGCCCGCCCACGCAGTTCAGGGTCCATGAGCAGCCAGCGGTACAGCGACATCGTATGGTCGGCGAGATCAGTGCCCCGCGTGTCTTTGTCGTTTGCACCCTCTACAAACGTAAGACGAACCTCCACCGGCCCGGCTCCCCCTCGCTCGCGCTGATCAACAACGATGCACCATAGTAAAGATGGTTGCCCCGCGCAGGTGGGCCTCTTGGCCGTCACAGCCAGCGGGAAGGCGCAGCATGCCCACGCCCCACAGGCCGGCTGTTCTCGTTTCCGCACACAGCCGGATTCACCCGTCATGGCCACCGCTGCCGGTAGCTTCCGGGAGCGCATTGCCCTGTACATACGGGGTGCGTCCCGCATACCGGACGTCGTTCGTCCCGTAGAACTCCGTTGCTGCACGGGTCTTGTGGCGGTGTGTGGGGCGGGCCTAGTGTCGCCAGCCGGTAAGCGCTTTCTATCCGAGGGAGCTTCACGGCATGCCCGTTGCGGAACCGGCCGCCGAGCCGTCACCCACCGGCACCACCCCCTCCTTTCCCATCCGGGCCGCGGTCGTCGGCACGGGCGGCATCGTCACCGGGAGCCACCTCCCGGCCCTGCGTGAACTGGGAGGCCGCGTACGGCTGGTGGCCGCCGTCGACACCGACCCGGCACGGCTCGCGGCCTTCCGCGATCTGGCAGGCGAGGAGGTCAACGGCTACGGCAGCCTCGACGAGATGCTCGCCGCCGAACGCCCCGCGCTCGTCCTCCTCGGCACACCGCCCGCGCTCCACGCCGAACAGGCCCGGGCCGCACTGCGTGCGGGCGCCTGGGTGCTGTGCGAGAAGCCGCTGTGCCTGTCGCTCGCGGAGTACGACGCCATCGCCGCCGCGGAGAACGAGGCGGGCGGCCCGTACGCCTCCGTCGTCTTCCAGCACCGGTACGGCTCGGGCGCGGTGCACGCACGCGAACTGTTGCGCTCCGGGGAGCTGGGACGGCCGCTGGTCGCGCACTGCCAGACCACCTGGTACCGGGACCGGGCGTACTACGCCGTGCCCTGGCGCGGCCGGTGGGCGACCGAGGGCGGCGGGCCGACCATGGGGCACGGCATCCACCAGATGGACCTGCTGCTGCACCTGCTGGGCGACTGGACCGAGGTCCGCGCGATGGCGGGCCGGCTGGTGCACGACGTGGAGAGCGAGGACGTCTCCACCGCGCTCGTCCGGTTCGCCGACGGGACGATGGCCACCGTTGTGAACAGCGTGCTGAGCCCGGACGAGGTGAGCCGCATCCGCATCGACTGCGCGGACGCCACGGTCGAGCTGACGCACCTGTACGGGCACTCCAACGACGACTGGGCGTACACCCCGGCCGTGCACCGCCGCGACGACGCGCGGCGCACGGCCCACTGGCGCACCCCGTCCGCCGTCGTGCCCAGCTCGCACGCCGCGCAGCTCGACGGCTTCCTCGACGCCATGGAGAAGGGGGTCCGGCCGCCCGGCAGTGGCGCCGAGGCGCGCCGCACCCTGGAGTTCCTCGCCGCGCTCTACAAGTCGGCCTTCACCGGCCGGCCGGTCCACGCGGGCGAGATCGGCCCGGACGACCCGTACTACCACGCCATGCACGGCAACCACCCCGACTGGGCACCGAAGGAGCAGTGACCGCAGCATGAGCGCATCCACCAGCCCCACGACGCCGATCACCGTCACCCACACCCACGGCGAGCGCATCCGTGTGGCCGCCGGCGGCACCGAGCTGCTGTCGTACGTCTACGCTCCGGACCCGGAGGCCTTCGAGTCCCGCAAGCCGTACGTGCACCCGCTGCGCACCCTCGCCGGGAACCTGGTCAGCGGCTACCGGCCGCATGACCACCGCTGGCACAAGGGCCTGCAGATGACCGCCAGCCATCTGTCCGGGCAGAACTTCTGGGGCGGCAACTCCTATGTGCACGGCGAGGGTTACCTGCCGCTCCACGAGCGCGTCGGCTCGATGCGCCACGACGGCTTCGACGCGTTCGACGTCGGCGCGGACCGGCTGGCCTTCACCGAGTCGCTGACCTGGGTGGAGAACGGCGGCGATGAGTGGGCGCGGGAGCGGCGCGACGTGTCGGTGCATTCGGTCGATGCGGAGGCGGGCGCGTACGCGATCGACTGGTCGATCCGGCTGACCAACGTACGGGACGAGGCGTTGCGCTTCGGCTCGCCGACTACGGCGGGCCGCGAGATGGCGGGCTACACCGGGCTGCACTGGCGCGGGCCGCGCGACTTCACGGGCGGGCAGGTGCTGACGCCGGCCGGCCCCAGCACGGACGAGGAGACGATGGGCACGCCGGCCGCGGAACAGCCGTGGCTCGCGCTGATCGGCGCGCACGACGACGTGGACGCGCAGTCCACGCTGGTCTTCGCGCACGCGCCGGAGAACGCGGACTCGGTGCACGCCTCGCACTGGTTCGTGCGGTCCGAGCCGGTGCCGACCGTGGCGTTCTCCTGGGCGTTCTTCGAGGAGTTCGCGCTGGCACCGGGCGCGTCCTTCGCGTACCGGTACCGGGTGCTGGTCGCCGACGGGACGTGGGAGCCCGACCGCATCGAATCCCACCTGAAGTCGCTGGCCTGGTGAGCGGGGAGGAACCGGAGATGGTCATGGACGCACCGCTGCCGGGCGGCATCGGGCTGTCGCACATCGGCGCCTACGAGTGGGAGGCCGCCGACGGCGTGTGCGGGGGCAGCCCGCATCTGCACCTCGTCTGCACGGAGGCGTACGTCGTCACCGGCGGGCGGGGCGCCGTGCAGACGCTGAGCGTGGTGGACGGGTACCGCGAGACGCCGCTGGAGCCGGGCGTGATCGCCTGGTTCACACCCGGGACCGTGCACCGCATGGTCAACGGTGACGGGCTGCGGGTGACGGTGCTGATGCAGAACGGCGGGCTGCCGGAGGCCGGCGACGCGGTCTTCACCTTCCCGCCCGAGGTGCTGGCCGACCCCGTGGCGTACGCGGCGGCCGCCGCACTGCCCGCGAAGGAGGGCCCGGCGGCGGAGGCCGCGGCACGCAAGCGCCGGGACCTGGCCGTCGAGGGGTACCAGGCGCTGCGTACGGCGCTGGCGGACGGTGACGACGGGCCGCTGCGCGCCTTCCACGAGGCGGCGGCCCGGCTGGTCGCGCCCAAGGTGACGGACTGGCGGGCGCGGTGGCGCGAAGGGGCGCTGGCCGCGGCCGAGCGCACCGGAACGCACCTGGACGCGCTCGGGACGGGGGACGCGGCGCACCTGGCCGAGGGCGGGGTGCGGGCCACGAGTCCGACCCGGCGCGGCGGGTACGGCATGTGCGGCCGCCGCGACGAGTACGAACTGCCCGGCACCACGCTCCCCTACTACGGCGAGTGACCATGCGGCGGATCAGAACGGCCGCGGCCGCGGTCCTCGTCCTGTGCCTGGCCCTCGCGGGCTGCGGCGGCGGTGGCGCGTCCACCGCCGCCGGCGGCAAGGTCACGCTGCGCTTCACCTGGTGGGGCAACGCGGACCGGGCAGCACGCACCGAGCAGGCGGTCGCCGCCTTCGAGAAGGCACACCCGGACATCGACATCCAGACCTCGTACTCCACCTACGAGTCGTACAAGCAGAAGCTGGCCACGCAGGCGGCCGGCGGCGACGTGCCCGACCTCATCCAGCTGGACTACCGGCAGATCAGCCAGTACGCGGGCGCCGAGATCCTGCTGGATCTCAACACCCGGCGCAGGACGCTACCGACCAAGGAGATGGACTCCGGCCTGTTGAAGACCGGGCAGGTCGGCGGTGTGCAGTACGCACTGCCGATGGGCGTCGGCACGCAGGCCATGGCGTACGACAGGACGGCCTGGCGGAAGGCCGGGCTCGCCACCCCGAAGCCGGGCTGGACCTGGGACGACTGGGTGAGCGCGGCGCGGAAGCTGAAGGCCGCCGGGTACGAGCGGCCCATGACCGACCCGGGTCAGATGGAGGACTGGTTCGAGGTCTGGCTGCGGGGGCAGGGCAAGCGGCTGTACGGCAAGGACGGGCAGACCGCGTTCGGCGCGGCGGACCTGGCCCGGTTCTGGACCTTCGTCTCCGAGCTGCGTAGGGAGGGGCTGGTCAGCAGAGCCGAGGACACCACGCAGATGGCCGGAGGAGCGGTCGAGGACTCCCCGATGGGCCGCAAGCGGGCCGTGGCGGAGTTCAACTGGGACGCCCCGTCGGCCGGTTACGAGGCGCTGTACGGGGACCGGCTGGCGCTCGCGCCGATGCCGGCGGGCCCGGACGGCACGCCCGGCCAGTACTACAAGCCGTCGATGCTGCTCGGGATCGCCGCCGACAGCGCGCACCCGCGCGAGGCGGCGCTCTTCATCGACTTCCTCCTCAACTCCGACAAGGCCGCCGACATCCTCGGCGTGGACCGCGGCACCCCGGTCAACGACCGCCAGCGGGCCCGGGTCCTGCCCAAGGTCACCGGCTTCCAGCAGCAGGTCGCCGGGCTCCAGGAGTCCCTCCAGGGCAAGCTCAAGGACCCGCCGGCCGCACCGCCGCGCGGCGACAACGGCCTGCAGTCGACCTTCGGGCGCGACTACGACCAGGTCTCCTTCGAGCAGGCGTCACCCCGGGAGGTCGCCGAGGACTTCCTGACCGAGGCACGGACGGAGCTGAGACCGTGAGCACGCGAGCGATGGACCAGACGGCCGCACTCCCCCGGCAGCGCCCGGTCACCGGGACACCAACCGGACCCCAGAGCAGCCCGGGGAAGCGGCGGCCGAAGCGGGAACGGGAGGGCGCCGCCTGGGTGTTCCTCTCCCCCTGGGTGCTGGGCGCCACCGTCCTCACCCTGCTCCCCATGGCGGTCTCCCTCTACCTCTCCTTCACCGACTACGACCTCTTCGACCCGCCGTCCTGGGTGGGCCTGCGCAACTACACGCAGATGTTCACCGAGGACCCGCGGGTGCTGCGTTCGGTCGGCAACACACTGCTGTACGTCGTGGTGGCCGTGCCGTTGCAGCTCGCACTGGCACTGGCCGTGGCGCTGGCGCTCAAATCGATGAAGCGCGGCAAGGCCTTCTACCGGTCGGCGTTCTACGCCCCGTCGCTGCTCGGCGCGTCGATGAGCATCGCGCTGGTGTGGCGGGCGCTGTTCAACGACGGCGGCACCGTCGACAACGTGCTCGGATCGCTCGGTCTGCACACCGGCGGCTGGATCAACAAGCCCGGCTGGGCGCTGCTGTCCGTGGCGCTGCTGACGGTGTGGCAGTTCGGCGCGCCGATGGTCATCTTCCTGGCGGGTCTCCAGCAGATACCGAGGGAGCTGTACGAGGCGGCGTCGGTGGACGGCGCGGGCCGGTGGCGGCAGTTCGTCTCGATCACCCTGCCGATGCTGTCCCCGGTGCTCTTCTTCAACCTGGTACTGCAGACCATCCAGGCGTTCCAGGTGTTCACCCCGGCGTTCGCGGTGAGCGCCGGCCGGGGCGGTCCCGCCGACTCCACGCTCTTCTACACGCTGTACCTGTACGACCGCGGCTTCACCGCCTCGCACATGGGTTACGCCTCCGCGATGGCGTGGGTGCTGCTGATCGCCATCGGCATCGTCACCGCGGTGCTCTTCCGCACCTCCCGGTCCTGGGTCTTCTACGCGAACGAGGAGGGCGGCCTTTGACCGTCAACTGGCCCCGCGCCGCCCTGCACACGGGCTGTCTCGTGGTCCTGGCCGTCATGCTGTACCCGCTGGGGTGGCTGATCGCGACGTCCTTCAAACCGGCCGACGAGGTGCTCGCCAGCCTCGCGCTGCTGCCTTCCCGGCTCGCCACCGAGAACTACACGACGGCCGCCACCGGCATCCAGGGCGTCAGCCTGCTGAAGCTGTTCGACAACTCGCTGACCATCTCCGTCGGCGCCGTGCTGGGCAACGTCCTCAGCTGCTCGCTCGCCGCGTACGCCTTCGCGCGGCTACGGTTCAAGCTGCGCGGGCCACTGTTCGCCTTCATGATCGCCACGATCATGCTGCCGCACCACGCGGTGCTCATCCCGCAGTACATCGTCTTCAACCAGCTCGGCATGGTGAACACCTTCTGGCCGATGGTGCTACCGAAGTTCCTGGCCACCGACGCGTTCTTCGTCTTCCTCATCGTGCAGTTCATGCGCGGCCTGCCGCGCGAGCTGGAGGAGGCCGCGAAGATCGACGGCTGCGGTCCGTTCCGTACGTTCGCGCGGGTGGTGCTGCCGCTCACCCGGCCCGCGCTGATCACCACCGCGATCTTCACCTTCATCTGGACCTGGAACGACTTCTTCACCCAGCTCATCTATCTCTTCGAGCCGGACAAGTACACGCTGACCCTGGCCCTGCGCACCTTCGTGGACACCTCCAGCCAGTCCGCGTACGGCCCGATGTTCGCGATGTCGGTCTTCGCGCTGCTCCCGATCGTGCTGTTCTTCCTCGCCTTCCAGCGGTTCCTGGTCGAGGGCATGGCGAACTCGGGGGTCAAGGGATGAGCACCGCATCGGATCAGGCGTCCGGACGGCGGGAGCCCGGCGAGCTGTTCGGCCCGCGCTTCGAGCTGTTCGCCGACGTACTCGCCATCGGCCTGGTCACGGCGGTGGCCTGCCTGCCGCTGGTGACCGTACCGGCAGCGCTGGCGACGGCCTGCACACTGCTGCGACGGCGCCAGCGGTACGCCGAACCGTGTACGGCCGGCCACTACGTCCGGGCGCTCCGGGCCCGGCGCCGGCGCGCCGACCTGACCGCCGGCGGACTGCTGCTCGCGTTCGGCGCACTGTTCGCGGCGGACGCGGCGCTGGCGACCGCAGGGCTGCCGGGGGCCGTGCCGTTCGCACTGTTCCTGGCAACGGCGGGCACGGCCCTGGCGGTGCTGGCACTCCGCGCCTGCGCACAGGAGGAGGCGGCCGACAACTGGCCGGCGGCCCTGCGCGCGGCCGCCCGAAACACCGTCCGCGACCTCCCCGGCTCAGCCCTGGTCCTCCTCGCCCTGGCCACCGCAGCGGTCTGCGCCTGGGTACTGCCGCCCCTGCTCCTCCTGGTCCCGGGCCCGCTCGCGGCGGCGCTCACCGCCGTGGAACGACGGGTGAGCGGCTGAGACCGTCAGCCCACCGGTGCCTGCCCTACGAACAGCCGGCGGCCGCCGTCAAGGGGCAGGCGCCGCGTTCACCGGTTCGGTCGGTACGGAGCACGGCGGGGAGGATTCCCGGCGAACCGGGGCAGACCCCCTGCACCGGGGCAGCTGCGCCGGAAGATCCCCGAGCGAGGAGCTCATATGGCGGACGGCCGGACGATCAACGCCTTCTTCAGCCTGCACATCCCGACCGAGTTGGTGGACGGCGTCATCGCCCTGCAGCAGGAACACGACGCGGTCCAGCCGCAGAAGCGCGAGGAAATCCACATCACACTGGCCTTCCTCCACGACGCCGACGCGGCGAAGCTGGCCGACGCGGCGGCGCTGACGAGCGGCAAGACGTGGCCGGTCCCCCGTATCCGCTTCTCCGGCGAGGTGCGGCACGGCAGCTGGGACCTGCAGAAGAACCCCGACTACCACTACGACGACGCCACCATCCAGAAGGGGGAGCAGATCCGTCTGGGCGTCGAGCCCGTGCAGGAGCTCCTCGACCTCTACGCCGACCTGACGAGCACTCTGGGTGGCAAGGAGGACACCTACTGGCCCCACGTCACGCTCGGCATTGCGCGCGAGGACATCCCCGCCGCCTCGATGGCCGACCTGGACATCCCGTCCGAGGGCGGCCCCGCACGGAGCCTGGACCTGCGGCAGGCGGGCGGCTCCACGTTCCGGATCCTGGTGCGCAGGGATCTCTCCTAGTCGGCCTCGCCTAGTCGCCGGCGCCCAGCACGGGCTCGGGCACCGGAACATGGGCCGGCAGTAGGCCCTCCTTTCGTAGGTCGGTCCAGAGGGTGGGTGGTACGGGGCGTGGCAGTAGGGCGGCGGCGTCGGTGATTTCGGCGGGTGAGCGGGCGCCTACGAGGACGGTTGCGACGGCCGGGTGGCCGAAGGGGAAGTGCAGGGCGGCGGCGCGGAGTGGTATGCCGTGCCGTTCCGCGATGGCCTTCATGCGCAGGGCGCGGTCCAGTACGGGCCGTGCGGCGGGCGCGTAGTCGTAGGTGGCGCCGGGGCTCGGGTCGGCGAGCAGGCCGGAGTTGAAGACGCCGCCGATGACGACGGAGCGGTGGCGCGCTGCCGCTTCCGGGAGCACCTCCACCAGGCCCGAGGGGTCGAGCAGGGTGTAGCGGCCGGCCAGCAGCACGGCGTCGACGTCGGTGTCACGGAGGAAGCGGGCGAGCATGGCGGTCTGGTTCATGCCCGCGCCGATGGCACCGACGACGCCCTCGGCGCGGAGGCGTTCGAGGGCCGGGTACGCCTCCCCAAAGGCCTGCTCCGCGTGGTCGTCCGGGTCGTGCAGGTAGGCGATGTCGATCCGGTCCAGGCCGAGACGGTGCAGGCTCTCCTCGATGCTGCGCCGGACACCGTCGGCGCTGAAGTCCCAGACCCGATGGT
This sequence comes from Streptomyces sp. NPDC047117, assembly GCF_040643545.1. Lineage (NCBI taxonomy): Bacteria > Bacillati > Actinomycetota > Actinomycetes > Kitasatosporales > Streptomycetaceae > Streptomyces > Streptomyces sp. NPDC047117. The sequence goes on along the minus strand of NZ_JBEYUN010000011.1, from coordinate 118,187 downwards.
GGGTGGCGGGCACCGCGAACCCGTGGGCCAGGTCGTCGCCGCCCGGGCCGCCGGGGCGCAGCAGCCGGCCGACCTTGGTGGAGACCGTGTATGCGGCACGGGGCCGGTCGCGCAGGGCGTCACCGAGCCGCCGTTCGGCGAGTCCGAGTCCGTAGTGCGGCGCGGTGTCGAAGGCCCGGATGCCGGCGTCCCACGCGGCGTCCACGGTGGCGGCGGCCTGCTCGGGGGCGACGGGAGAGTAGAGGTTCCCGAGGGGGGCGGTGCCGAGGGACAGTGCGCTGACGGGGACTCCGCTGCGCCCGAGGGTGCGACGACGGGACTGCGGAATCCCCGTCGGCCGTGTCGCGGTCACGGGAGGCTCCGTGCCTGGTGCGGCGCCGGCGCGGTCGTCGTCCGGTATGCCCCGGCGCTCGTCGCTCACCGTTCCGCCTCCGGGCGCAGTCGCAGGCCGGCCATGCCACCGTCCACGGCGAGCGTTGTGCCGGTGACCGAGGCGGCTGCCGGGGACGCCAAGTAGACGATGGCAGCGGCCACTTCGTCGGCGGTGACGAGGCGGCCCATGGGCTGCCGGGCGTTGAGCGCGGCGCGTTCGGCTTCGGGGTCGTCGGCCGCGTCCAGGAGCCGCCCGACCCACGGGGTGTCGGCGGTGCCGGGGTTGACGCAGTTGACGCGGATGCCCTCGCGGACGTGGTCGGCGGCCATGGCGAGGGTGAGGGAGAGGACGGCGCCCTTGGAGGCCGAGTACAGGGCGCGCTGCGGCAGCCCCGCGGTGGCGGCGATGGAGCAGGTGTTGACGATCGCGGCGTGTGCCGACTCCCGGAGGTACGGGAGGGCCGCGCGGCTGGTGCGGACGATCCCGAGCACGTTGACGTCCAGGACCCGGTGCCACTCGGCGTCGGTGTTGTCCTCGACCGTTCCGGCCGCGCCGATGCCGGCGTTGTTGACCAGGATGTCGAGGCCGCCCAGGTCGCTGACCGCGGCCCGGACGGCCTCGCGTACGGAGTCGTCGTCGCTGACGTCGGCGCGGTGGCCGGTCAGCGGTTCCTCGACCTTGTCGGCGGTGAGGTCCAGTACGGCCACGCGGGCACCGCGCGCGGCGAGCAGCCGGGCGGTGGCCAGGCCGATGCCCGAGGCCCCGCCGGTGACCAGTGCGGTGCGGCCGCTCATGTCGTTCATGCCTGCTCCTTTTCGTGTGGCGTCGGAGGTGCCGTGGTGCGTGCCGCGCGGTCGGCCGCCCAGAACGTGCCGCCGGGGTAGCTGTACGTGGTGAGCGTGCCGGGGTGCAGTTCGGCGGAGAAGCCGGGTGCGGTGGGTGCCATGTAGTGCGCGTCCCGGATCTCCACGGGGGTCACGAAGTGTTCGTGGAGGTGGTCGACGTACTCGATGGCGCGGTCCTCGGTGGTGCCGGAGAGCGCGAGGTAGTCGAACATCGAGAGGTGCTGGACCAGTTCGCACAGGCCGACGCCGCCGGCGTGCGGGCAGACCGGCACCCCGTACTTCGCGGCCAGCAGCAGCACCGCCAGGTTCTCGTTGACGCCGCCGACGCGGGCCGCGTCGATCTGCAGCACGTCGAGCGCGCCGGCCTGGAGGAGCTGCTTGAAAACGATGCGGTTCTGCACGTGCTCGCCGGTGGCGACGCGGACGGGCGCGACGGCCCGGCGGACGGCGGCGTGCCCGAGGACGTCGTCGGGGCTGGTGGGCTCCTCGATCCAGTACGGATCGATCTCGGCCAGCGCGTTGGTCCAGGCGATGGCCTCGGCCACGTCCCACCGCTGGTTGGCGTCGATCGCGATGCGGATGTCCGGGCCGACGACGGCACGCGCTGTACGGCAACGGCGCAGGTCGTCGGCGAGGTCGGCACCGACCTTCAGCTTGATCTGGGTGAAGCCGGCCGCGACGGCCTCCTCGGCGAGCCGGGTGAGCTTGGCGTCGGAGTAGCCGAGCCAGCCGGGTGAGGTGGTGTAGGCGGGGTAGCCGCGCTCGCGCAGATCGGCCTCGCGAGCGGCCAGGCCCTCCCGGCCGGTGCGCAGCAGCTCCAGCGCCTCGCCGGGGGTGAGGGCGTCGGTGAGGTAGCGGAAGTCGACCTGGGAGACGAGCCATTCGGGCTCGGCGTGCGCGAGGAACCGCCAGAGCGGCTCGCCCCGGCGCTTGGCGGCCAGGTCCCACACGGCGTTGACCACCGCGCCGATCGCCATGTGCATCACGCCCTTCTCCGGGCCGAGCCAGCGCAGTTGGCTGTCGCCGACGAGGTCGCGGCTGAGCGATCCGGGATCGGCGCAGAGCTCCGCGACGGAGCGGCCGACGAGGTAGGGGCGGAGCGCGGCGATGGCCACGGCCTGGACGTCGTTGCCGCGGCCGATGGTGAAGGCGAAGCCGTGGCCCGCCAGGCCGTCGGGCGCGTCGGTGCCGAGGACGACGTACGCGGCGGAGTAGTCGGGGTCGGGGTTCATGGCGTCCGAGCCGTCCAGTTCCCGGGAGGTGGGAAAGCGGACGTCGTGGACGGTGAGGGAGGTGATCCGCGCGGTGGTGGCGGGCGCGCCGGTGGGCGCGCCGGTGGATGCGGTGGCCCGGATTTCCGCGTCCGGCGGGCCGAGGCGGGTCGGTCTCATCGGTGGCGTCCCTTCCGTCGGCCGCACTGCCGAAATACATCGGATGTCTGTACCGGCGACGCGAACATACGGCCACGCCGAGCCGCGGCACAAGAGGTCATCCGATGTCCGGGCCGTAGAGGTCCAGGCCGTAGACGCGCCGGGCGGTGCCGCCGAGCACGGCCGCCCGCTCCGTCGCGGTGCAGCCGCCGAGCAGCTCGTCGGCGAGAGCGCGTACCGCGCCGTAGCCGCCGGCGAGTTCGCACACCGGCCAGTCCGAGCCGAACAGCACCCGGTCGGCGCCGAACGCCGCCAGCACGTGCTCGGCGTACGGCCGCAGCAGTGCGGCCGTCCAGGTGCACCACGGCGCCTCGGTGACCAGCCCGGACAGCTTGCACACGGTGTTCGGGCAGGCGGCGGCCTCGGTGATCCAGGCGGCCCAGGGCGCCCACTCCCCCGCCGCGATGCCGGGCTTCCCGGCGTGGTCGAGCACGAACCGCACCTCGTCCAGCGCACGCACGCACTCCAGCGCCGCCTGCCGCTGCGGCGCCCGTACCAGGACGTCGTACGCGAGGCCGCGGGCACCGAGCGCCGCGAGCGAGCGCCGGACGTCGGCGCGCGTCAGCCAGCGCGGGTCGGGCTCGTCCTCGACCTGGTGCCGTATGCCGACCAGCAACGGGTCCTCGGGCAGGGCGAGTTCGGGCGCGGTGAGGTCGGTCCAGCCGACGACGCCCGCGACGAGGCCGTCCGACGCCCGGGCCGTGGCGAGGAAGGCGTCGGTCTCCTCGGCGGTGGCCACGGTCTGGACGAGGACGGTGGCGGTCACGTCGTGTGCCGCGGTCCGGCCCTGCAGATCGCCGAGGGTGTAGGGGCGGTGGATCGGCGCGAGCGCTTCCGGGTCCAGCCAGGGGTAGGCGCGTACGGCCGGGTCCCAGAGGTGGTGGTGCGCGTCGATCACATGGTGCCCGTTGATCACGTGGTGCGCATCGGTCACCTCGTGCCCGTCGATCACCTCGTCCGCGTCGGTCACGGCAGCTCCCAGACCAGGCCGAGGCCGTGGTCGTCGCCCGCGTAGCTGTCCTGGACGTCGAGGAGGCCGGCCATCCTGGCCTGCCAGGGGACGTTGGCCGGGTGGTCGGCCAGGGCGCGGCGCATCGCGCGGTAGTCCTCGACCTCCACGAGGTGGAACAGGTCGAGCCCGTCGCGCCAGATGCGCCAGGCGTGCACGCCGGCCGCGCGCAGCGCGTCGTCCAGGCCGGCGGGGATGGTCGCGTGCACCCGCTCGTACTCGGCTTCCTTGCCCGGCTTGAGCCGGGTGTGCAGGGCGATCTGTTCCATGGTTCCGGTTCCGGTCCTTTCCACGGTGGGTGGCGACTCGACGGATACATCGGAGGGATACATCGGAGGAATGGGCCGGGCAAGAGGTCGGATCTCTTGGCGATGCATTCGGTGCAACCCATTGCCGTGACCGGGTTCACAGGCTAGCTTTCGTCGCCGAGCCTGACACCCCCTCCGGATAGGTCCCATGTATGGCGTACGGAAGGACGATCTCGTGAGCCAGGTCCAGTCCCCGGCCGGAACCGCCCCGCACAGCGGCGAGAAGGTGCCCCGGCGGGTGCACTGGATCTCCGTACTCGGCGGCCTCTCCGGCCTGTTGTACGGCTACGACTCCGGGGCCATCTCCGGGGCGCTGCAACCGCTGACCGACCGCTTCGGCCTGGACGCCACCGGGCAGGGCCTGGTCACCAGCCTGCTGCTGCTCGGCGCGCTGCCCGCCATCGTCGGCGGCTCGCTCGCCGCCCGCCGCTGGGACCGCCGCCACCTGCTGATCCTGGCGGGCGTCATCTTCGTCGCCGGTTCCGTCGCCTGCGGCGTGGCCCCCAATGCGGGCACGCTGATGGTCTCCCGGTTCGTCCTCGGCTTCGCCGTCGGACTGGCCAACATGTTCGGCCTCATCTACCTCAGCGAGCTGGCGCCGAAGCACCTGCGAGGCCGGATCACCGCGCTGTACCAACTGGCCGTCAACGTCGGCATCCTGCTCGCCTACGGAGTCGGGGACGCACTGTCGGCGGCCGGCGCGTGGGAGTGGATGCTCGGCCTGGGGGCCGTGCCCGCCGTGGTCTTCCTGGTCGGCATGCTCCTCAGCCCGGCAGGGCCGCGCTGGCTGATGACGCACGGGCGCGAGGAGGAGGCGCGCGGTGTGCTGCGGCGGCTGCGCGCGACGCCGGAGACCGCGGAGGCCGAGGTCACCGAGATCCGCGAGAGCCTGGCCCAGCAGCACGCGGGGCTGCGGGAGCTGGCCGGCACCTACCGCCCCGCCCTCCGCATCACCCTGGTCCTGACCTTCTTCCAGGTCTTCACCGGCATCAACGCGGTGGTCTACTACGCACCCGTCATCTTCTCCCACCTCACCGACGGCAACGGCGGTCAGGCCGGCACGATCGCCAACTACGGCGTCGGCGCCGCGCTGGTGCTGTCCACCGCTGCGTCGCTGCCCTTCATCGAGCGGCTGGGCAGGGTGAAGCTGCTGACCGTCTCGCTGGCGGCGCAGGTGCCGCCGATGGTGGCGCTCGCCCTCTTTCCCGACGTTTCCGTGCTCGCCGTGATCTGCGTCTTCGTCTACACCTTCGCGTTCGGGTTCGGGCTCGGGCCGGTGTTCTGGCTGTACTGCCCCGAGGTGCTGCCGCTGCGTGCCCGCGCGCTCGGCATGGGCGTGATCACCTTCACCCAGTACCTGCTCAACTTCGCCTTCGCGCTGGCCTTCCCCGACGTGCTCAAGGCCATCGGCAGCACCGTCTTCGGCGTCTTCGCCGTGCTGTCCGCGCTCGCCGCGTGGTACGTCGCCCGGCGCGTCCCGGAGACCGCGGGGCGCTCCCTGGAGGAGATCGAACAGTACTGGCAGCGCCGCCCGGCCTGACCTGACTCCGTACCGCCCGCTCGTCCACCACACCCCACGGAGGACCACGATGAGCCCGTCCCGGAGAACGATCCTCGCCATGGGCGCCGCGCTGCCCGCCGCCGCGTTCCTCTCCCGGACCGCGGTGGCGGCCGGCGCCCCACGCCCGGCCGGTGGCATCACCCCCGCCCCCGTCATCCCCGTCTCGCCCGGTGACACCGCCGAACGGATCGTCGCCAAGGCCGCGCACGTGGTGCCCACCCCCCACCAGCTCGCCTGGCAGCGCAACGAGCTGACCGTCTTCACCCACTACGGCATGAACACCTTCACCGACCGCGAGTGGGGGTCGGGGTGCGAGGACCCGGCGTGGTTCGCGCCGGAACGGGTGGACGTGGCGCAGTGGATGCGTGCGTACCGCGCGGCGGGCGCGAAGCTCGTGATGCTCACCGCCAAGCACCACGACGGCTTCGTCCTCTACCCGACGCGCTACACCCGGCACTCGGTCGCGGCCAGCGCCTGGAAGGGCGACGTCCTCGGCGCGTACGTGCGGGCAGCGCGGGCCGCGGGCCTCAAGGTCGGCGTCTACCTCTCCCCCGCCGACGGCGCCGAGCTGCCGCACGCCTGGCACGCCGACTGGGTGACGAAGATCCGGGCCAAGCAGCAGGCCGGCGAGCCGCTCAGCATCGAGGAGCAGGCCACCCTGGAGGACGGCGACCGCACCCCGGGCGGCCACGGCCGGTACGGCAACGGCAGCGCCCGCACCCCGCGCACCCTCCCCACCCTCGTCGACGGCGACGACCGCGCCCGGGCCGTCGCCAGGGGCGAACTCCCGACGTTCGACATCACGGTCAACGACTACGACGCGTACTACCTGAACCAGGTATACGAGCTCTTCACCCAGTACGGCCCCATCGACGAACTCTGGCTGGACGGCGCCAACCCGTGGACCGACGCCGGCATCAGCCAGGAGTACGACTTCGCCACCTTCTACGAGATCATCGGCAAGCTGTCCCCGAAGACCGTGGTCTTCAAGGCGCCCTGCGGCATCCGCTGGATCGGCAACGAGAAGGGCATCGCCCGCGAGTCCGAGTGGAGCGTACTGCCCGTCACCGGCGACGGCGTCGGCATGCAGGTCCCCGGCGGCGAGTCCGGCGCCGACCTCGGCTCCCGGGAACGGCTCACCGGCAACCCGGACGTGACGTCGCTGCGCTGGTTCCCCGGCGAGGCCGACGTCTCCCTTCGCCCGGGCTGGTACCACCACCCCGACCAGCGCCCGAAGACCGCCGCCGAACTGGTCTCCCTGTACGAGAAGTCCGTCGGACGCAACGCCGTCCTGCTGCTCAACATCCCGCCAGCCAAGGACGGGCGGGTGGACCCCGCCGACATCGCGGAGCTGACGGCCTTCCGCAACGCGCTGGACCGTACGTACGGCACCAACCTGCTCTCCGGGGCGCACGGCCGGACCGCCGCCGCGCTCACCGGCCCCGGCCTCACCACCGGCTGGTCACCGGCCGGGGGCGCCGCCACCGGCGCGCTGGAGCTGACGCTCCCGGAGGCCGTCGCGTTCGACCGCGTCCGCCTGGGCGAGGACATCACACGCGGGCAGCGGGTCGAGGAGTTCGCCGTGGACGTGTGGGAGGGATCGGTCTGGCGGCAGACGGCGGCCGCCACCACGATCGGATACAGCCGCATTCTTGTCCTGTCCTCGCCGGTGACGGCCCGCCGCATACGGGTACGCATCACGGCGGCACGGGCCACTCCCCGGCTGGCGTTCCTGGGCCTCTTCCGGAGCGCCGGACCGGCCTGACGGCCCGGCACACGACGACAGGAGAGGGGCCGGGGATGGCCGAGCCGACACCCGCCGAACTCGCCGAGCGCTACGGACTGCGTCCGCTCCCCGCCGAGGGCGGACTGTTCCGCAGTACGTGGGCGGGGCCTCCGGACGCCACCGGGCGGCCCGTCGGCACGGCCATCCTCGTGCTGCTCACCACCGCCGACGACGGCTTCTCCACCCTGCACCGCCTCCCCATCGACGAGATCTGGCACTTCTACCGGGGCGACGCCGTCGAACTGCTGCTCCTCGGGCCGGAGGACGCCGGACGGGTGGTGCGGCTCGGCGGGGACGAGGGCGAGGTGCAGACCGTGGTGCCCGCGGGTACATGGATGGGCGCCCGGGTCCTCCCGGGCGGGCGCTGGTCCCTGTGCGGTACGACGATGGCGCCCGGCTTCCTGCCCAGCGACTACGAAGGCGGCGACGTGGACGACCTCACCAGGCGGTATCCCCGGCAGGCGGAACGGATCCGGGCGCTGTGCCGGCCCGGCGCCCCGCTGCGGATGCCGGACGGCGCGCCGGGCGAGGCCGACGATGCCTGACACGGAGACAACAGGCAGCCTGACCGGCCGGGTCGCCCTGGTCACCGGCGCCGGCGGGCTGCTCGGCGGCGGCATCGCCCGGCGGCTCGCGCAGGCCGGCGCGGCCGTGGTGGTCCACTGGCACCACAGCGAACAGCAGGCCGCGGCGCTCGTCCAGGAGATCACCGCGGCGGGCGGCAGCGCCCGCGCCGTACAGGCGGACCTGACGCGGGAGGAGGAGTGCCGGCGGCTGGTCGACACGGCGGCGTCCTGGCGCGGTCAACTCGACGTCCTGGTCAACAACGCCGGGATCCAGCCGGTGCAGCCACTCGCGGAGATGACGGCGGAGGACTGGCGGTGGCTCTCCGAGACCAACGTGACCAGCGCCTTCTGCTGCACCCAGGCCGCGGTACGGGCCATGACGCGCAAGGGCGGGGGCGGCGGCTCGATCGTCCACATCGCCTCGATCGAGGGGTCGAGCCCTGCGCCGGGGCATGCGCACTACAGCGCGTCGAAGGCCGCCCTCATCATGTTCGCCCGCTCCGCCGCGCTGGAGTACGGCCACCTCGGTGTCCGCGTCAACACCGTCTCCCCCGGCCTGATCGGCCGTCCGGGGCTCGCCGACGACTGGCCGGACGGCGTCGAACGGTGGACCCGCGCGGCGCCGCTCACCCGGCTCGGCCGGCCCGAGGACATCGGCGACGCCTGCGTGTTCCTCGCCTCGAACGCGGCCTCCTGGATCACCGGTACCGACCTGGTCGTCGACGGCGGGGTCAGCGCCCGTCCGACGTGGTGACGCGCTCCTCGGGTGCGCTGTCCGCGGTCTCGTGCTCGTCCGGCTCGTCCAGGTCGCAGCCGTGATCGCAGATCAGGTCGATGACGGAGCGCAGCAGTTCGGAGGAGTCGTCCGAGCGCCAGACCAGGTGGAAGCGGTGCTCCGGGCCGGGCTCGGCCAGCGGCAGCACGGCGATGCCGGGGAGGGCGATGTTGGCGGGGTCGTCGATGTCGGCGGGGTGGGCGTGCACCAGGCCCGATGCCGTGCCGGCCGCCACCAGGGAGAGCAGTTGCTCCTGTTCGCGGAGCCGGTGGTGCTGCCACAGCGGGGCCACGCCGCGGTCGGCGAAGAAGCGTACGGTCGCGTCGTGCACGCCGGGTGCCGTGTCGCGCTCGTTGATCAGGAAGGGCATGCCCTCGAACACCCCGAGCGGTACCGGCACCTGTCGGGTCAGCGGACCGGGCGCGGGGACGGCCACATGGTCGTCGCGGTACCTGCCGACGATCAGGGACGAGGTGCCCTGCGGCGGCAGCGGGTCGCGGACCAGGGCGAGGCCGAGGTCGCCGCGTACGACCGCGTCCAGGGCCTCCAGGCTCCACAGGGGGACGGCCACCACGGCCACATCGGCGTGTTCCCGCGCCACCTTGCCGATGAGCGCGTCCACGAGGCGGGCGGTGCCCGGTGCGCAGCCGATGCGCAGTTCGCCGAGGCGGGCGGCGCGCAGGGTCCGCGCGGCGTCCGTGACCTCGGCCGCCGCGGAGAGCGCACGGCGAGCCGTGGGAAGCAGTTCACCGCCTGCCGCGGCGAGCGACACCCGGCCGCTCGTCCGGTCGAACAGGATCAGGCCCAGCTCGCGCTCCAGGTCCCGGATCCGCCGGCGTACGGCGGCGGGTGAGACGTGCAGCCTGGCCGCGGCGCGGCCGTAGTGCAACTCGTCGGCCACCAGGGCGAAATACTCCAGGTCACGCAGTTCCACGTGTCGCTCCCCACCTCGCTCGGCCGACGGGTACCCGCGCCGGCCCGGTATGCACCGGGCCGGCGCGGGTGACCGGCTGGAAGCGCCTGTCAGTCGTCGCTCTCTTCGTCGTCCCAGTCGCCGGTCTGGACCAGCGAGGTGTGCGTCCCGGCACCGGTGCTCTGGGAGCCGTGGTGGCCCGCCGTCGCGTTCGAGTAGCCGGAGTCGGTGGACGCAATCTTGCTGTTCAGAAAGTCGTCGCTGTCGGCGGCGGCGGTGCCACCGGCCATCAGCACGAGTGCGGCGACCGGGCCGACGACCGCGGCCACGCGCTTCACAGTGCGGTTCATGTTGGATGCCTCCATTGGGTCAAGCACGGAAAGGCGGCCCCTTGCGCCGCCTCGCGATCGATGAGTAACCGTGCGTACGCAACAGCACACGTGGCATCACCTGAATGGAACGGACCAGTTCCGGAAGGCACTCCATTGTGCTAACGACTCGGTCCGCGATTGTGGTCCGGATGCGTCGAGGCGCGGGCCGCCGTCAGGGCCGCTTCATCGCATCGCGGGCCGGGTCGTCACCGCCCTGCTGCATGCTGTGCAGTGAAGCGGCCAGGGTGTCCACCTCCCGGTGTGTGTTGTAGAGGGCGAGTGAGGCGCGTGCCGCGCTGTCCAGGCCGTAGTGGCGCAGCGCGGGCTGGGCGCAGTGGTGGCCGGCGCGTACGGCGATGCCGTCCCGGTCCAGCCACTCGGCGATGGTCGCCGGGTCGTACCCGGCGACGGTGAAGGTGAGGACGGAGATCCGGTCCGGCGCCGAACCCAGCAGCTCCAGCCCGGGGACGGTGGCCAGGGCCTGTACGGCGTACTCCGTCAGGGCCTGCTCGTACGCCGTGACGGCGGTGCGGTCCTGGGACGTGAGCCAGTCGATGGCGGCGTGGAGACCGAGGGCGCCGGCGATATTGCCGGTGCCGGCCTCCAGGAGGTGCGGCACGGCGGCGAAGGTCGTCCGGCCGAACTCGACCGACTCGATCATGTTGCCGCCGCCCTGCCACGGCCGCATCGCCGCCAGCACCTCCGGCTTGCCGTACAGCGCGCCGATGCCGGTGGGTCCGAACAGCTTGTGGCCCGAGAAGACGTAGAAGTCGGCGTCCAGGGCCTGGACGTCCACCGGGAAGTGGGCGACCGACTGGGCGCCGTCCACCAGCACCTTGGCACCGTACCGGTGTGCCAGCGCGGTCATCTCCCGCACGGGCGGGACGGTGCCGAGCACGTTGGACGCGTGGCTGAGCGCGACCAGCTGGGTGCGGTAGGAGAGCAGATCGGCGAAGGCGTCCTGGTCGATCTGCCCGTCCGGCAGCAGCGGTACGGGCACCACCCGGGCGCGTCGTTCCTTGGCGATCATCTGCCACGGCACGATGTTGGAGTGGTGCTCCAGGACCGGGACGAGGATCTCGTCGCCGGCGCCGAGGTTGGCCCGGCCCCAGGTCTGGGCGACCAGGTTCACCGCCTCGGTCGTGCCGCGGGTGAAGACGATGTCGTCCGCGGACGCCGCGCCGAGGAACGACGCGACGGCCGCGCGGCTCCCCTCGTACGCCTCGGTGGCCTCGCGGGCCATGGTGTGGGCGCCGCGGTGGATGTTGGAGTTGGCGGTGGCGTAGAAGCCGGCGAGTGTCTCGATCACCTGGCGCGGTTTCTGGGTGGTGGCGCCGTTGTCGAGCCAGACCAGTGGGTGGCCGTTGACCGTACGGTGCAGTACCGGGAAGTCGCGCCGCACGGACTCGGGGTCGAATCCGGGCCCGGTGGGTGCCTTGAACGCGCCGGGGGCCTCGGGAGCGGGCGCCTCAGGAGTAGTCATGGTACTTGGACACCTCGACGTTCTGGAGCACGGCGATGGCGTCCTCGACGAGGACCGCGGTGTTGAAGTACGCGGTCATCAGGTAGGAGGTGATCGCGCGCTTGTCAGTGCCCATGTTCCGCATGGCCAGGCCGGGTTCGACCTCGTCGGGCACCTCGGAGGGGCGCAGCCCCACCACGCCCTGCTCGGCCTCGCCGGTCCTGATGAGCAGGATCTCGGTGGTGCCGGCGGCGGCGCCGGACCCGTTGCTGAAGCCGACCTTGTCGGAGGGCAGCAGCGGCACGCCCCGCCAGGTCAGCAGCGGGCTGCCGAAGCGGGTGTCCATGACCGGGGGCACACCCCGGCGCGTACACTCCCGGCCGAACGCCGCGATGGCCCGGGGGTGGGCGATGAAGTAGCCCGGCTGCTTCCAGACCTTGGTGAGCAGTTCGTCCAGGTCGTCGGGGGTCGGCGCGCCGGTGCGCGTCTGGACCCGCTGGCCGGGGCTGACGTTGTGGAACAGGCCGAATCCGGGGTGGTTCAGCAGCATGGCTTCCTGCCGCTCGCGCAGCGCCTGGATGGTCAGGTCGGCCTGGGCCCGCACCTGGTCGTTGGGGTCGTTGTAGAGGTCGGAGACGCGGGTGTGGACGCGCAGCACGGTCTGGGCGACGGTCATGTGGTACTCGCGGGGCGTGTCCTCGTACTCCACGTAGGTGCCCGGCAGTTCGGGTTCGCCCACGTGGCCGCCGGCCAGTTCGATGGGGGCTTCACGGCCCGCGAGCCGCTCGCCGCCCTCGCGGTATGTGTCGAGTGCGGCGCACAGCCCCTCGTCGCGGTCGGCCAGGCGGGCCAGCACGGAGCGTTCGACGCACAGCGCGACGCCGGGGGTGAGGGCCTTGACCTGGTACGGCATGGGCTCTTCGCGGGTCCAGGCGTCGACGTCGAAGAACTGGCCGTCGCCGATCACCTCCAGGACGGTCTCGTCGCCGTAGCGGGTGGTCACCCGCTTCTCGGCGCGGCCCATGACCAGCACCCAGAGGCGGTCGCAGGTGTCACCCTCGTTCCGCAGTAACTGCCCGGCGTCGAAGGTGACTTCGGTGAATCCGCGGGCCAGCTCGTCGAGCAGGGCCGGGTCGGCCTCGCGCAGGAAGGGTATTTCCCGCAGGTCCTCGCTGATCACCCGGCGGTTGCCGTCGTTGTCGGTGTCGACGGTGATCCGGTCGTCGCCGAGCAGGAAGGTGCGGCGCCGGTTGACGCGGAAGACGCCGGAGTCGACGTCCACCCAGGGCAGTGCGCGGAGCAGGTAGCGCGGGGTCCTGCCGCGCATCTGCGGGCGGGTCTTGGTGGTCGTGGCGAGTTGCCGTGCGGCGTCCGGGCTGAGGCTGAGGCGGTGGTCGTTCATGGGGACTCCTGGAAGTCGGTAGGGGGGTCGCCCCGTGCGAAGTCCCGGCCTCCGATGCGGCGCCGACCGGGACGGGGCGATCGTCACGTTGGACACTCGCCGCCCACAAGAAGGCGCCGCACTCACGCGGTCCGGAAATGATCGGCCAGCCCTTTGTACCGATTGATCCGGAATGAAACTATTTATTCGGGAAACACAGTGTGACCAGCGCCCCAGGCCCCTACCAGCACGGACCGCACCTCTTCGGCACATCGTGCGCCCACGCCAACAGCCCTGCGGGAACGGCTTGATGACGTCCGTACCGCCGTCACCAGTCGGCGTCGTCCAGCACCAGCCGGCCCGCCTTGCGGTATTCACGTCGCGCGCCGTCCAGCAGGTCGGCGTTGCCCACCGGGCCGCCCCGCTCGGCCGCCGCGTAGGCCGCGGTGACCACGGCGCTGCGGATGGCGCCGCCGGCCAGCTCGAACTCCCGGGCACACGGCCCCGGATCGATGTCCTCGGCGCAGGGGACGTGCGCGAGGCTGTGCCGCCACAGGGCGAGGCGCTGGTCGGGGGCGGGGAACGGGAAGTCGACGATCAGGTCCAGGCGGCGGGTGAACGCCTCGTCGATGTTGGCGCGCAGGTTGGTGGTGAGCAGCGCGATGCCGTCGAAGGACTCCAGCCGCTGGAGGAGGTAGGCGCTCTCCATGTTCGCGTACCGGTCGCCGGCCTCCTTGACCTCCGACCGCTTGCCGAACACGGCGTCGGCCTCGTCGAAGAGGAGCACGGCGTCGGTGCGGTCGGCCTCGGCGAAGATCCGTTCCAGGTTCTTCTCGGTCTCCCCCACGTACTTGTCGACGACGGAGGAGAGCTGGACGACGTAGAGGTCCAGCCCCAGGTCGGCGGCGACCACCTCGGCGGAGAGCGTCTTGCCGGTACCGGAGTCGCCCGCGAACAGCCCCAGTACGCCGCGCCCGCGCCCGCCGCCGGCGTTCAGCCGCCAGTCGCCGAGGACCCGGTCGCGGTGGCGGGCCCGCCGGGTCAGCTCGCGCAGTGCGGTCAACTGGGTGTCCGGCAGCACCAGGTCGTCCCAGCCGACCTCGGGGCTGATGCGGCGGGCGTGCCGCTCCAGGCCGGAGGCGGACTGCCGGCGCGCCGCGAGCCGCAGGTGCGCGGCGGTCAGCGGGGTGCCGTCGAACTCCGCCAGCGCCACCGCGGCCCGGGCGGCCCTGCGGACGCCTGTCTCCCCGAGCCGGTAGGCGGCGACGACGGGCGCGAGGTCGAACTCCGGTTCCACGGCGGGGGCTTCGGCGTCCTCGGAGGGGGCCACCGACCCACCGGCGGCTTCGAGGGCCGCGGTCCAGGCCGCCACGTCACCCGCGCGCTGGCGGGGCACGTCCAGGACGAGCGGATCACGGCCGTCGTCGGACCACCGGGGGTCGTACGGACGGGTGTCGGCCAGGAGCACGGTGACGTCGTCCGCCGCGAGCGCGCGCAGCAGCGTACGCGGCTGCTCGGGCAGGGCGGGCACGACGATCGCGCGGCCGGTCAGCCGCGCCTCCCGCAGCAGTTCCGCGTACGGCGTCTCGTCCTCCGGTGTGATGTGGAGGGCGCCGAGCCCGGCGGTGTGCAGTGCGGCGGTGGCGCAGGCCGGACCGTCGCCGGCGCGGTGTTCGCGCAGGTAGACGGTGAGCGGTCCGCGCACCAGCCGCTCGGCCAGCGCGCGGGCGAGCGGGCCGGGGTCGGGCGCGGCAGCCGGCGGCCGGACGCTGCCGGCGAGTTCCGCGTCCGGTGTGTCGTCGCCCAGGAGGTGGGCCAGGACCCGGTCGGGGACGCGCAGGCCACGGCTGAGGAAGGGGCGCTCCGGCTCCTCGACGGTGAGCAGGCCCAGCGCTCGCAGCGGCGCGGTGGGGTGGAGCCGGGCGCGCGCCGCCGCGGCGTGCGGGGGCACCCCGCACAGGTCCAGCGCCAGCCCCGTGGTCGCCCGGCGGCGGGACACGTCGTCGTTGAGGTAGCCGTAGAGCGGTTCGAAGCCGCGGTCGAGGTCGGGGGCGAGGGCGACGAGCAGGATGCGGGTGTCCAGCTCGGTCAGGCCCAGCCGGCCGGCGAGCAGGCGCAGCCGGTCGTCCGCCGCGGCAGCCGGCGATTCCGTTGCGTCCGCCGGGGCGGGCGCGTCCGGCTCGGCGGCCTCGTCCGCCGCCGGGCCCTCGCCGGTACGCAGCAGGTGGAGCACCGCGTCCTCGGAGAGGTAGAGCCCGCGCAGCGGGTCATCGGCGGTCGGGTCCGTGGCGCGGCGCCGGTCGACCAGCAGCGCCACGCGTGCGCGCAGCCGGGCGAGGCGGGCGAGCAGCGGATCGGCGGAGCGGGCGTCGGCGGGCAGGGTGTCGGGCGAGGGGGCGGGCGTGCTCACTGTGCGGCCCCTCCGGCGGCCAGGTGGCTGGGCCGGTGCCGGCGTTCGGCGTTGTCGTCGAGCGAGCCGTCGATGTTGCGGACGCGCACCGCCGCGCCTTCGGTGACCGGCGGTCCCGCGTCGTACTCCGGGTACGCGGGGAACGGCACGGTCATGACGACGTCCAGCGACGGCTTCAGCTCGCCGCCGAGCGCGGTCCACACGTCGGACATGGAGCGGGCATCGCTCTGCGGGGTGCCGACGGTCAGCGGAACGGTCAGGCCGAGTTCCGCGAGCGGGCCCGTCAGCCGGTCCGGGGACAGGGTCTCGTGCGGCATCAGGGTGGCGAGCACCGCGGAGAGCAGGCGGTGCTCGTCCTGCGGGCGCTTGGTCCAGGCGGTGACGAGGTAGGCGAGCCGGAACCAGCGCGGCGGCTGCCGTCGGGACCGCACCGCTCCCTGCTCGTCACGGACCGGGACGGTGCCGCGCTGGCGCCGCTGGACGTCCTCGCGGATGTCGTAGAGGTAGGCGTCGATCACCGGGCCGTTGCGCCGGGCCGCCCATTCCCGGGTGGGGGCGTCGAAGGCGATCTCGACGCCGGAGCCTGCCAGCGCACCGCCGGTCAGCAGCCCCTTGAGTACCTCGTCCACCTCGTGGATCACGGTCGTGCCCTTCACTTGCCGCGTGTCTTGTGCTCACCCCATCGTCACCGCGCGGGGCCGGTACCGGCAGCCGTTCCGGGGCCGCGCACGGGGCACCCAACGATGCCCCGGGGGCCCTTGACGGACGCTCGATCCGTCAGATGTAGCCTTCACGGAGAGCAAACGCCACGGCATGAGCCCGGTTGCGAAGGTGCAACCGGGTCGTCAGGCCGTGCATCACGTTTTTGACGGTGCGTTCGGAGTACGAGAGCTTGCCAGCGATCTCACCGGTCCCCAGGCCCTCGGCGACCAGGCGGAGCACGTCGACCTCGCGTGCGGTGAGGCCGGAAGCGGGAAAGTCGGCCGGCCCGGCCGCGTTCCGCTGCATGCTGCCTATCTGGCTTATCAGACGTCCCAGCAGGTCGGAGGGCAGATCACCGTCCCCGCGTGCCGCGGCGAGGATCGCCTTCAGGAGCCGGTTCCCGGTGGCCTCGCGCCGCCAGACGATGGTGCCGACGCCGCATTCAATCACCTGCAGCAACTCGGCCTCCCTGATCAGCTCGGTAACCAAAACGGCCCGGGAACCGTCTGTCCGTACGAGCCTGCGCAGCCGCGCCAGTGCCGTTTCGTCCAGTTTCTCGGTGAGCAGGACCGCTACCGAGCCCTCCGGAAGGGGTGTCGTCGTGTCGTCGACGAGTTCGACCTCCGGCTGCGCGCGCAGCTGGCTGACGGCCCCCGCGTGGGAGAGCGGATCCGACGCGTGGACGACGACCGGGACCCTGGTCCGAACGTGCACAGACATTCCCTTACATACTTGCCCTGCGGTACGTACGCTGCAGTGGGTACGAGCTTCTCGGTGTCCGTGCGCCCGACGGTCCGGTGCCCTTTCGGACAGGCCCCGTTCCGTGAGCGGCACGCACGCGATCAAGCCTGCGGCCGGCACCACGAGAGCCGCAATCGTGGCCGACCACGAGACAAACCACGAGATCAGCGGCGGTCGGTGCCGGTGACCACGCTCATCGAACGCGAGACCGCGCTCGGCCTGCTGTCCGCCGAAGCCGCCCGTGCCCGCGCCGGAACGGGGCGGCTGCTGCTGTTCCGGGGGCCCACAGGGGCCGGTCGCAGTGCCCTTCTGGACGCCGCGGCCCGGCACGGAGAGGACCACGGGATGCGGGTCCTGCGGACCGATTGTTCCGCCGAGAACGCCGACACCGCGTTCGGACCCGTACTGCATCTGCTGGAGCCGCCGCCGTGCGCGGGGCTGGACGAGGACGCGCAGCGGCCGTCGCGCCACGACGGGCTGCCCGCCCGGCTGTGGCGGCTGCTGCGCTCGTACGCGTCCGCCTCGCCGCTGCTGCTGACCGTGGACAACGTGCACCTCGCCGACTCCGCTTCACGGCGCTGGCTGGCCGAGGCCGCCCGGCGCCTCGACGGGCTGCCCGTGCTGCTGGTGGCGAGCGAGCGTGTCCAGTACGACATCGCGCCGCCCGGTCACGGTCTGGCGCATGCCCTGTCGCCCTCTCAGCTGCGGGCACACGCGCCTGCCCCGCTGTCCCCGAAGGCCTCGGCGGAACTGGTACGCGCGGCCTTCGGCGCGGACGCGGCGGACGCCTGGGTGGACGGTTGCGTCCGTGCAGGGGCCGGCCTCCCGTTGCTGCTGCGGGCTTTGCTGGACGACCTGCGCGCGGTGGTGCCCGACGGCGGCCGGGACGGGGTGGCGCTGCCCGACAGTTGTGCCGACCTCTACCCGGGGTCCTACGCGGCCGCCGTGCTGTGGTGGCTGGACAGCGCCGGGCCCGAGACCGCAGCCGTGGCCCGTGCCCTGGCCGAGTTGGAGGAGACCGGCGGCGGCAACGCCCAGGTCACCGACGGGCTGCTGGCCGAGGTGAGCGGGGCGGGCGCGGCCCGGGTCGCGGGCTGGCTCACCGCGATGACCCGGCTGGGCCTGCTGCGCCGCGATCCCGGGCACGGCGGCCCGCTCTTCGCGCACCCCCTGCTGCGCGGCGCCGTGCTGGACGGCTGGCCGGAGGAGGACCGGCTCGACGTGCACCGGCGGGCCGCCGCGTACCGGTACCACCGCGGCGACCGCGCCGAAGCGGTGGCCTGGCACCTGCTGCGGGCGCACCCGGAGGGCGTGGGCTGGGTGACCGACATGCTGCTGGACGCGGCGACGGAGGCCTCGCGCGCCGGCCGGAACGCCGATGCCGCCGCGTATCTGCGGGGCGCGCTGGACACCCCGATGTCGCGCGAGCGCCGCGCCGAAGTGCTCACGCGTCTCGGCGCGCTGGAGTTCTCCACCGTGCGGTCGGCGGGGGTGCCCCGGCTGACCGAGGCGCTCCGTCTTCAGCAGGCGCCCAGGGAACGGGTGCTGACGGCGCTCACGCTGGGCACCGCGCTTGTCCACCGGGGCGAGGCGCGGGCCGCCTTCGATGTCCTGCGGGGCATCGACGACCAGGACGATCCGGTGCTGGCCCGTACGGTGCAGACGGCGGCCGCGCTGCTCTCCGACCACGACCGGGACATCCGGCGCGAGGTGCACCAGCGGCTGCGGGAGACCGCGAAGCGGCTCCCCACCGCGCTCAGTCCGGCCGTGCACACCCTGCTGGTCCGGTACGAGGCCGCCGCGGGCATGCTGTCGGCCGAGGACGCGATGCGGCAGATACGGCAGTTCGTCGCGGCGCCCGAGGACCGGCTGCTGCTGCCGTACCGCATGAGCGCGGCCTCCACCGTCGCCCAGTGGGCGGACGCGCTGGAGGACGCCGACCGCTACGTACAGGACGGGCTGACCCAGCGTCTCTCGCCCCTGCACCCGGCCCACCACGCCCTCATCAACACACGTGCGGACACCGAGGCGGCGCGCGGCGAATTCACGGCGGAGGACTACCCCGAAGTGCGGGCGTCGGGGGTGGCCCCGGGGCGCGCGGTGCCCACCAACATCCGGGCGCACTCCGTCATCTCGCTGGTCCGCTCCGGGCGGCTGGCGGACGCCCGCCGGATAGCGGCGGAGGTACATGTCGATGAATCGACCGACGGCTGGCAGCTCAACCGCTTCCTCTACGCGCGTGGCGTGCTGCGCGCAGCAGAGGGGGACCAGGTGGGCGCCCTGGACGACTTCCTCGACTGCGGACGCCGGCAGTCGGCCCGGGACATCCTCAGCCCGGCCGTCTCCCCCTGGCGTTCGGCCGCCGCCGAATGCCACCTGGCGCTGGGCCGGCCGCAGGCGGCGCTGCCGCTCGCCGAGGAGGAGTACCGGCTGGCGGCCGTCTGGGACACTCCGCGCGTGGTGGGCCGGGCGCTACGTGTCCTGGGCGCCGCCACGGGCGGCCGGCACGGCCTGGAACTCACCGGACAGGCCGTCACCGTCCTGCGGGACGGCGCTCCGACGCCGGTGCCGGACGCCGAGGGCGGTGCTGCGGACGCCGGGCCGGCGCAGGGTCTGCACCTCGAACTGGTTCCGGCGCTGATCACGCACGGCCGTCAGCTCGCCGCCGCCGGGCATCCGCGCCGGGCCCGCCCCCTGCTGCGGGAGGCCGCGGCCACCGCCGACCAGATGGGCGCGGCGCCGCTCCTGGCCCGGGCCGAGCGGGCGTTGCGCGACAGCGGCGCCCGGCGCGGGCCCGCCCGGCACACCGGCGCTGGCGCCCTCACCGACAGCGAGCGCCGCATCGCCGCGCTCGCCGCCGACGGCCGTACGAACGACGAGATCGCCGGCCTGCTGCACCTCGCCCGCCGCACCGTCGAAACGCACCTGACGAGCACCTATCGCAAACTGGGCATAAGGCGCCGGACCGCGCTCCGCGAGGCGCTGGCCGACGACGACACCGGGGAGAACGGCGACCGGCACGCGGGGTGAGTCTCCCGCGGTCCACGCCCCCCGGCCGGGCACACCGCCCGGCCGAGGAGAGCTGTCTCGCCGTCAGTCGCCGTACCTCACGAGGTCGACGACTGGGAGCGCCCGAAGAACTCGATCTCGGCGAACGAGACCTGCTTCTTGGATCCGGTTCCGTAGGCGGACCGCACCGTGAACCGTACGGAGCTGATCTCACCGACCCGGAAGGGGACGCGCTGGGCGCCGCTGGCCTGGTCGAGGTTGACGGTCTTGGTGAAGTGCTTCCCCTCCGCCGTGGTCACGAGGGCGTCGATGCGGTGCGGCAGGGCCGCCTTGGTGAGGTCGGCGGGGCGGTTCGAGATGCCGGGAGTGATCATCAGGTCGAGCAGCCGGACCGGGTCGTGGAACCGTGCCTCGACCCACTCCCCCTCGCCCGACTGCGAGACGCCCGGCCCCCACCAGGTGTTGTTGAACTTGTCGCCGACCAGGTCCGGGCCGTGATCGGGGAAGGACCGGGAAGCCGCCCATTTCTCCGGGGAGACCTGCGCCCGCTTGGCGAAGTGATCGCGCACGGCGTCCACCGCGGTGCCGATGTTGAAGAGGCCGAAGACCACGAGGCCGACCACGATCAGGCGGAACGTCCAGCTGAAGATGCGGCCCAGGTCCCGGCGGAGGCGCGGCCGGGAACCGGCCCACGGCGCCGGCCGGTTGCGGCGGTCCAGAATCCGGCGCCACCACGGGAGCCGGACCGGTGCGTCCTGGCGCGCGGCGAGCGACATGGCGCAGCGCCGGCAGAAGTGGCGGTCGGGGCGGTTGCCGGTGGAGCACCACGGGCAGGGCGGGCCGCCGTCCTCACCGGGCTCCATGGCGGGCCCCTGCGCGACCGGGCGGGCCGCTTCGGGGCGGCCGGGCAGCACCGGCGCCGCGACCGGCGTCGCCGCCACCCGCTGCTCGGGGTCGGCCACCGGGATGAGCAGCGCCCTGGCCCGCTCGTCTGCGGCCGCCTGGTCGTGCGGGGGCTGCTGCGCGCGGTCGGCGGGGGCGGCAGCAGCGTCGAGGTACGGGTTGGCAGCCGCCGCGGGGCCTTCGGGCGTGGCGGTGGTGTGCGGCTGCGGGGGCTCCGGGGACGCGGCGGCGTACGGTGCCGCGGCGGCGCTCCGGGGGTCGGCGGTGCCCTGGGGCGCGGCGGTGTCCGCGCCGCCGACGGCGTCCTGACGGAGCGTCGTCTCCTCGGGCCCGGCGGTGTCGTGGGACGCGGCGGAGGGGGCCGGGGCGGCGGGGCTGCCGCTCCCGGCGGGTGCGCCGGGGGCGCCCGGACGGCCCTCGTCCAGCTTCGGCGGCTTCCAGCCCAGTACCGTGCCGCAGCCGTCGCAGAACGACTGGCCCGGTGCCGTACGGGTGCCGCACTCGGGGCAGTCCGCCGGCCCGCCGGGGGCGGAGGAGGCGGAGGCGGAGTTGTGGTCGGTCACCTGTCGGTCGTCCTTTCGGCTTCGGTCACCTGGACCGTGTAGGGCATGTGAGCGGGGCGGGCAGCGGCGACGAGCCGCTCCAGCCGGTGTTCGTCGTGGGGCCCCGGGTCGGGGAGCCGGAGTTTCACGTGCAGGCTCGGGCGGCGTCCGCCGGGGAACGGGCCGAGGGGCCGGGCGTCCCAGGTGGCGCCACCGCTCTCGGCGATCTCCGGTGCGACGCCGAACGTGAGCCGGACGGCCTCCTCCAGACCGCGCCGGGTGCCGCGGATGCGGTGCAGGCGTACGGCGGCGGCGACCGCGGCGCGCAGCTGCGCCGGGTCCTCGGGCAGGTCCGGTCCGCCGTCGGGCGCGGCACCGACCCACTCGCCGAGCCAGCGTGTGAAGTCGACCGGCGCGAGCGAGGGGGTGAAGTAGGAGTCCAGGCAGTCCAGGACGTTGTGGATGGGCGCGAGCACCTCGTCGAGGCCGGCGACGAAGCGCTGCGCCAGGTCGTCCTCGGCGAAGACGGCGGGCAGCATGTCGCTCAGCGGTACGGACGAGCTGAGCCCGTCGACCGAGCCCCTCATGAGGCGTCCCCGATCACCCGGACGCGGTGGTCGAAGGAGAAGACCAGCGCGGAGGGCTCCAGGGCGATCCGGTCGGTGGGGTCGCCGCGCTTGCCGGTCAGCGGGTCGGCGGGGTGCAGCAGCACCTGGTCGACCAGTTCCACGCCGGGCACTCGCTGGAGGACCGCGAAGACCTCGCCGGCCTGCACCGGCCGCCCGAAGGGCCAGCCGGTGCCGTGCGCGCCGCCGGTCAGCGGGTCCAGGTGGCGGTAGAGCGCGTCGTGGGCATCGCGGCGGACCCGGTCGGTGTCGGTGCCGCGGAAGGCGTGCAGCGTCGCGACGACGGTGACGCCCTGGTAGTACGGCGGGCCCACGGCGAGCCGGGTGCCGATCAGCCGCCGGTCGTCGAGGTACCGGGTGATCCGGCCGAGCAACGCGTCGTTGGGGACGAGCTGCTCGAAGCGGAGCCGGCCGCCCGGGTCCGGTACGGCCTGCGGGATGACCAGGACGCGTACGGCGTGCGCGCCGTGCTCGTCCGGTTCGGCGGCCAGGCAGGTGATGCGGGCGGTCTCGGGGGCCGCGCGGCGGGCGAGTTCCTCGTAGTCGCGCAGGGTGACGGCCCGGTCCTGGGCGCTCAGCGCGATGGGCGCGCGGACCTTCGCCTCCTCCACGGTCTCGCCGTCCACGCCGCCGCTCGCGGCCTCGCGGTTGGTGACCTCGGCGACGTACGGGACGGAGTCGCGCAGCACCTGGATGGCGCCGCGGGCGACGTTGCCCGACTTGCCGCCGCCGGTGCGGTACTGGCGGGCGCGGACGACGGCGCCCTTGGGCGGCACGGCGCCGTACTGCCGCAGCGTGCCGTCCGGTTCGCGTACGGCGGGGCCGAAGGCGATCTCACCGGTGGCGGCGTCGAGGGTGACGTGCCGGTCCTCGGGCCCGGAGGCGGCGAAGTGGCCGACGACCTCCCAGTCGGTCCAGCCGTCGCGCTCGGCGACCTGGAGGTGCAGCGGCGGCACGTCACCGACGACGGGCGCGTGGGCGAGCCGCATCCGCTGGGCGGGCAGCCCGGCGGCCTCGCCGAGGAGTTCGTCGCGGACGGTGTCGGCGTGCACGGCGGGCGTGGTGCCGCCGATGGTGAACGCCTCGGCCACCCGGACGGTGGGCGACACGGTGTAGAAGGGCTGGCCCGCGACGGGGTCGGTGACCCGGCAGCGCAGCCAGCCGGCCTCCCGCCGGCCGGCGCGGGACAGCACGTGCCCGCCGGGTACGTGCAGGACCACTTCACCGGGCCGGTTCAGACCACCGGTGGTGTCCCGCTCGACCTCGCACGGCGCCCAGCCGTCCGCGGTCCACGCCTCCCAGACCAGCGGGGGCTGCCGGGGGTCCACACCGACACCGTCGACGCGGCTCTCCAGGGTCAGCACGACGGCGCAGTGCGGTACGGCGGCGCTCAGCCCGAACAGCATCCGGTCGCCGGGGCGCGGGGCCTCGGCGAAGCAGTTCACGTCCTTGCCCTCGACGAGGTCGGTGGTCCGCTCGGTCACCTCACCGTCCTGCGGGTGGACCACGAGGTGCGACAACTCGCTCGGCACGATGACCAGTTCACGCTCGGTGGCGAAGACGGACGCCTCCTCGCTCTCGGTGCGCGCGGTGGCGACCTCGGTCCCGAGGGCGAGCCGTACGGGCTGCTCCTGGGGCGCGGAGAGCCAGAACGTCACGTCCGCCCGTGCCGCGGCGGGCGGGAAGAGCGTGATGCCGAGCAGGTCCAGGAAGGCCAGGTGGTTCTTCTCGGGCACCCGGTTGAGCCGGTAGACGATCTGATCGGCCATGTGCGCGACCGTCTCCACCAGCGTCACCCCGGGGTCGGAGACGTTGTGGTCGGTCCACTCCGGGGCGCGCTGCTGGATGTAGCGCTTGGCGTCGTCGACGAACTGCTGGAAGCGCCGGTCGTCGAGGTTCGGGGAGGGCAGGGCCATCAGCGGTCGCTTCCAATGTGCTCGTCGGACTTGCGGAGGGAGATACCGGTCGCGCCGGCCGGCTCGGTGGAGCCGGAAGCGGCCGGCTCGTCGTGCGAGGGGATGACGTAGAACGGGAAGACCAGGCTGCGCGGGTTGTTGGTGCCGCGGATCGAGTAGCGCACGTCGATGAAGAGCACCCCCTGGTCGTCGCCGGCCGTCACGGTGACGTCGTCCACCTCGATGCGCGGCTCCCAGCGGTCGAGGCTGGCGTACACCTCGTGCTGGATGCGGCCGGCGGTCGCCTCGTTGACCGGTGCGAAGACCATGTCGTGGATGGCGCAGCCGAATTCGGGGCGCATCGGGCGCTCCCCCGGCGCGGTGGCCAGTACGAGCCGCATGGCCTCCTCGACCTCGCGCTCCCCGCTGACCAGGGCGATGCCGCCCGTGGGGCTGATGCGCAGGGGGAACGACCAGCCGGAACCTACGAACTGTCCGGACATCAGTGAGCCACCTGCCTTCTCTGTTCCATGACCTTCCCGGTGATGCGCTCGGCGGTCACGGGATCGGGTACGGCTTGTTGTTGACCAGCACGACACCCTGGAGCATGAGCGTGGCGGCGCGGATGCCGACGTTGGCGACGGAGTTGACCTGGATGGTGCCGCCGGCGCTGACCGTCGCGGCGCCCAGCGCCTTGAGGCTCAGCGCGCCCATCGCGTCCACGTTGACCGCTCCGGCGAGGGACTTGAGGTTGACCAGCCCCCGGCCCTGGATGTTGAGCATGCCGCCGCTCTTGATGGTCAGATTGCGGCGCGCGCTCAGGTCCAGGTCCGTGCCCGCCTCCACCGACACCGACCGGCTGCCCTTGATGGTGACGCTGCCGGAGCTGTCGATGGCGATCTCGGTGCCCGTACGGTCCAGGTTGACCGTCAGCTTGTTGTCCCCGGTGCTCAGCCGCACACCGCGCTTGCCGCCGGTGCGCTGGTCGAGGAGGTCGACACGGTTGCCGCTGCGGTCGGCCAGCGTGCGCCGGCTGACGGTGCCGCGCGTCGAGTCGTACAGCGGTACGTCGACGGGGTCCGGCTTGTCCTTGCCGTTGTAGAGCCCGCCGATGACGTACGGGTGGTCCAGGGCGCCCCGGTCGAACGCGACCAGCACCTCGTCACCGACGTCCGGGCCGATCACTCCGCCGCCCTTGGAGCCGCCGAACTGCACGGTCCGCGTCCAGTCGCTGGTGTACTTGTCGTCCAGCCAGGGGAACTGCAGCTTGACCCGCCCCTGCTTCAGCGGGTCCTTGATATCGGTGACCAGCGCGTTGGCGACGCTCGGCAGCTTCGGCTGCATGCTCGTGCCGCCCGAGGCCAGGCCGTACAGGGACCGCCACTGACGGCCGCTGACGGTCAGCACGGTCTCGTAGTGCCGGCCGTCCCCGAAGGAGTGGCGGGCCGCGGTCACCGTGTACTTGCCCTCGAAGGGCTCGCCCACGTCAGCGAGCGCGACGGGCACGCCGGGCCGCAGCTTCGGGTTGCCGCGCACCGTCACCTCCAGCTCGGCGAAGGCCCCGGTCACGTCGTCGGCCACGGCCTGCGCCGCGTACCGGACCTGGGCCTGGGTGTCGAGCGGGGTGTCGGTCTCCACCAGGGTGGCGGCGCCGAACGCCGAGGACGCCTGCCCCGGGGTGGTCCCGATCGACACACCGGGAGTGGTACTGGCGGGTGCCCGGCCCACCAGGTCCCGCTTGGTCGTCACGTCCCAGCCCCGCGCCTCCACCCGGCTCACCTGGTCGGCGGAGGTCACCGCGGCCCGGCAGCGCAGGATGTCCACGCCCGCCTCCAGGACGAACGGGCTCTTCTCGCTCGGCGTGCTCACCGGGGGCGCGCCGGACGCCGGATCGGCCTTGACGAACTGCAGCTTGCCCTTGGAGCTCAGCGACAGCACCCGCTCGCTCTCATCGGCCAGCCGGCACGCGAAGTCCCAGTCGGTGACGTTGGCCTGGGTGAGGAACTCGTACTTGGCGGTGGTGCCGTCGATCCGGCCGACCGGCACCCGGTCCTGGCCGGCCAGCTTGCGGACGATGTCGGACGCGGTCATGGACCGGTAACCCATCACCCGGCGCTGCCGCAGCATCCGGTGGCCCAGGTCGTAACCCCGTACGACGGTGAAGGTGCCGGTGCCGTCGTAGTCCGTCTCCAGCCCCGTCACCTCGCCGGTGAGCAGCACGGACTGCGCGCCCTGGCCGTCGGCCACCGGCGCCAGCTCGGCCTTGGCCCCGATCTTGATGCCCGCCTCGCCGAGCAGCTTCCGCTTGGGGTCCCGGAAGGTGAGCTCGAAGGCACCGGGCACCCCGGCCCCGAAGTCGACCCAGCCCCCGACCAGGAGCCGGGCGTGCTGCGGCTTCAGCGGCGCGCCACCGACCTTGACGTGGAAGACGTTGGAGTAACCGATCTGGGTCATCAGGAGCCGACCTCTTCAGCGGCGGGAAGCATCAGTTCGATCCCCGGCCGCAGCTGTGCGGGATTGTCGATGTTGTTGGCCTCGGCGATGGTGCGCCAGGCGGTGGCGTCGCCGTACTCACGGAAGGCGAGGAACTGCAGCGAGTCGCCGGCCACCACGCGGTGCACCCGGCGTGCGGTGAGCGCGCCGGAGGTGGGGTTCTGGCCCGCGGTCTGGCTCGGGATCTCGTGCAGCTGCACCTGGCAGGTGGCGCGGATCGGCACGCCGGTGGTGCCGAAGAGGGTGTACTGCGCGTCCACGGCACTGACGTACGCGGTGAACCGGGCTGTCGAGAACGACCCCCACTCGAACACCACCCACGGCGTCGACGGCTGCTTCGCCGCGATGCTGGCCGAGGTCACCTCACAGCACGAGAACAGCGCCTCGACGTTCTTGCGGACCTCGTTGCTGTCCGGCTCACCGGACTTGTCCAGGAACACCTCGACCGTCATCTCGCGCGGCGCGGCCCCCATGAACTCCGGGAGCGCGCCGTCCCGCACGGCGGCGGTCGGCGTGGTCTTCCACTCGGCACGCCGGCTCAGCGCGAGCTGCGCCGGGTTGAAGTCGAAGTGGAACGTGCTGATCAGACCGCCCGGCTTGGTGCTGTAACCGAGCGGCGGCTGATGGATGGCGAGCGTCGCCCGTACCAGGCTCTTGCCCGCGCCGCCCTTTCCCTTGCCCGGCATCTACGCCGCCCCCGCATCCGTGAAGCCGTGGTGCGCGATCTCCAGCGTCTCGGTCGCCACGGCCGGGCTGGCCGGGTCCAGGGACGGCCCGCGCCAGCTGACCGGCAGTACGTCCAGGAGTCCCCAGCGGGCGACGACCGAGCCGTCCGCGCGCAACGCGGCGATCTGCGCGGTCGGCCGCACCACGCCGCTGGTGACGGAGGAGACCCAGGCGGCCACCTTCGCGGTGTCCGGCGTGAGCGGCCGGGTCAGCGTGATGTGCGAGAAGCTCACACGGGAGGGCAGCTGCCAGACGAAGCCGTTGTTGCCGCCCTCCTGCCGCTGCTCGATCTCCACCTCCGAGGACAGGCCCTCGCACCCGTTGAAGTCGCCCAGGCTCTCACCGTCGATGGTCAGGTTGAAGAAGATCGTGGATCCGGGGTCCTGGTCCTGCGGCATCGAGCTGGGCCTTCCTGGTGCGGCTCATGGGTTCTGCTGGTCGGTGGCTGTCGGGGCGGCGGCGGGCGGGGAGAACCCGGTCAACGACGGGGATCGCGCAGCCTCCCGATCCGCTCGCGGTCGAGCCGCAGCTCGGTACGGAGGAGCCGGGTCAGCGGCCCGATGAGACGGTGCGTCAGCTCATCGACCTGCCCGTCCGTCAGCTGCCGTGCGTCGAAGCCACCGGCGTCCGGCGTCCCCGCGCCACTGTTCTGCCGCGAGTTGTTGGCGGAGCGGTGCGACGCCCCGCCGCCCACCGGCCGCGACGTGCTCCGCGACTGCCGCGCACCCTTCCCGGCCCGCTGCACGGAGGTGGGGCCGGAGGAGGACGCGGCTTCGGCTGCGGCCGGGGGCGCGGACGCGGGGGCCGCCGTGGCCGTCGGCGAAGACTTCGCCGACGGCCGGGAGGGGGCCGCCGCGGGTGCGGAGGCCGCGATCGGGGCCGAGACCGGGGCCGAAGTCGGGGTGCTCACTGACGTTTTCTGTACCGGGAATGCGGCGGGGGCGCCGGATCCGCCGGGTCCGCCGGCCGGCATCGCGGCCGGCGGTGTCGTGCCCGGCCGCACCACTGCCTGGGGTGCTGCTCCCTGCGGTGCTGCTGCCTGCAGTGGCACCGCGGGTGATGCCGATGCCAGTGGGGCCGTTGCCAGTGGTGCCGATGCCGGTCCTGTCGTGGGACGTGCCGTGAGGGGTGCCACGGGCGGTGTTGCCACCGGAGGTGTCGCGGTGGCCCGTTGCACCGGGCGCTGCATGGGCAGCGTCGGCGCCGGCCGGGCCAGCGGAACTGCCCGGCCGGCCCCCTGCGGTGCCGCAGGCGCGTGGGCCGCCTGCGCGGACGGCACGCCCGGCTGCTGCCCAGCCGGACCGGGGGATGCCGGAGAGGCGGGGGGCGCCGGGGCCGCACTCGGCGAGGCCGGGCCTGCCGCCGACACCGGCTGATGTGTCGTCAAGCGCTGGGCCGGGGGCCGCTGGGATGCGGGGGCTGCCGCGGGGCTCTGGGCCGTGGGGCCTTGGGCCGCAGGGCCCCGGACCGCACGCTGGACCGGTGCCCCGGGGCCACCTGCGGCGGGCTGGCCGCCCACTGCCCGTACGGTCTTCCTCGGCTCGCTCCCGCGGCCCGCTGCCGTGCCCTCTTGGGGAAGGCGGCGCAGTGCCACGGGGGCGACGGGGGCGACGGGTGCGCCCGGCGCGGCCGATGTCGCCGGTGCGGCCGACGGGCCGGAAGGCAGTACCGGCCTGGAAGCGGCCAGCGGCTTCGCCGCCGAAACACCGAGGAGCGGTGCGTCGGCCTGTCGCCGCTGAACGGGACGCTCCACGGGAGCATCCGGTCCCGGCTCCGCCTGCGCCTGCGCCTGCGCCTGCGCCTGCGCCTGCGCCTGCGCCTGCGCCTGCTGCGTACGCTCCGCCGCGGGCGCGGCAGCCGGCAAGGCCGACCGCTGCACGGCCGGAACGGGACCTGCGTCCGCTGCCCGGCGATCGGCTGTCGGCCCGGCGAGCGGCTTCGATGCCGGGTTCGTCTCGCTCACCGGGGCACCGAGGCCCGGGCGGCGTACGGGCACGGCCGAGGAGGCCGCGGTAGGACGCGGTGCCGCGACCGGTGCGATCGGTGCGATCGGCATGCCACCGGAGCTGCCGGCCGCCGGAGCCTCGTTCCGCGCCCGCTGCACCGGACTGCCCAACCCGACGCCCCGGGTCGGCCGCGCCGCTGCGGTCGGAAGAGTCGACGGTGTCGACGGGGTCGACGGGGTCTGGGTCCGGGGCGTCGACGGAGCCTGCACATCACGCTGTACGGGTGCGATGACCGGCTCCGATGCGCTCGCCGAAGCAGCACGTTGTGCGCGGTACGCAGTAGTGGCGCCCGGGACATTCGTGCCGGAAGCAGCACCCGGCCGCGCCTCGGCCGCAGAGGTCGCCCCCTTCGCGGCCCCGCTCTCGGGCGCCGCGGACGACCGCTGCACCGCGGCCGTGTTCGTCGCGTTGTCCGCCGTGGTGCTCGTCGCGTTGTTCGTTGCGTCGCTCGTTGCGGACGGCTGCTCGGAAGGCGTCTGCGTCGTCTGCGTCACCGGCGCCGAGGGGCGTGCCGAGGTGTCCTCGGGCGCCGACCGGCGGAGCGGTTCGCCCAGGGGCGCCGACCGTCGGGCCGTGCCACTCGTCGGCGTCGGCCGCTGCGCAGGCCCGCTCTCCGCAGCCGACGGCCGCGCCGGGCCGGAACCCGGAGTCGCAGCAGGCCGCGTACCAGCGGCGGGCGTCGGCCGAGAAGCCGCCCCGCCGTCCGGTACGGCCCGCTGCACCGCCGGACGCGGCGACGGCTGCGCCGCCCGGCGCTCCGACGACTTGGCCACCGGCCGGTCCGGGGACTTCGCTGCCGGCCGGTCCGACGGCTGAGTTGCCGGACGGCCCGGCGTCTGCGCTGCCGGACGGCTCGACGAGGCCACCGGCGGCAGCGCAGGACCGCTGTCCGACACCGCCGACCGTTGCACATCGGGCCCCGAGGCCGACGCGCGCCGGGCATCACCCGTAACGGGAGCCGATCCCGTAGCGGGAGCCGATGTAGCGACCGGCGCCGGACCGCTTCCCGCAGCCCCCGGTGCAGGCTCCACGGCAGGCGCGGGCTCCGACGGACCAGCAGGCGCCTGAGCCCCAGGCACCTGAGCCTCGGGCGCCTGGACCGTACGGCTCGGCTCGGTACGGCTCGGTGCCGCGGACGGCAGCACGCGTCGCTGCACCGGGCCGGGCGTCGACGCCCTGGTCAGCGACGGCTTGCCGGGGGCCGGTACGCGCCCCGGCGCCGGCGGTGCGACCGGTGCCACTCGCGGCCCCCTGGCCCGCTGGACCACCGGCGCGGCGTCGGCCGGCCGGGGCCGAGACGTCGAAGGGGGCGAAGAGTTCGCGGCCGTCCGAGACGTCCGAGACCCCTCGGACGTCCCGGAAGACGGCAGGGCGAAGCCCCGGGGGGCACCCTGCGGGGCCGGGCCCGCCTCCTCCGGCTCGGGGTGTGCGACCGGGAAGGAGAGGGCCGGGTTGCCCAGGCCCGGGACCGGCGTCACGGCAGGCGTCAGGGCGCCCTGGACCAGGCCGGTCGGCGCGCTGTCCATGACGGCGTGCGAGAGCGTGCCCATGAAGGCGGGGTTCTGCCAGGACGCCAGCGAGCCGGCGAAGTCCGGCGCCGACACCGTGTGCCCGCCCGAACTCCCCAGCGCACGCTGGATCGGCGGCAGGCCGACGGGACCCGTCGGCCCACCGGCCTCGCCCGCGGCAGCCGGGCCGGCGGCAACGGCCGGGCCGGTACGTACCTCCTCGGTGGCGGCCGGCGCCAGGCCGGCCGTCGCCGCTCCCCCGTCCGGCACGTCGCCCGTGGTGGCGCCGGCGTTCTCCCGGCCCCGCCGGAACCGGTCGAGCATTCCCATCAGCGCTCTGCCTCCGCGCGCGTCACCAGCGTGGCGATCTGCTCCACGTAACGGCGGCGGTCCCGGTGTTCGAGGTCCAGGATCTCCGCCAGACTCCAGTGGAAGTGGTACGCGACGTACGCGATCTCCTCATGCATGCGGTCGGTCGCGTACGTCACGATTCCCCCAGGCGGCTCCCGCCGAGTTCGACCTCGAACGGCTGCTCGCAGTGCGGGCACGACACCCCGGCCCGCGTGTGGCCCTCGGCGTTGATCTGCCGGTAGAAGTCCTGCAGGAAGGCGAGGTCGGAGGCGAACATGTTCTCCACCACCCCGTCGTGCACCAGCGGCAGCGTCCCCAGCCGGGTGATGACCCGGCCGAGCAGCACCACCGAGAGGTACGCGGGGTTCTCCTGCACCCGCAGGTCCCGCAGCGGTACGAGTTCGTCCTTGGCGGTGGCCAGACGCATCACCCCGTGCCGGTGCACGGTCCCCGACTCGTCGACGTAGCCGCGCGGCAGCTCGAAGGCGAACTCGGTGCTCAGGGTGGGCTGCGGCGCCGCCGCCGGAGCGGCGGCCGGGGCCGCGGGAGCGGCGGCCGCGGCCCCGGTCTCCGCCCCGGCTTCCGGCGCGGTTTCGGCGCCGGAAGCCGCCGGTGCCGGCGAGGCCGGCGTCCTGGGAGCGGTACGGCGCATTACTCGATGACCAGTTCTTCGAACGTGATGGTCACGGTCTCGGTGAGGGCCGACGCCTCACCGGCCTTCACGGTGCTGGTGTCGACCTTGCTGCACCAGGCGTTGCGCATGTTGTAACGCTTGACCGGGTTGTTCTGGTAGTCCATCACCATGATGGTGGCGTTCTTACGGGCCGTGGCCATGACGCCCGCCACCGACTCGGTGATCCACTGGTTGAACGCCGCCGACTGGGTCATACCGCGTACGACCGTGCAGGTGCCGGCCTTCTTCACGCCGGGCAGCTTCTTCGTGACGGGCTTGCCCTGCGCGGAGACCTGCTGGTACTCGATGACGTCCTGCTCGATGGTGAGGCCGTTGACCTCCTGGAGGTACTCGACCATCACACCGTCGATCTGCAGGCCGAAATTGTGTGAAGTGAGCGCGTCACCTGGCTGGAGACTCATGAACTGTCGGGTGTCCTTTGCTGATTACTGACCGACGGGAGAGGAAGGCGAGGGAGGGGAGGGCGGCCGGTGGGCCGCCCTCGCCACTACTCCTCCAGTTCGCCGCTGCCGCTGGAGAACTGGGCCAGGCGGAAGATCACGAATTCCGCCGGCTTGACGGGCGCGATGCCGATCTCGCAGATGACCCGGCCGAGGTCGACCGACTCCTGCGGGTTGGTCTCGGCGTCACACTTGACGTAGAAGGCCTCCTCCGGCCGGGAGCCGAAGAGGGCGCCCTCGCGCCACTCCGTGACGAGGAAGGCGGAGACGTTGCGCCGGATCCGCGCCCACAGCTGCTGGTCGTTCGGCTCGAACACCACCCACTGGGTGCCGATCAGGATCGACTCCTCCAGGTAGTTGAAGTACCGGCGGATGTTCAGGTAGCGCCAGGCCGGGTCCGAGGCGAGGGTGCGGGCGCCCCAGACGCGGATGCCGCGGCCGGGGAAGGCACGGATGCAGTTGACGCCGATCGGGTTGAGCAGGTCCTGCTCACCGCGGGTGATCTGCATCTCCAGGTCGACGGCGCCGCGGACGATCTCGTTGGCGGGCGCCTTGTGCACGCCGCGCTCGGAGTCGTTGCGCGCCCAGATGCCGGAGATGTGACCGCTCGGCGGGACGACCTTCGACTCGCCGGTGGCGGGGTCGAAGACCTTGATCCAGGGGTAGTAGAGCGCCGCGTACTTGGAGTCGTAACCGGCGGTCTCCTGGCGCCAGACGCGGATACCGCGGGCGTTCAGGCCGGGCGGCGGGTCGATGACCGCGACGCGGTCGCCCATCAGCTCGCAGTGCGCGATCAGGCCGAGCTGGACGGCCTTGACGGCCTCCAGGTCGATCGCGCCGCGCTGGTAGGCGGCCATCAGGTCGGGCACGGCCACCATCGAGATCTCGTCGACCGCTTCCAGGCCACCGAAGCCGGTGCGGTCGGCGGAGTCGCCGAGGTACTGGGCGGGGCCGGGGTGACCGGTGGTCGCGGCGGCGGGCGCCGGAGCCGCGGCGGGCGCGGGGGCCGGCGCGGGCAGGGCCACGGTCTGGTTCTCGGGCCGGGCCAGCTGCGCGGCGGGCGCCGCCTCCTGCACGGAGATCAGCTTGGAGCGGTCCTTGACCTGCGTGACGACGTAGTTGCGGCCGCCCTTCTTGGCGGTGACGTCGAAGGTCTCGGCGGCCTTGCCACCGTCCTTGACGACCAGCCGGAAGCGTTCGGCCGGCCCCTCGCCCTCGGCGTCGGTGACCTCGACGGAGAGGCCGTCGCCGCTGCCGGGCGCAAGGGCCATGACCTTGAACGTGCCGAGCTGCTGCGGCTCGCCGGACGGCAGCGCCGCCGGGGCAGCGCCCTGCTCGACCGCGGCGGGCGCCTGGCCGTTGTCGCCGCCCGGGGCGCCACCGACGCGCACGATGTAGGCGGCGGAGCCACCGTTGTTGAAGAAGCCGTAGACCGAGTGCGCGAGGTAGTACCCGTCGGTGAACTCACCGAACTCCGCGACGTACTGGGTCCAGTTGGTGACCAGGGTCGGCTGGTTCAGTGGTCCGCTCGGCGCGAGTCCGACGAAGGCGGCGACGGAGGTGCCCACCCCCTCGATCGGGCGCGAGCCGCCGGCCACCTCCTCGACGTAGACGCCCGGCGACAGGTACGACGACATGCTTTGGCTCTCCTCGGGGTACTGGACACAGGATCCGGAATTCACCCTCCGGGACCAGCAGAGGGAGAGGAAACGTCCTTCGGTACCTAACTGAGGGCACCACGTGTGCCCGAGCGGGCAGCCGCACACCTCCCCGCGGTGCGCCGTCGGCCCCTTCCCGGCGCACCGGGGCGCCCTACGGCTGGGCCAACGGGGCAGTCGGTCGCGCGCGTTCGGGCATCAGACGTGCCCTGTGGCCACATGACCTCACACACGCCCCTGCCGTAGCGTCGCGGGCGTGAGCATCTGGACCTCCCTCGAACCTTCGTCCGCCACCGTGGATCCCGGCAGCACCGCATCCGTACGGCTGAGACTCCGCAACACCGGAGATGTCGTCGATGAGTACCGGTTCGTGCCGGTCGGTGACATCGCGCCGTACACGACGGTGGAGCCCGCATCGGTACGGCTGTACCCGGGGACGACGGGGACGGTGGAGCTGACGTTCGCGCCGCCGCGCACCCCCGACGCCACGGCCGGCCCGCATCCCTTCGGCGTCCAGGTCGTCCCCACCGAACACCCGGAAGCCACCACCGTCATCGAGGGCAACATCACGGTCACGCCCTTCACTGAGGTGCGGGCCGAGCTGGTCCCGCACACCGTCAAGGGCCGCTTCCGTGGCCGCCCGAAGCTGGCCGTGGACAACCTCGGCAACACCAAGCTCACCGCGTCGATCGCGGGCGCCGACCGCAGCGACGAGCTGTCGTACGACATCCGGCCGGCCAATGTGCAGGTCGAGCCGGGCCGTGCCGCCTTCGTGGACGCCATACTCAAGCCCCGCCAGATCACCTGGGCGGGGACCAAGCAGCAGCGGCCCTTCAGCCTGGCGGTGCGGCGCTCGGGCAGCGAGCCGGTGTCGGTCGACGGCACGTACGTACAGCGCAGTGTTTTTCCGTACTGGATGATGACGGTGCTGGGCCTGCTGCTCGCGCTCACCATCACGGGCCTCATCCTGTGGTTCGCCTATCAGCCGAACGTCAACAGCCTCGCCCAGGAGAAGCCGACGGACGACGCGGCCGTCACGCTCCCGAAGCAGCCACCCGCCCAGCCCACCCAGGATCCCCAGCCGGAGAAGACGCAGGAGCAGCCCCAGACGCCGGAGAAGCCGGCCGACGACAAGCCGGCCGGCAACGGCGGCGGGGGCGGGGGCGACCGGCCCGACGACGGCATGCCGGTGAACCGCACCAAGATCCTCATCAAGAACTGGACGAACGGGACCTGCGCCGATCTCCCCACGTTCGAGGCCAAGGACGGGGGCCCGGTGCACCAGTCGGGGTGCAACAACAGCCCGGACGACAACCAGCTGTGGACCCTGGACAAGAAGTTCGACAACGGCGGGCCGAACGGCGCGGCGCTCTTCGTCATCCGCAATGAGAAGGACAACCTCTGCATGGACCTGCCCGGCAAGGGCGGGGCCCCGGCCGCGGCGCGGGTGGACGAGTGGCGGTGCGACGGCTCCAAGGACGACAACCAGCTGTGGTGGGTGGAGAAGCGGACGGAGAACCGCTGGTGGATCCATAACTTCGCCAGCGGCAACATGTGCCTGGACTCGCAGGACAAGGACAACGAGGACCGCAACCTCAGCATCTGGCACTGCCAGACGGAGGACAAGAACAACCACCAGTGGCTCTTCACGCCCCACTAGTCGGCCCTGCGCCCGGTACCCGCGGCTACGCGTGGTGCCGGGCGTGGTGCTGTGCGATCTCATCACTCGTCGTCAGCCACACTCCGGGGTGCCCGGCGACGTACTCGAGCGCCTGGTCCAGGTACTTGCTCCGGAACGGCTGCCCGATCACGAACGGGTGCAGGGCCAGCGCCATCACCCGGCCGCTGTCCGCGGAATCCTCGTACAGCTGGTCCAGCTGGTCCTTCACGATCTGCACGAAGTCCGGGCCGCTGAGGCTCTTCCCGACGAACAGGCTGATGTCGTTCAGCTCGACGGAGTACGGCACGCTCAGCATCCCCGGCACGTTCAGCCGGTACGGCTGGTCGTCGTTGGTCCAGTCGAGCACGTAACCGAGGCCCAGCTCAGCGAGAAGCTCCGGGGTCCGGAAGGTCTCGGTGAGGGCCGGCCCCATCCAGCCGCGCGGCCGCCGTCCGGTGGCCCTCTCGATGGTGGTCACCACCTCGGTGAGGTAGGCGCGCTCCTCCTCCACGCCCATGTCGGCCTGGAAGACGGAGTTGTTCTTCCCGTGCGCGAGCCAGGCCCACTCCCGGTCCAGACCGGCCCGGACGATCTGCGGATAGCGGTCGACCACGTCGGAGTTGAGCAGCACACTGGCCCGCAGCCCGTGCCGATCCAGGCTCTCCAGCACTCGCCAGAACCCCACCCGCGGACCGTAGTCGCGCCAGCCGTAGTTCAACGGATCCGGCGCCAGCCCGGCCGTGCCCGCGAAGATACTCGTCGACGGGCGGTCCACCTGGTAGTGCTCGATGTTCAGCCCCACGTAGAAGGCGACCCGGGCGCCTCCCGGCCAGTGGATCGGCTCCCGTTCGACGATCGGACTGTAGTCGTACAGCTGGTTGTCCATCGGTTCTTCCCTTCGCTCCGTGGCGTCCGGTGATCCGTGGCTATGCTCAGACCTTCACATTGATGTGAAGGTCAATGCGGGCACATGTGAGGTGGGGCACATGCGGATCGGCGAGCTGTCGGAGCGAACGGGCACGCCACGCCGGCTGCTGCGTTACTACGAGGAGCAGGGGCTGATCGTCGCAAGCCGCTGCGCCAACGGCTACCGCGCGTACGACGAGCGCTACGTGGACCGCGTCCTGCAGATCAGGGGCCTGCTGGACGCCGGTCTGCCCACCCGGATCATCAAGCAGGTCCTCCCCTGCCTGGACAAGCCGCGGAACATCCACTTCTCCGACGCCACACCGGAGATGCTCGCCACGCTGGAGCAGGAGAAGGACCGCATGACCGACCGCATCAGATGCCTGACACGCAACCGGGACGCACTGGCCGAGTACCTCGACGCGGTGCGGGGCGGTGGCGCGGACTAACGCACCGCCACCAGGACGTGGTCCGTGCTGCACTGCCAGACGGTGTCCGCGTCGCGGAAGCCCGCCTCGCGGAGCAGGGCGAGGTGGTGGGGCAGGGTGAGGCCGTTGTGGGGACTGTGGGGTGGGCGGTGCCGGCTGCGGCGGGCGGCGAGGAGGTCCGCCAGGTCCGGGTCGCGGGCCGCCGCCGCCCACCACGACTCCCAGTCCTCGTGGGACGGCGTGCCCAGCCGTTCGGCCCGGCGGCGCCCCACGTGCTGGGCGATGCGGGCCGTGGTGCCGTGGTCCGGGCTGACCGTGTCGCTGTTGACGAGGACGCCGCCGGGCCGCAGCAGCGTGGCGAGGTCCTCGTACGTGCGTCGCAGCGCCTCCTCGGGGAGACAGTGCAGCGCGGTGGTGGAGACGGCGGCGTCCAGCGGCCCGGAGAGTGCCAGCGCCGCGGTCCAGCCCGGTTCTCCGATGGCCGCGCGGACGAACCGGGCGGCGTCCGCGTGGTGCGTGCGGCCCAGTTCCAGCAGCAGCGGGTCGCTGTCCACGGCCACGATGCCGGCGTGCGGCAGCCGCCGGGCCAGCCGGGCGGCCAGCGATCCCGGGCCGCAGCCGAGGTCGGCGACGAGCGGCCGGGCGCGCCCGGCGAGTACGTGCTCGACCACGTCGGCGACCACCGTGAACCGCTCCTCGCGGTCGATCGCGTACCGCTGCTGCTGGCGCTCCCAGCGCTCCACCCACCGCTCGGCCGTCGCCGTGCCCAGTCCCATCGGGGCCGCGCCACCTTCACCGTCTCGCACCGTCTTCCGGACCAGCCCGAAGATACAGGTGAAAATGGTTCCCCTTGGCGCAATTCACTGGAGCGTCGTCAGGACGGCGAGCAGCCGGTCGACCTCCTCCGGGGTGTTGTAGACGTGCAGGCTCACCCGTACCGCGTGCTCGCGCTCGCCCGCGCTGCCCTGGCAGAGCCCGTCGGAGCGGACCATGAAGCCGTGGCTGAAGAGGACGAAGCCCAGGTCGCCGGAGTCCACGGCACGGTGCCGGAAGGTGACGATGCCCTGGCGCCGCTGGACGTCGGAGTCCGCGGCCAGGCTGCGCCGGCAGCCCAGCACGTCGTACGCGGGCAGCCGGCGCAGCCCGTCGGTCAGCCGGGCCGCCAGGGCGAGGGTCCAGCGCTCGACCCGGTCCTGGCCCGCCGCGTCGAGCCAGTCCAGTGCCGCCCGCAGGCTCACGGCGCCGGTGGTGTCGGGGCTGCCGTCCCAGCCGCCGGGTGCGAAGCGGGGGCCGCGCGCGTTGCGGGCCCAGAGGGCTCCCGAACCGGGCAGGGCCAGGGCCTTGTGGCCGGAGAAGGCCAGGAAGTCCACGTCCAGTTCGGCGAGGGAGACGGGGAGGTGGCCGACGCTCTGCGCGGCGTCCAGACAGATCACCGCGTCCGGGCCGACGGCCCGGCGGATCCGGTGCACGTTCATGTTGCCGCCGTAGACGTGGTGAACGTGGGTGGCCGCGACGAACCGGGTGCGCGGGGTGACCGATCGGGCCAGCGCCTCGGGGTCGTAGTCGCCGGATTCCGGCTGGTAGGGCATCGGCCGGACATGGATGCGGATGCCCTGCCGGGCCAGCAGGTCGCGGGCCTCCAGCCAGGGCGTGATGTTGGCCCGGTGGTCGGCGAACGGGACGACGATCTCGTCCTGGTCGGCGAGGAACCCGGTGAGCCAGTCGCGGGCGACGGTGCGCAGCGCTTCGGTGGTGCCGCCGGTCAGGTGCACGCCGGAGCGGTCCGGGTCCGGGTCGGCAAGGAAGCGCTTGATTCGGCCCCGGGTCTCGCGCATGAGCGCGGTCGTGCGATTGGCCCAGGTGTAGGTCCCCCGCCCGGCGTTGGCGTTGCTGGTGGTGAGGTAGGTGTGGACGGCGTCCAGGACGGCTTGCGGCTTCTGCGCGGTGGCCGCGCTGTCCAGGTAGGCCAGTTCCGGGTGTCCGGTGACGATGGGGAACTGGGCTCGGAGCGCGGCCTGCCACTCCCCCAGCTCGTCCAGGGCCGCAGTGGCCGGAGTGCCGGCGGTCACGGCGGCCTCACTCCCGTACGAGCGGGGCACCCGCGTCGCGCCAGGCGATGATGCCGCCGGTCAGGCTGCGGACGTCGGGGTGGCCCATGCGGGTCAGCAGCGCGGCGTACCGGGCCGACTGCTCACCCACCGGGCAGGCGAGCAGGACGGCGCGCCGCTTGCTGAACGGCAGCCCGCCGTGGAGGAGTTCGGCGAAGAGCTCGTCGACGATGTTCACCGAGCCCTCGATGTGCAGCGCGGCGTACGAGAAGGGGCTGCGCAGGTCGATGACGAGGGGGTCCTCCCGGTCGATCCAGCGCTCGGCGGCCGCCGCGTCGATGCCGGTGGCGGCCGCGGTTTCGGCGTCGGTGAGGGTGGCGAGCGAGTTGCGGTGGGCCGGCCGGCCCAGCAGGTCGGGCCGCCGGTGGCGTACGTAGCTCAGGTAGCTCTCGATGCGGTCGCAGACGATGAAGACCGCGGTCCGGCGCTCCGTCAGCTCCGCGTCGAGGGTACGGAGGTGGCGTACGGCTCCGGCGTAGGCGGCGCCGCCGGTCGGTCCGGCCGGCATCGCGCACCGCCGGGCCAGCGTCACCATGCCCTCGATGGCCTCGTCCGCGGTGACGGTCGCGATCGTGTCGTACACGTCCGGGTCGAAGAGGCCGACGCTCTGCACCTCGTCGATGGTGCGGATGCCGGGGATGAAGTCGGCCTTGTGCGCGACCAGGCCGAGGACGTGGACGCCGGGGTCGTACGCGCGCAGCACGCGGGCGACGCCGGTGGAGGAGCCGGCGGTGCCCACGCACGCCACGAAGTGGTCCGGGGCCCGGCCGTCCAGGTCGGCGACGATCTCCGGGCCGGTGCCCGTCGCGTGCGCCTCGGTGTTGCGGGCGTTGTAGTACTGGTCGGTGTAGACGTAGCCGTCGGGCGAGCCGGTGAGCTCCTGGTGGAAGCGGGTGAGCGGGTCGTCCGTACTGGAGGGGTCCAGGCACTCCGTCTGCCCCGGCAGCTCCTCGACCTCGGCGCCGAGCAACAGCAGCAGGTCCCGCATCTCCGGGACCCTGATCCGGTTGGTGACGGTCTTGAACGGCACGCCGTGCAGCCCCGCGAGCAGCGACAGGGCCTTGGCGGTGTTGCCGCTCGACAGCTCGACGACCGTGCGGTGGCCGTCCGCCGCCGCCGTCAGACCGGGCCGGACCATGTGCCAGGCGGCCCGGTCCTTGACCGAGCCGAAGGGATTCAGCATCTCCAGCTTGGCGTACAGGTCGATGTGGCGCAGGCCGTGCACGACCGGGTCCACACGGACCAGCGGAGTGTCGCCGATGGCGTCGGTGATGCTGTCGAGTCTCATGCGCCTCCTCCTGCGTGCCCGCCCGGCCGGGCGGCGGTGTGGTGCGGTGCGTCCTGGGCGACCGGCCAGTACTCCTCGTCGAGGCACCAACGCCAGGGAGCCTCGCCGAGCCCGTCCCGACGGTCGTTTTCCTCGCGGCCGTCCCCGTCGCCCGGCTCGCCCTCGTCGTCCTGCCAGGCCGCGACCTTGCGGGCCACGGGCTGGCGTTGTGCCTCGCCGGCCCGGAAGTCCATGCAGTACCCGGCGGTGTTCGCGAAGGCCAGCAGGTCGCCGGGGTGCGGCAGGCGCGGCAGGAAGACCGTCCGCCGCGTGATCATGTCGGCCTCCAGGCACAGGTTGCCGGCGAGCAGGACCCCGACCGGTCCGTCGGCGGCCGGCGCCCGCCCGTCCTCCGCCGGTACGAGCACCGGGTCCATCAGCACGCCGTGTTCCTCCAGTGCCACGTCGTCGGCGTTGGCCGCGAGCCGTACCAGCCGCTCGCCGTTCTCCGTACGCCGCACCTCCAGGACCCGCGCCAGGGTGACTCCGCACTGGTCGGCGAGGGCGCGCCCCGGTTCGGTGTACAGGTCGTACAGCCCCTCCAGGAGGAGCGTGGCGAGCGGCCGGCCCAGGGTGGGCGCCGGCCGGGACAGCAGCGCGTCGAGGTACTGCTCGGCGGCGACGGGGCGGTGTGCCGGGTAGAGGGCGAGGGAGCCGCGCAGCGTCCCCGCCTCGTGCCGCAGGCCGTAGCCGTGCCGGCGCCAGGTCAGGGCCGGGCGCTGTCCCATGACCGCCCGGGTCAGCTCCGTCGTGTACCGCTCCCACTGCTCGCCGTCGGCGAGGTAGCTGACCCCGAAGCCGCCTCCGATGTCGATGATCCGGGGGTCCAGCCCGCGGCTGCGGCACTCGTCCATCGCCCGTACGCACCCTTCGAGGGCCACGGCCTTCTCGTCGAGGCTGGTGGTGTCGAGGTGGTACCCGACGCCGACCGGACGCAGCTCGACCGGGTACCGCTCCAGCGTGGCCAGCACGTCGCCCAGTTCACCGGCCGGTGTGCCGAACCGGCTGGGGCGGGTGAGGAGCCGGCTGCCCTCGGAGGCGAACCCGGAGAGCCGGAGCAGCACTCTGGCGGGCGGGAGGGCGTACCGCCGTACCAGAGCGGCGAGTTCGTCCAGTTCCGCGCGCCCGTCGACGTGCACGAGGACGCCGGTGCGGGCCGCGAGCCAGAGGAACTCCGGGTTCTTCGGGCCGGTGGCCATGATCCGGCCCGGAGCGAAGCCGGCGCCGAGGGCGTGCCGCAGTTCGCCGAGCGAGGCGACGTCGAGTCCGGCGTCGGTGGCGGCGAGGCGTCGTACGAGGGCGCTGGAGCGGTTGGCCTTGTGGGCGAAGAAGATCTGGCCGCTCAGCCGGTGGGTGCGGTAGACGGAGCGGAAGCGGCTGAGGTTGTCGGCGATCCCGTCCGGGAGCACCACGTTGAGCGGCGAGCCGAGCCCGGCGACGAGGGTGTGCAGGAACCGGCCGGACGCCAGCAGCGACACGAGCCGGGGCGTCAGCCGTGGCTCCAGGTACAAGGGGACGCCCATCCCAGGCTCCTCCTGATGCGGACCGCAGTGCGGCTGCCCCCTTCGGCGGCGCCGGGCCGCAGGCGGCGACCGAGACAGTTTCCGCGAATCCCATTTCCCGGCCGCTGTCGCGCTACGCCCGATGCCGCGCCGGGCCGGGCGCACGACTACGGCGTCCACACCGCGCGGGCCACCGCCCGGTACGCGGCCGGCGCCGACCCCCGCCCTGGATGCGCCGCGCCGCCCGTCCTCCGTCCCAGCGCCGCGGTCCGCCGGAACGGTCGCCACCGACTCATGCGCGACGTGGACACGGCGGCGGCATCCGGCGTACCGCCCCTACCGCCGTCCGCCGACGGCCACTCCCCCGCCCCGGGCATGCGCGGCCGGGCCGCGGCGCCACACGCTCCAGGGCCGGACGTCAGCGGTAAAATGGGACGACTGATCTAGCATTCGGACGGATTGCGTGCATTTCCCGTCAGGCACGCAACGGTCATTTCACAGCGCGGCAGATCAGGAGGAAGTCATGACGACGGCCACGCACACCACCCACAAGGGCCACACCCATGAGCACGGCGCGGGCTGCGGGCATGTCGCCGTCCCGCACGGCGACCACGTCGACTACGTGCACGACGGCTGTCTGCACCGCACCCACCAGGACCACGTCGACGAGTGCGAGCCCACCGGGCACACCGAGCACCAGGGCCACACCCACCAGCACGGCGCGGGCTGCGGCCACGTCGCGGTCCCGCACGGCGACCACACGGACTACATCCACGACGGCCACCGGCACGCCCCGCACGACGGCCACTGGGACGACCACTGACCTACGCCCCCGGCCCATGAGCCGGGGGCGGGTGGTGCCGGTGGCCGGTCAGGTGAGCGTCAGGGTGACCTTCTCCTTCGCGGTGGAGGCGGTGCCGACGTAAAGGTCGAAGGTGCCCGGCTCCAGGACGAAGCGGCCTCGGGTGTCGTTGGTCCAGAAGCCGAGGTCCGCGGCGCCGAGGCGGAAGCGCACCGTGGTCTGCCCGCCCGGTTCGAGGGTCACCCGGCGGAAGCCGCGGAGCCTGCGGACCGGCTGGGTGAGCGAGGCGGCCTTGTCGTGGACGTACAGCTGCACGACCTCGTCACCGGCCCGCTTCCCGGTGTTGCGTACGGAGACCGAGACCTCCAGCGTGTCGCCCTTGTCCAGGGCCTGCGCGGCGACGCGCGGGCGGCTGAGCTTCGGCGCGCCGAGGGTGAACTCGGTGTAGCTGAGCCCGTGGCCGAAGGCGAACTGCGGCCCTTCGGGGAGGTCCAGGTACTTGGACGTGTACTTGTTGTCCGGGTCGTACGGGCGCCCCGTGGACTCGTGGTTGTAGTGGATCGGGATCTGGCCGACCGTACGGGGGAAGGAGACCGGGAGCTTTCCGCCGGGGTTCACGGTGCCGAAGAGGACGTCAGCGACGGCGTGCCCGGCCTCGGTACCCGGGTGCCAGGCCTCCAGTACGGCGGGGGCCTTGTCCAGCCAGCCGCCCATGGTCAGCGGGCGGCCGTTGACGAGTACCACCACGAACGGCTTACCGGTGGCGGCGACCGCCTCGACCAGCTTCTCCTGCGCGCCCGGCAGCGAGATGTCGCTGCGCGCCGCGGCCTCGCCGCTGATCGACGGGGGCTCGCCGACGACCACCACCGTCACGTCGGCGGCCTTGGCGGCGGCCACCGCCGCGGGGATGCCGGAGGTGTCCTCGCCCGCGGCGTCCACCCCCTTGGCGTACGTGACCTTCGCCTTCGGCGCGGCCTTCTTGACCGCGTCCACCACCTTCACCGCGGGGAACTTCTCCTGAGAGGCCGGGATCACCCAGGTACCGAGGAGGTCTCCGGAGTCGCCGAACGGGCCGACCACCGCGATGGAGGAGGCCTTCGCGGACAGCGGCAGCACCGACTTCTCGTTCTTGAGCAGCACCATGGAGCGGGCCGCCGCCGCGCGGGCCGCCTTGCGGGCGGCGGCCGACGGCTCGGTGATCTCGTCCTTCTCCTCGACGTAGGGGTGGTCGAAGAGGCCCAGCCGGAACTTGAGCTGGAGCACCCGGTACACCGCGTCGTCCAGCCGGCTTTCCTTGATCTTCCCGGCGCGCAGCAGCTTCTTGCCGTTGTCGACGAAGTGCGTGCTGGTCATCTCCATGTCGACGCCGGCGTTCAGGGACAGCCGCGCGGCATCCGCGCCGTCCTCGGCGAAGCCGTGCGGGATGAGTTCCTGAATGCCGGTGAAGTCGCTGACCACCAGGCCGTCGAAGCCCCACTCCTCCTTCAGGATCTCGGTGAGGGTGTGAGTGTTGCCGTGCGCGGGGACGCCGCTGATGGTGTTGAACGACGCCATCACGGTCACCGCGCCGGCATCCAGCGCGGCCTTGAAGGGCGGCAGGTAGAGGTTGCGCAGCCGGGACTCGGAGACGTCGACCGTGTTGTAGTCGCGGCCGCCCTCCGCGCCGCCGTACGCGACGAAGTGCTTGGCGCAGGCGGCCAGCCGGTCCTTGTCCTTGAGGCCCTTGACGTCCTTGCCCTGGTACCCGCGCACCTTGGCGGCGGCGAACACCGAGGTGAGGTACGGGTCCTCGCCGTTGCCCTCCGCGATGCGGCCCCAGCGCGGCTCGTGGGTGACGTCCATCATGGGCGCGAACGTCCAGTGCACGCCGCTGGAGCGGGCCTCCTTGCCGGACACCTCGGCGTCCGACGCGGTGACCTCGGGGTCGAAGCTCGCCGCCTGGGCGAGCGGGATCGGGAAGTTGGTCCACATGCCGTGGATCACGTCCAGGCCGAAGACCAGCGGGATGCCGAGCCGGGACTCCTCGACGGCGATCTTCTGCAGGGCGTTGGTGGTCTTCGCGCCGAAGATGCTGAAGACGGAGCCGAGCATGCCCTTGCGTGCGGCGTCCTCGACCGCCTTGGTCTCGCCGCCGCCGGGGCCGGTGTCCCAGGTCCACGGCAGCTGCTGGAGCTGGCCGAACTTCTCGTCGACCGTCATCCGGCCCAGCAGTTCCCGGATCTTCCGGTCGTACGGCCCGGCCGCCCGGGGGCCGTCCGCCGCAGCGCCCTGTGCCGCGTCCGCCGCCGCGGCCGTTCCTCCGGCGGCCGGGGCGGCGGCCTGCGCGCTCCCCGCCCCGAGCAGCCCGCCGGCAACGGCCGTACCACCGGCCGCACTCAGAAGCGTGCGTCGTCGCATCCCCTGCATGGGTTCACCTCTTCGGCAACGGACAGGCCTCATCGCCCGCCCTGAATTCAGAAGGTGAATGGACGTTAAAATCTTGTGACGAGCGGGTCAAGAGGTGCGACGGAAGCGGTCGCGGCGTGTCAGAGGTTGAACAGAAGCGGGCCCTCGGCGGCCGCACGGAAGAACCGCGCCGGATCGCAG
Organism: Streptomyces sp. NPDC047117; assembly: GCF_040643545.1. NCBI lineage: Bacteria > Bacillati > Actinomycetota > Actinomycetes > Kitasatosporales > Streptomycetaceae > Streptomyces > Streptomyces sp. NPDC047117. The sequence continues at coordinate 73,384 of NZ_JBEYUN010000011.1, read as the reverse complement.
CCGAGGCGAACGCACTTTCGCAGGCCAAAAGATAGCTCCGCTCCTCCGCATGGGCGGTCCCACCGTGTGCCGTCAGAGCCGTGTGCATGACACCCCGTGGGTGGTCATGGGTCAGCCCGAGAGTGGCCGGTATGGGTTCACTCGGCGGGAGGCATTGGGAGGCCAGGCGTTTCAGGACGGGCACCAGGAGGACAGCTACTCCCCACATGCCTTTACACGAAGGGGAGTTGCGTCATGTTACGTCGCCTGCGCGGCATGCTGGTGGCCCTGGGAGTTCTTCTGGGTGTGCTCGGTCCAGTCTCCGTGGCCGGAGCGCGGCCCGCGTCTGCCGCGGCGCCGGTCGACATCAGCTGCCCCGTGGGCAGCCAGGTCGGCACCTACAGCCCGGGCCTTGAGTACCAGCCGCAGAATGTCGCCTTCCGGACGAGCGGCAACGTGTCCGGTTGTGTGGACCTCAGCGGCAGCGGTATCTCTGGCGCGTCCTTCTCAACCTTTGGCCAGGGGACGGCGAGCTGCCTGGCGGGCAGCGTGTCCAACACGACGACATATCGCTGGAGCAACGGGCAGACCAGCACCGTCAGGGGCACAGGCGCGGTCAACGCCAAACCCAATGGTGTCACGGTCCTGGTACTGACGGGCACGGTGGAATCCGGGCTGTTCACCGGGGCGACGGTCGTCCAGACGAAGGTTCTGCTCAACTCCGACCTGCTCGCGTGCGCGACCCCTGAAGGGCTGACCTCTGTCGGGGGCCCGACCAACCTGACCGTGGCCCTGTAGCGGACCGAGTACTCCCCCGCACGGAAGATGGGGCAACTGGCGGGACATGGCACCGAGGTTCTCAGGACCGTCGTGCCCCTGCGTGTCGGTCTCGTAGCCGCGGGCGGTGATGTCCACGGCGAACGGCGCTGCCATGGCGGGCTTGGGAACCCGTCGACTGCCTGCGCCGGCCGCGCTCCCGCTTCCGGTGCCCGGCCGGGGTGGCCGGGCACCGTGCGAGGCTGCAGCGGGGCTCCCTACTCGTCCGAGAGTTTGATGTTCGGCACGCGCCAGGCCGCGATGACGAAGGCCAGCAGGGTCACCGCGGCGCCGGTCAGGAAGACCGTGCGCATGGCGGCGACGTAGCCATCCAGGAAGGGCGCGGCCAGGCGCGGGTCGAGGGTGTGGAGGAAGGCGGAGTCCTCCAGGTTCAGGCCGCCGTGCGGGCGCAGTACTCCGCTCAGGGCCCGCGCGTTCTCGGGCTCCGCCGCCAGCCGGCGCAACGAGGGGTCGTGGAACGCCGTGTCGAGCCGTTCGCCGATGCGCGAGCCGGCCAGGGAGAAGAGGATCGAGAGGAAGGCGGCGGCGCCGACCGTGCCGCCGTTGGAGCGGAAGAAGTTCACCGAGGCGGTCGCCGCGCCCATGTCCGTGCGCGGCACCTCGGACTGGGCCAGCGTCGTCATGGTCTGCATCGCCGCGCCCAGCCCCGCGCCCATGAAGAGCATGCCGATGGCGACGTACCAGAGCGGACTGTCGGCCCGCAGCGTGGCGTAGACGAGCATGGCGGCGGTGAAGCAGCCGACGCCGGTCACCAGGTGCACCTTCAGGCGTCCGGTGCGGGAGATCAGCCGGCCGACGGTGAGGGTGACCGCGACGTTGGCGACCGTGGTGGGCAGCATCGCGAGCCCCGCCGCCATCGGGCTCATGCCCTGGGCCAGCTGGAGGTACAGCGGCAGCGTCGTCATCGCCCCGAACATGCCGATGCCGACGATGAAGTGCAGGAGCGTGCCGAGCCGGAAACTGCGGACCCGGAAGAGGCGGAGCGGCAGCAGCGCCGCCTCGCCCATGCGCCGTTCGATGAGCACGAAGGCGACGAGTCCGGCCACGCCGGTCGCGTACAGGACGAGCGCCGGCGGCGAGGCCCAGCCCCAGCCGCGGCCCTGTTCGGCGACGACGAGCAGCGGTACGACGCCGACGGCCAGGGTGAGGGCGCCGCCGTAGTCCAGGCGGTGCCGTACGGGCTGGTGCGGCACCCGGCGCAGTACGCGCATGATGACGGTCAGGGCCAGCGCTGCCAGCGGCACGTTGACCAGGAAGATCCAGCGCCAGCCGGTGATGCCGAGCACGCTGCCGGCGCCGGCGAAGACGCCGCCGACGACGGGCCCGACGATGCTGGCCCCGGCGAAGACCGCCATGAACCAGCCCTGGTAGCGGCCCCGTTCGCGCGGCGAGGTGATGTCGGCGATCACGGTCATGGCGAGCGACATGAGTCCGCCGCCGCCCAGCCCTTGGACCGCGCGGAACACCGCGAGCTGGTGGATGGACGCGGCGCATCCGCACAGCAGCGACCCGACGGCGAAGAGCACGATCGCGACGAGGTAGACCGGCCGCCGGCCGTGGATGTCGGACAGCTTGCCGTACAGCGGGGTGGCGATGGTGCCGGTGACGAGGTACGCGGTGGTCACCCACGCCTGGGCGGTCAGTCCGTGCAGGTCATCGGCGATGGTGCGGAGCGCTGAGGAGACCACGGTCTGGTCCAGCGCGCCGAGGAACATCCCGAGCATCAGGCCGGACAGGACGATGACGACCTCGCGGTGCGACAGCCGCGCGGGCGGCCCGGCCTGCTCGGCCGGTCCGCCCGCGGGCTGCGACTCCCCCTTGCGGAGCGCGTCGGAAGAGGTCACGCGTGGTCCCCGACGAGCCTCTCCAGGTCGGCCACCGCGTGCTCGACCGCCGGCAGGGTCAGCATCCGCAGTCGCGCCCGGCGGGCGGTGGCGGCGGCGCCGGCGTCGGCCAGCACCGCGCGGCAGACGGCCGCGATGCCGTCCGGGGTGCGGTCGGTGATCTCCCGGCCGAGCCCCAGTTCCTCGACGCGCTGCGCGTTGGGGCCCTGGTCGCCGAACTGCGGCAGCACCGCCAGCGGCGTACCGGTACGCATCGCCTCACGGATGCTGTTGAAGCCGCCGTGGGTGAGGAACAGGTCGACGGACTCCAGCAGCAGCGGCTGCGGCAGCCGCTCGGTGAGGCGGACGTGCGAGGGCAGCTCGGTGGTGTCCACCGGTACGCCCCCGGTGGCGACGACGACGGTGCACTCCGACAGTTTCGCCGCCGCCTCGATGATGCTCTGCAGCGTCTTGACCGGGTCGGGGAACTCGAACGGCATCTCCGGGGGCTGCTGCTCGCCCTGCTCCTTGCGCTGCTGGATCATGGGCAGCGCCGTACCGATGGCGGCCCACACCAGCGGCCGGTCGGTGGGCAGTTCGGCGACCCACTCCGGCAGTACCGAGTCGCGTTCCACCTGCACCGTCTGGCGGTACGACAGCGAGCCGGGCAGGTGGCGGGCGAAGGAGAAGTCCGCCGGCACGTAGTCGACGCGCCCGTGCGGGACGACCGAGAGCGGGTCCTGCTGCGCGGGCAGCCCGAACTCCGCGCGCAGGGCGGTGAGACCGGGGTGGATCTCCTCCGGGTCCAGCATGTTGCTGGACCCGGAGGGGGTGGGCAGCTGGGGTATGCCCAGTTCCTCGGCGATGAGGACGGAGCCGAGGTCCATGCCGTCGCGCAGGATGAGGTGGGGGCGGAAGTCGCGCGCCAGGGGGAGCATGATTTCCCGCAGCTTCCTGGCCATCGGTCCCGAGAGCAGCCGGACCATGAAGCGCATCATGGCCGCCTGCTGCTGCTCCGGGTCGGGCTCCCCCGCCCCGGCGCCGGGCGCGTCGTCGCCCAGGGCGAACTCCTCGTCCATGAACAGCTGCGGCGTGAAGGACGGCATACAGGTCACGACGGTGAGGTCGTCGTGGGCGAAGAGCGGCGCGACCTCCTCGGTGGTCGCCACCCTTACCTCGTGTCCGGCGGCCGCGAGGGCCCGCAGCAGCGGAAGCTGGGCGCGTCCGTGTGAGGGACTGCCGATGGTGGTGCACAGGACTCGCATGAAGATAAGACCTTTCCGGTCGGTCTGTGGTGGGGTTGCCGGGCAGGCGCGCGGGGCGGAGGTCAGCCCGCCAGCGTGTACGGGCTGCCGATGCTCTGCCGGACGAGCCCGGCGCGGTCCAGCCGGTCGTGGTCGAGGAAGTTGCGGAAGTCGTGGACGAGCCGGCCGTCGAGGCGGGCGGCGACCGCGTCCCAGTCGAGTTCGAGGAACTCCGGCCATTCGGTGAGCACGAGGCAGGCCGCGGCACCGTCGGCCGCCTTCAGCGGGTCGTCGGTGAGGGTGAGCAGGTCGCTGAGGTCGGGCCGGGTCTCGCACAGCGCCGGGTCGTAGGCGTACAGCTCGGCGCCGCGCTCGCGCAGTTGCCGCGCGATGGCCAGTGCGGGCGAGTCGCGCAGGTCGGAGGTGCCGGCCTTGAACGCCAGGCCGTACAGGGCCAGCCGTACGCCGTCGAGCGAACCGTCGCCCGCGCCGGACTGCGCCGCGACGCGCTCCACGAGGCGGCGCTGGTGCTCGACGTTGGTCTCGATGGTGGCGCGCAGCAGCGGGAAGTCGATGCCGGCGGCCTCGCAGACGGAGAGCAGCGCGTGGGTGTCCTTGGGCAGGCAGGAGCCGCCCCAGCCGGGTCCCGGCTGGAGGAAGGCCGCGCCGATCCGCGGGTCGTGGCCGATGCCCGCGGTCACGTCGCCGATGTCGGCGCCGAAGCGCTCGCAGAGCGTCGCCAGGTTGTTGGCGAAGGAGAGCTTCATGGCGAGGAAGAAGTTGGCCGCGTACTTGGTGAGTTCGGCGCTGGCGGCGTCGGTGACCACCAGCGGGGCCGCGAGGTCGGCGTACAGCTCAGCCACCCGCCGCGCGGCCTCGGCGTGCGCGCTCCCGACCACGATGCGGTCCGGGTGCAGGAAGTCGTGCACGGCGCGTCCCTCGCGGAGGAACTCCGGGTTGCTGACCACGGCCACGTCCGGCCGGGCGAGCAGCGCGGCGACCCGCTCGGAGGTGCCGACCGGCACCGTCGACTTGTTGACGACGACCGCGCGGTGCGGCAGTTCGGTACGGATCTCCGCCGCGACTGCCTCGACGGCGGCCAGGTCGGCGGCGCCGCCCGCACCCATCGGCGTCGGCAGGCAGAGGAACACCACATCGGCGTCGCGCACCGCGGCGGGGGTGTCCCCGACGAAGGCGAGACGGTCCGATTTCAGCCCGTCCTGGACGAGTTCCGGCAGACCCGGCTCCAAGATGTCGACCTCCGCCCGCCGGAGCCGTTCGACCTTCCCCGGGTCGGCGTCCGCGCACACCACCCGGTGCCCGTGCGAGGCCAGACAGGCCCCGGTGGTCAGCCCCACATATCCGGTCCCGATGACCGCGACACGCCTCTCACTCACTGATAATCACCTTTTCGAATGATCGTCGGCGGTTCGACCTTACGACACACAGGCCCGCAGCGGTCAACGATTGATGACAACGAACGATGACTTCCGGACACGGGCCGGAACCTGGACCATGTGCTCCTGAACGACGAGCCGAAGAAGGTACGAACACGTGGACGGATCGACAGCGAAGGCAACGGACGAGACCGGCGGGCGGCCCGCGCGAACGCGCAAGAACTGCGCCACCGCCACCCGCGGTGCCCTGCTGGAAGCAGCGGCGCTGCGCTTCGGGAGGTACGGCTACGACGGCGCCAGCATCCGGGACATCGCCAAGGACGCCGGGGTGGACGCGGCCCTGGTGTACCGCTATTTCGGCTCCAAGGAAGCCCTGTTCGCCGCGGTCTCCATCGACACCGCGATATTCGACCCGCTGCTGCGGGTGCCGCTCGACGAGGTCGCGGCCTGGGTGTGCGACTTCGTCACCAACGGGCCGACGGACGAGGAGGTGCCGCACCCGGTGCTGTCGGTGCTCCGCTCCTCCAGCCGCGGAGAGGCGGTGGAGCAGTTCCGCGAGGGGGTGGCCGAGGTCTTCTCCCGCAACTTCGCCGAGCGCCTGGAGGGGCCGGACGCCGCGCTCCGCGCCGAACTGCTCGCCGCCTGGCTCCTCGGCACGAGCCTGATGCGCAAGGCCTTCCGCACCCCCGCCCTGGACTCCGCTTCGGAAGCCTCGCTCCACACCCACCTCCGCGCCGGCCTCGCCCGGCTGCTCCAACCGGAGCGGGGCGACTGCGGATGCGAGTGCTCCTGCCCCTGCGGGATCTGAGCCCGCACTCCCCCTCCCCACCACCACACGGGTCACGGCCGACACCAACGGCCGTGGCCCGTCGGCGTTTTCCGGCGCCTTCCGGCCCTCTCGCCGCGGCTCCGGCTCCCTTCCCCCACCTCGATAGTTCTGATAGGAATATTTCTATTAGAACTACTTCGGAGACACTCGATGAGGAGGAGCCCGTCGTGAAGTTCTCGATGATCTTCGAGGCCCAGATGGCCGACCCGTCCCCCGCGAACGAGCGCCAGGTGATCCAGGACTGCGTCGAACAAGCCGTGTACGCCGAGGAGATGGGCTTTGACCGGATCTGGGCGGTCGAACACCACTCCCTGACGCAGTACGCGCACATGAGCGCGTCCGAGGTCTTCCTCTCCTGGGTGGCGGCGAAGACCTCCCGCATCCGGATCGGCCACGGCGTGGTCACCATGCCGTTCGGCTACCAGCACCCCATACGGGTGGCCGAACGCTCCGCCATGCTCGACGTCCTCTCCGGCGGCCGCGTCGACATCGGCTCCGGACGCGGCGCCACCAAGCAGGAGATGTCCATGTACGGCGTGCGGCCGGAGGACACCTATCCGCAGATGGAGGAGGCGCTGCGCATCGTCAGCAACGCCTGGCGCGAGGAGGCCTTCGAGTGGCACGGGTCGCTCGACATCGGCCCCGGCGCGGTGCTGCCCCGCCCCGTACAGTCCCCGCACCCACCGCTGTTCATGGCGTGCAGCAAGCACGACACGCTCAAGCTCGCCGCCGAACTGGGCATCGGCGCGTTGGTGCTGGGCTTCGCGGGCGCCGACGACATCCGCGAGATGCGCAAGGTCTACGACGAGGCCATCGCAGTACGGGGCACCGAGCGCTTCGTCTCCACCGAGGTCAACAACCACTTCTCGGCGCTCTGCCCGACGATCGTCCTGGACGACGCCGAGGCGGCCTACCGCATCGGCACTCGGGGGCAGCGCTTCTTCGCCGAGTCCATCGCTCACTGGTACGGCAACGGCCCGAAGCCCACCGTGGTCTACGAGGACGACGAGGACCACGCCGCGGCGATGTCCCGCCGCCGGGACGAGCTGGTCGCCAAGCTGCACGAGGCCGACATCCCCGCGCGGCCCGCCGACACCGGCACGTACAACGCCGAGCACGCCTACGGCACCGCCGAGACGGCGATCGACTACGTCGAACAGCTGCGCAGGATCGGCGTCGACGAGGTGATGTGCCTGATCCAGATGGGCACCGTGCCGCAGGAGGCGTGCATGGAGACCATCCGCCAGTGGGGTGAGAAGGTCATCCCGCACTTCCGCGCCCTCGAAGCGGCGGCGGGCTGATGTCCGCGCGGCTGGCGGGCCGGACCGTCCTCGTCACGGGAGCGGGCCGCGGTCAGGGCGCCGCCGAGGCGCGGCTGTTCGCGGAGCACGGCGCGCGCGTCGTGCTCACGGACATCACGGAGGAGGCGGGCCGGGAGACCGCCGCGCAGCTCGGGGACCAGGGGCTGTTCGTCCCGCACGACGTGACCGACGCGGCCGGCTGGCAGCGGGTCGTCACGGCAGCGCTGGACGCCTTCGGGCGGATCGACGCGCTCGTGAACAACGCGGCCCTGTGGCGCACCGCGCCGATCGAGGAGGAGACCGAGGCAAATCTCCAACGGCTCCTCCAGGTCAATCTGGTCGGCCCGTTCCTCGGCATCCAGGCCGTGGTGCCGGCGATGCGCGCGACCGGCGACGGCGGCTCGATCGTCAACATCTCCTCCACCGCGGGCCTGGTCGGCATCCAGGGCCATGCCTCGTACGGGGCGACCAAGTTCGGGCTGCGCGGGCTCAGCAAGTCCGCCGCGCTCGACCTGGCCCGGCACCGCATCCGGGTCAACTCGGTGCACCCGGGCATGGTGGACACCCCGATGGTCGCCGGCGCGCTCGGCGCGGACGCCGGCGAACGGGAGTGGCCGAACGTGCCGCTGCGCCGCATGGGCCGCCCGGAGGAGGTGGCGGAGCTGGTGCTGTACCTGGTGTCGGACGCCTCGGCGTACGTGACGGGCGCCGAGTTCGCCGTCGACGGCGGGCTCACCGCCCAGTAAGCGGCACACGAAGAAGCCCGCCGGCGGCGACCGGCGGGCTTCTTCGTGCGTCGTACGGCTTCGTACGCCATACGGTGCACTCAGCGCGAACCCATCGCCTCCGCGATGTCGTTGACCGCGATCCAGCTGAACGTCATCGCGGGCCCGATGGTCGCGCCCGGCCCCGGATAGGTCTCCCCCATCACCGCCGCCGAGGCATTGCCGGACGCGTACAGGCCCTCGATGACCGAGCCGTCGGCGCGCAGCACGCGGGCCGACGCGTCGGTGACCGGGCCGCCCTTGGTGCCGATGTCCCCGGGGTGGACGGGAATCGCGTAGAACGGGGCCTTTTCGAGCGGGGCCAGGTTGGGGTTGGGCAGGGTCGGATCGCCGTAGTAACGGTCGTACACGCTCGCGCCACGCCGGAAGTCGGCGTCGTGGCCCGCGCGGGCGAAGCCGTTGAAGCGGTCGAGGGTGGCCCGCAGCCGCTCGGCGGGGAGACCGGTCTGCGCGGCGAGTTCCGCCACCGTGCCGGCCTTCTTCACGAAGCCGCTCGCGAGCCACTTCTTGGGGAACGGCTGTCCCGGCAGCAGGCCCATGATGACGTAGCGGGCCTTGGAGGTGGCGTCGAGGATCAGCCAGGACGGCACGGTGGAGGCGCCCGGCCGGTGGTGCGCGTACATGGCGTCCACGAACTCGTGGTACGGCGCGGCCTCGTTGGCGTACCGCTCGCCCGCCTGGTCCACGATCACCATGCCGGGGATGCCGCGGTCCGCGACCAGGAAGAACGGCTTCTCGCCCGGCGCCACCACGGACGGCGCGCCCCACACCTTGTCCATCAGGTCGGTCGCCGCACCCACCGCGACGGCCGCTTCGATCGCGTCCCCGGTCTGCTCCTCGGCCGCCGCCGACCACTCCGGGGAGGTCGGCGCCGGAAGGTACTTCTCGCGCAGCCGGGTGCTGTGCGAGAAGCCGCCGGAGGCCAGGACGACACCGCCGGCGGCCCGTACGGTGACCTCGCCCCGGCCGCGGTCGAGACGTACGCCCGTCACCCGGCCGTCCTCGGTCACCAGGGAGGTGAGCGGCGCGGAGAGCCACAGGTCCGCGCCGAGCCGGTCGAGCGAGTGACGCATGCGGGCGACCAGCGCCTCCCCGAGCGCGACCGGCTTGCGGCCCGTGGCCCGGTCCCGCAACGCCTGGAGGCCCACCTTCAGCGAGGTCCGCCGGCCCGCCCAGGTGCGGGCCGCCATGTTCAGGAAGCGGAAGTCGTAGGAGGTGATGGTGAGGCCGTAGGTGGGCAGCCCGGCGCGCCGCAGGGTACGGAGCTGTTCCGAATTCAGCCGCTTGAGGTCGAAGACCTCCGGTTCGACGGAGCGGCCCTGCGGGGCGCCGCCGAGCCGCTCCGGGTAGTAGTCGCTGTAGCCGGGGGTGTACCGGAACCGGACCGCGGTGCGGTCGTGGAACTCGCGCAGCATCGCCGGGCCGTACTCCAGGTACGCCTCCTTGCGCTCGGCGGGCACCCGGTCCCCGACGGTCGCGTCGAGGTACGCGCGCGCCTTCTCCCGCGTGTCGCCGAGTCCCGCGGCGTCCAGATGGAAGTTGCCCGGTATCCAGACGGCCCCGCCGGACAGTGCCGTGGAGCCGCCGTACCGGTCGGTCTTCTCGGCCACGAGCACGGTGAGGCCGCGCAGCCGGGCGGTGAGCGCCGCGGCCAGGCCCGCGGCACCGGACCCGATCACCACCACGTCGTAGGTGTGGTCCCAGGAAACGGAAGCATGACTCGTCATCAGAATGCCCCCACGGCGTAGCGGCTGCGGAAGTACAGGAGCGGCCGGCCGTCCTCCCGGGCGTCGAGCGCCAGGACGCGCGCGGTGACCAGGTGATGGTCGCCCGCCTCGTACACGGCCTCCAGCTCGCACTCCACGAAGGCGAGCGCGCCGTCGATGCGTACGGTGCCGTGCTCGCCGGTGCTCCAGGGCACTCCGGCGAACTTGTCCGGGCCGCTGCGGCCGAACGCCGCGCAGGTCTCGCGCTGGTGCTCGGCGAGGATGTTGACGCAGAACCGGCCGGTCCGCTCGATCAGCGGCCAGCTGGTGGACGCCCTGCCCACCGCCAGCATGACCAGCGGCGGGTCGAGGGAGAGCGAGGCGAAGGACTGGCAGGCGAAGCCCGCGGGCCGCCCGTCGGCGCCGAGCCCCGCCACGATCGTGATCCCGGTCGCGAAGCGCCCCAGGACGTCCCGGAAGCCGGCCGCGTCCACGGCACGCTCACTCAGCCGTTCCATCGGTGTCCCCAGAAGCTGTCGGCGGTGATCTCCTTGGCCACCCAGGTGGCCGGGTCCACGACCAGGCCGTCCCAGCCGTACTCGACCTGGAAGCCGCCGGGCGCCTGGGCGTAGAAGGAGACCATCCGGTCGTTGGTGTGGCGGCCGAGGGTGGAGGCGATGGGGATGTCGGCGGCGTGCATGCGGTCCAGGCCGCGGCCCACGTCGTCCAGGGTCTCCAGCTCCACCATGAAGTGCACGATGCCCGGGGGCAGCGCGCCGGGGTACAGGCCCAGGCTGTGGTGGCGGCGGTTGGGGCTCAGGAAGTGCATCCAGTGGAAGTCCCGCTGCTCGGCGGCGGTCGGTACGCCCTCCGGCGGCAGCCGCATCGAGTCGCGCAGCTGGAAGCCGAGCAGGTTCTCGTAGAAGTCCAGCGCCGCCTCGATGTCCGGTACCGGCAGGACGACGTGGCCCAGGCCGAGGTCGCCGGTGACGAAGCGGTTGCCGTACGGGGTGCCGAGCGGGGTGTGATCCTGCGCCTGCCCCCAGAAGATCTCCAGGGGGTTGCCGCAGGGGTCGGCACACTGGACGAGTCCCTGGACGCGTCGCTCGGCGAGCAGCGCGTCGTCGGCGTGCTTGACGGCGACGCCGGCCGCCTCCAGCTCCCGCGCCGCCTCCGCGAGCGCGGCGGCGTTGGCGACCTCCCAGCCGGCCGCCTGCAGCCGGTCGGTGGTGGAGCGGACGACGGCGATGCGGTGGGCGCGGTCGTCCATCCGCAGGTAGAGCGTGTCGTCGTCGGTGCCGGTGGCCGCCACCATGCCGAGGAGGTCCAGCGCGTAGGTGCGCCACTCCTCGAACCGGGTGGTCTCCACCCGCAGATAGCCCAGGGCACGGATATCCATGGGGAACACCTCTCTGTCGGTGAAGCGGTCAGTGCGAGAAGCCGCTGTTCATTGAGAAAAGAAGGCGGCGGCGAGCCGGTTGAACTCGTCCGCCTGCTCGGCCTGCGCCCAGTGGCCGCAGTGCGGGAAGACGTGCAGCCGGGCGTCGGGGATGGTCTTGAGGGCCACCAGCGCGCCGTCGAGCGGGTTGGTGCGGTCCTCGCGGCCCCAGGTGAGGAGGACGGGCTGAGTGATGCGGTGGGCCTCGCGCCACAGCATCCAGTCCTGCGCCCAGGCAGGGTTGGCGAAGGCGGCGGCCATCCGGGCGTTGCCGAGCTTCGTCTCGGGATCGGTGGCCGAGGCCCAGCGCTCCTCGACCAGCTCGTCGGTGACGATGGACTGGTCGTACGCCATCACGCTCAGGAAGGCGCGCAGTTGCTCCTTGGTCGGCTCGGGTGCCGACTGGAACTCGAAGAGCCGCTTGATGCCTTCGGTCGGGTCCGGCGCGAAGAGGTTGAGGGAGATCCCTCCCGGGCCCATCAGCAGCAGCTTGCCGACCTTGTCCGGGTGGTTCAGCGCCATCCGGACGGAGGTGCCGCCGCCGAGCGAGTTGCCGATGAAGTGCGCCTGCTCGATACCCAGTTCATCCATCAGGGCGGCAACGGCGCCCGCACTGTAGCTGAAGTAGTCCCGGTCGAGCTCGGGCTTGGCGGACCGCCCAAAGCAGGGCTGGTCGACCAGAAGAGTACGGAAGGTACGGGCGAACACCGGCAGATTCGCCCCGAAGTTGCTCCAGCCGGAGGCCCCGGGACCACCGCCGTGCAGCATGATCACGACCGGTGCGTCCGGGCGGTCGGCCGGCCCCGCCTCGTGGTAGTGCAGCGCGATCCCGGCCGCCTTGGCCGTCCGCGACGTCGACTCGTACGTGAGCTGCGCGGTCATCCGGTCCCCCATCAGAGCATCGTGTCCTGGATCTCGATGCCGAGCGCCGCCTGCCCGAAGAGGACCAGCGCCCGCTCGGGGTCGTTGGCGGCGTGCCCCCGGCCGGTGTGGACATCGCGCCAGGCGCGCTGCACGGGGCTCGGGCCGTTGCGCATCGCACTGCCGCCGGCGTTCTCCACCAGCAGGTCCACCGCCGACACGGCCCGTTCGGTGGCCATCACCTGGTCGCGGCGGACGCGGGCGCGCAGCTCCGGCGTCGGGTCCTCGCCCCGCTCGGCGCACTCGTACAGCTCGCTCATGTTGCGGCGCAGCTGGAGCCAGGCGGCGTCGATGTCGCCGGCCGCGCGGGCGATCCGGACCTGCGCGAAGGGGTCCTCGGCGACCTTCTGCCCGTAGGAGACCCGGATGCGCTCCCGGGTGACCGCCGCGTACGCCTCGTACGCCCCCTCGGCGATGCCGACGAGCGGAGTGGAGATCGCGGTGGTGAAGACGGAGGCGTACGGCAGCCGGAACAGCGGCTCGGGGTTCAGTGCCTGGCCCGGTGTGCGCAGCGCACTGACCGGGCCGAAGCTGAGCGCCCGGTGCTCGGGCACGAAGGCGTCCTCGATGACGATGTCGTTGCTGCCGGTGCCGCGCAGGCCCACGGTGTCCCAGACCCGGTCGACGGTGTACTGGGTGCGCGGCACGAGGAAGGTCCGCATGTCGACGGGCGTGCCGTCCTCGCCGAGGATCAGTCCGCCGAGCAGTGCCCAGTCGGCGTGGTCGCAGCCGGAGGAGAAGTGCCAGCGGCCGGAGATCCGGAAGCCGCCGTCGGCCACGGTGACCTTGCCGGTGGGGGCGTAGGAGGACGCGATGCGGGTGCCGCGGCCGACGCCCCAGACCTCTTCCTGGGCCCTGGGGTCGTACAGGCCGACGTGCCAGGGGTGGACACCGAGTACGGAGGCGACCCATCCGGTGGAGCCGCACGCCTTGGCGATCTCCTTGACCGCCTCGTAGAAGAGCGCCGGGTTCGCCGCGTGGCCGCCGTACGCCCGGGGCTGGAGCAGCCGGAAGAAGCCGGTCTCCTCCAGTTCCTTGATCGAGGCGTCGGGCACCCGGCAGAGCTGCTCGGCCTCGGGGGCGCGCTCCCGGAGCACAGGGGCGAGTTCCCGGACGGCGGCGAGGACCGCGTGCGCGCTCATGGCGTCTTCGCTCATGGCGTCCCCTCTCAGGTCGTGTCTCAGGCCGTGAATACGGCCGTGTGATGCGGAGGTGTGATGCGAAGGTGCGAAGGTGCGAAGGTGCAGCGAATCTACGGCTGACTATTTCTTTTAGAAATAGTGGGTTCCCGCTCAGCGGGAACCGTGGCAGGCTCACGGCACCCCTCCCCCGCTCCTCGCAGGAGTCGCCGATGACCGTGCAAGCGCCGTCGCTTCTGGAGAAAGCCGCACTCGTCCTGGGCGCCTTCAAAGGCGCCACGCCCCGGCTGACGCTCACCGAGGTGGTACGCCGCTCCGGGCTGCCCCGCTCCTCCGTGCACCGGATACTGGACCAACTGGTGCGGCTGGGCTGGCTGGAACGCGACGGCCGGGACTACCGGCTGGGCATGGGGATGCTGGAGCTGGGCGCGTCGGCCGCGCACCACAACCGGCTGCGCCGGGCCGCGCTGCCGCATCTGCACGCACTGCACGAGAGGACCGGGCACGTGGTGCACCTCGCGGTCCTCGACGGCCCCGAAGTGGTGTACCTGGAGCGGCTCGGCGGCACGGCGGACGCCTCGGTGCCGTCCCGGATCGGCGGCCGGCAGCCGGCGTACTGCACGGGTACCGGCAAGGCGATCCTGGCGTTCAGCGAGGAGGCGCTGGTCGCCGAGGTGCTGCGGGCCGGGCTGCGGCCGCGTACGCCGTACACGCTCGTCCGGCCTCGGTCCTTCCGCGCGGAGCTGACGCGCGTCCGCGAACGCGGCGTGGCCTACGACCGGGAAGAGGCCTTCCGCGGCGTGTCATGCGTGGCGGCGCCGCTGCGGGGCGCCGGCCGCGCGGTCGCCGCGATCTCGGTGTGCGGCAACGGCATCCACCGCGAACTGGAGCGGCTGGCACCCATGGTGCTCGGGACCGCGCGCTCGGTGTGGGGAGCCCTGTACGGACCGGGGCGCGCGGTGCAGCCGCGCGCGGCCGAGGAGGTGGCCCCGCCCCTGGACCCGGGCCAGATGGACACACTGATGTCGTGGCTGCGGTTCGCGGAGTGGATGTGAGGCGGGTGGGGGTGAGCCGTGTGGAGGTAAGCCTCGGGGCGGGTGTCGGCTCGCTGCGGGGCCAGGGTCAGGAGTAGCTGATCCCGACCCGGTCGGTGAGGGGCAGGGCCTGGCAGGCCAGGACGTATCCGTCGGTGAGGTCCTGCTCGTCGAGGACGTCGTTGCGAGCCATCTTCACCTCGCCGGAGACGACCCGGCAGGCACAGGCGCCACAGGCCGCCTCCCGGCAGGAGTACGGGGCGTCGACGCCGGCGGCGAGCAGGGCGTCGAGCAGCGGCGTCCGCTCGGGCCAGCCGACGACATGCGTCTCACCGTCCAGTTCCACCTCCGCGACGGGCTCCCCGTCGACCGCCGGTACCGGCTCCGCGGCGGCCGGTGCGGCGAAGACGTCGGCACCGAGGGAGAAGAACCGCTCCCGGCGCACGCGGGTACCGTCCAGCGCGGCTTGCACCGCGTCCATCAGGGGCTCGGGCCCGCAGACGTAGGTGTCCCGTCCGGCGTACGGCGCGACCACCGCGGCCAGCCGATCGGCCGTGGGCAGCCCCTGAAGGCTCTCCAGCCAGTGAATCACCACCAGCCGACCCGGGAAGTCCTCACCCAGCTCCCGCAATTCGTTCCGGAAGATGACGGCACCCTCGTCCCGGTTGGCGTAGAGCAGCGTCACCCGCCCCCGCCCCCGCACCAGAGCCGACTTGGCGATGGAGAGAACCGGCGTGATGCCGCTCCCGCCCGCGACCAGCAGCAGGTCGCTGTCGAGCGAGTCCGGTGTGAAGGCCCCGGCCGGAGGCAACACCTCCAGCTCGCCCCCGGCCACGACCCGGTCGCAGAGCCAATGCGAGCCGTACCCCCCAACCACCCGCTTGACGGTGATCCTCAGCGGCTCGCCGGTGTCCGGTGAACTGGCGAGGGAGTAGCACCGCGCCACGGCCTCCGCACCGTCGCCGCCGGGCCCCGGCACCCGCACCGTCAGGAACTGCCCGGGCCGGTAGGCGAACCGGTCCGCCGCCCCGGCCGGTGGCTGAAGCACAAAAGAACGAGCGTCGGCCGTCTCATCGATCACCTCGGTGACGCGCAGCCGGTACGTACGCGGCTCAGGCATCGGCAGGCTCCGGACCCGCGTCGTCCCGGCGGGTGACGGTCAGAATCCCCGCCGCCACTGCCTTGCCGATGCTGTCGTGCAGCGCCGGGCAGGTCCGGATCCGGGCGCCGGTCTCGCCCGCCGCGACCCGGCTGCCGAACTCCGGGCAGACGGCAGCCGCTTCGGCCGTCCACTGCACGGACGTGTGGGCGTGGCTGAACTTCTCGCAGCGGACCTGGTTGCCACAGGCCGCGCACTCCACCGGCTGCACGTCAGGCACCGCTCACGGTCCGCGTTTCCGCGGCATCATCGGGCACGGTCCGCGTCTCCGCGCCATTGGGCACGGTCGCCGCCCGGCGCGCCAGGTTCTCGTCGACCTCGGCACGCCAGGCCTTGTTGGCCCGTTCGGTGTCGATCTCGAACTCGAACCGCTGGACCATCTCGTCCCGTACCTCCCCGACGTCCACGTAGAACTGCTCGTACCAGCGGCGCAGCTGGTACACCGGGCCGTCCTCCTCGGTCAGCAGCGGATTGTCGATCCGGGTCTTGTTACGCCAGATCTCGACATCCTGCTCGAACCCGGTCGCCAGCCCCTCGGCAGTGAGCCGGGCAGCCTCCGCGGCCTCTTCATCCGACATACCGGGCAACTTCTTCACAATGGCGCCGTACTGCAGCAGGAAGCTGTCCGCATCGATCGGATAGTGGCAGTTGATCAGCACCATCTCCGTCTCGACGTCCTCGGCCACCGGCGTCCAGAGGTAGTCGATCATGTAGGAGGGGCCGTAGTAGGAGGCGTCGGAGCGCAGCGGGGCGCTGAGCCCGCCGAGATCGACGTCCTCGCGCGGGGAGCTCTCCATGTACTGGGTGGCGATGTGCCCCTCGAAGACGTTCTTGAAATACGTCGGAAAGGAGTAGTGCACATAGTAGAAGTGCGCCATGTCCACGATGTTGTCCACGATCTCGCGGCAGTTGGCGCCCTCCACCCGGATCGTGTGCCAGGTCCAGTCGCTCCACTCGTCGCTGAAGGCGCCCTCGATGCGCGGGATGGTCACCTCGGGCGGCGGCGGATTGCCCTCGGGGTCGTACCAGACGAACAGCTGGCGGTTCTCCTCCAGCGTGGTCCACGCGCGGGTACGGGCACGCGGCGGCACCCGGCGCGCGTACGGCACCCCGGCGCACCGCCCATTGCCGGACCAGCGCCAGTCATGGAAAGGACAGGCAACGGCATCGCCCTTCACCGAACCGTGAGCGAGATTCCCACCCATGTGCGGGCAGTAAGCATTGAGCACATGCAGCGCCCCGTCGCTCTCCCCCTGGAACACCACCAGCCTGGTACCGAACGCCTCGACCTCGTGTGGCACACCGTCCTTGAAGGCGTCGGCGAGACCGAGACAGTGCCAGCCGCGAGCGAAGCGGGCGGGCGGGCGACCCGCGTCGATGACGCGGACCTCGTCATGGGGAGCAGTCATCTTCTCGTCCTCCTGCACGGCGACGGCCTGTCCGGCGAGGCTAGGCCGCCCCGCGACCATCACGGGAGGCACTTTTCCCGGTGAGCGGGAAAGCGGGCGGGGTGCCTTCCGCCTCCTCCCGAGCCGCCCTCCGAACCCGCAACCTGGCCGCCGTCCAACGCGCAGTTTCCACCGCAGCAGAAGGCCTGGTCCGAAGCGAATTTCCGCCTCCTCGCAGCGTGCAGCCGCCGCTACGAAAGGGCGTACCTGGTTTCCCGGCGCGTGTGGGTACTGCGGTACACGGAACACCGCCTCCTCCTGAGCGCGCAGCGAAGGAAACCCCGCACGGATGGTGCCGCCGTAGTCCTCATTCAGTGCGCAGAACTGGGAATTCACCTCGCGCTGCGGCTCTACGGAGTCCAAGCACCGGAGTCGCCACGCTTCGAGCAAGCTTCCGAGGCGACCGTGAGTCCTTCCGCCGGCTTCTCGCCGATGCCAGGCGCCGTCTCGTGTGTGCTCCGTGACCAGGGGCCGCCTCACCGTTCCGCCTCCCTGTCGGTCCGCTTCAACCAACAGGGTGGCGGCGGCGATCAATTCGCGGCTTGCCGGACCTTCTCCACGGCCTGGGCAGTGAGGGACTCCACCAGCTGGGCGCCGTCGCCCGCGGCCCCATGAACGTGACCACCGTGACGTTGGACCCGACCCGGATGAGGTACTCATCGATGCGCTTGCCCGCAATCTTCATTCGGGCCCCCACCGTCTCGTCACCAACCTTCGGCGCGCTGAGCACTCCGTAGGACACGTCATCTCCCTGGACCCTCGCCTGACTGCAGTGCTGCTGGAGCTGCCGCGCCCCCTCAAGGCTCTGGAGGGCGACCCGCGCGCCAGAAGGCCGACGCCCCCGAACCCCGCCCGCCCCCCGGATAGAGGTGCGTCGGCCTTCCCCACCCGCCCGGACCGCACTTGTGCTCGAGTGTTGCCGGTGATCGCCTGCCTGCGATCACTTGCGAAGTCGAGAACGGTACTCGCCCGGGGGCATGCCTCGGGCACGTCGGAAGGCTCGGCTGAAAGCGTGCGGCGAGGCGTAACCGACCGCGCCGGAGATCGACTCGACCGGCTCGTCGGTGTCGCGGAGCCGGACGGACGCCAGGTCCATGCGCCACTGCGTCACATATGCGCCCGGCGTCTGTCCGAGGGCGGACCGGAAGTGCCTGGACAGCGTCGTCCGGGAGACCGCCGTCGCGGCCGCCAGGGACTCGGTGGTCCAGGGGTGTTCCGGTCGGGCGTGGACACACGCCAGGGCGCCGCGCACGATCGGATCACGCATCGCGCCCAGCCATGAGCCGGACCGCCCCTCCGGGTGGCGGGCCAGCCAGACGCGTACGAACTGGATGAGCAGAAGGTCGACGATGCTGTTGATGGCGGCGGTGGTGCCGATCTGCGGCTGTGCGAGTTCCGCCGTGAGAAGCTCGACGGTCTTTCTGAGCTGTGTGTTCTCCCGGCTCGTGACGTGCATCGGCTGGGCGAAGGAGGTGAGCACCGGCGTGCTCACCTCCGGGTCCTGTTCGTAGCGCAGGACGAGCACTTCGGTCTGCGCCGGCGTCGAGCCCAGGTGCAGGGCGCTGCCGTCGGCGAGGGCCCGCACCGTCGCCTTCCGGTCACAGGGGCCCATCGACGTACTGGGCCCGCCGGCTATCCCGTGGGCGGTGCCCGGCGACACCAGGACGGCGTCTCCGGCCTGCATCTCCAGGGGTTTCCCGCCCGGGACATGGAACCACATCGTGCCACGGGACACCACGTGCAGTGCCGCTCCCGGGGAGGAGTCCAGCCACAGGCCCCAGGTTCCTCCGGCCTTCAGTACGACCCCGAGCGCCCTTCGCGCACCGGATACACGCAAGGCCTCCGCGAGTACGTCCATCGTTCCCTTCTCGTCGACGGGCGGCAGGCCACGACTGATGTCAGGCCACGCCGGGTCTCAGGCCACGCCGGGTCTCAGGCCACGCCGGGTCTCAGGCCACGCCGGGTCTCAGACCACGTCAAGCACGATCTTCCCGTGCACCTTCCGCGCGAACAGTGCCTGGACGGCGTCGTCCACGTCCCGCCAGTCGCCCCGCAGTCCGACCGGCGCCGAGAGCCTCCCGGCGGCCATGAGGCCCAGCAGGTCCGTCAGCTCCCCGCTGGTCGGCGTCATGTCGCCGTAGGTGGCGATGGAACGGGGTTCGCCGAACCCGAACAAGGACCCTGACGGGAACGTGGTGTCCTGCCCCGAGGAGTAACCGACCACGTGGATGGTGCCGCCCTCGGCGAGGGAACTCCACGCCTGGGCCGTCAGCGGCCCACCGACCGTGTCCAGGACGAGGTCGAACCGGCATTCGGCCCCGGCCAGGTCGGTCAGGACCTTGTCGGCCCCGAGTTCGCGGAGCCCGGCGGCCCGGTCCGGCGAACCCACGAGTGCCGTCACCCGGGCGCCCGCCAGCGCCGCCAACTGGACGGCGAAGTGCCCCACACCCCCGCTGGCGCCGGTGACCAGCACGTCGCGCGCCAACAGGGAACGCTTGCGCAGCACCCGCAGCGCGGTGACTCCGGCGATCCCCAGCGCGGCACCGTCGGCCAGGTCCACGCCCTCGGGAACAGTGCCGAGCGAGGCGGGCCTGACCGCCATCCGCTCCGCCCACGCGTGGGCGGACATCCCCACCGCGACCCGCGTACCTTCGGGTGGCCCCGAGCCGTCGGCCGCGGCACGCACCACGACACCGGCCGCGTCGTGGCCGTGCACAGCGCCGGCCGGCCACTGCTCCACGTAGTTCAACTCTCCGAAGTTGAGACCGATGTGCCGTATCTCGACCAACGCCTCGTCACTGGACGGCACGGGCTCATCGACATCGGCGAACCGGACGGGTCCGGCCTCGCCGTGATCGACCACAAGGGCGCGCATGGGTGTGTTTCCTTCTCTCGTGGAGGCGCCTGAACACTCGGCGCGGCAAGGGACGGAGTGCGCGAATGCCGCGCTGCCGCCTCCTTGAAACCCTACGCAGGACCAGCACAGCGACCAGTCCCGTGAGAGTCGATCAGTTGACGATCTGTATCAGTGCGACTCGCGCGCGGCGTCGAACTCTGCACACATCCGGTGGATGACGCTGTGACGGGCACGGCAACACCCTGGCGGGGCGGCAGAGCACAGCAGCCCTCACTCCCGATTTGCCCTCACCCCGAGTCAGCGACTCGCCGGGCACGTTGACTACGGAGGGCTACTCGTCGTGGGCGTCCCACCGGACCGGCTCGTCGGTCGGGCGAAGCGGTGGGCCCAGGCCTCCGTTGGGTCTCCGTACCGGGGGGGTGTGCTCTTTCCGGGAGTGGAGCTGCCACCGCTGCTCTCCGGGCACCCGGACCACATCACCAGAGGTACGAGTCCTGGGCACTGTAGTGCTGTCCGCCACCGTCAAACCCGGTGCCGATACTCCCCGGCGGCCTACCTCGGGTGCGGTAGGTCATGTTCGAGTTCGGCATCGGGCCTCTGGCCGCGCATGGGCATGAAGTCGCCGTAGGGAGCGAACTGGCGGGGATGTCCTGAAAGCGGCGCCGACACGCTCACCGTTCGCCCGCCGCGTCACTGTGCCCCGTACACCGGCTGCGGGGGCTCGGCCTCGGCGAGGAGCTTGCGGGTTGTTTCGCCTGCTTCTGTTGGGGTCCAGCGGGCGTTTTTGTTGACGGTGGGGCCGGGGCGCCAGCCTTCCATGACGGTGATGCGGCCGCCCTCCGCTTCGAAGACCCGGCCGGTCACGCCGGCGGAGTCGGCGGAGCCGAGCCAGACGACGAGCGGGGAGACGTTCTCCGGGGCCATCGCGTCGAAGGTGTCCTCGCCCGGCGCGGCCATGGTCTCGGCGAAGGTCTCCTCGGTCATGCGAGTGCGAGCGGCCGGCGCGATCGCGTTGACCTGGACGCCGTACCGGGCCATCTCCGCGGCGGCGACCAGGGTGAGGCCGACGATGCCGGCCTTGGCGGCCGCGTAGTTGCCCTGGCCGACGCTGCCGAGCAGGCCGGCGCCCGAGCTGGTGTTGATCACCCGGGCCGTGGGGGTACGGCCGACCTTGGCCTCCGCGCGCCAGTGCGCCGCGGCGTGCCGCAGTGTCAGGAAGTGGCCCTTAAGGTGGACCCGCATGACGGCGTCCCAGTCGTCCTCGTCGAGGTTGACCAGCATCCGGTCGCGGAGGAACCCGGCGTTGTTGACGAGGGTGTCGAGCCGGCCGTACGTGTCGAGCGCGGCGGCGACCAGGGAGGCGGCGCCGTCCGTGGTGGCGATGTCGCCACCGTGCGCGACCGCCTCGCCGCCGCGGGCCCGGATCTCGTCGACGACTTCCTGGGCGGGGCCGGCGGCTCCTCCGCTGCCGTCCAGGCCGACGCCGAGATCGTTGACGACGACGCGGGCGCCCTCGGCGGCGAGCGCGAGGGCGTGCGCGCGGCCCAGGCCGCGGCCCGCTCCGGTGACGACGGCGACGCGTCCGGTGCAGAGTCCGGTGCGCAGTCCGGTCATGGTGATCCTGCCTTTCGAGACGTAGGGAGGGGGTGGAACGGGGAGATTTTCAGGAACGGGAGCGGGTCGGTCCGTAGCCGGTACGGTCAGTTGTTGACAGTCGCAGCGTCCAGGAATGCCGGGCGTTCGCCGCCGCCGTGTGCGTGCAGGCTCGCGCCGCTGATGTACGCGGCTCGGTCCGAGGCGAGGAAGACGCAGGCGTCGCCGATCTCGGTGGGTTCGGCGAGCCTGCCGAGCGGGACGGTGCGGCCGACCGCGGCCACGCCGGCCTCGTCCCCGTAGTGCAGGTGGGACAGTTCGGTGCGGACCATGCCGAGGACCACGGTGTTGACCCGTACTTCCGGGGCCCACTCCACGGCCATCGAGCGGGCCAGGTTGTCCAGGCCCGCCTTGGCTGCCCCGTATGCCGCCGTGCCGGGCGACGGGCGGGTGCCGCTGACGCTGCCGATCATGGTGATCGAACCGCCGGCGGGCCCTGCGCGCAGCAGGTCGTACGCGGCGAGCGAGGCGTTCAGCGGCGCGGTCAGATTGAGTTCGACGACGCGGGCCGCGTGCCGACTGCCGCCGTCGGCGAGGGTGCGGAACGGGGTGCCCCCGGCGTTGTTGACCAGCGTGTCCAGCCGACCGTACTCGTCGCCGACCCGCTGGAAGAAGGCACCGACGGCGTCGGGGTCGCGCAGGTCGACGGGGAGGAAGCGGGCGGTGCGCCCGGCCGCCCGCACGGGTTCGTCGGGGGGCCGCCGGGCGCAGGTCACCACCTCGGCCCCGGCCTCCAGCAGGGCGCGGCCGATTCCCGCGCCGACGCCCCGTGTTCCGCCCGTCACGACGGCGACGGACCCGGTGAGATCGATGATCGCTGGCATTGAGCACCTCCCGCGGCGCGCCGACCGCTGCTACCTTGCCTGCACGCTCCCTAACAAACGTTTGGTGGAAAGGTAGCTGATCTGCTCATGGGTGTCTCCACCTCCACGCCCGAAGAGGGCATCGCGGTCGTCACCGTGGACTTCCCACCGGTGAACGCCCTCCCCGTACAAGGCTGGTACGACCTGACCGCAGCGGTACGCGCCGCCGGGGCTGATCCGAAGGTGCGCTGTGTCGTCCTTGCCGCCGCCGGACGCGGTTTCAACGCCGGTGTGGACATCAAGGAGATGCAGCGCACGCCCGGTCACGACGCGCTGCTCGGCGCCAACCGGGGCTGTTACGAAGCGTTCGCTGCCGTGTACGACTGCGAAGTACCGGTGGTCGCGGCCGTGCAGGGTTTCTGTCTGGGCGGCGGCATCGGGCTGGTGGGCAACGCGGACGCCATCGTGGCGAGCGACGACGCGACGTTCGGCCTGCCCGAGCTGGACCGCGGCGCGCTGGGGGCGGCCACCCATCTCGCCCGGCTGGTCCCACAACACCTGATGCGTGCGCTGTACTACACCTCGCGCACCGTCACCGCCGAGGAGCTGCGGCAGTACGGGTCCGTCTGGCGCGTCGTACCGCGTGAGCAACTCAACGACACAGCACGGAAGTTGGCGGGCGAGATCGCCGCCAAGGACGGGACTCTGATCCGCCTCGCCAAGGCCGCCATCAACGGCATCGATCCGGTCGACGTACACCGCAGCTACCGCTTCGAGCAGGGCTTCACCTTCGAGGCCAACCTCAGCGGCATCGCCGACCGCGTACGCGACACCTTCGGCAGCGACCGCAGCGAAACCAGCAACAGCAACAGCAACAGCAACAGCAACAACGGAACCAGTACAGCAAAGGAGCAGCGGTCATGAGCGCGGACAAGACGATGACCGCCGACGAGGTGGTCGGCCGCCTCTCCAGCGGCATGACGCTCGGCATCGGCGGGTGGGGTTCGCGGCGCAAGCCGATGGCGCTGGTGCGCGCACTGCTGCGCTCGGACATCACCGACCTGACGGTGGTGTCCTACGGCGGCCCGGACGTCGGGCTGCTGGCGGCCGCCGGGAAGATCCGCAGGCTGGTCACCGCCTTCGGCACGCTGGACTCCGTCCCGCTGGAGCCGCACTTCTGCGCGGCCCGGCAGGGCGGCGGCCTCGAACTGACCGAGCTGGACGAGGCGATGGTCATGTGGGGGCTCACCGCCGCCGCGCACCGGCTGCCGTTCATGCCGATCCGGGCCGGGCTCGGCTCGGACGTGATGACGGTCAATCCGTCCCTGCGCACGGTCACCTCGCCGTACGAGGACGGTGAGGAGCTGGTCGCCGTGCCGGCGCTGCGGATGGACGCGGCGCTGGTGCACCTCGACCGGGCCGACGCGCGCGGCAACGGCCAGTACCTCGGCCCCGACCCGTACTTCGACGACCTGTTCTGCCAGGCGGCGGACGCCGCGTACCTGTCCTGCGAGCGCATCGTCGACACCGCGGAGCTGCTCAAGGCCGCCGGGCCGCAGTCGCTGCTGGTCAAGCGGGCGTTCGTCACCGGGGTGACCGAGACGCCGAACGGTGCGCACTTCACCTCCTGCGAGCCGGACTACGGGCGCGACGAGGCGTTCCAGCGGGCGTACGTGCGGGCCGCCAAGGACCCGGAGGCCTGGCAGGGCTTCGTGCGGCGGTTCCTGTCCGGCGACGAGCAGACGTATCAGGCCGCGGTCGCGGCGTTCCACGAGGAGGGGTCCGCATGACCACGGTGAAGGCGACCCGGGCCGAGTACTGCGTGCTGGCCTGCGCGGAGGTCTGGCGCGACGCGGGCGAGGTGCTGGCCAGCCCGATGGGCACCGTCCCCTCGATCGGTGCCCGGCTGGCCAAGCTCACCTTCTCCCCCGATCTGCTGCTGACGGACGGGGCAGCGCTGCTGATGGCGGACGTGCCGGCGGTCGGGGCACGGTCCGAAGTGACCGAGGGCTGGCTGCCGTACCGGCAGCACCTGGCGCTGGTGGCCACCGGGCGGCGGCACGTGATGATGGGCGCGAGCCAGCTCGACCGGTACGGCAATCAGAACATCAGTTGCATCGGTGACTGGGAGCGGCCGAAGCGGCAGCTGCTGGGGGTGCGGGGAGCTCCGGTCAACACCCTTAATAATCCGACCAGTTACTGGGTGCCGCGGCATTCGCGGCGGGTGTTCGTGGAGCGGGTCGACATGGTGAGCGGGGTCGGGTACGACCGGGCTGCCGCGGCCGGTCCTTCCGCCACTCGGTACCACCGCATCCCGGAGGTCGTCACCGACCTGGGCGTCTTCGACTTCGAGACCCCGGACCGCACCCTGCGGCTGCGCTCACTGCACCCCGGTGTCACGGTCGACCAGGTCCGCGAGGCCACCGGATTCCCGCTCGACGTCCCCGCCCCGGTGCCGTACACCCGCGAACCCACGGCCGCCGAACTGCGCCTGATCCGCGAGGTCATCGACCCCGACGGGCTGCGGGACCGGGAGGTTCCCGCATGACGGCACCGGAGGGCCTCCGCGCGGCGGACGCCACGCTCGCCACGCCGTTCACGCGGCTGGTCGGTGTGCGGCACCCCGTCGTGCAGACCGGCATGGGCTGGGTGGCGGGCCCCCGGCTCGTCTCGGCCGCGGCGAACGCGGGCGCGCTGGGCATCCTGGCGTCGGCCACCATGACCGTGGACCAGTTGCGCGCCGCCGTCCGGGAGGTCGCCGCGCGCACGGAAGCGCCGTTCGGGGTGAATCTGCGCGCGGACGCGGGCGACGCGGCCGACCGCGTCCGGATCATCATCGAGGAGGGCGTACGGGTCGCCTCCTTCGCCCTCGCGCCGTCCCAGGAGCTGATCGCCCGGTTGAAGGACGCCGGGGTGCTCGTCATGCCGTCCGTCGGCGCCCGGCGGCACGCGGAGAAGGTCGCCGCCTGGGGTGCCGACGCCGTGATCGTGCAGGGCGGCGAGGGCGGCGGCCACACCGGGGAGGTCGCCACCGGCGTACTGCTGCCGCAGGTCGTGGACGCGGTGGACATCCCGGTGGTGGCGGCCGGCGGGTTCCGGGACGGGCGGGGGCTGGTGGCGGCGCTGGCGTACGGCGCCGCCGGCATCGCCATGGGCACCCGCTTCCTCCTCACCTCCGACAGCACCGTCCCGGACGCGGTCAAGGCCCGGTACCTCGCCGCGACCGTCAAGGACGTCACCGTCACCACCGCCGTCGACGGCCTCCCCCACCGGATGCTGCGCAGCGAACTGGTCGACGCGCTGGAACGCTCGGGCCGGGCCGCCGCGCTGCTGCGCGCGGTGCGCCATGCCGCGGCCTTCAAGCGCGAGTCCGGCATGAGCTGGCGCCGGATGGTCCGCGACGGCCTGGCCATGAAGCACGGCAAGGACCTGACCTGGAGTCAGGTGCTGCTGGCCGCCAATACGCCCATGCTGCTCAAGGGGTCGATGGTGGACGGCCGTACGGATCTGGGCGTGATGGCGGCCGGGCAGGTCGCGGGGCTCATCGACGACCTGCCCTCCTGCGCCGAACTGGTCGACCGCGTCATGGCGGAGGCCCATGCCACGCTCCGCGCACTTCCGTCGGCGGACTGAGCCCGGTCCGCTCCGTTGCCCGTCACGGGCCGACTCCGGCGCGCACCGGCCGGGCGGCCCCGCGCTTCCCCCTCCCAAGGAACTTCCGGCACACCGCACCCCGGACATCCCCTCTCCCCCTTGGAGTGACCCATGCGCGCCACTCATCTCCGCCGTACGGCGGCAGTGCTGCTCACCGCCGCCCTCGGCTTCCTCCCCGCCTGTGCGGCGGACCCGGCCCCCGACCGGTCCGCCGCCTCACCCACCACCTCACCCCGCCCGGCCGCCGAGACCGTCCACCGGGTCGAGCTCCGGGGCGCGGTCAACGTGCGCGACCTCGGCGGCTACCGCACCCGCGACGGGCACCACGTCCGGTACGGCCGGGTGTTCCGGGCCGACGGGCTCGGAAAACTGACCCCCGCGGACGGCAAGAGACTCACCGGCCTGGGCCTGCGCACCGTCGTGGACCTGCGCGTCCCCGCGGAGACCGCGCGCGACGGCGCCGACCGGCTGCCGCGCGGCATGGAGCTGGTCTCCCGGCCCGTGGCGGACCGCCGGCTGAACGACACGACCAACGAAGCACTGGGCAGCAAAAACCCGGACACACAGCGCAGGCTGCTCGGGGGCGGCCGGGCGGAGCGGCTGATGCGCGCCACGTACCGGTCGTTCGTCACCGACGCGCAGAGCCGCCGCCAGTTCGCGGCGACCGTGCGCGACCTCGCGGACGGCAGGGGCACCCCGTTGCTCTTCCACTGCACCGCGGGCAAGGACCGCACCGGCTGGCTGAGCTACGTACTGCTCCGCGCCGTCGGCGTACCGGACGCCACCGCGACCGGTGACTACCTCCTCTCCAACGACCTGCGGGCCGCGGCCGACCGCCGGACCCGCGCGGGGCTGGAGAAGAGCGGGCGGATGCGGGACGCGGACCTGCTCACCCCGCTGCTGGCCGTCCGCGAGGACTACCTCCGGGCCGCCGTCGACCAGGCCCGGCGGGACTACGGCGGCCTCGACGGCTACCTCACCGAGGGGCTGGACCTGGACTCCCGGACCCTGGCGAGGCTCCGCTCCCGCCTGGTGGACTGAACCGCGCGGCCGAGCCCTCAGCTCCGGCCCGTGCGTACCGCTCCCGCACTCGCCGCGACCACCATCCCGATCGCGGCGCACTGCGGCAGCGTCAGCCCCTGGTCCAGTACGAAGTAGCCGGCCGCCGCCCCGACGGCCGGCGCCAGGCTGGTGAGCACCGCGAACGTGGCGGCGGGCAGCCGGCGCAGGGCGAGCAGTTCCAGGGCGTAGGGCACGCCCGAGCTCATCACCGCGATCACCACGCCCATGCCGAGGACCGCCGGGTCCAGCAGCTTCCCGCCCGAGGCACCGATGCCCAGCGGCAGGGCGACCAGCGCGGCGACGGTCATGGCGATCGCCAGGCCGTCCAGGCGCGGGAAGCGGGCGCCGGCGCGGGCGTTGAGCACGATGTACGCCGCCCACATCGCCCCGGCGGCGAGCGCGAAGGCCACGCCCGGGGGAGCGAGCCCGTGGAAGCCGCCGTCGCTCAGCAGGTAGACCCCGGCCAGCGCGAGTCCCGCCCACAGCAGACCGGCGACGCGGCGCGAGACGAGGACGGACAGCAGCAGCGGTCCGAGCACTTCGAGGGTGACCGCCGCGCCCAGCGGGATCCGGTCGAGCGCCTGGTAGAAGAGGATGTTCATGCCGCCGAGCGCCAGGCCGTAGCCGATGACGGCGGCCCAGTCGGCGCGCCGGTAGCCGCGCAGCCGGGGCCGGGTGACGAGCAGGAGGAGCACGGCGGCGAGCGCGATGCGCAGGGCGACCGTGCCGAGCGCACCGGCCCGGGGGAACAGCAGCGCAGCGACGGCCGATCCGAACTGGACGGACAGCGTGCCGACCAGCACCAGGCCGACGCCGGCGAGACTGCCGCGCCCGGGGGCGCCGCGTACGTGGCCGGGCGTGGTGGTCGTCGCGGAAGAGGTGCGTACCGTGGAGGACATGGCCTTCACGCTAGGAGCCGGGCCGGCGCGCGTGAAATGCCGATTCTCCAGTGGTTATGCTCCTGCGTAATGACCATTGAGCTGCGGCACCTGCGCGCCTTCCTCGCCATCGCCGAGGAGGGCAACATCACCCGCGCCGCCGCCCGCCTCCACCTGGGCCAGCCCGCGCTCTCCCGCACCCTGCGGCGGCTGGAGGAGCACCTGGGCAGCCGCCTCGTGGACCGCTCCACGCACCACCTGGAACTGACTCCGGCGGGGCGTACGTTCCGCGACAAGACCGCAGCGGCGCTCGCCGCGGTCGACGCGGCGCTCGATCCCCGGGGGCTGACGTCGTGGCCGTTGCGGGTCGGCCATACCTGGGCGGCGTTCGGCGACCACACCGTTCCGCTGCTGCGGCGCTGGGACGAGACGCATCCGGACGTCCCGCTGGAGCTGCGCCGTGTCGACGAACGCACGGCCGGTCTCACCCAGGGCAGGGTGGACGCGGCCGTGCTGCGCGGCGCCGTCACCGCACCCGGGCTGGTCACGGAACTGCTGCTGTGGGAGGAGCGGGTGGTGGTCATGCCGTCCGACAGCCCGCTGGCGGGGCTCTCCCGGGTCACCCTGGCAGACCTCGCCCGTCATCCGGTCGCCCTCAACACCGTTTCCGGCACCACCACACTGGACATGTGGCCGCCGACGGCCCGCCCGGTGGGGACCATCGAGGTGAGCAACACCGACGAGTGGCTCGTGGCGATCGCCGCGGGCCGTGCCGTGGGGATCTCCACCACGGCCACCCCGCGCAACCACACCCATCCGTCGGTGGTCCACCGCCCGCTCGCGGACGCCCCGCCGGTCCCCGTCGTCTTCGCCCGCCGCGAAGGCCCGGGCCATCCGGCCGTCCCGGACCTGCTGGCACTGGCCCGCGAGGTCGTGGCCGCCGGGGAGGACTGATCCCCCGACCGGGGTCAGAGCCGTTCGATGACGGTCACGTTGGCCTGGCCGCCGCCCTCGCACATGGTCTGGAGGCCGTAGCGGCCGCCGGTGCGCTCCAGTTCGTGCAGGAGGGTGGTCATGAGCTTGGTGCCGGTGGCGCCGAGGGGATGGCCGAGGGCGATGGCGCCGCCGTTGACGTTGACCTTGTCCGGGTCGGCGCCGGTCTCCTTCAGCCAGGCCAGGACGACCGGCGCGAACGCCTCGTTGATCTCGACCAGGTCGATGTCGTCGATGGTCAGACCGGTCTTCTTCAGGGCGTGTGCGGTGGCCGGGATCGGCGCGGACAGCATCCGGATCGGGTCCTCGCCGCGTACGGAGAGGTGGTGGACGCGGGCGCGCGGGGTCAGGCCGTTTTCCCGTACGGCCCGTTCGGAGGCCAGAAGCATCGCCGAGGCGCCGTCGGAGACCTGCGAGGAGACGGCCGCGGTCAGCCGACCGCCCTCGACCACCGGCTTGAGCCCGGCCATCTTCTCCAGTGAGGTGTCCCGGCGCGGTCCCTCGTCGGCGGTGACGTCCCCGTACGGCACGAGTTCGCGTTCGAAGCGGCCCTCGTCGATGGCGCGGACGGCCCGCCGGTGGGAGCGGTACGCGAACTCCTCCATGGCCTCGCGGGTGATGCCCCACTTCTCGGCGATCAGTTCGGCGCCGTGGAACTGGTTGACCGGCGCGTCGCCGTAGCGGGCCCGCCAGCCCTCGCTGCCCGCGTACGGCCCTTCGGTCAGCCCGAGCGGCTCGGCGGCCTGCCGGCTGGCGAAGGCGATCGGGATCATCGACATGTTCTGCGTGCCGCCCGCGACGACCAGGTCCTGCGTGCCGGAGAGCACCCCCTGCGCGGCGAAGTGGATCGCCTGCTGCGAGGAGCCGCACTGCCGGTCGACGGTGACACCGGGCACCTCTTCGGGGAGCCCGGCGGCCAGCCAGCACGTGCGGGCGATGTCACCGGCCTGCGGCCCTACGGTGTCCAGGCAGCCGAAGACCACGTCCTCGACGGCGGCCGGGTCGATGCCGGTGCGCGTCACGAGCGCCTTGAGCACGTGGGCCCCGAGGTCGGCCGGGTGGACGGCGGCGAGCCCGCCGTTCCGCCGTCCGACGGGCGTGCGTATCGCGTCGATGATGTAGGCCTCGGCCATGGCTGCTGCTCCTCGGTCGGTAACAGGGGCGCGTGGGGATTACGTGCGTACGGCGACGCCGTCCAGGACCATGGACAGGTACTGGCGGGCGATCTCCTCCGGGCTGTGCTGTCCGCCCGGGCGGTACCAGCTCACCGCGACCCAGACGGTGTCGCGGATGAAGCGGTAGGTGAGCCGGATGTCGAGGTCGGCGCGGAACACTCCCGCGGCCACTCCGCGCTCCAGCGTGCCCAGCCACGCCTTCTCGAACTTCACCTGCGAATCGGCGAGGTAGGAGAAGCGCGGCTGCGCGGCGAGGGCCCGGGCCTCCTTCTGGTAGATGGCGACCGCGGCGCGGTGCCGGTCGATCTCCCGGAAGGACTCGGTGACCAGGGCCTCGATGGTTTCCCGGGGGCCGAGGCCGGCGTCGAGCACGGTGTCGTAGCCGGTCCACAGCTCGTCCAGGAAGGTGGCGAGGATCTCGTCCAGCATCGATTCCTTGGAATCGAAGTGGTAGTAGAGGCTGCCGGCCAGCATGCCGGCCGCGTCCGCGATCTTCCGTACGGTGGTGGCGTTGTAGCCCTGCTCGGCGAACACCTCGGCGGCGGTGTCCAGCAGTTCGCGGCGGCGCTCGGGGGACGGGCTCACGTTCGACTTCTTCTTGGCGGTTGGCACCGCACCATTGTCGCCCGCCCCTCACGCGCGCTGGCTGCTGACCGGCACGACCTCGCCGGTCATGTACGACGCGTAGTCGCTGGCGAGGAAGACGATGACGTTGGCGACCTCCCAGGGCTCCGCGTACCGGCCGAACGCCTCGCGCTCGGTCAGCTCCGCCAGCAGTTCGGGGGTGGTGACCTTCGCCAGGTGCGGGTGCATGGCCAGGCTCGGCGACACGGCGTTGACCCGGACGCCGTACTCGGCCGCCTCCACCGCTGCGCAGCGGGTCAGGGCCATCACGCCGGCCTTGGCGGCGGCGTAGTGGGCCTGGCCGCGCTGGGCACGCCAGCCGACGACCGAGGCGTTGTTGACGACGGCACCGCCCTGTCCGGCGGCCTTCATGCGGCGCAGCGCGGCGCGGGTGCAGCGGAAGGTGCCGTTGAGGGTGACGTCGAGGACCCGGTCCCACTGCTCGTCGGCCATGTCGACCAGGTCCGCGGTGCCGCCGAGCCCGGCGTTGTTCACCACGATGTCGAGGCGGCCGTGGCGTTCCTCGGCGAGGTCGAGGAGCGCGGTGACCTGGTCCTCGTCGGTGACGTCGCAGGGCAGCGCGGCGACCCGGTCCGCGCCGAACTCGGCGGCGAGCGCCGCCTCGGACTCCTTGAGCCGGCGGGCGTGCGCGTCGGAGACGACGACGCCGGCGCCCTCCTCCAGGAGGCGGCGGGCCGTGGCGCCGCCGATGCCCGCACCCGCAGCGGCGGTGACCACGGCGGTGCGGCCGGCGAGGAGGGCGTGGCCGGGGACGTACGGGGGCGGCGGGGTCACGGGCGTGCCTCCTTGGGCAGGCCGAGGACGCGCTCGGCGATGACGTTGCGCTGGATCTCGTTGGATCCGGCGTAGATGGTGTCGGCGCGGGAGAAGAGGAACAGCCGCTGCCAGTCGGTGAGGTCGTACGGTTCCCCGGCGGCCAGCATGCCGTCGGCGCCGCAGATGTCCATGGCGAGTTCGCCCAGCTCGCGGTGCCAGGTCGCCCAGACGATCTTTCCGATGGAGGCCTCGGGTCCGGGCGCCCCGGAAGCGACGCCGTCGAGCATCCGCAGGGCGTTGCAGCGGATGGTCTCCAGTCCGGTCCAGGCGCGGGCGATCCGGTCGCGGATGAGCGGGTCGGCGGCGGCGCCGTTGACCTTGGCCAGTTCGGTGACGGCCGTCAGTTCGCGGCGGAATCCGACCTGCTGGCCGAGGGTGGAGACGCCCCGTTCGAAGCCGAGGGTGGCCATGGCGACGCGCCAGCCGTCGCCCGGTTCGCCGACGATGTTCGCCGCGTCGGTGCGCGCGCCGTCGAAGAAGACCTCGTTGAACTCCGAGGTGCCGGTGAGCTGGGTGATGGGCCGGACCTCGACGCCCGGCTGGTCCAGCGGCACCAGCAGGTAGGACAGGCCGTGGTGGCGGGTCGAGCCGGGCTCGGTGCGGGCGACGACGAAGCACCAGTCGGACTCGTGCGCGAGCGAGGTCCAGATCTTCTGCCCGGTGACGAGCCAGCCCTTGTCGTCCCGCTCGGCCCGGGTCCGTACGTTGGCCAGGTCCGAGCCGGCGTCCGGCTCGCTGTAGCCCTGGCACCACAGCTCCTCGACCGAGACGATCCGCGGGAGGAAGCGGTCCCGCTGCGCGGGGGTGCCGAAGGCGATGAGGGTGGGTCCGAGCAGCTGCTCGCCGATGTGGTTGACGCGCGCGGGGGCGTCGGCGAGGGCGTACTCCTCGTGGAAGGCGACCTGTTGGGCGAGGGTCGCGCCGCGGCCGCCGTACTCCTCGGGCCAGCCGACGCAGGTCCAGCCCGCGGCCGCCATGTGCCGTTCCCAGGCGAGGCGTTCGGCGAAGGCCTCGTGCTCCCGGCCCGGCCCGCCACGGCCGCGCAACTCCGCGAATTCGCCCGTCAGATGGTCCCGCAGCCAGGTGCGGACCTCGGTGCGGAACTCCTCGACGCTGCTCATGCCGCTAAGTTAACCTACCAAACACTTGTTAGGGAAGGAGTCGCAGATGCCCGCTGTGCCCGACGACGAGCCCGTACGCTACGAGCGGCAGGGACCGGTGGCGACGGTCACCATGAACCGCCCCGCCTACCGCAACGCCCAGAACTCCGCGATGACCTACGCCCTGGACCGCGCCTTCTACCGCGCGGCCGACGACGACGAGGTCAAGGCCGTGGTCCTCGCGGGCGACGGCAAGCACTTCTCCGCCGGCCACGACATCGGCACCCCCGAACGCGACGCGCACCTGCCCTTCGACCGCAGGGCCGGCCTGTGGTGGGACCACAGCGACAAGGAGGGCGCGGAGAGCCGCTTCGCCCGCGAGTCCGAGGTCTACCTCGGGATGTGCCGCCGCTGGCGCGAACTGCCCAAGCCGGTGATCGCGAGCGTGCAGGGCGCCTGCGTGGCGGGCGGCCTGATGCTCGCCTGGATCTGCGACCTGATCGTGGCCTCCGAGGACGCGTTCTTCGCCGACCCCGTGGTCCGCATGGGCATACCGGGCGTGGAGTACTTCGCCCACCCCTGGGCCATGCCACCCCGCATCGCCAAGGAATTCCTCTACACCGGCGACCGGATGACGGCACAGCGCGCGTACCAGATCGGCATGATCAACCGGGTCGTGCCGCGCGAGGACCTGGCCGACACCACACAGCAGTTGGCTCTCCGGATCGCCGAGATGCCGCGCATGGGGCTCGCCCTCACCAAGCGCGCGGTCAACCAGGCGGAGGACCTCCAGGGCCTGCACACCGGCCTCGACTCCGTCTTCGGCCTGCACCACCTCGCCCACGCGCACAACGCCGAGACCGCGCGGGACTCCCTCGGCGGCATGGACGTCCGGGGCATGAAGGAGGCGTCCTCCTGATGGACCTGGACCTCTCCCCCGCGGACGAGGCGTTCCGGGCGGAGGCCCGCGCCTGGCTCGCCGCACACGTGCCGCGCACCCCGCTGCCCTCCCTGGAGACCGCGGAGGGCTTCGCCGCCCACCGGGAATGGGAGCGCGAACTGTCCGACGGGCGCTGGTCGGTGGTCTCCTGGCCCGAGGAGTACGGCGGCCGGGGCGCGTCCCTGCTGCGCTGGCTGCTCTTCGAGGAGGAGTACTACGCCGCCGGGGCGCCCGGCCGGGTCACCCAGAACGGCATCAACCTGCTGGCCCCCACCCTCTTCGAGCACGGCACCCCGGAACAGCTCGCCCGCATCCTGCCGGCCATGGCGAGCGGCGGGACCGTCTGGGCCCAGGCGTGGTCCGAGCCGGAGGCGGGCTCGGACCTGGCGTCGCTGCGCTCGACGGCGGTACGGACCGACGGGGGGTGGCTGCTCAGCGGCCAGAAGACCTGGTCGTCCCGGGCCGCCTTCGCCGACCGGGCCTTCGGCCTCTTCCGCAGCGACCCGTCCGGCGCCGCCGAGGGCAAGCCGCACCGGGGACTGACGTACCTGATGTTCCCGCTGAACGCGCCCGGGGTGACCGTGCGCCCCATCGGGCGGCTCGACGGCAAGCCCGCCTTCGCCGAACTCTTCCTCGACGAGGTGTTCGTGCCGGACGCGGACGTGATCGGGGAGCCGGGGCAGGGCTGGCGGGTGGCGATGAGCACCGCGGGCAACGAGCGCGGGCTGACGCTGCGCAGTCCGGGCCGCTTCAGCGCGGCGGCCGACCGGCTGGTGGCGCTGTGGCGCGAGCGGGCCGACCCGGCCGACACCGCGCTCCGCGACCGGGTGGCCGACGCGGTGATCGGCGCCCGCGCCTACCAGCTCTTCACCTACCGCAACGCGTCCCGCATCGCGGCCGGAGGAGACCTGGGGTCCGAGTCCAGCCTGAACAAGGTCTTCTGGTCCGAGTACGACATCGCGCTGCACGAGACGGCGCTCGACCTGCTCGGCCCGTACGGCGAACTGGCGGACACCGCCGGTGACGCGCCGGGGCACGGCGGCTGGGCCGAGGGGTACACCTTCGCGCTCGCCGGGCCGGTCTACGCCGGCACCAACGAGATCCAGCGCGACATCATCGCCGAGCGGCTGCTCGGTCTGCCGAAAGGACGCCGGTGATGCGGTTCCTCCTCGACGAAGCGCAGCGGGACTTCGCCCGTTCCCTGGACGCCCTGCTCACGGCGGCCGGCACGCCCGCGGTGGTCCGGGCCTGGTCGGCCGGGGACACCGGACCCGGCCGCGCGCTGTGGTCCCGGCTCGCCGACGCCGGCGTCTTCGCCCTCGCCGTACCGGAGAAACACGGCGGCATGGGCCCCCTGCCGGTCGAACTAGCTGTATCTTTCGCAGAGTTGGGCCGTCATGCGGTGCCCGGTCCGGTCGTGGAGACGGTGGCCGCTGCGGCCTTCCTGGACCGGCTGGGCGACGAGCCGACGGCAGCGGAGCTGCTGCCCGGCATCGCCTCGGGCGCGACCGTCGCCTCGTTCTGCCTGCTCTCCCCCGCCGGCGGCATCGGCGGCGGCCCGTACGCGCTGGACGCCGACGCCGCCGACCTGGTGCTCGCCGTGTCCGGGGAGGCCGTACGGCGGGCCGGGACCACGGGGCCCGTCCAGCCGTCCGCCGATCCGGCGCGCCGGCTGGCCGAGCCGGTCGGCGGCTCCGTACTGGCGCACGGGCCCGAGGTGACCGCGGCGGCCGCGTACGCCGCCGACGTCGCCGCGCTCGCCACGGCGGCGCAGGCGCTGGGCCTGGCCCGCGCGCTGCTGGCCCGCACCGTCGCATACGTCCGGCAGCGGACCCAGTTCGGGGTCGCCGTCGGATCGTTCCAGGCGGTGAAGCACCGGCTGGCCGACACCCTCATCGGCATGGAGTTCGCCGAGCCGCTGCTGTACGGGGCTGCGCTGGGCATGGCCGCAGGCGACCATGCGGACGTGCCCGCGGCGAAGGTCGCCGCCTGCGAAGCCGCGTACGCCGCCGCCCGCACCGCCCTCCAGCTGCACGGCGCGGTGGGCTACACCGAGGAACTCGACCTCTCCCTCTGGATCCGCAAGGCCAGGGCCCTGCGCTCGGCCTGGGGCACCCCCGCCGCCTGCCGCGCCCGGGTCCTCGCCGCCGCGGCCGCCGGAGCGGAGCACGCGCCGGAAGGGGCCGGGGCATGCGGGAACTGACACCGACGGAGGAACAGGAGGAGCTGCGGTCCGCGGTACGGGCGCTGCTCGCGCGCCACGAGGGCGCGGCGGCCTGGCGCCCGCTGACGGCGCAGATCGGCGTCGCGGGGCTCGCCGTTCCCGAGGAGTACGGCGGGGCAGGGTGCGGGGCGCGCGAGGTCCACGTCGTCATGGCCGAGCTGGGCCGGGCGCTGTCCCCCGTGCCGTACCTCGGGTCGGCTGTACTCACCGTTCAGGCCCTGCTGGCCTCGGGCGACCGGGCGGCCTGCAAGGAACTGCTGCCGCGGCTGGCCGAGGGGCGGGCCGTCGGGGCCCTGGCGTGGGCCGAGCGGGGGTCCTGGGACCCGGCGGCGGTTCGGACACAGGCCGAGCGGCAGTCGGACGGGGCGTGGGTTCTCACCGGATCCAAGGAGTACGTGCTGGACGGCGCCGCGGCCGAGGTGCTGCTCGTGGCGGCACGTACCGAAGCCGGGGTGTCGCTCTTCGAGGTGGCGGCGGACGGCGCGGGCGTGCTGCGCGAGGCAGCGGTGCCGATGGACCAGTCGCGGGCGCTGGCGCGCGTGGTCCTCGAAGGTGCGCGGGGGCGGCTGCTCGGTGCGGCGGGCGACGGCGAACGGGTCCTGCGGCAGGTGCGGGACGCGGCCTGTACCGCGCTGGCCGCCGAGCAGGTCGGCGCGGCCGAGCGCTGCCTGGAACTGACCGTCGCACACGCCAAGGACCGCGTGCAGTTCGGCCGCTCCATCGGTTCCTTCCAGGCGGTCAAGCACCGGCTGGCGGACGCGTACGTGCTGGTGGAGTCGGCACGGTCGGCCGCGCTGGGGGCGGCGTTCGCGGCGGACGCGGGGGGCCCGGAGGCGGGCCGGGCCGCGGCCGTCGCGAAATCGGTCTGCTCGGAGGCGTTCTCGGCGGTGGCGGCCGAGATGATCCAGCTGCACGGCGGCATCGGCATCACCTGGGAGCACGAAGCACACCGGTACTTCAAGCGCGCGCACGCCACCGGACAGCTCTTCGGCCCGCCGGCCGAGCACCGCGCCCGGCTCGCCGCCGAACTGGAGCTGTGGGGTTAATCGGTGACAGCGGCGGCGGTTCCCGCGGAGACCGCCGCCATGGTGCGCAGTACGGCCGCGTTCACCGCTTCGGCACCCCAGCTGCCCTGCTCCAGCTCCTTCGCACGCCGGTAGACCTTGCCCGACCACGGCACGGTGCGGTGCAGGCTCGGCAGGGTGCCGCTCGCGGAGAGCAGCCCCACCAGCGCCGCGGTACGGGCATCGGGCTCCGCGTGGTCCACCAGGACGGCACGGACCTGCTGGAGCAGGGCCTTCTTGCGCCCGGTGTCCGCGACCGACAGCGACGTCGAGGGGAAGACACCCAGCGTCTTCTTGCGCTCCCGGTGCAGCGTGCCCCGCTCGACGAGCCGGTCGAGCACGGTCCCGCGCAGTGCCGGGCCGATCTCGGCAAGGAGCGTCTGGACGCCCCGTACGCGCTCGGCGACCTGCTCATGGGCGCTCCGGAGCAGCGGGTCCTGCGGCGAGGCACCGGTCACCGCACGCACCTTCAGACCGGTCAGCCCCACATCGCGGGCGTCGACCCTGACGTACCCGCCGAGACCGAGCTCGACGAGCACGGCCCCGCCCAGGGTGTAGTACAGCGTGCCTTCCCCCGCGATCGCTCCCGACGTGTCGTCCATCATCAGCAGGAGCAGGTCCTCGACGATGAGGGGCTCGTTCGGCATGGCGTCTTCTCCTCGGAACAGGGCGGGTCGGAACAGGGCGGGCGGGGGCAGCGGGTGCGGCGTGACGACCGACCCGGGCACATGTCGGGCCAGGTACAGGGCCGGCAGCTTCCGGGAGGACGACCGCTCCCACCGCACACTGTGCCGTCGCGGCACAGTCAAGCCGTCCGTGACACGGATCACCCGCCGTACGGCGGCAGGGTTCGACCATGCCGCTACGGCATGGTGTGCACTGGTCACATGGCCTGGAGCACCCGAGAGATCGCCGAGCTCGCCGGCGTCAGCCTGCGGGCGGTCCGGCACTACCACGAGGTCGGGCTGCTGGCCGAGCCCGAGCGGCGCACCAACGGCTACAAGCAGTACCGCGTCGCGCACCTGGTCAAGCTGCTGCGCATCAAGCGCCTGACCGACCTCGGGTTCTCGCTGCCCCAGATCGCCGCCATGGGAGAGGTCGAGGACCACCCGGAGGAGGCGCTGCGCACGCTCGACGCCGAGCTCGCGGCCACCATCGAACGTCTCCAGCGGGCCCGTGCCGAACTCGGTCTGATCCTGCACCGCTCGCTGCCGGCCGACCTGCCGCCCGAATTCGCGCCGGCCGGCCGGGCGCGGCTGTCCGAGGCCGACCGCTCCCTGTACACCGTGCTGTCGCGCGTCGCCGGGCCCGCTCCGCGGCGGACCTACGCCGAGCTGATGCGGACCCATGCCGACGACGAGGTGAACGGGGAGTTCGACGCGCTGCCCGCCGATGCCGACGAGCGGACCCGCCAGGACCTCGCCGAGCGGATGCTGCCCGGCGTCCGAGAACTGTTCGCGGAGCACCCGCACCTGAAGACGCCGCACGCCGACGCCCCTCGGGGCGAGGCCTTCGCCAAGA
Organism: Streptomyces sp. NPDC047117; assembly: GCF_040643545.1. NCBI lineage: Bacteria > Bacillati > Actinomycetota > Actinomycetes > Kitasatosporales > Streptomycetaceae > Streptomyces > Streptomyces sp. NPDC047117. The sequence continues at coordinate 34,959 of NZ_JBEYUN010000011.1, read as the reverse complement.
AAACGGTCGGAAAGGCCCTCAGAGACCTGTACAGCCCCGCACAACTCGACGTGCTGCAGCGCCTCAACGCCCTGCTCGCGCAGCCTCCTGAGACCGAGCAGGGGTAGCCGTCCGCGGGAGATGTCTCAGGGCCTGCCGCCCTCCTCCCGGTCCCGCAGCTCCGCCAGGTCGGCGAGCATCTCGGCGGTCCGGTCGCACTCGGCGGCGTAGTACCGCTCGGCCCATTTCAGGGTGAGCGCGGTGTACGCCCAGGCGTCCTCCGTGCCGGCGCCCTCGGCGTCCGCCGCGGCCCGCCGCCGCATGGTCTCCGCGTACTCCTCGTGCCGGCCGAGCACCTCGCGCAGCCGGTCCGGGCCCGTCAGGTGCCCGAGCCAGAGGCGCAGCATGACGCCGTGCTTCAGTACGGGCGGTTCGACCGGTGCCTCCCGCGCCCAGGCGCTGACCGCCGCGCTGCCCTCCTCGGTGATCCGGTACACGCGTTTGCCTCGCCCGCCGTTCTCCGGCACCACGATCCGCGAGGCCGCGTAACCGGCCTTCTCCAGCCGCTTGAGCTCGCCGTAGATCTGGCTGTACGACGGGCTCCAGTAGAAGAACCCCAGCGACCAGTCCGACCAGTTCTTCAGGTCGTAGCCGGACAGCTCCTCACCGAAGGAGAGCAGTCCGAGCACCGCCCAGCTCGTCGCCGGGAGCCGCCGCGCCGCGCCGTTGTCCCGCTCGTCCGCCGCCCCGGCAGTGTTTCGCTCTTCCGCCACTCCGGCAGTGTAGGGAGCGGCCGTCCCGCTTCTCCCACTGGACGGGACTTCGCCGTAGCCACAGCCGGCGGGCGACGTGTGTGATGGCCCGCACGACAGCGGCGGACGCCGCGGAACGCGGCGGAGCGGGAGGGCGTGAGCGTGGTCGAGGTCGAGGCGGACAGCCTCCGAAAGACGGGCAGCCCCCGAGGACGGCAGCCGGATCCGGTGCGGCCCGGCACGGTCGCGCAGCTGGTGGACCGTGCGGCGGACGCGTTCGGCGCGGCCGAGGCACTGGCGGACGGCGAGGTGCGGTGGAGCTTCACGCGGCTGCGGGACGAGGTGCACGCGGCCGCGCGGGCCGCCATGGCCCACGGTGTGGCGCCCGGTGACCGGGTGGCCGTCTGGGCGCCGAACAGCAGGCAGTGGATCGTGGCGGCGCTCGGCGCGGTCGCGGCGGGGGCCGTGCTGGTACCGGTGAACACCCGCTACAAGGCGGCCGAGGCCGCCGACATCATCCGCCGAAGCGGTGCCCAACTCCTCCTCACCGAGCGGGACTTCCTCGGTACGGACTACGTGGCGATGCTGCACGGCTCGGGCGCGGACCTCGGCGCACTGCGGCACACCGTCGTACTGCGCGAAGGCGCCGCACCCACCGGCCCGGAGTACGGCGCGTTGCCCTGGGACGCCTACCTCACCGCGGGCGCGGCGGTACCGGACGCCGAACGGGCCGCGCGCACCGCCGCCGTACGCCCGGACGACCTCTCCGACATCCTCTACACCTCCGGCACGACGGGCCGGCCCAAGGGCGTGATGATCACGCACGGGCAGACCGTCCGGGTCTACGAGACCTGGTCCCGTACCGTGACACTGCGCCCCGGCGACCGCTATCTGCTGGTCAACCCGTTCTTCCACACGATGGGTTACAAGGCGGGGGTGCTCGGTTGCCTCCTGCGGGGCGTGACGATGCTCCCCGAGCCGGTCTTCGACACCGGCCGCGTCCTGCGCCGGATGGCGGCGGAGCGGGTGAGCGTGCTGCTCGGCCCGCCGACCGTCTTCCACAGCCTCGTACGGCACCCCGAGCGCGACCGGTACGACCTGTCGGCGCTTCGGCTGGCCGGTACCGGCGCCGCCATGATCCCCACCACGCTGATCGAGGAGATCCGCCGGGACCTCGGCGCCACGGACGTCTTCACCGCGTACGGGCTCAGCGAGTCGACCGGGGTGGCCGCGATCTGCCCCGCGGACGCCGACGCCGCGACGGTGGCCCGCACCGTCGGCGTCGCACTGCCCGGCACGGAGCTGCGCGTCGTCGCCCCGGACGGGCAGGTGCTGCCGCCCGGCCGGGCCGGCGAGGTGGTCACCCGCGGCTACCACGTCATGGCCGGCTACCTCGACGACCCGGAGGCCACCGCGCGCACCGTCGACGCCGACGGCTGGCTGCACACCGGCGACGTCGGCGTGCTGGACGCGCACGGCTACCTGACCCTCACCGACCGCCTCAAGGACATGTACGTCGTCGGGGGCTTCAACGCCTACCCGGCGGAGGTGGAGAACGTCCTCGGCACCCATCCCGGCATCGCCGAGGTGGCCGTCGTCGGGGCGCCGGACGAGCGGCTGGGCGAGGTCGGCGTCGCCTTCGTCGTGCCCGATCCCGTGCGGCAACCGCCCGCCCCGGAGGCGCTGACGGCCTGGGCCCGCGAGCGCCTCGCCAACTTCAAGGTCCCCCGCCGCTTCCACCTCGTACCGGAACTCCCGCGCAACGCGAGCGGCAAGGTCCTGAAGACCGAACTGCGCCGGGCGGCCCGGGAAGAGCTGCGGGACGAGCCCGGTTCCGGCTGACGCACCGCCGCTCACCTGCGGCATCGGTCCTATACTCGCGCCCGTGACCGAGTCCACCGCACCCTTCGACCCTGCCGGCCTGCCGCCCACCAGCTGGGCGGTACTGGGGCTGCTCTCCTTCGGGGAGGAGCTGTCCGGCTACGACCTGAAGAAGTGGGCCGACGCGAGCCTGCACTTCTTCTACTGGAGCCCGTCGGCCAGCCAGGTCTACGGCGAGCTCAAGCGCCTGGAGAAGCACGGTTACGTCACCTCGCGGACGGTGTCCCAGGACGACGGCGTGCGCGGCAAGCGCATGTACAGCATCACCGCGAGCGGCAAGGAGGCCGCCGCCCGGTGGGTGAGCGAGGCGCCGGTCGAGCCGCCGGTGCTCAAGCACGGGGTGATGCTGCGGCTGTGGCTCGGCCACATGACGGAGCCCGAGCAGCTGCGGGACATCCTCGAACAGCACCGCGCGTACGCCGAGAAGATGACACACCGGGCCCGCGCCACGGCCGAGGGCTCGGCCAAGGAGCCGTCCTGGGCGTACACCGAGCTGGTCCTGCGGTGGTCGGAGAAGTACTACGAAGCGGAGCGGGAGTTCGCCGAGTCGGCGCTGCGCGACCTCGACGAGGTGGCGGCAACGGTACGCGCGGCCGAGGAACCCGCGTCCGGATCGGGCCCGCGCAAGCGCGGCAAGAAGACGGACTGACGCCCACGGACGGGGCGTTGGTCACGTCTCAGCATGGAACGACGCGGGGCGGCACGGCACGGCGCGCCTCCGGAAGCATTGACATTCCGATCAGCACTATTTCTAATCGAAATAGCGCGTCCGGGCGTCACTCCCGGACACCGCTTCCGGCTCGACCACGACGAGGTGAGAGCGCACGTGCCGTTGGATCCCGTGGCCAAGGCAATCATCGACCTGACCGAGGCGCGTTTCCCGCGCCTGGGCACCGAGGTGCTCGACGCTGCCGAGGCGCGCCGCATCCTCGCCGCCCAGCCGGCCCCGCCGACCGAGCCCGTGCCGGTCGCGCGCGTCGAGGACCGGCGGCTGCCCGGCCCGGCCGGCGCCCCCGACGTCCCGGTACGCCTCTACTGGCCACGGCCGGCGGACGACACCCCCCTCCCCGTGGTGGTGTTCTGCCACGGCGGCGGCTTCGTGATCTGCGACCTGGACTCGCACGACCGGATGTGCCGGGAAATGGCCAACGCAACGGGCGCACTCATCATCTCCGTGGACTACCGGCGAGCACCCGAAGACCGCTTCCCGGCAGCGGCCGAGGACGCGTACGCGGTGCTGTGCTGGACCGCCGCGCACGCCGCGGAACTGGGCGGCGACCCCACCCGCATCGCCGTGGCCGGCGACAGCGCCGGCGGCAACCTCGCCGCGGTGCTCCCACTGATGGCCCGCGACCGCGGCGGCCCGATGCCCGTCTTCCAGCTCCTCATCTACCCGATGCTCGACCCCGCGCAGAACACCCCGTCCTACCGCGACAACGCCCACGGCTACTTCGTCACCGCCGACCACCTCCGCTGGTACTGGCAGCAGTACCTGGGCGACCCGGCCGACGCCGCCCACCCCTACGCCTCCCCCCTCGCCGCCCCCGACCTCACCGCCCTCCCCCCGGCCCACATCCTCACCGCCGAATACGACCCCCTGCGCGACGAGGGCGAAACCTACGCACTGCGCCTACGGGAAGCCGGCGTCCCCGTGGACATCCACCGCTACAACGGCGTCTTCCACGGCTTCTTCGGCATGCCAGGCCACCTCACAGCCGCCACGAAGGCAAACAACGCGGCGCACTCAGCACTGCGCGCCGCACTGAAGGGCTGAGAGGCGCCCTCGTAAACCGGCGCAGAGGGTTTCTGACAGATCTCCGTGGCGCAAGGAGGGGCGTCGTGGTGGGTGTTGTTCCGGCAGGTGGCGCCGCCCACGGAGGTCTGAGTTCCGGGGTCAGTTGCCTCGCCTGCCACATCGGTGGCGCTCGCCAAGGTGCGCACAGCCACAAGACAATGGCGCCTCACACCAGACAAGGTTCGCCAGGACGATGGCTCGCGCGGCCCTTCCCTCGCAGCCCCTTCGCACTCCTGCCCGAGAGGGCCACTCTGCACTACCGGGAAATCACTGAGGCCACGGTTCGAGCCCCGGATCTGAGTGGAGAAAGAGCAAGGGTCGATCCGCGCAGACGGCCAGCTCTAGAACCTCCTCGAAAGTGGAGCCCATCTCCCAGATCCACCCGAGACCGGCAGCGACCACCCTCCCACGGGCCTCCACGAAAACGCTCGAATAGCTGACCCATTCACCGATCGGGAAGTATTCTCCGCTCAGGACTTCTTCGATCTCGACAACCCACCTCCGTTGCCCCGTCCCAGCCGCGATGGGGTCGATTGATAGGTTCGTCGTTGGTGAATTTGAGGCCGGATACATTGACCGGCTCAACGACCAGTCCACCACCCAGCGCAGCGAGGATCTCGTTGGCCTGCAAATTGGGGCGATGCCCTTCCTGCCGCAAGGGATCGATCCACGGGCCGGCGGTCACACGACTGATTCGCCGAACAGCCTGATGGTCAGCCGCTGAGCTTCCTCCGGATCGCCGTCCCACACCCTGACTCGACAGCGACCTGCCGGTAGCGTAAAGCGTTCACAGAATGAGTCGCCCACAAGGTCCGCGATCCCAACAAGGCCGTTGGGCGCCTCAATCATTCCGTCAAAGACACTTACTCCCTCACTCTCTCCGTTTTCGAGGTCGACCGAGACATTTACCGACCCGATGTCATCGTGCACAACCGCTAGAACGACACACCCAGGATTGCTCTCTGCGGGGCTCACGATTGGGTCGATCTCGGAGATACCGTGCGGAGACCCTTCCCCCTCGACTCGCACTACACCCCACGGGACTCCCACACTGAAATTCTCAGTGGTTTCCTTGGCGTACCAGTACGTGGCGACGTCGCCCTGGGCTCTCACCACCAGGTTCAGGCCGGAGTAGGCTCCGCCCGCATCCGCTTCCACGACCTGCACCACTCGACGACCACCCCGCTCCTGGGGCGAGGCGTCGACCTCGCCGTGATCAAGGAGGGGCTTCTCGGGCACGCCCACAGAGGCGTGACTCCCAGCGTCCGGCTCCGCCTCCGGCGCCAAGCCATCGACACCGCCCCCTCAGCCCTTAGCAGTTGGCCGCTCACGTTTCCGTCACCGTTACCGTCAAAGGCCTGGAGGCCCCGATGGAATCTCCTCCGTCAGGGCCTCCAGGATTTCGCGCGAGCAGAGTGCTATGCCTGTTCTATTCGACTGATCCATCGCCGGCACACGTCAACGGTGATCGGATCGAACAATTCTGGGCCAGACAACTCGAAGAGGAATTGAGTCAGCGGCTCGACATCCTCTTCATCGATATCAATGCGCTCCAGCATGTGAACCACGCCTGCCCACCGCGGCAAATCCAAGATGTCTACTTCTCCGGAGAGGCACCGCTGAAGTACCTGCCTTGCCGCTTCACGATCCAGGCGAACGGAAGGACCCTCGTGTCGATCGCATCGGTTGGCGGCGTTGATCAGCTCGTCCAGCGGAGATTCCCATCTGATCAGGCTGACCAGCCCCTGACAGGCATCCGAGTCCACTACCCTCATCCTCACTTGAACTTGATATGCACAATGCTGCCATCGGAGAGGAGCATCGTCTTGTAAGCCAACTCCGTGACAGCGGCGGTAAACGTACGACAAACGAAGCATCAACTGCCGAGCAAAGGGCGTAAGTTGAGATGCCAAACACGACGATGTACGCCTCAATGGCAACAAGTCAGCAGCTCTCTTGAGAAGTAGGTAGAAAAACCACATTCCGCCTGTCGTCATTGACATGGCACTTCTCCTCCTGGCTATAGTTCCGCTCGCTCGAACCAAGCAGGCGTTCGAGCTCCCCCCACACTCTGTTCGCGCTGCTCGCTTCCACGGGCGTGCGCCCAGGTCCTACGGGTGCCTGCTCAACAGGTGGAGGGCAGTTTTCTATGCGCCGGAAAATCCGGAACTTGGCGTTACCAGCGTTCTGTGCCGTGCTCGTCGCGGCGTTCCTCACGGTCGACACCGGCCGCAGTCAGGCATCGGCTCGCGACAGCAGCACGGTCTTGGCTGCGTCGACCGCCGCTCGGCCGGCGGCAGCCACTCGCGAAGAGGCCACGTACTCATACGGTTCCCACGTCCGCCAGCGGCTGGACGCCTACTGGAACCCGAGCGGTGAACCGCAGCCGGGCGTCGTGATTCTGCACGGGGGCTACTGGTACGAGGACTCGGGCTGGGCGACCTGGTCCCGAACGTTCGCCGACGCCGGGTACGCCGCCTTCTCCGTGGACTACCGCCTCAACTTCGACGCTCCTTGGCCCGCCCAGCGCGACGACGCCCTTTCCGCCCTCGCCTGGATCAAGTCCAACGCAACCCGCTTCGGCCTCGATCCGAAGCGAATCGTCATCCTGGGGTCGTCCGCCGGCGGACAGATCGGCACGTCGTTGGCGACCTACGGCTCCGGTGCCGACCGGGTGAAGGGCGTCGTGGGTCTCTCCCCCGCTGCCTCCCCGTACCGCGCCTGGAACGACGGCAACCACGACACCAGCACCGCCAATGAACGCAAGGTACGCGACAACGCCGCCGTCCTGACGCGCTGCTACCCGGACCCCTCGGACGTCGCCACATCCATGCATCCGAGTTGCTGGGACACATGGAAGGACACCGTCGTCAAGAACCGCGCCTCTGGCTCCAACGACGCCCCCATGTACCTCCTCCACTCCACCGACGACTTCGTTCCCGTCGCCCACTCCACCGACCTCGAACGCGCCGAGGAGGTCGACCACGACATGCCGTCGAATGGCGTGACCGTCGAGACCATCCCCGGATCCGCCCACGGCGGCGCAATCCTCGACGCTCCCGGCGTCAAGGAGAAGGTGCTGTCCTGGATCGCTGCGCACACGTGATGCCGTGACCGGGGAGGTTCGCCAGATCGGCTCAGATGCGGCTCGCTCAGCATCTGCAGCCATGTCCGCGTCGGAGTACGAGCACGTCCTTGACTGGTTGCAGAGCTGGTACGCCTCTCAGTGCGATGGCGACTGGGAACACGGATGGGGCGTAACGATCGAGACGCTCGACAACCCCGGTTGGACTGTCAAGATCGATCTCGAAAAGACAGCCCTGGCGAACCGGAAGTATCCCGAACAGCGGGTCGCTCGAGGTGAGCAGGACTGGGTGACTGCCTGGACGGCCGAGGGGGCGTTTCACATCGCATGCGGACCCGGCAACCTGACCGAGTCCCTCACCTTGTTCCGGGTCTGGGCTACGGCGGACGCCCAGAATGTGAGGTGATGGGCGAGGCCGTCGCGCTGCGAACGCGGCCGGCCCCTCCATCGGAAGCCCTATCGCTGAGAAATCGGGCGTGTTTGAGCCCGGCGACCATGATGTCGGCGTGGGTGCAAGTGTTCCTGTTCCGCCAGCACGGGCAGGTACAGCCCTGAGTACCAGTCATCACCGCCGTGTCACGCGAGGCCGTCAAGCAGTTTCCTCACGAGGATCGGCTGCCCATATGCGTTCCGCCAGCCCGCTGTACGGAACGCTGCTCCCGGCATGGCGGCGTACCGTCGAATAGCTCATGCTTTTCTGGGCCAGGCGCTCCATCACCGGGCGGCCGAGGACAGAGAACTCCCACTGGGTGATGTCCAGCGGGTCGTATTCCTCGTGCGTGCGCGCCGTCTGTACGGCGAAGACGTATACGTGTGCGTTGTACGTCTCCTCGTCGGCGTAGCCGGTGCGGGGGTTCCAGCGCTTGCTGCGGAGGCCGGTGAATTTGATGGCCGAGAGCCGGCGTTGCTCCCATGCCTGGAGGTAGGCGCTCGTCTTTACCTCGATGCGCAGCCCGTCTTCGGTTTCCACGTCGTGGCTGTGCCACTCCACGCGGGATTGCGAGGATCCCATGGCGCGATGGACGAGGAACTCGGCCAAGTAGCCGCGTGCGTTGTTCATTTTGAAGTCGGGCAGCGCGAAGCGCCAGAAGTCGGCGATTGTCGCGCCGTCCAGCCCCGCGAAGAGCTCATGGCCACGGAGCGGCGGTGACACCGGTGGACTCTTCCAAGTCTCCTCGGGAGAATTGCCTGATGATGCCTCGCACATCCGCGCCCTCACTCCTCACGTTGGAATGGAATGTCTGAACTGTTGGTCGGCCGGCTAGGCCGGCGCCTGTGCCCGTAGGGCCGTCAGTAGTAGGTCCATGGTGTGTTCGACGGCGGGGGTCGCCATTGTGGGGAGGTGGGGGCGTACCGCGTGGAGGTGGGGGAAGTCTTCGGCGGGGAGTTCGGCGTAGGCCTCGCTCCAGGCCTGGGCGTCGCCCGCCCGCTGGTCCTCCGGGAGGCGCAGGACCGCGGCGTCCAGTGCCGCGTGGCCGAGGACGGTGTCGATGAAGGCGTGGTAGTGGCGTACGGCGGTGGCGTCGTCGAAGCCGGCTCGGCGGAGTAGGCCGATGCCCGTTTCCACCGCGCGCTGTTCGTTGGGGCGGCGGGTGACGCGGTAGGTGCTGAGGGTGGCTACGCGCGGGTGGTGCAGCGCCGCGCGGTAGGCGCACCGGCCGAACTCCCGCAGGGCTTCGCCCCAGTCCTCGTGGTCGTCGGACCGGAAGGCGTCGAGGGCCTCGCCGATGAGCCGGTCCCCCAGGGCCAGCAGCAGGTCCTCGGCGCCTCGGTAGTAGCGGTAGACCGCGCTGGGGTCGGCGCCGAGGGCGGTGCCGAGCCTGCGGATGGTGAGCGCCTCGGCGCCGTGTTCGTCGAGGAGTTCACGCGCCTTGTCGAGGATCATCTCCGCCGACAGGACCACGCCGCTCTTGGTGGGGCGCCGTCGCCGGCGTTCGGCGGTGACGCGGTCGGGTGTGACGCGGTCGGGTGGTGCCACGGTCGGTCAGCCCTTCGTCGTCGGAGCCGGGCGGTGCCCGGGTGCGCGGACCAGTCAATCACCTACCTGTGACCTCATTGCGGGCGACTTACGTCAACATCATTGACATACGACTGCCGCGGCTGTTTCATCGGCGCACGCGGTGCTCCACCGCTCCTGGCCCCCGGTCACCGGGCGCCCCTCCTTCCCCCGTCCAAGGAGCGTGTCCCCGTGCCTTCAGCTGTGCCGCCCGCTCCGCCGGGCACTCGTATGCGCCGCTCGCTCGGCGTCAAGGACGGCGTGGCCATCGCCGCCTCCAGTACCGCCGCGACCACCAGCATCGGCATCGGGATGGGCACCCTCGCCGTGTACGCGGGCCGCCAGACGCCCGCCCTGCTGGTCCTGGCGTTCCTGCCGATCCTCGGCATCGCCCTCTCGTACGCCCGCCTCAACCGCTCCGAACCCAACTGCGGCAATGGCTACACGTGGGTCGGCCGCTCCATCGGACCCTGGCCGGGTTTCCTCACCGGCTGGGTCGTCATGGTCGGCAACGTCGTCTTCATGGCGTACACCGGGGCGATCACCGGGTCGGTGATTCTGCAGTTCCTCAATAAGGTGGGCGTGCGCACCGTGTTCGGTGTCGTGCTGGATCCCAACTCCACGGCGACCAGTACCGTCATCGGTCTCGTCGCGCTGGTTGTCGTGACGGTCACTGCTGTCACCGGTGTCCGCTCCGCCACCCGGTTGCAGCTCTGGCTGCTGGTCTTCGAGTACGCCGTGCTGCTGGCCTTCTGTACCTGGGGGCTGGTTGTCGGCGATCAGCCGTTCTCCTTCGCCTGGCTGAACCCGTTCGAGATCGGCTCGGCCACCTCGCTCGCCCAGGGCCTGATCCTCGCCGTCTTCATCTACTGGGGCTGGGACGCGGCGTTCACCGTGAACGAGGAGACGAAGAGCGCCGGGGACGCGGCGCGCGGCGGGCTGATCGCCCTCACCGTCATGCTGGCGCTGTTCGTGTTCGCCGCCGTCTCCTTCCAGCGCGTCATGAGCGACGGCGAACTGGTGCGCAACGGCCCGCAGGCGCTCACCTTCCTCGGCGCGCACCTGGCCCCCGAACCCTGGGCGTCGCTGCCGCTGGCCGCCCTGATGTGCTCCGCCTTCGCCTCCTTGCAGTCCAGCATCATCCCCACCGCGCGCGGCGCGCTCGCCATGGGCCGCGACCGCACCCTCGGCGACGTCTGGACGAAGGTCAGCCCCCGCTTCGGCACGCCCGCCGTGGGTACGGTCCTCATCATGGCCATCGCCGCGGCCGTCGCCGTCCTCGCCCTCGGCATCCCCAAGCTGAACGAAATGATCCTCGCCGCGGTCAACTCGATCGGGCTGGTCGTCTCCCTCTACTACGGCCTGACCGCGCTGGCCTGCGCGCTGCGCTTCCGCGCCGACGTGCGTGCCGGCGGGCGCGCCGCGCTGACCGGCGTGGCGATCCCCGCCGTCAGCGGGCTGACGCTCTTCGGGCTGGGCGGCTATCTCGCCCACCACTACGCGACCATGAGCGACCACTTCGAGGCCCGTCCGGACAACGGCTGGTTCATGCTCCTCGTGCCCGGCCTGATCGTCGCCTCCGGGCTGGTGGTCGCGGCGCGGGCCAAGTGGGGGCGGCGCTCACCGTACTTCCTCACCGGGCGCGGCACGGACTCGGAAGCCATCGATCTGGCCGGAGGCCGCAGCGGGGCGGGGCCGGCCGGAGCCGGACCCGCCGCGGCGCCGACCGAACCCGCCCGCTGACCACCGCCCCCGCCCCGCTCCCCCATACGACTCCGGACCACCCCGCACCCCCCATACGCCTCCGTACGACATCACCGCCCCACCGACCCAGGAGCCCGGTCATGCCCCACTCGCACCCCGCCGACCTCGTCTTCACCGGCGGCCCCGTGCACACCGTGGACCCGGCGCGCAGTCGCGCCACCACCGTCGCCGTACGCGGCGAACGCATCGTCGCCGTCGGCCACGACGAGGTACGCGCGCTCATCGGCCCGCGCACCGAGGTCGTGGACCTGCGCGGGCGGCTGCTCATACCCGGCTTCCAGGACGCGCACGTCCACCCGGTGGGCGGCGGCGTCGAGTTGGGGCAGTGCGACCTGAGCGGCGCGGTCACCGCCGAGGACTACCGGCGCCGCATCCGCGCGTACACCGACGCGCACCCGGACGCCGAGTGGATCACCGGTGGCGGCTGGTCCATGGAGGCGTTCCCCGGCGGCACGCCCACCCGCCAGTTCCTCGACGCGCTGGTGCCCGACCGCCCCGTCTACCTGGTCAACCGCGACCACCACGGCGGCTGGGCCAACACCCGCGCGCTGGAACGCGCCGGGCTCGACGCCCGGACGCCCGACCCGGCGGACGGGCGCCTGGAGCGGGAGGACGACGGTCACCCCACCGGGATGCTTCAGGAAGGCGCCATGACCCTGGTTGCCGCCGTGGTGCCGGAACCGAGCCTCGACACGCTCACCGAAGGGCTGCTGCGGGCGCAGGCGCTGCTCCACTCGTACGGCATCACGGCCTGGCAGGACGCGCTGCTCGGCAACCACGCCGGGATGGCCGACCCGGCCCCCGCCTACGCGGCCGCCGTCGGCGCCGGCCGGCTGACCGCCCGGGTCACCGGCTCGCTGTGGTGGGACCGGGCCCGCGGCACCGAGCAGCTGCCCGAACTCCTGTCAAAGCGCGAGGAGTTGACGGCCGGGCGGCTGCGCGCGACGACCGTGAAGATCATGCAGGACGGCATCGCCGAGAACCACACGGCCGCCCTCCTGCACCCCTACCTGACCGCCTGCGGCTGCGCCTCCGACAACAGCGGCATCTCCTTCATCGAGCCCGGGGCGCTGCGCCGGTACGTCACGGAGCTGGACGCGCACGGCTTCCAGGTGCACTTCCACGCGCTGGGCGACCGGGCCGTACGGGAATCCCTCGACGCCGTCGCGGCGGCCCGCGAGGCCAACGGCTGGACGGACAACCGGCCGCACCTCGCGCACCTGCAGATCGTCCACCCCGACGACGTGCCGCGCTTCCGCCGGCTCGGCGCCACCGCCAACATCCAGGCGCTCTGGGCCGCCCACGAACCGCAGATGGACGACCTGACCATCCCGTTCCTGGGCGCGGAGCGGGCCGCCCTGCAGTACCCCTTCGGCGACCTGCACCGCTCCGGCGCGACGCTCGCCGCCGGCAGCGACTGGCCGGTCAGCAGCCCCGACCCGATGGCGGCGCTGCACACCGCCGTCCACCGCCGCCAGCCGGGCGCCGGCCCCGAGGCACCGGCGTTCCTCCCCGAGCAGCGCCTCGACCTCGGGGCCGCGCTCGCCGCGTACACCGCCGGCAGCGCCTACGTGAACCACCTCGACGACACCGGCACGATCCGCGCCGGCAACCTCGCCGACCTCGCCGTCCTCGACCGCGATCCCTTCGAGGGTCCGGCGGACATCGCGACGACCCGGGTCCTTCAGACGTACGTCGGCGGCGTCCGCGTGCACACGGCCGACGACGCCTGAGGTCCACGCGTCCCGGAGACGTCAGGGCCGCCCGGCGGGCGGCACCTCCTCGCCGGGCGGTACCGGTCCCGGCGGGGTGCCGTCGCCGAAGGGGCGGCCGCCCAGCTGCTCGCGGTGGTGCGGGGTGAGCCAGCCGGCGAGGTCGGGGCCGCGGGGCACGACCTGCGTCGGGTTGATCCCCGTGTGCACCTGGTAGTAGTGGCGCTTGATGTGGTCGAAGTCGACGGTGTCGCCGAACCCGGGCGTCTGGTAGAGGTCGCGCACGTACGCCCAGAGCACCGGGTCCTCGGCCAGCTTGTAGCGGTTGCACTTGAAGTGGCCGTGGTAGACGGGGTCGAACCGCACCAGCGTGGTGAAGAGCCGGATGTCCGCCTCGGTGAGGGTGTCCCCGACCAGGTAACGGCGGTCGGCGAGCCGCTGCGACAGCCACTCCAGGCGGCGGAAGACGTCCTCGTACGCCGCCTCGTACTCGCGCTGCCCGGTCGCGAAGCCGGCCCGGTACACGCCGTTGTTGACGTCCCGGTAGACGCCGTCCATGACCTCGTCGATCTCGGCGCGCAGCGGCTCCGGGTAGAGGTCGGGCGCGCCGGGGCGGTGCAGCGCGGTCCACTCGGTCGCGAGATCGAGGGTGATCTGCTGGAAGTCGTTGGTGACCAGCTTGCCGCTGGGCACGTCCACGATCGCGGGCACGCTGACGCCGCCGGGGTAGCCGGTCTCGCGCGCGTCGTACGCCTCGCTGAGGTAGCGGATGCCCAGTACGGGGTCGCGGCCGTCCGGATCCAGGGTGAAGCGCCAGCTGCGGTCGTCCTGGATCGGGTCGGTGATCGCCAGCGACAGCGCGTCCTCCAGCCCCAGCAGCCGGCGTGAGACCAGGGCGCGGCTGGCCCAGGGGCAGGCGCGGCTGACCACCAGGCGGTAGCGGCCGGGCTCGACGGGCCAGCCGTCCCGGCCGTCGGCGGTGATGCGGTCGGCGAAGTGGCTCCGGGACCGCTTGAAGGACTTCCTGCCGTACTCGGTGTTGCCGTCGGATGCGCTCCCTGGTGCTTCGTCGTCCTGGTGTGTGCTGGCGTCGGCGGAACGGTGCGCGGTCATCGCGGTCCGTCTCCTTCCCGTGTGCGGGTGGCCGGTCTCTGGGGGGAGGGTTCCCGCCATGATCCGATCCTCACCGCACATCGGCCCGTGTGGCGCGACCGGCCGCTCCGGGCGCGCCGTGGGGCACCGGGGGCTCAGGCGGCGGGGGTGCCGATGACGACGGTCGCGTACTGCTCCGCCGACGTGACCACCTGCGGCGTCAGGCCGCTGCGGCGGAACACCCCGGCCGCCGACGCCGCCTGGCGTGCGCTCGTCTCGACGAGGAGGTGGCCGCCCGGGGCCAGCCAGCGCGGCGCCCCGGCCGTCACCCGGCGCAGGATGTCCAGCCCGTCGGCGCCGCCGTCCAGGGCGACCAGCGGCTCGTGTTCCCGGGCCTCCGGCGGCAGCAGCCCGACCTCGTCCGTGGGGACGTACGGAACGTTGGCGACGAGGACGTCGATCCGGCCGCGCACGGTGTCCGGCAGCGCCTCGTACAGATCGCCCCGGCTCACCGTGCCCACGGTGCCGGGGATGTTGCGGCGGGCGCAGCGGACCGCTGCCGGGTCGATGTCGGCCGCGTACAGCTCCACGCCGGGGGCCGGGACCGCGGCGGCCAGCGCGGCACCCACCGCGCCGGAGCCGCAGCACAGGTCGACCACGACCGCGCGGGCGCCGGGCGGGGCTGCGGTGGCGAGCGCGACGGCCCGTCCGGCGAGGAACTCGGTACGTCTGCGGGGCACGAAGACGCCGGGGGCCACGGCCACTCGCAGGCCGCAGAACTCCGCCCAGCCCAGCACCTGTTCGAGCGGCAGGCCGGCGGCGCGCCGCTCCACCATGGCGTCGAGGTCGGCGGGGGTGGCGGCGGTGGCGAGCAGCAGGTCCGCCTCGTCCTCGGCGAAGACCGAGCCGGTTTCGCGGAGGCGGCTGACGGCGGCGGAACGGAGGGAGCGCATACGGGGAGAAACGAGAAGCGACACGGGAAGCCTTTCGGGTGCCTGGCGGATGCCGGGCGGGCTCCCTCCTCCGGTCGCTACGGCAGGGGTGCCGCGGGGACCGTGCGGACGCGAGCAGGGAGGACCCGTCCTGTTGCAGCGGTAATGGGTCTCACCTCCTCGGTCCTGGGCCGGCATGATCACCGGCGACGGCCAGATTACCCGATGCCGGCCCGCCCGCACGACGAATTCCGGCCGTCGCCGGGGGATCTGACGGGCAGGCGGGGCGGGGGGCCGGCGGGCCGCGCGGCCACCTGGCTACGGGGTCTGGGTGGCGTGGTGGTGCGGCGGCCCGCCGGTTCGGTCTCCGGTGTCGCCGACACTGTGAGACACGGTGTCACCACTGCCCAGGTATCCATGTCGGCATACCAAGGGACACGAACGCGGACACGCCGATGAACGGGTGAATAAGACAGGACAGTACGCGCATGGGGATGTACTGGGGCCTTCCTCCCTTCCTTATGTTGTCCATAGGAGAGAAATGCGCATCCGTGCCACCCTGGCCGCCCTGACCTTCGCGACCGCCGGCCTCGCCGCCAGTGCGGGCAGTGCCGTCGCCCTCGGTCACGACGACGGGGCCACCAACGCGAGCGGCAACGGCGCCTCGACGTCGTACGGCAACTCGGCCACCGGCGGTAACCTCAGCCCGCAGGCGGGCCTGGTGCAGAACTCGCTGAACGACCTGTGCGTCGGCCTTCCGGCGAAGGCCAACGTCGGCGCGCTGATCGGCCTCGTGCCGATCGCCGTGCAGGACGTCAACGTCCTGTCGAACCCGCAGAACCAGCAGTGCACCAAGAACTCCACGCAGAACAAGGGCGACGAGCCGCTGTCGCACATCGTGGACGACCTGCCGATCCTGTCCGGGAACGGCCAGGGCAACGGCTGAGCCGTATCCGCAGCACTCCGCGGGGCACCACCGTCACGGCGACGGGGGTGCCCCGCGGGGCGTTCCGGTCCGGACGGCCCACGGGGTACCCCGGGCGGACATGCGGGGGCGCCGGCCGAGGACGAAAATGGGAGGGCCGGGACCTGCGGCGCGTCCGGCGTCGCGCCGGCCGTCCGGCATGGGAGGTATCTCCATGACCACTGCCGGAGACATCATGCATCCCGGCGCCCAGTGGATCCCCGAGGACGTGACCCTGGACCGCGCGGCGCAGCTGATGCGGGAGCTCGACGTGGGCGCCCTGCCGATCAGCGACGCGGACGAGCGGCTGTGCGGCATCCTCACCGACCGCGACATCGTGGTCGGCTGCGTCGCCATGGGCCACGATCCGACCCGCGTCACCGCGGGCGAGATGGCGCAGGGCACGCCCCGCTGGATCGACGCGACCGCCGACGTCACCGAGGTGCTGGACGAGATGCAGGGCCACCGGATCCGCCGGCTCCCGGTGATCGAGAACAAGCGGCTGGTCGGCATGATCAGCGAGGCCGATCTGGCCGGTCACCTCACCGATGACCAGATGGCCGACTGGACCCAGAGCATCACGGCACAGCGCTGACCCGTCCCCTCCCCCTGCACCGTCTCCCGCCCGCCGTGGACCCGTACCGCGGGTCCACGGCCCTGCCGCGCCGTACGGCTGCCCAGGGGCCCGGGGTCTTGCCGGTACACGGGACACGACCGGGTCCGATGGGCGTACGGTGGTCACCGGCGCGACGAAGGTCGCGCGAGGAGGTCGGCCGTGGAAGCGACGTTGAAGACGGTGATCGGCGGCGAGGTCGTGGAGCTGCCCGGCACCATTGCCGGTATCCGGGCCGTTCTCGACGAGGAGCAGGCACGCGCGTTCGACCAGGAGATCCCGCATGTCCCGGCCGCCGAGCTGCCCGCCCGGCTGGCCCGCTGGGCCCTGGGCGGCACCGGCGCCGAGCTGGAGGACCAGGAGCTCTTCGAGCGCCTGGAGCGGGGCGAGGACATCGGTGCCGTACCGGCCGACGACAGCCGGCCGGAGGTGGCGTGAGCCGTCGCCGCCTGCAGTACGCGCCGCCGGCCGACCAGGCCCGCGATGCCATGGACACCTCCTTACGGACCCGCTTCGACGCGGGAATGCGCCGGCTCGCCGACGATCCCTACGGACACGGCTCCGCGTCGATCGACAAGGAGCGGGAGCGGCGGGAGGCGACCGTCGCCGGCGTCGTGATCCGCTACTACGTGAGCGAGAGCGTGCTGACGGTCACGGTCGTACGCATCGTCTACTTCTGAGCGTCTGCTTCTGCGACTACTTCTGAGCGTCTGCTTCTGGGCGACGCCCCGCGCCTCGGGCCGTCCGGGCTCAGCCCGGGTACGCGCACGCCCCCGTGGCCCCGCTCTCCAGCAGCCGTTCCACCTCGTCACGGGCCGCGTCGAGGACACGGACGACGGCCTGCGCGGCATCGGTGGGGCGACCCTCGGCGACCGCGTCGGCGACCTCCTGGTGGCAGCGCACGGCGGCCGGGTCCGGGGCGGTCGGCATCAGCGCGAGCTCCCGCCGAGACACCAGCAACTCCTCGGTCACCTCGGCCAGTTGGGCGAACATGCCGTTTCCGGAGGCGGTGAGCAGGGCGCGGTGGAAGGCCGCGTCGGCGGCGACGAAGGCCGCGCGGTCGCCGGTCCGGGCGGCGACCGCCATGGCGCGGGCGTGCCCGGTCAGCGCGGCGCGGGCGCCGGGTGGCGCGCCGGAGGCGGCGAGGGCGGCGGCGGACGGCTCGACGGCGGCCCGCAGTTCGGCCAGTTCGCGCAGCTGGGCCTCGCGCCGGGGCGAGGCCAGCCGCCAGCGGATGATCTGCGGATCGTAGAGGTTCCACTCGGCGAGCGGGCGTACGGTGATGCCGACGCGGGGGCGGCTGGTGACCACCCGCTTGGACTCCAGGACGCGGACCGCTTCGCGCGCCACCGTGCGCGAGACGCCGTACCGCTCCTGTACGTCCTCCAGGCGCAGGACCTCGCCCGCGCGGATCTCGTCCGCGGCGAGCGACCGGCCGATGCGGTCGACCACCTGCCCGTGCAGGCCCTGAAGTTCCACGCCGTTCCCCGTCTTCTCGTGTGCCCCGCCGCGGGACGGCCGGCCGGTTGCCGCCCCGCCGATTGTCACACCTTCCGCGGCTCCCGGCGGGCCGGGGTCAGAACGCCTGGCGGGGCGGCGCCGATTCGCTGGCGCCGCGCAGGAAGTCCAGGTCGACGCCGGTGTCGGCCTGGGTGACGTGCCGGTCGTAGAGGTAGCGCCAGCCGCGCTCGGCATGCGCGCGCGGCGGCTGCCAGGCGGCGCGGCGGCGCTCCAGCTCGGCGTCCTCGACCAGGAAGTCGAGCCGGCGCCCGGGCACGTCCAGGCGTACCGGGTCGCCGGTGCGGACGAGGGCGAGCGGGCCGCCGACGGCCGCCTCTGGGGCGACGTGCAGGACGCAGGTGCCGTACGCGGTGCCGGACATGCGGGCGTCGGAGATCCGCACCATGTCGCGCACGCCCTCGTCGAGCAGCTTCTTCGGCAGCTGCACGTTGCCCACCTCGGGCATGCCGGGGTAGCCCTTCGGCCCGTTGTTTCGGACGACGAGGACGGTGTCGGCGGTGACGTCGAGGGCGGGGTCCTCGGCGACGGCGAGGTAGTCCTCCAGCGAGTCGAAGACCAGCGCGGGCCCGGTGTGGGCGAGCAGCGCGGGGTCGGCGGCGGACTGCTTGATGACGGCGCCGCCGGGTGCGAGGTTGCCGCGCAGTACGGCCGTGCCGTTGCCGGCGGGCTGGACGGGCCGGTCGAGCGGGCGGATGACCTCGCGGTCGTACACCTCGGCGCCGGCGCAGTTGTCCAGCAGGCCGCGGCCGGTGACGGTGACGGTGTCGCGGTGCAGATGACCGGCGATGTCGTTGATGAGGGCCGGCAGTCCGCCCGCGTACGCGAACTCCTCCATCAGGAAGCGGCCGGAGGGCATCAGGTCGACGAGCAGCGGGAGTTCGGCGCCGAGCCGGTCGAAGTCGTCCAGGGCGAGGGGGACATCGAGGCGTCCGGCGAGGGCGAGGAGGTGGAGGACGGCGTTGGTGGAGCCGCCGATGGCGGCGTTGACGCGGATGGCGTTCTCGAAGGCGGCGCGGGTCATGATGCGCTGGGGGGTGAGGTCGCTGCCGGCCAGCGCGACGGCGCGGACGCCGGTCTCCTCGGCGAGGGTGCCGCGGCGGGAGTCGACGGCCGGCAGCCCGGAGCCGCCGGGGAGCATCATGCCGAGCGCTTCGGTGAGACAGGCCATGGTGGAGGCGGTGCCCATGGTCATGCAGTGGCCGGCGCTGCGGTTCAGCGAGCTCTCGAACTCGGTGAACTCCTCCTGGGTGATGGTGCCCGCGCGCAGTTCCTCGGTCATCCGCCACACATCCGTACCGGAGCCCACGTCACGCCCCCGGAAGCGGCCGTTGAGCATCGGGCCGCCGGTGAAGACGATCGCGGGCACACCGGCACTCGCGGCACCCATGAGCGCCGCGGGTGTCGTCTTGTCGCAGCCGGTGAGGAGGACGACGGCGTCCATCGGGTTGGCGCGGATCTGCTCCTCGATCTCCATGGCCGCGAGGTTGCGGTAGAGCATGGTGGTGGGCCGCATGATCGGCTCGCCCAGCGACATGGCGGGGAACTCCAGCGGAAAGCCGCCGGCCTGGAGCACGCCGCGCTTCACGGCATCCGCGATGAGCTGCAAGTGGCCGTTGCAGGGATTCAGTTCGGAGTAGGTGTTGCAGATGCCGATGACCGGCCGGCCGTCGAAGTTGTGCCCGCCGCGGCCCATGCCGCGCAGCGCGTGCCGGGTGATGAAGCCGTTCTTGCCGCCGTCGCCGAACCAGGCCCGGGAGCGGAGCGGGGCCGCTGCGGGCTGCTGCCGGTCGTGCACGGTCATGTGACGTCCTTCCGACGCGGTCCGGGGTGGCCGCGGCCGAGTCGCCCCCTCACCACCCGTCCAATGGTGCTATCAAAGCACGATAGAACCCGGCCGCGTCCATACCCGTGCACCGCCCCGTCCGGGCGGCCGACGGCCCCCTGGCGGCCCGTCAGCCGTCCGCCGCCTGCCGTTCTCCGGCGGGGCGCGGCCGCAGATCGTGCCGCACCCACACGTTGGGTTCGACGTAGACGGCGTGGTTTTGCGTGGTGTCGCAGTGGACGGGGGTCAGCGCGCCGGGGACGTCGACGTCACCGTCGCGGTCGAAGGGCAGGCCGGTCCACTGGCGCCACTGGGCCAGCGAGCCGCTGACGGTCATCGAGGCGGGCGCGATCCGCTCGATGGTGCCGCCGGCCTTGACGTGGACGCGCAGCCACGGGTCGGCGGGCAGGCCGTCCGCACGCAGCCGGCCGACGTACTCGGCCATGGGGACGCGGGGCTCCAGATGCTTGGCCGTCGGGCGGACCGGGGCCATCAGTACGTCGTGGCCCTGCCGGACGGCCGCGTCGCGCAGCGCGGCCAGCATCCGGTACGACAGGCCGCGGCCGAGGTACGCGGCGTCCACCGTGATCTCCAGGGCGCTCGCCGCCGTCGGGGGGCGGCCGTGCCGCCGGTCCTCGAAGGCCCACCCCAGCACCCGGTCCCACCCCTGCTCCGGCGCCGCCGCACGCCCCTCGCCCGCCGCGTCGAAGGGCACGGCGAGGCCCCGCGCCACGATCCGGTCGCCGTCCGTGGCCACCACGCAGTACTCGGGGAAGTCCACCAGGACCCGGCTCAGCAACGCGCCCACGACCGGCTCGTGCGCGGTGAACACCGGCCAGGTCTCGGCTATTTCGTAAACCCGGGCGCCCAGCGACGGGCGCTCCGAGAGCGGGGTGATACGGATGTCGTCGATGTCTGTCACGGCCGGACTTTCGCACACCGTGGCCAGGGTGACCACGGGTTTTCCGCCGCGGCGCATATCTGCGCAGCCGCCTTCCGGACGCCGGACGGCGTGCCCGGGTGGCCGAGGAGCAGCTCCTGGCGCCGGCCGCCGCGGGCCCGATTGTCCGGGACGCGCCGCACCTCGGCGCGACCGCCCGCACCGTGCGCACCACGCCCTCCGGGTTCTCCCAGCGGCCGGGTCGATCCCTCGTGCACCCCCTGCCACCAGGCCCGATGCTTATAGGCCGTTTGGGGGGCCGCTTTGCGACACGCGGCCGCGAAAACTCATAGAGTCACAATTAGCGTCATATTCTCCAGTTCTGTGCAGAAGCGTGACGACGTGGTCGTGTCAGGCATGGTTCCCGAAGCGGCGGCGTGTCCAGCGCCCCCCGTATCGGCAGCACGCCGGCTGAAGGTGTGCTTCCTTCTTTTCAACCTCTACGGCATCGGCGGCACCATCCGCTCCACCGTCAACCTCTCCGGCGCACTGGCGGAGGCCGGGCACGACGTCGAGATCGTCTCGATAATCCGGAGCCGCGCGGAGCCGTCCCTGCATGTCCACCCGCGGGTACGGGTCGTGCCGCTGGTCGAGGCCCGCAGGGATCAGCCCGGCTTCGACCCCGCGCACGACCCGAAGGGCAACCCCTCGCGCGTCTATCCCGCCTGCGACGGCCCGTACAAGATGTGCAGCGCGCTGGTCGACGAGCGGATCGAGCACTACCTCGGCCGCACCGACGCGGACGTGATCATCGGGACCCGTCCCGGCATCAACGTCTACCTGGCCCGCTTCGGGCCCGCCCGGGCCCTCCTCGTCGGCCAGGAACACCTCACCCACGACATGCACGGGCCGGACCAGCGCGCGGCGCAGAACGCGGCGGTGGCGCACCTGGACGCGTTCATCACGGTCTCCCGGCAGGACGCCCGGATCTACCGCGAGGCGCTGCCCGACGTCGCCACCGAGATCCGCTGCATCCCCAACGCGGTACCGCAGCCGGACGTCTCGCCCTCCACCGGCCGGAACAAGCTCGTGGTCGCGGCCGGCCGGCTCATCCGGATCAAGAACTACCGGCTGCTGATCGACGCCTTCGCACGCGTCGTGGAGCACCGGCCGGACTGGAAGCTGCGGCTGTACGGGCGCGGCCCGCAAGCTCCGGCGCTACGGGCCCGCATCCACGAGCTGGGGCTGTGCGAGCAGGTGACGATGATGGGCGCGCACGCGCCGATCGAACCGGAGTGGGCCAAGGGCTCGATCGCGGCCGTCTCCTCGGACGGCGAGTCCTTCGGCATGACGATCGTGGAGGCGATGCACGCGGGACTGCCGGTGGTCTCCACGGACTGCCCGTTCGGGCCCGGCGAGATCATCGCCGACGGGGTGGACGGGCTGCTCGTCGAGCCGGGGAACGCCGACGAGTTCGCGGCCGCGCTGCTGGACCTGATCGCGGACGACGAGCGGCGGGCCGCGATGGCCGCGGCCGCCCGCGCCAAGGCGCTGGACTACGCGCCCTCGGCGATCGCGCACGCCTACGTGAAGCTCTTCGAGGACCTCGCCGCGCGCACCGGCAAGGGCGGCGGCGCACCGCGGGCGCGGCAGAAGCCCCACGGGTCGCACGCGCTGCGCGGCGGCGCCGGGCCGGCGCTGCACGACCGGCTGCTGCGCGCCGGCCGGGAGCTCGCCGGGCGCGCGGTACGCCCCCTCCTCCAGCGGCCCGCCACGGCCGGACCGCTGCTCGGCGTGGTGCGGCGGATCTCTCCCGCCGCTGCCGCGCGGGCCGACGGCACGGCCCGCAAGCTGCGTCCCGTGGCGCGCTGCGCGGCGGCCGAGGACGGTGCGCTGGAACTGACCTTCCCTGCCGCGGGGCTGGCCGGCCCCGCCGACCTCGTACTGCGCCGCCGCGACTCCGCCGAGGAGATCCGGGTCCCGCTGCCGCCGCCCGCCCGGGAGGGCCGGGGCGGCCCGTACCGGACCCGGCTGCGACTGCCCCGGATGTCACTCGCCGAGGGCTACTGGGAGGTGTGGGTACGGCGGCGCGCCGACGGGGTGCAGCGGCACGTGCGCACGCCGATGGTCGAGCGGGCCGCGCTGGTCGGCCGGGCCCCGGAGGTGACCGCCGACGCCGTGCGGTCCTGGATCCCGTACGCCACCGACAGCGGCCGGCTGGTGCTGCGCGTGTGGCGGCGGGCCGCGCACGCGGAGGCGGTGTGGGTCGCGGTCGGGCCCTCGGTCACCTACGTCGAGGCGGAGCTGCTGGGCGCCGTGCTGACGCCGGGCGCGGTGGTGACGGCGACGCGCCGCGGCGACCGGCCCACGGTGCTGCGGCTGCCCGCGACGGAGCTGGGCGCCGGCCGGTTCTGCTGTCTGCTGCCGCACGTGGACTTCACCGGGCACGTGACCGGGGCGACGCCGCAGGACCGGGAGTTCTGGGACCTGCGGCTGGTGCTGCCGGACGGCATGGCCGTACGGATCGGGCGGATCGGCGGGGACATCGTCGCCCGCAAGGACATCGACACCCACCCGTCGGCGTACCGCGGCGAGGGCGCGGCCCGTGCGCGGGTCCGCCCCTACTTCACCGACGCCAACGACCTGGCCCTGGTCACCGCCCCGGCCCCGGCCCCGGACGCCGCGGCCGCCCACGCGGCGGCACCGCGGTGCGCGCATCTGCAGGAAGTCGGCGACCTGCCGGCCGGGGACACCGCCTGACGGTCCGTAGGAGCGGTGCCCCGGCGGCCGCAGCGCTGTCCATGCGGGCGCGCGGCAGGCCGGCGGGTGCCCCGCCGGCCTGCTTCACCGTACGGGCGACCGGGTCGCGCCCGCGAAGACGGACCAGGTCACCGGGCGGGTCGTGAAGGGGCCGAAGGTACGGACGCGCGGGCTCGGCGCGCTGCCCCGGCGCGCCGCTCGGTGCCCGGTGCCGCCGACCTGTTCAGCGTCGTAGGCCGTGGCCGGGAAGGGCGCCCCGAACACGCCGTGCCAGACGCGGATCGCGCCCTCGTGGTCACCGGACCGTTCCCGGCGGCGGGCCTCGGCGGCCTGCGCGGCGAGCGCGGCCAGTACCTCGGCGCGGGCCCGGCGCTGCTCCCGCGACCAGCCCTCGGTCAGGTCCGTGGAGCCGGTGGGGTCCAGGACGGGGCCGGAGACGGCCTGCGCGGCGTGCGTGAGCGCCGTGGCGACCGCGTCGGTGTGCTGCCGCGGCCCCGAGACCGCCTCGTACGCGAGCGCCTCCCACAGCAGCCCGCGCGTCTCGCGCAGCGCCGGGTGGCCGTTCCTTAACGCCTTCAGCATCCGGACCTGGTGGACGAAGCGGCCGTCGGTGGCGTGGTCGTGCCTGCCTATGACGCGGTTGAGCGTGCGGACGGCCGACCGCTCCCAGGAGTCCCGCTCCCAGTCGGCGGTGAGCAGGTCGGTGCAGCGCGGGTCGGCGAGCGCCGGGGTCAGGCCGAAGGTCACGTCCAGGTCGGCGAAGGTGACCTGGAGGGCGCGGGAGGTGCGGTCCTCGTCGCCGAACCGGGAGCCGGGGAACGCCTCGGTGACCGCGTCGCAGAGCATCGCCATGGCGTCGGCGGCGCCGCCGGGGCGCTTGACGAGGCGGGCGAAGCGCCGGTGGAAGACCATCACCATGCCGACGTCGTCCAGCGGGGCGATACGGGTCTTGCGGGCGAAGCTGCCCTGCAGACAGCTGCTCTCGATCAGGCCCGCGTTCTTCAGCCCCGCGGTGATCTGGCGGTGCCGGCGCCGGGCCCTCTCGTAGCGGCCGGGTTCCAGGGCAAGAGCCTGGTCGAAGTAGCCGAAGGCGGTCCTGGCGGTGTGCGTCATCGCGCGGGGCTCGTTTCTCTCGACGTCAACGGGACGAGGGGGCATTCCGGTTGGGCGCCGACGGCCGGGCCGACGGCGTCCGGGGACCAGCGAGCGTAGCGGGGAATCGTTTCAGCGGAAGGGGTCGAACGTGTCACATCATGCACGGGAAAAATCGTTCCTCTCCGCGCCCGGCCGACGACCGGGCAGACCGCCGCAGTTGCCTCGCGCCACTCCGCGTCACTTCCGCCCGACGGGTTCCGGTTCCCCGCGCGCACGCCGGTCCGACCGGACGGCGACACGCCCTCCGGCGAGCGGTGTGGCGCTCTATTCAACTACGCATATATCTGTCGCGGAGCACCGCGAAACAGCTCGTCCTGATCGATGATGAACTTAATTCCCCTCTCCCCGACCGAAGTCGACGGCGTATATTTCA
Organism: Streptomyces sp. NPDC047117; assembly: GCF_040643545.1. Lineage (NCBI taxonomy): Bacteria > Bacillati > Actinomycetota > Actinomycetes > Kitasatosporales > Streptomycetaceae > Streptomyces > Streptomyces sp. NPDC047117. Next base: position 9,883 of record NZ_JBEYUN010000011.1, on the reverse strand, counting down.
CGCCCTGTCGCCATCTCGACCGCTTCCGACCGCCCACCGAGGCGTTCCGGCATATGCCAGAGACCTGAGGCGAACTACCCCTCCGAGCGATCAACGACACCGTTCAGCCCGTCAGATCGTCGGCCAGCAGATCCATCAGAAGCGAGTCGTGCCAGGTGCCGTCGGGTCCGCGCTCGTACCGGCGCATGATCCCGACCGGCTGGAACCCCACCTTCCGGTAACTGCGGATGGCCGCCCCGTTGTCCGCCGCCGGGTCGATGGTGATCCGGTGGTGACCACGCTCCGTCAACAGGTGGCGTGCGAGCGTGCGCACGGCGTCCGTCCCCAGCCCCCGGCCGTGCAGCGCGGACGTCAGATAGATGTCGATATTCGCATGCCGATAGTCCGGATCCGACTCCTGAGACCACTGGATCGCGCCAATGATCCGGGCTCCGTACTCGATCGCGTACGCGAACTCGCCGGACGAGGCGAGGTCATCGGCGACCGCGGCCGCCAGATCGTTTCCGCCCCGCCACCACGCGTACACCTGGGGTTCGGCCCGGATCGCGGCCAGGGCCGGGATGTCGTCCGACGTGGCGGGACGCAGCACCACGTCGGCGCCGTACAGAGTCGTCTGCATACGCCATGACGCTAGCGGCCGGGCACCGCCGCCGCACCGGTGCCGCCCGGCCGCCGTGATCTTCACGGCACGGGGTCCGGCGCGGGGTCTACTCGGCGCTCCGGGCGGCATGCCGCTCCCGCAAAGAGGTCTTGAGCACCTTGCCCGCCGCCGACACCGGCAGCGCGTCGGTGAAATGCACCTCGCGCACCCGCTGGTACGGCGCGACGCGCTCGGCGACGTACGCCATCAGCTCTTCCGCCGTGGCCGTCGCGCCGTTCCGCAGCACCACGTAGGCGGCCGGTATCTCGCCCGCGTCCGCCGCCGGCGCGCCGATCACGGCGGCCGCCGCCACCGCGGGATGCCCGGCCAGGATGTCCTCCAGGTGCAGCGGATAGACGTTGTATCCCTTGTAGATGAGCATGTCCTTGGCACGCCCCGACAGGAAGAGGTGGCCGCGCTCGTCCAGCCGGCCGATGTCACCGGTACGCAGCCAGCCGTCGGCGTACTGCTCGGCGGTGAGTTCCGGGTGCCCCTCGTACCCGTCGGTGATCTGCGGGCCGCGCGCCCACAGCTCGCCGGTCTCCCCCACCGGCAGCTCGCGCGCCGGGTCGAGCAGATCACGGATGGACAGCCGGGTGTCGGGGAGCGCGACGCCGACCGTGCCGTGCGGGGTCCCGGCCTCGGCGTCCAGCGGCCACATCGCCAGCGCCATGGTGGCCTCGGTGAGCCCGTACCCCTCGGTGAACAGCGCCTCCGGGAAGAGCCCGGCGAGCCGCCGCCGCGTCTCCGGGTCCATCGGCGCGGCCCCGGAATTGATGTGGCGTACGCACTTCAGGCGCCGCCCGGTGCTCGCCGGAGAGGCCAGCAGGGCCCGGTACATGGTGGGTGAGCCGCCCACCGAACCCACCTGGTGCGCCTCGATGTCGTCCAGGTAGCGCACGGGGTCGAAGCGGTCGTGCAGCACGGCCGTGGTGCCGATGGCGGTGTGAGCGGCCATGCCTATCAGGCCCATCGCATGGAAGAGCGGGGCCACCGAGAGCGTCGTGTCGGCGCCGTGCACGGAGTGGTGCGGGGTGGCCGCCGCCTCGTCGCGGAGTACGCCGACCACCCCGCCGTCGTCGTACAGCCGCCCGGCGGCCCGTACCCACACGGTCTGCGCGACATTGGCGATCACATTGCGGTGCAGCACGCGGACGGCCTTCGACCGGCCGGTGGTGCCGCCGGTGAACGCCAGGTGCGCCAGATCCCCGGGGGCCCGGCGCACGGGCTCGGCCGGGCCGTACGCCAGGAGGTCGTCGACGGCCAGCACGGTCCGGCCCGCCGGGGCTTCGGGAACGGCGGCCGGTGGTCCGTCACCGGCCGGGCCCCCGGAGTCCTCCGGTCCCGGTACGACCGCGGTGAAGCGCACGCCCGGCGCGTCGGCGGCGTACACGGACGGCAGCGCGCCCGCGTACGCGATCACGGCGCGGGCGCCGGAGTCGGCGAGCTGCGCGGCGAGCGGGACGGCGGGCTGAGCGGGGTTGGCCGGGCTGACGACCGCGCCGGCCAGCAGCGTGCCCCAGTACGCCACCGGGAACCACGCGCAGTTGGGAATCATCAGCAGCACGGTCTCGCCCGGCGCCACGCCGTGCTCGCGCAGCCCGCGCGCGAACCGCAACGCCCGGTCGTACAGCTCGGCATACGTCAGGCCCGCGCGCCCGTCGGTCAGCGCGAGCCGGTCGGGGAAGCGCCGCGCGGCCCCGGCGAGCACGGCTCCGGCGGGCAGGGAAGGGTAGGCCAGTGCGGTACGCGACACGGTGCGACTCCTCGGGGTGTCGGTCTCTGCGGGCGCCTGCTACGGGCGGCGGTACTCAGCGGCCTCAGCGGCCCCGCCCGCCTCAGCGCCCCGTCCAGCGCGGCGGGCGTTTCTCGGCGAACGCGCGGGCGCCTTCCTTGGCGTCCTGCGAGGCGAACACCGGCTCGACGAGGGCCCGCTGCCGCTCCGCCGTCTCGTCCGCCGGCCAGGACGGCGCCCCGGCGATCACCTGCTTGGAGACCCGGACGGCCAGCGGCCCGTTGGCGGCGACCTCCCGGGCCAGCTCCCGTGCGCCGGCCAGCGCCCCGCCGGGCTCGGTGAGCCGGTTGACCAGTCCGTGCGCGTGGGCCTTCGGGGCGGGCAGGAAGGCGCCGGTCAAAGCGAGTTCCATGGCGACCTGGTACGGGAGCCGCTGCGGCAGCCGCAGCAGTCCGCCGGCCGCGGCGACCAGCCCGCGCTTGACCTCGGGGAGGCCGAACTTCGCGTCCTCGGCGGCCACTACGAGGTCGCAGGCGAGGACCACCTCGCAGCCGCCCGCCAGCGCGTACCCCTCGACCGCGGCGATCAGCGGCTTGCGGGGCGGCGCTTCGGTGAGCCCGGCGAAGCCCCGCCCCTCGATGCTGGGCCGCTCACCGGCCAGGAACGCCTTGAGGTCCATTCCGGCGCAGAAGGTGCCGCCCGCGCCCGTGAGGACTCCGACGGCGAGGTCGTCCCGGGCGTCCAGCTCGTCCAGGGCCGCGGCGACGCCTTCGGAGACGGCCAGGTTCACCGCGTTGCGGGCCTCCGGGCGGTCGATCGTGATGACGGCGACGCCGTCGGCGTACTCGGTGCGGACCACATCGGACATGAGGGCTCCTGACGGCACGGCGGGCACGGAGATCACACGCAGACGAACGATCGTTAAGCTAAGACGGCACACCCGGCCCTGTCCAGGTCCCGTCGGAAGGTCCAAAAACCTTCACCTGCCCGCGATTCCTCCGTGGCCGAGATGATCCTTACCCCTGCCCCGCCCGATGGTTGGCCTGTAAACTTAACGCTCGTTCGCCGTCGTTGGGGCACATCGAAGGGACCGACTGCTGTGACAGCCGACGCAACAGCCGAGATCACCGGCCACGTGCAGTGGCGGGCCTGGCAGGACGGAGTGCTGCCGCCCGTCGAACGCGTCCGCGACGGCCTGTGGTCCCTCCCCGTACCCATTCCCGACAATCCGCTGCGCTACGTCCTGGTCTACGCACTCGAACTCCGCGACGGACTGGCCCTGATCGACGCGGGCTGGGACGCCGACATCTCCTGGCAGGCCCTCAACGACGGCCTGGCGAGCGTCGGATACGGCGTGTCCGACGTCCGGGCCGTGCTCGTCACGCACAACCACGCCGACCACCTCGGACTCGCCGGCCGGGTCCGCGAGGCCTCCGGCGCGTACGTCGCCCTGCACGAACTGGACGCCCGTACGGTCGGCCCGGAGCTGGACACGTACGAGAAGTGGCGGCGCGGCTACGTCGGCCACCTCACCCGGCACGGCATGGCGCTCGCCGACGCGAACGCCACCGCCGACGCGATCGACCCCGACCGGCTGCTCCGCGCCCCGCGTCCGGACGTCCTTCTCCAGGACGGCGAGCGCATCACCCTGCCCGGCCTGGACCTGCGGGTCGTCTGGACGCCGGGCCACAGCCCGGGGCACTCCTGCTTCTACGCGCCCGACCGGCAGCTGCTGTTCTCGGGCGATCACGTGCTGCCGCGGATCACCCCGTCGATCGGATACATGCTGCAGAGCACCGGCGACCCGCTCGCGGACTTCCTGCGCTCGCTGGACAAGCTGACCGGCTACGACGTCGACGAGGTGCTGCCCGCGCACGAGTACCGCTTCGGTCAGCTGGACCAGCGGCTCGCGCACATCGCCCGGCACCACACCGAGCGGCTGGCCGAGACCCTGGCCGCGGTCACCGCGTCCCCCGGCGCCACCGCCTGGCAGCTCGCCGCGGACCTCAAATGGTCACGCAGCTGGCAGGAGTTCGGCCTCCAGCAGCGCCGCTTCGCCCTGGCCGAGACCCTCGCCCACCTCAAGCTCCTCGCCACCCGCGGCGAGATCACCGAACACGCCGGAGCGCCGGGGCGGCCGGTCGCCTGGGCCCCGGTCGCACCGGCCTGACCGCCCCGGTCAGAGCAGTTCGAGCACCGTGGCGTTGGCCATGCCGCCGCCCTCGCACATGGACTGGAGGCCGTAGCGGATGCCCTGGTCACGCATGTGGTGGACCAGGGTGGTCATCAGGCGGGCGCCGGAGCCGCCGAGCGGGTGGCCCAGCGCGATGGCGCCGCCGTTGACGTTCAGCCGCCCGTAGTCGGCGCCGACGGTGCGCTGCCAGCCGAGCGACACCGAAGCGAACGCCTCGTTGATCTCGAAGGCCCCGATGTCGCCGACCGACAGACCGGAGCGCTTCAGCGCCTTCTCCGTCGCCGGGATCGGGCCCTTGAGCATGGTGATCGGGTCGACGCCGGCCAGTACGGCGGTGTGGATCCGGGCCATCGGGGTCCAGCCGTGCTGTCGCGCGATCTCGCCGGTGGTGATCAGCAGCGCGGCCGAGCCGTCGGAGATCTGCGAGGCGTTCCCCGCGGAGATGACGCCGTTCTCCTTGAAGGGGGTGGTGAGGCCGGCCAGCTTCTCCAGGCTGCCGCCGCGGCGCACCCCCTCGTCGGTGTCGACGACCCGCTCGCCGCCGTCGCCGTCCGGGACGGTGACGGGCGCGAGCTGTCCGGCGAAGCGGCCCTCGTCGATGGCGCGGGCGGCCTTGGCGTGCGAGTCGAGGGCGTGCTGGTCCAGTTCGGTACGGGACAGCCCGAACTCCTCGGCGATCATCTCGGCGCCGACGCCCTGGTTGAAGCGGACGTGGTCGTAGCGCTCGGCGACCAGCGGCCCGAACGGCCTGCCGTACTCGTTCCCGGCCCGCGCGGCACCCATCGGGACCCGCGACATCGCCTCGACGCCGCCCGCCACCGCGATGTCGTACTGCCCCGCGATGACGCCGGCGGCCACCTGGTGCACGGCCTGCTGCGAGGACCCGCACTGACGGTCCACGGTCAGCCCCGGAACCGACTCGGGCCAGCCGGCCGCGAGCACGGAGTACCGGCCGACGCACCCCGCCTGCTCGCCGACCTGGGAGACGCAGCCCCAGACCACGTCGTCGACCAGGGCGGGGTCCAGGCCGGTGCGCCGGGCCAGCGCGTTGAGGACATGGGCCGACAGATCGACGGGGTGGACGCCGGAGAGGGCGCCGCCCGGCTTGCCCTTGCCGATGGGGGTACGTACGGCGTCGACGATGACGGCGTCGCGCATGGGGAAGCTCCGTCCTGGAGGAGGCAGGGGGAAGGGACCGTGGGACCGCTACTTGGGGGACATGCGGATCGCGCCGTCCAGGCGGATGACCTCGCCGTTGAGCATCGGATTGGCGATGATCGCCTCGACGAGCCGGGCGTACTCGGCGGCCGTGCCGAGCCGCCGCGGATGCGGCACCTGCTTGCCCAGCGCCTCCCTGACGTGCTCCGGCGCGCGGCCGAGCAGCGGGGTGTCGAAGAGTCCCGGCGCGATGGTCATCACCCGGATCGCGCGCGCCGCGAGGTCGCGGGCGAGCGGCAGGGTCATGCCGACGATGCCGCCCTTGGAGGCGGAGTACGCGTGCTGGCCGATCTGGCCCTCGTACGCGGCGACGGAGGCGGTGTTGATGATGACGCCGCGCTCGCCGTCGACCGGTTCGGTCCGCGCCATCTCGGCCGCGGCCAGGCGCAGGACGTTGAACGTGCCGATGAGGTTGACGTGGACGATCCGGCTGAAGTGTTCGAGGGTGTCGACCGTGCCGTCCTTGCCGACGACGCGTACGGAGCCGCCGATGCCGGCGCAGTTGACGGTGACGCGCAAGGGGGCACGCGCGGCGGCCGCGGTCACGGCCTCGGCGGCGCTGTCCTCGCTGGTCACGTCGCCGGGGACGAAGGCCGCGCCGATCTCCTTGGCGACCGATTCGCCGTCGGAGGACGGCAGGTCGAGCAGGACGACCTCGGCGCCGCCGGCCCGCAGGCGCTGGGCGGTGGCCAGGCCCAGGCCCGAGGCGCCGCCGGTGACGACGGCGGAGATTCCGGTGGTCTGCATGCGGGTGCCTTTCTGGATGCCCTTCGCGGCCGGAAGGGAGCGGGCTCGTGGTCCGGGGGAGGGAGACAGCGGGAGGGGGCCGGCGGAGGCAGGCAGCCGGAGGGGCCGGGCGGCCGGGAGTCAGAGGCCGAGCGACTTGGCGATGATCGTCTTCATGACCTCGCTGGTGCCGCCGTAGATGCGCGAGACCCTGGTGTCCGCGTACAGCCGGGCGATCGGGTACTCGGTCATATAGCCGTAGCCGCCGTGCAGCTGAAGGCACTTGTCGATCACCCGGCCGGCCACCTCGGTGCAGAACAGCTTGGCCTTGGCGGCGTCGGCGACGCTCAGCTCACCCGCGTCGTTCAGCTCCAGCGCCCGGTCGGCGAAGGTCTGCGCGGCCTCGGTCTCGGCGGCGCACTCCGCGAGCACGAACTTGGTGTTCTGGAAGGCGGCGACGGGCTTCCCGAAGACGGTGCGGTCCTTGACGTACTCGGTCGCGAAGCGCACCGCCGCCGTCGCCGCCGCGGTGCTGCCGAGGGCGATGGTCAGGCGTTCCTGCGGAAGGTTGTGGGTGAGGTAGGCGAAGCCCTGGCCCTCCTCGCCGAGCAGGTTCTCCGCCGGGACCCGCACGTCGGTGAAGGAGAGTTCGGCGGTGTCGGAGGACTTCAGGCCGATCTTGTCCAGCTTGCGGCCGACGGCGAAGCCCTCGCTCGCGGACTCCACGCACAGGATGGACAGGCCGGCCCTGCGGTCGCCGGGGTCGGGCGGCGAGGTGCGGCAGACCACGAGGACCAGGTCGGCGAGGGCGCCGCCGGTGATGAAGGTCTTGGCGCCGTTGAGCACGTAGTGCCCGCCGTCGGCGGAGAGTGCGGCCGTGGTCCGCATGCCCGCGAGATCCGAGCCGGTGCCCGGTTCGGTCATGGCGATGGCGGTCATCATCTCGCCGGCGGCGAAGCCGGGCAGCCAGCGGCGCTTCTGCTCCTCGGTGGCGTACGCGAGGAGGTAGGGCAGGATGAGGTTGGAGTGCACGGAGTGGCCGCCGAAGGAGACCCCGGCGCGGGCGGCCTCCTCCATCACGACCGCGTTGAACTTGAAGCTCGCCTCGCCCCCGCCGCCGTACTCCTCGGGCACCTGGATGCCGAGCACGCCCAGCTCGCCGAGGCGGCGGTAGAAGTCCCGGTCGGGGTGGCCCTGTTGCTCCCAGGAGGGGAAGACGGGGACGACTTCCTTCGCGATGAAGCTCCGCAGCGTCTCCCGGAACGCCTCGTGGTCCTCGTTGAACACCGTCCGCCGCACCCCTGGGCCCCTTCCGTCGCACCTCCGTGGTGCGCCCGTGTCCCGGGCGCGCCCCGCTGACGAACGATCGTTAAGTTACGGCTGCACGGAAGTCCTGTCCAGGGCGCGGGCGGAAGCCCCGCCAGCCCCGTCCGGCGCGGGCGGCGGCCCCACCTCCGTACGGCGGCCCGGCCCGGCACCTCCGCAGGCGGGCCGCTGTATCACGTACGCCGCACCCCGGGCCGCGGCGGCCCATCCGCACCATGCGCCACACAGCTTCCCGGTGTGGCGCTCGCACATCCGCGGCCGCTGCCGTACCCGCCGCACGCGGCCCGGCCGAGATCCGGCCCGCTGCCCGGCCATGGGGCAAAGCCGCTGGTCGGCGCGGGTGAACGGTGAGTTGACCGGCCCGGACGGTACGGGCGGCCGGGCAGCGGGCCACCACGGCGGCGCCGGAAAACCGACCGGCAAGTCGGCGCAAAGAGACCGCTAATGGTCCGAGACCGATCGGCCGGTCCTCGCCCGCACCCGGGCCGCCCGAGCCCCGTCAGCGCCTCTGTGGAGGCTCACCAGAGCCATCTCTCCAGGAACTCGACCCAGATGTAGCCGACGAACCCGTCGAAGGCCGGCGGGTCGATGGCCTTCAGCTGCACGGCCAGCCGGCCCAGCTCGGCCACGGCGGCGTCCTCCTCGCCGTGCGGATCGTTCAGGATCGCCGACCTGCTGACGTGCAGCCCGTAGTGGTGCAGCGTACGAAGCCACAGCTCTATCGAGGAGTTGGCGAACCACGCCTCGCCGTCGGGCAGTACGTAGTACACCGCGCCGGAGTCGGGATCGACACCGAATGCCCAGGTCAACGCGGACGAACGGCTGCCGTGCGTATTCTGCGTCAGCCGGTACAGCAGCCGGCCGTCACGGGTGCGCAGCTGCGGTTCGGGCTCGTACTGGAAGGACGCCGTACCGATGAGGTTGTCCACCACCGGTATGCCGGTGGTCACCAGTAACTCCTTCTGCCGCTCCGGTATCCGCCACCCCGCCACGGCGTCCGGCTCGGCACGGACGACGTGCCCGGCACCGGCCCACGCCACCAGCTCTTCATATTTCGGCACAGGAGCCCCTCCCCCACGGCTGATCGCACGCGGCGGGACTCTACCGGGAACAACCGTCCGGCGAGTCGGACATCTGACCAGTCGGCACGGCGCGAAGGAGCAGATTGGGGCGGGAAAGAGAGTTGAACGGTCGTTAAGTGGGGCCCCACGGAAGGTCAGCGGGACCGGCGCGGCAGGCTGCCCGCCGGCCGGTACTCGACCAGAACGAGCGCCAACTCCACGTACCGCTCGGCGAGTTCGTCCACTCCGACATCGCCGCCCTCGTGATACCACTGTGCCACCGCGTTGCACATGGCGATCACGCCGCGCCGGGCGTCCTCCGGATGCGGCGTACGGAAAACTCCTTGCGACACGCCGGCGTCGACCACTTCGTGAAAGAGCCGCGAGCCGTCGTACTGCCGCTGCCGCGCCTCCTTCAGCCGGTCCTCGGACAGATGGCGCCACTCGGTGAGCAGCAGACTGCTCTCCAGCCGGCGTTCGGCGCGGTAGCGGACGGTCGCCCGGACCAGCGCCGCCAGCCGCTCCCCCGCGTCCTCGCCGGACCGCGCCAGCTCCTCGTCGCAGGAGGCGAAGTACCGCAGGCTGCTCTCGTGCAGCAGGGCGTGCAGCAGCTCCTGCTTGCCGGAGTAGTAGTGGTACATCGCGGAGAGGCTGACGCCGGCCCGCCGGGCGATGTCCCGGATGGACGCCGCGCCGTATCCGCGCCCGGCGAACTCGTGCCGGGCGGCATCGAGAATGGCCCTCTGACCGGCAGGCTGCACCGTCGCCCCCCCCAGGACTTAACGAACGTTGCATCAGTGTACGGGGCGGAGGGCGCGCCCACCCGCACACAGCAGAACGCCGCCCGGTGGCGCTACCGGGCGGCGTTCCGTCAGGTGTCCCCGTGGGTCAGCCCTGGGTGGGGAGGCCGGAGAGGCGCTCGACGCCGCGGAGGAGGGCGGAGTGGTCCAGGCCGCCGTCGCCCTGGGCGCGCAGGGAGGCGA